>NZ_CP072635.1:0-994244 GCF_018304685.1 Chloracidobacterium sp. D | reverse complement strand
CGCCCGCTGGCGGGTGACAGTGTGGGCTTCGGCTGTGGAGGTCTGCTCGTCCAGCAGCTTGGCAATGCCAAAATCAATGAGCTTCGGTATGCCGTCCTGCTATCAAGAATGTGCGCAAAAGTGCGCACGGTTCTCTTCCTGCCCCGACGTGTCCTGTTGACCACCGTCGTATCTGACAGGCGTGACTTTCCCGACTGCGGCGGGGACGGTCCCCGCCGCAGCGCCGCCATTGCTGGACGGACTCGCCACGGGTAGGGCAGTTTCGGTTGCCAGCCGTTTCAGGTTCAGCGCCGCATTGAGGTCACGGTCATGGTGCGCACCACATTGAGCACACACCCATTTTCGATCTCTCAATGTCAGCGCCTCGTTCTTCCAGCCACAGATGGAGCACAGTCGGCTGCCTGGATACCAGCGATCAGCGATGGTAAGCTGAGTACCGTAGCGCCGGGCCTTGTATTCCAACTGCGAGCGCAACATCCCAAAACCCACGTCAGAGATGGCGCGGGCGAGTTTCTCGTTCTGCAGCATCCCTTTGACGTTTAAATCCTCGATCACCAACGCCTGGTTTTCGCGGCAGAGTCGAGTCGTGAGCTTGTGGGTGAAATCCGCTCGGATATTGGCCATGCGGGCATAGAGCCTTGCCAATATCGCAGCCGACTTCTGCCGGTTGTTCGATACCGGCAGGCGCGTTCCTTTGGGCAGGCGGGCATGGCGTTCAAATCCTGCTGCCTTCCTGGCGGCTTCCAGCTTGCGGCTGAGACGTCGGCTACGGATTTCCAGACGGCGCAGCGCTGCTTTGAGCGGCTTTGGCGCCTCGATGACTTCACCGCTGGAGATCGTTGCGGCAGCCTTGATGCCCAGGTCGATGCCGTTGACCTCGTGCGACGTGCGACGCCGATAGAATTGCGCATCAGGCACCTCGACCTGTATGGCCACAAACCAACGATCCGCGGTGCGAGAAACCGTTGCGCCCAAAATCCTGCCCGCGAAGCGCAGCTCCTCGGTCATGGCGACTTCACCGATCCTGGGCAGACGGATCGTCTTGCCTTCCAGGGTGAACTTGTCGTTGGCAACATAAAAGCTGTCGCGGCAACGGCCCTTTTTCTTGAGCCGTGGCTCGTGCGCTTCTTTGCCCTCCTTGAGGTCGGCGAAGAACCGTTCCCAGGCTTTGGCGGGATTCCTGAACGGCTGGGCGTGGGCATCCCGGTGAATGTCTTGCAACCAAGGCCGACCGTTCTCATCGAGCCACTGCGGGTCGGTGTACTTGATGGCGTTGAACTGTTTTTTGAGCGCCATGGCGTTTGGCCTGCCGCCTGCTGCGTATTGCCTGTTCCACTCATTGAGCGCCCAGTTCCAAACACGCCGCGCCGTGCCGCAGGCGCGCTTGAAGCAGTCCACCTGCTCAGGAGTCGGACAAAGAGCGATCTTGTGGGTTAGTTGCATTGTTGGGCCTTTTTGACGTCATTCGCATCCTGTTTCAGCGCTTCATCCAACTTCTTTCGATAGTTCCTCAAACCGTATAGCCGAGACGAAAAACAGCGCACGATGGTCATTAAGTCTTGCACCATTTCCTGTTCGGGAGACAGCCGTTCCTGGTTGAGGACCAGCACTTCGCAGCCATGGGTTTGGGCGTCATGTTCGAACCACTCAAAGCCGAAACGGGTGAGGCGGTCCCGGTGAGCGAGGATCAGCATCCTGACTTCCCGTCGCCCGATCTCGTCCATAAGGGCCAGAAACCGCTTGCGCCTGAAGTTCAGCCCGCTGCCCACTTCCTCGATAAACCCGACCCCCGCCAATCCCTTCGCCACCACGAACGCTTCCAGCACTTTGCGCTGATTCGCCAGGTCCGGCTTCTGCGCCGCACTCGATACCCGACAGTAGGCGACAAGCTTTGTTGGCGCATGGTTGGCCTGCCGCAAACCGATGAACTCACGGATCTGCGTCTCAGTGTAGAGGCGGCGGTTTATCCCTTCGGGCCACCGGAATCAGCCTTCCTTCGCGTTCCCAACGCTGCAACGTCTTGACCGAGACACCAAGGAGTTTTGCCGCCTTGCCTGTGCTTATAGTGCTTTCCATGAGCATTATTATACACTATCGCGTACTATACGGCAAGCTAGAGTCCGGCTCCATGACGAAAAAGGGCAACCCGTTCCGGGTTGTTCCGCCGTCCAGCAGGCGCGCAATGTTCGGATGTTCGAGGCGGGCGAGAATGGCCCGTTCGGTTCGCAGCCGGCGCTGCAAAAAGTCGCGGTTGAAGGCGTACTGGTGTCCGATTTTGATGGCGACCCGTTGTTCAAAATCCAAGTCATCCCGCACGGCGAGATAGACGGTCCTCATGCCTCCGGTGCCGAGTTCACGGAGAATGCGGTAGGGGCCAACCTTATCTTCGAGCACCGATGCGGTTTGCCTGGCGGCCAGGGCGCGGAGAGCATGGTCAACCAGCGGTGAAGAGCCAAAGTTCCACGAAGCCTCATCCGCCTCGTAGGCCGTAAGCAACTCCAACACTTCCCGGCACAGGCTCGGATGCCCGCCACAGGCCGTTTGCACAAACTCACGGCGGGCCGCCGGAGGCAGTTCTATCGCCTGGCGCAGGATTTCGTTGACCTGCGCCCAGCGATCAGCAGACAAGTCAGTGGCCATGGGGGGATGACCTCCTGCTTCTGTTTTTGGGAAAACCTGACGAATCAGGCCGCCGTCGGGCAGCCCGCGGCTTCAGCGTCAGAACCCGGCGTACTGACGGACAGGAAACGCCGTAACCAGGCCCGGGCCAGTGCCAGCTCCCGATTGACGGTGCGAAGCGACAACCCCAGCGCCTCGGCAATTTCCAGGTTGGTCAACCCGCCAAAGGCATGCAGTTCAAGTACCTGCCCCAATCTGGGGTCGTGGGCTTCGAGGCGGAGCAGGGCCTCGTGCAGGGCCAGAATGTCCGCGCTTGGCAGTCCGGCCACTGCCGGTATCTCCTGAAGCGATACCAGACGGCAGTCCGCGCCACGCTTGGCCGCTTTGGCACTACGGGCATAGTCCACCAGAATGTGACGCATGATCCGACTGGCCAGACCGAAAAACAGCCGTCGGTTAGATAAGGTTCAGGTGCTTGTACTTGGCCAGTTGCAGGTAGGTTTCGTGAACGAGCGCCGTGGTTTGCAGGGTATGCAGTCCCTGTTCGCGCCGCATGTGAGCGTGCGCCAGACGGTGCAACTCAGCATAGACATCTTCCACAAGTTGATTGATGCCAGCCTGGTTGCTGTCCGGTGGAGAAACATCCCGCTCCACGAAGGTCGTGGTGGAGGCAAGGCAGGCAAGGGAGTCCGGCATAGAGGGGGAGCCTCGTTTCTTCAGTAGCATTCCCGAAACTTCGCGCACAGGCCGCAGCTTCCCGTTGCTTTCCTTTCGTCATAGAGCAGGAGCCAGCCGGCCGTCCCCAAGTGCCAACACAACCTGGTCAGTCGTTCAGCTTCAAGAGGAGCACACTTCACAAGTACATCACTCACGCCGGTTTTTCTAGCAGCATTCATCAAAAGCGACGCCGGAAGCGAAGGCTTGTTGGAGAACATCAGCATGTTTTTCGGCAACATGGATGCAACATCTGCCGAAGCCACCCGATAACCTGGTTGCCAGGTCAGAAGGTCATGAATGTGGCCGCAATCCCTGGAATCCCGACCCCGGAAAAGAGAGGCTCGCGCTATGTCTGTTCGTACCCGGCAGGTTTCCTCGCCACCTCCCGTCTCGCGTCAAACCACAACCCCGGCAACAACGGCACGCCGTCAGACGACCAGCGCCGCCACGGCCACGCCTCAGGAGGCCGCCACACGCCGGGCAGAACTTTCCACCGCCGGCGCCATGACGCGCGCGCGGCTGACATCGGGCCTCATCTACGACGGCACACGCCCGGCACCCGGGACGACGAACACCAATGCCGCGCGCCCGATTGATGCGCCGCTCAAAGGCGATCCCAACCACCGGACACCGGAGACCTACAACAACGTCATCAACCAGTTTGCCGTGGCGCACAACCCGCGCTACGCCATCCGTGACTCCAGCGGCGACGGCATCAAGGACACGTTCTGCAACATTTTTGTCTGGGATGTCACCCGCGCCATGGGCGCTGAAATTCCGCACTGGGTGGACAAACGGACCGGTCAGCCGACGACTGTTTACAACTACAGCCAGAGCCGTGAACTCGACGCCAATGCCACCATGGACTGGCTGCGTCAGCACGGCGCGCAGCACGGCTGGCGGCGGGTCAGCGCCGAAGAAGCCCAGCGATTGGCCAATGAGGGACACCCGACGATGGTCGGGTGGAAGAACCCAGGCGGGATTGGCCACGTGGCCATCGTGCGTCCGGGCAACATCAACGAGCGCGGCCCGGCCATTGCGCAGGCCGGTTCGACCAATGTCAACTACGCCCACGTACGCGACACCTTCGGAAGCCGGCCGGTTGAATACTGGGTCAATGACCGGGGACGTGCAGCCGGCGGTTCATCGCCCGCCCCCACACCGACCCCGCAACCGCCAGCTCCAACGCCGCCACCGGCAACACCTCCCAGCACGACACCTCCGACAACCGGGCTGCCACAGGCCACACTGCGGCAGGGCGACCGGGGTGAAGCCGTCCGCGCGCTTCAGCAATCCCTCATCCGGCTTGGCTACATGACCGAAGCCGCCTACAACACCGGCCCTGGCGTTTTCGGTCCCCGGACGGATGCCGCCCTGCGCGCCTTCCAGCGGGATGCTGGCATCACCGTGGACGGCATTTACGGGCCACAGACCCGGCAGGCACTGACCCAGGCCCTGGCACGGGTGCAGGGTGGTGGCAGCACCTACACGGTACGCCCCGGCGATACGTTGTCCCAGATTGCGCAGCGGCACGGGACGACGGTGGATGAACTCGTCCGGCTCAACAACATCCGCAATCCCAACCTCATCTATCCCGGTCAGGAACTGCGCCTGCCGGCCCGGACGTACACGGTACGCCCCGGCGATACGCTATCCCAAATTGCACAGCGGCACGGGACAACGGTGGATGAACTCGTCCGGCTCAACAACATTCGCAATCCGAACCTCATCTATCCCGGTCAGGAACTGCGCCTGCCGCCGTCATCCAGCGCGCCAGCGCCAGCGCCGCGCCCGGCTCCAACACCAGCCCCCAATCCGGGCCCGCCGCCTTCCGGCGTGGGTGGGAGTGCACCCATCGGGCAGATTCCACGCACGGGCAATGCTTTCATTGATTCGATTGCGGCGGATGCCATCCGCAACCAGCGGGAGACCGGCGTGCCAGCTTCCGTCACCATTGCCCAGGCCATTCTGGAAAGCGGCTGGGGCCGCTCAGAGTTGTCCCGCCAGGCAAATAACTTTTTCGGTATCAAGGGCACGGGGCCGGCCGGCTCGGTGACGATGCGGACGCGCGAAGTCATCAACGGGCGTGACGTTTACGTGAACGCACAATTCCGCAAATACCACACGCCGCAGGAGTCGTTTGCTGACCACGCGCGGCTCTTCACCCAAAGCCCGCGCTACGCCGAAGCCATGCGGCACACGCACGATGCCTTCCGGTTTGCAGCGGAAATTCACCGCGCCGGGTATGCCACGGACCCGGAATACACGAACAAGCTGCACAGCCTCATGCGGCAGTACAATTTGACGCAGTTTGACGCGATTGCCCGCGGCCAATCCTAAGTTCCTGGCAACAGGCAGACGTGAGTCAATCCCGTGGGTGGTGAGGTCTCAAGCTCACCACCCACAGTTTTTGGGAGGTCAAGGCTATGGGGTGGCGGGCTGTATCCCCGTGGCAAATCTATAGACCCGCAGAGCAAGTTCTTTTTCAGCATGCCGATTCGTCCAGGGGGCGAAGTTGTAGTTTTTCGTCTTTTTCTGGCTGTCACGCACCTTGACATGGAAGGCGGCATATTCCGATCCGACGAACTCATTGGGGAGGAATTCCCGGATGCTGTTGTGGTCAGCGGTAAAGGTATGTTGGCCATCGTCGGCCTGGAAGGCCACGCCGTCGGCGCTGATATGCAGATAGCCGGTACAGTTGCGTACAAAGAGGCCATCGTGGTCATGAAAGACCCGGAACACGGCACTTCCCCCCCGCTTGATGGCCTCGCGCATGCAGTACTCGGCAGCACCCAACTGGTCTTTCCAGTACAGATAGGTTATTCCCAACAGTGAGAAGGCGTAGGGACCGGAAGGTTCCAGATCGGCCGCTTTTGTCAGGAGACGCTCTGCCTTATCCGGTTCATTTCTCCACAGGGCCTCCATGCCCTGCTTCAGGAGAGGTTCATACTCCGGCGCCCAGGCATCAGAAGGCGGCGTATTCTGCGCCGGGTCCTGCGGGGGGTTGTCGGAGGACCTCCAGTTGTGGGGTGGGGCAACGCCTTTGCAGCTTGGGTGGTTGAGGGAAAAACATTCTGCCCGCCCAACCAGGCGCATGGGATGTCCGATACCGGCGGTTTGTCGTCTGGTTTTCTGTTTGACGGTCTGGCGCAACCGTTCAGAAGCCAGGTTTTTCCCGGAAACCGACGGTTGCCCACTCAGCGTCAGTACTGGAAAAGCCAGAAAGACAAGGCAGACCCACAACCGGGAAGTGCTCTTTTTGTGGTTCATCGCTCCCCCAACCTCTCTTCTTCCCGGTCAGTCAGAAGTCACAGGTTGAGGGTTTGACAGCAGCGCTTGCGCGCCCGTTATGGCACGTTCACGGCCGGGACCCTCTGCCGGGTTGGCGCCCTTTGGCTTCTGCCGGCAGGCAATCCCCTCGTGACAGACTGACCCAATGCGTGTGTGGTGATGTTTTGATTTCACCACACACGGTTGGAGGAGGCTAGTCCCTGGAGGGCGGGAGGCGCGTCAGGCCGGCGGCGTTGTAGAGCCGGATAGCCAGCTCTGATTCAGAACGCTGCTGTGTCCGGGGAGCAAAGTTGAAGTTTTTGGTCTGGTTCTGACCCGTGCGCACCTTGATGTGAAAAGCGCCGTATTCCGACCCGACGAAGGCGTTGAGTTTGAATTCCCTGATGCTGTCGCGGGTGGCGGCAAAGGTATGTTGGCCATCATCCGCCCGGAAGGTCACATCCTGGGAACTGATGAACAGGGAGCCAAAGCAAACGCTGGTGAAGAAACCATCGTGGTCGTGGGCTACCCGTAATGCGGCACTGCCGCCCAACTCGATGGCGCGCCGCATGTGGCGTTCAGCCATTGCGAGGTCCGGCTTCCAGTAAAGACAGGTCATCCCCAGCATTGAGAAGGCACGCGGGTCGGAAGGATTCAAGCTGGCGGCCGTCGTGAAGTGGGTCAGTGCCAGATCGGCCTGCTCACTGCGCAGGGCCGCCACCCCCTGGTCGAAAATTTCATCATAGTCCGGCCCTGGAGTTGGGGGCGGCGGCGTGTTGACTGACGACTCAGCATCCTGTTTCCAGGACGATGCGTTGTTGTTCGTCGCCGTGGCATTGGACTGGGTATCGTTCTCGTACATGCCAACCGGGTCTGCCAGGATGCCACGGTAGTTGAGGCGTACAGCCTCGATAATTTCGGGCGTGGCACCGGCGGCCAGCAATGCCTGCTCGTTCTCGTCTGTAAGCTCGAAATCAACCCCGCGCCGTTCAATCTCACGGATAATCTCTGCCGTTGACAGTCCATTGATGCGGAGGGCCTGTGTCAAACCGGGCAAGCGAATCGGACGCTTGGCGCGGGCAGTGGTTTGTCGCCCCGGTTCTGTTTGGCAGCCTGGGGCGCTTGGCCCGCAACGAGAAGCATCTCGGAGCTGGAGAACTGCCAACTCAGGATGAGGGGAAAAACGATCATAAAGACGAAGAAAGTCCACGACCGGGAAGGTCCTCTTCTGCAGTTCATCGTCCACCTCACTTTCTCCTGGTCAGTGCGCCGTCACTGGTCGAGGGCTTTGAGGGCCTCGCGGCGGCGGCGTTCGCGCTCACTTACCACGGCGCGGTCTTTGTCCCTGCGTTTCGGCGATGGCTTTTCCCTGGACTCTTCCGGCGCCGTCGCCCGGTCGGATGCCACCGGTGGCGGAACCACCGATGGTGGTGTTGTCGGGGTCGAGCCAACCGGCGCTCCGGGTGGTGGCAAGGTCTGAGTGTTCTCTGGATCAGTTTCCGGAACCGTGGTCGGCCGTTCCTCGATGGATACCGGCGATGTCGCAGCAGGTATCTGGGAAGAAGCTGATTCCCTGTCTGGCGGCAGAGGCGGTGTCGTCACGCTGCCTGTCGGTGGCGTGGCCGGGTGGTGGTGCACCCAGACATAAGCCAGCATCGCCAGCAGAAACGCAAAGACGGCAAAGCCGGCCAGGCTCCAGGTGAGCACCTTGCGCCACGGCGGTTCGGTTGGCTTCAACGCCGGACGTGGCAGGGTGGGGTTGGCCACAGACGGTATGGCCCTGGCCGGCGGCGTGAAAGGTGCGGCCACAGGCGCCACGGGTGTTACGGGCGGCGGCGCGTGTGGAAGTTGAACGGCCACGCGCAGGTGGGCAGGAACTGAAGCGAGGCCCGGCGCAGCAGCCAGCGACAGGGCCAGCTTGAATTCTTCCGCCGTCTGGAAACGCCGCAGCGGGTCTTTCTCCAGGGCATGCAGGACCACCTGGGCGACGGTTTCCGGGATGGTCGGCGTCAACACCTGTGGCGGCGGCGGGGGATTGTGGATGTGTGCCTGAAGCAGGGCGTACTCACTGTCGGCAACGAAGGGCACGCGCCCGGTCAGCATTTCGTAAAGCAGAATCCCCAGCGCATAGATGTCGCTGCGGGCATCGGCTTCCTTGCCCTGGATTTGTTCGGGCGACATGTATTCGAGCGTGCCCACAATGGCGCCGACCCGTGTCTGGTGGCTGCTTCCCATGGCGCGGGCAATGCCAAAATCCATGACCTTGGGTGTGCCATCCGGCAACATCATGACGTTGGACGGCTTGAGGTCGCGGTGAATGATGCCGTGCTGATGGGCATGGCCGATGGCATCGAGGATGCCGGAAAACACGACAACGGCCTGGCCCAGCGGCATGGCCCCGTACTGTCGCAGCCAGGCATCGAGAGACAGTCCCGGCAGGAACTCCATCACCATGGCGAACTGGTGGGGACCAATCGGCAAAAAGCCATACAGCGTCGCAATGTTGGGATGATTGAGTTTCGCCAGCAGAACGGCTTCGGTACGAAACCGCTCGATGAGTTGCAGGTTGTTGACGAGTTCCGGCTTGAGAACCTTGATGGCCACCGGACGGTCAAGCATGACATCCACACCGCGATAGACCGTCCCCATGCCACCCGTCCCCAGGCAGGATTCGACGCGATAAGTGCCAATCACACTGCCGATCATGAGACGACCCTCACTTCCCGGGTCTCGCGCAGCAGCGGAGGCATGGCCCCGACTGACCGCGCAGGCCCCTCCGAACCAGACACCCACACCACCCCAACCGTGATGTTGTCGTGGCCGCCACGCGCTTTGGCGAGATCAACCAAACGTTGACAGGCAATGCCCGGCGGCGAGTCAAGCAGAACGGCGCACATTTCCCCGTCGGTGACAAGGTCGTGCACGCCGTCCGACACCAACAAAAACCGATCCCCAGCGGATACCCGTAAGGGGCGCTCCCAGAAACCCGGTGTGACGGTGGGCTTCGTGCCCAGCGCCTTGAGCAGGATGTTTTTCTCCGGATGCCGCTCAGCAGCCTCGCGTGACAGGCGCCCCTGGCGGACATACTCCATGACCTCTGAATCATCTTCGGTCATCTGGTAGATACGCCCGCCCCGAATCAGGTAGAGACGGGTATCCCCGACGTGGGCAGCAAAGGCTTCCCATCCCCGGATGGCCAGCGCCGTACAGGTTGTTCCCATGCCGCGCAGCAGGGGGTGTCGCCGGGCAGTCTCCCAGATCAGGTGGTTGGCTTCGACAAAAGCCTCCCGCAGGGCTTCAGCCGGCTCGGCTGGCGAGGTGTAATAGACCTGGCGGATGACTTCCGCCGCCATCCGGCTGGCCACCTCCCCTCCCGCGTGGCCGCCAAGACCATCGGCAACCACCACCAGCGTCCCCTTGTGCGCGGCTTCCGACGTTTCAGCCGGGGGCACTTCCGAAAGCGCAAAATCTTCATTGACGCTCCGCTGACAACCCACATCGCTCAGCAGAGCAACGCCCAGCGTCGGTTGGGAAAGCTGGATGTCACCAACACCTTGCGTCATGGCCGTCTCTCCTTTCTGCCAGCGCACGTGGCTTCTGGCAGCGCCTACCGGCTGGCCGGGTTCATCAACTCCAGGGCATACCGAATCGGCACGGCGTAGGTGACGCGCTCGGCGCCCGCATTGAACACGGCGATGACGCGCCCACGGTTATCGAAAACCGGTCCGCCGCTGTTGCCCGGACCTGTCGAGTTGATGGAGAGTTGATAGCTGTCCCCCATGACGCTCACGATCCGGTCCCGACCGGCGATGGTCGTCGAGGTGTCATCGCGCAGCAGCGAGCTGATGACGCCCGAACTGACGGTGACATGGGGCACCACTCTGGTCTGCGCCTCACGGTTGAAGATGTCTTTGGAAGCAACGACACCGTATTTCTTCGGCGTCAGTCCGGGATACCCCAGGACCGTGACGCTGTCACCGGGCTTGATGCTGTCGTAGCTGTCAAACAGTTCGACGGGCTTGATCCGTCCCGGAACACCGATTTTGACCAGGGCCACGTCGTGGCGGTCCGAAGCCACGGAGAGCTGGCCCAAAATCCGCTGGGTTTTGTTGGCAAAGGTTACGTAGAGATAGTCGTTGCGTCCCTCGAAGCCACCCTGGAGAAACTTCCCTCCGGCCTGCTTCGTCTCGCTGGGCACCCACTCCGGCAGGGTCGCCAGAAAGGTGCAATTGCCGCTACCCACATCGAAGACCATGCCAGTGGCATCTGGAAACTCATAGCGCGACTTCCAGCTCGCGGCCACATGCCGGTTGGTGAGCAGGAAACCATCCTCACTCACGACAAACCCCGTGCCCGTGTGTTCGCCGCCAATCGGGCGGTTGCCCTTTGAATCCGTGGTCAACCACGGTTCAATCGTGCCGTCTTGAAGGCGTACAAACAGCGGCAAACCGTCCTGGAAGCGGTGGTACAACTGTTGTCCGGTTGGGGTGTAGATCAGCTTCCAGCCAACTTCGAGATACACCACGGACGCCGAGTTCGCCGCGGCAATGGCGCTGGCATCGAGAGGGGTATCCAATTTTTGACGCTCAACCTCCGAGCGGGCTGCTTCCGCCTGCTGTTTGGCCCGTTGGGTTTCCTGCTCAGCAACAACAATTTTTGTATTCACCTGCTGCTGCTTGTATCCCAGATAGCCAAGGTAACTGACCAGCCCGGCCACCACGAGCAGCACCAGGGAGGACACCAGCACAATGGTCAACCGGTTGTCACTTTTGGCCTGGCCAATCATGCGTTCGACCGTCGCCTTGCCAATCCCACCCCCTGCTGCAACCGGCGTCACCGCAACCGGCGGCTGCCAGGTGGCAGGCGGCGGAGCGCCAGCCGGCCCCCCAGGGGGCGTCATTGGAGAAGCCATGGCGGCTGGCGCCATGGCAGCCGGTGGCTGAACATCGGCCACCCGGGTCGGTTTGGGCGGCGCTGGAGCCAGCCCTTCACCGGCAATGCGCGTGGGACGGGGGGCTTCCGGCGGACGCGGTTCAAGATCAAAGATGAACTCCGGCCCACCCGGGCCAAGCTGTACGACATCGCCCGGATAGAGCCGAACCGGAGCCGCAATCCGCTGCCGGTTGACATACGTCCCATTGCGACTTCCCAGGTCTTTCAGCGTGAAGACTGGATGTTCTCCACCCTCGATGCTTTGGCATGGTGCCGCCCCACGAGATCATCCCGGTCCGGGTCGTAGCGAACCCGGCAGGCAGCATCACGCCCGATCTCCAGTTCGTTCAGGTGCGCCAGCGGAAATTCCTCACTCTGGTTGACCCGCGAACCACTGACATGACGCAAAACGATTTTGGTTATGGTTGGTGAAGTATATGTCGCGGTGGCCATGGTACCTGCTCCTCTGCCTGGTTTGGGGACGGCGATGACGGGGTCGTGTCGCAGTGGTTTTCCCTTCACCCCTTCAAGCGCAAAACAGGCGTCAGGCATGCCAGCGGATGAAAAAAATTTGGCGGCGAGCCGGTTTCATCAGCCAGCTCACCGCCAGGGTTCAGAGGAGACCGCTTGCCGCAACTAGCGCAGGCCCGTTGTCACAACCAGCTTGCCCCTTGCAAAGGGGTTGCTCTCGTCAGGAAACGTCACCACGGGATACCTTGACGGGAAGGAAGGATCGTAATCCCACATACCGGTGGCGAGGACTTGCCCATTGCGCCCGGCAACGAACCTGACGCGGCCGGTGCGCTCGGCATCGGCCGGAATCGTGACCCGTACCGTGCGGGTCTCACCTGGCCCGATGCGGTTTCCGGGACTGAAGGCTTCGCCGGCAACACAGATGTGAACCGGGTCACTTGAAGCATTTTTGAACACGGCCTCGATCACCTTCCGGGATGAAGGTGGGGGTTGCTGCGTCCCCTCACCTGGAGGGTTGGGCGGCGGCGGTTGCTGTCTCCCGCCACCGGGTGGGTTGTCCGGTGGACTGGCCGGCGGCATCCGACTGCTTTCTTCGACCGGATACCCCTTCACCTGCGCTATCCCGGCGCCTCCACTCCTCTGTGCCCACGTCGCCGGGTCGGAATCCACAACCGTGTATGTCCCGGCCGGTACGACGACATTCGGCGCACATTCCCAGTACGCATTCGGCACGCCACCCTGCCCCGGCGTCCCCCGCGCCTGCCACGGACCGTACAGCTTCCCGCTGCTGTGCAGCAGCCCCACGGTTCCGGGACGCGCCCCCCGGCCGTAGTTCCAGTGGTACGTCTTGACCTCCTCTCCCGCCTGAAGGCGGGGGATTCCCGCCCGTCGCGAGAAGTTGCGTTTCTCACTACGCCGCCGCTTGTACGGCGGTGTCACTTACACGCTTCAGGGCCGGGTCATGCGGCCCGTCCGCCGGAGCCTCAAGAACCAACGGACAGCACAAGCCTTCCCAATCCCGGATGTTCATCGCGGCATTGGCATCGGCATGTGCCCGCCTGCCACAGCGTTCGCAGCGGTAGGCGTGTTTGTTCCTGTGGTTGATACGCCCACAGGCGTGACAACCCTACCCTGTGCAGCGTCCAGTTCTGATTACTGGTTTCCAGAGGCAGGCAACGGAATCGCTTGACTCTGGTGCGGGCTATGGTTTTGCAGATGGTCTGGTTGATCCATGCGCTGCCGATCTCGATCTGGGCAAACGACCGGCTAGTGAGCTTGCGCTAGTGAGCTTGCGCCGTTCTGGTTTCGGCATCGCCAGGATCGTATTGGCAACCTCTGTGTTACGGGACTGAAGACGCGCCAATTCTTCCGCCTTGACCCGGTTCAGGCGCAGGAAAGGGAGCTTGAGGGTCTTGGTTACGGTTGCCATGGTGATATGATGCACTATCTTCCGAACGAATATCAGGAGCAATTCTTCGCTATCCATCCCCGCCCTGAAGGGAGGGGCTTTTCGCGGGGAAGCCCGGTAAACTGGCAATGATGGCTTTCGCTTCGCGCTGGGCGGCCTCAACCTGTCGCACCAGGTAGGCGCGGTCGCTGTTGTCCCAGCAACCGCCGCCGCTGACACTGTACCTGACGACCAGGCGCCCCGGTTTGCCAATGGCCTGCCCCCGCCCACTCGCTCCCAAGTAAGAACCGGTGTATCCAGAGCCCCACGACCCACGGCGTATCCAGACGGCAAAATCCGCCAGCGCCCCGTCAAATGCGCCAATTTTCAAACTGCTGACCCCTTCGATGCCGCCGCCTTTGAATAGCCCAACCGCCATGTCAGAAGGCACGTCGCCCTGCGGACGGTCCTTCAACATTTTTTCCGCCCAGGCGCGGATAGCCTGCGGATGTTGTAGTTCATCGGTTGTGGACACCGGCTCAATGTAGGCCTGGACGGTGGCCGTCACACGGCTCTCCCACCCGTAGGGGCCTTTGATGACCGCGGGCTTGCGGGTCAAAACAAACCCATCCTTCGAGTTTGGCCCGCTTGATGAGTTCCAGGTCATGCGTCACCGAAGCCTCAGCTTTGGCTATATCGGTGATGTAGCGCCGGAGCAGGTCGGCATCGAGTTCGGGCTTGGCGGTCAACGGCAGCGAGCGCGTCAGGGGCCGTGGTCGGACGACCCGGCCCAACCGGCTGATCATGGCGCCTTCAATGGCGTCCCGTGCCTGCACAACACCTTCGTACACGCGAAGAAACTTCTGGATGGCTTTGACGGCGGCGACCTGTTTCTCCCGGTCAGACATCAGCCACCCCTTGATGACGCTATAGGGTGCGCCTTCCGCCTCCAGCGACCGGTTCCCTTCCGTCGTGATTTCCAATGCCTTGAAAACTGTTTGCAGCCGTTCATATTGCTCGACGGCCTTCCGGCCACGGTCGGTATCCAGCGCCAGTTCGGCGGCCCGGCGTTCTTCAAAAGTACGCACAATGGCTTCGGCCGTGGCTTGCCGGGCCTGTTGCCGCCAGGACTCACGGGCTGCCAGGAGGGTATCGAGCGCCCGGCGCTGCCCCCGGTCAAGAGACGACGCCCACGCTCCCGCCGTGGTCGCATCCTGGGGCAGATTCACGCCCCACATTTTGCCCAGGTCAGTGAGGTCCTCATTGACCTTGCGAGTTCCGGCACAGGCCCGCATCAGTGGGCCATCCTGGGTAAACAGTCCCGGCCGCCCCTGGTTGACGGTGGCCTGAATGGCTCTGGCCAGCGCCAGAATGGCCAGGCGATTGGCGCCCGAACCGAAGTCCGTCGCCGTTGAGCGGCGGATGAAATCCTGCGCCACGGCTTCGGCTTCTCTGTCACACATGGCGTCCACAAACTGGCGTGCGCCGGGCACCCCGCCGACACCCAGCCCCCCCAGATCAATGAGCCGTGCCTGGTCATCAAAGTGACTGGCGGCGTAGAGGCGGTCGAGTTGCTGGTCGAACAGCGTCTGTGCCCCCAGGGTGATGACCGTTTCGCCGAGGGCTTCGACCAGCGCCGGCAGCGCCGTTTCAGGCACGAGCAGATACATCACGGCCCGGAGAAAAGCCGCGTTGTCACCCTGTTTGAAGGCGTACAGCGATTGGAAGACCATCCCGAAAAAGGTGTTTTCCACGAGGGTCCGGCTCAGCGCCATGACGAGTTCGACATCGCTTTGCGCCGTGGTGATGCTGTTCAGCACACCGGCCCACATGGACGCCGACCCCAGATAATCCACCACCTTCAACCCTTGGGCCCGCGCCGAAGTGCCGATCTCGGTCAACAGATCAACTGTGCCGCTTCGGTAGCGCCCCTCGGCCGGTGGAAAGATGCGCCCGATGTCCAGCATCTGACCGGCCCGCTTGAGCAGTTCCTGCCCCAGTCCGGTGAGTTCCAGAAGCTCTTTCAGACGGTTCTTTTTCCCGGCTTCGGCCTGGCGAATCTTTTCAAAAGCGCGGCGCTGCTGGCGCAGGGCCTCGATCGTGCCGTCCGCTTCGGCCTGGCGTACCTTTTCGATGGTTTGCCGGGCGGCCCGGGCATGTTCGGCATAGGAGCCGCCGGGGTCGCCCCTGGTCTCAATGATCCGAAAATCATTTTCCAGCCGGTCCAAAGCCTGCCGGCGGCGTTCCGGCGTCGGCTCCTGCAGGATGATGCGGTCAATCTCGGCCTGGTAGGCGACTTCCGAATACCGCAGGATCATCTCCGTCAGCCGGTTGCCGAGTTCCTGCAAACCGGCGTCCGGGTAATTGCCGAAATGTTGTTTGAGCAGGATGCCGAGTTCGGCCGGCGTGGCTTTCTCAACGGCGCGGGCCAGGCTCAGCAGCGAGGTGTAGGCTGGATCGGAGAGCAGCGGATCATCGGCGATGAGTTCCCTGAACCCTGGCGCAGCCTGGGCCAAGGTGTGGGCGCGGGACAGGTACTTGAGCATACGCTTGAGCCGCGTCCTGGCATCCAGGTAAGGAACATCGAGCACCTCCAGGCGCAGGTGGCGGGCCATGTCCAGGCAACCGCCGGGTGCCGTCGAAGTCTGGCTGCGGAAGTAATCCACGCCCAGTCCTTCGAGAATCGGGCGGTAAGCGTTCCCAAAGCGTCTGTCCCTGCCCGCCGCCCGTATCGTTGAAGACGCTCTCACGTAAAAACCCACGCGCATCAAACATCCGGTCATAATCGCCGTTGCGGGCGGCTTCATGGCGCAACCGGGCCATCATCGAGGCATAGGCCAACTCGCCGGCCGGGTCGCCACGCCACAGTTCGATGGTGCGCGTCGTGCCATCAGGGTAGATGAGTTCAATCCGTTTGAGATTACGTTCGGCCCAGTCAATGCCCCCCTGGGTTTCAAACACACGGGATTCGACTTCCGCTCCCTCGGCCGTGATGACGACATCAAAATCCCGGAGTTGAAACCCCTGCGCTCCAAGCGTCTCCAGAATGGCAGCGCCGCAGGCATCGCGGACCTGACTGTTGACCTCCACATCCGCCCCAAAGATGGTGAAATCAAAGTCGCTCCCCACATTGACCGGCTGGTTGGAATCGGGCCACGAACCAGAGTCGCCAATGGCACTCAGGCTGCGTCCCTGGGGAGTCCCAACCCATGAGCGCAAGGCCCTCTGGCGGCCTTCCAGAATGGCCTGGCGGACTTTGCCCTGGTAAGTGCGCTGTTTGACCTCGATTTGGGCAAACTGCTGCCGTACGTCCTCCGCGAGTTGTCCCCGCTGCTGAGCCAGGTTGAGTGCGCGCAGGGTATCAATCACACATCCATCGGGCACGAGCTGCCGGACACGCTCGGCCAGCGTCACCGGAGACTGGCCATCCCAGTTCAGAACAGCCCGCCCGACTTCACTCAGCGCGGCTGCGTCCTGTGGCGTAACGCCGGCAACGGGTTGATCGGCGTGGAGACTGAGAAAGCACAGGGCCGTGAGCAGCACACCGAGACGAACTGAAAACCACCACGGGGAAAACCTTCTCCCAACGGGAAGCGGCGCGAAAACCCAGAGGCAACGCATGGCCATGCTCCTTGTCGGTGAACTTGCGCGGCCGGGAGCAGAACAACTCCCCCGGAGACCGCTCACGCCTACAAGCAAGAACGGCGTCCGAAGTGTGCCAGTCCGGTTGTGTGCTCAATGTGACCGGGGCCGCCGACTAGCTGGCCTCGGCAGCCGTGAGTTCCCAGTCGCCAAACGGATCAGGGAGTCTGGCCCAGGCGGCCAGACCCCGTTCGGCTTCGGCGTCGGTCAGCAGACAGGCGTCGAGGGCGGCTTCAATGGCCTCCCGGTTCATCCGCCGGTCGCCAATGAAAACCAACTCCTGGCGTCGGTCGCCGAAGAGGCCCTCGAAAAGGGAGCGGATTTCGGCACGCATGGCATCATCCACGCCCCATTCGCTCTCCGGTTGGGTGGCCCACCAGTAACCGCCGGGTTCGATCCGACAGGCTCCGCCGGCCTGACTCCAGACACCTACCATAGCCATGCGGGTGGCCAGCCAGAAAAAGCCCTTTGACCGTAACACCCCGTGCCACTCCTGACCGTCGGTTTCGCCGTGGAAAAACGCCCACAGCCGTTCGGGATGAAACGGACGCCGCCGCCGATAGACAAAGCTGGATATGCCGTAGGTCTCGGTTTCCGGCGGATGCTCGCCACGTAACTCCCTGAGCCAGCCGGCGGACTGACTGGCGCGCTCAAAGCTGAAGCGTCCTGTCCCAAGCACTTCTGTCAGCGGCACGACACCAAACCGGCAGTCCAGCAGACGGGCTTCCGGGTTGAGACGCCGCAGGATGCCCCGCAACCGGGCCAGTTCCTCCGGGGTCACAAGGTCAGCCTTGTTGATGAGCAGGACATCGGCAAACTCGACCTGTTCGATGAGCAGATCGGCAATGGTCCGGTCATCTTCCGGGCCAACTTCAAGCTGGCGTTCAGCAAGGCTTTGTGCCGCCTGGTAGTCGTGCAGAAAGTTCCGGGCATCCACGACCGTCACCATGGTGTCGAGACGGGCGATGTCCGACAGGCTGTTCCCGGACGCATCGGTAAACGTAAAAGTTTCTGCCACGGGCAGGGGTTCAGAAATGCCGGTGGACTCGATGAGCAGGTAATCAAACCGTCCTTCCCGCGCCAGCTTTCCGACTTCCACGAGCAGGTCTTCCCGCAGCGTACAGCAGATGCAGCCGTTCGACATTTCGACGAGCTTTTCCTCGACCCGGTTGAGCGCGGCTCCACCCTGGGCGACGAGTTGTGCGTCTATGTTGACCTCGCTCATGTCATTGACGATGACAGCCACGCGCTTTCCCTCGCGGTTTTGCAGGATGTGGTTGAGCAGGGTGGTTTTCCCGGCTCCAAGGAAACCGGACAACACGGTAACGGGCAAACGCTGGGATATGGACATTGACGCCGAAGCTCCTTTCCTGAGTAAAGCGTTTCTTGGGAGCGCGCGCGTCTCGCGCGCCTGATTTTCAACCTCATCGTGCGGGCAGGATGCCCGCACTCCCAGCCCGCGTGCCTGCCACCCAAAGCAGGACGCCCCCCAGACCCAACCACAAACCACCAGCCAGGGCCAGGTGCGGATACAATGCCGAAAGAGGCGGTTCGTGCAGGGTGAAGCGCGGCCAGGTTGGCACTTCTTCAGCGCGAATGAGGTCGTTGGGCAGGACGCGCCGCGCAAACCGTTCACGCCACGTCTTCTGGAAAGCCAACACCTGGTCGTAAAACGCCAGCCAGCGGTCGGCATCCACGCCGGAAAGCCCATCCAGAAGCGACTGCATCAGGGCTGTTGGTGAAAGCCACGCCAGGCGCGAACGCCATTGGTGACGACGGCGGCGCGCCTGTTCCTCGGATTCCCACAACGGACGCATGTCGGACTCTATGGCAGCCAATCGCGCCAGCGCCTGCAGGGAGAAGTCTTCTGGCGGAAGCGCCGTCGGTGCACCTTGGGCGGCAAGGTAGCGGGCTGTCAGTTCCTTTTCGTTGGCCTCAAAGGCGCGGTCAGCCGAACGCCGTGCATTGACGAGTTCGATGGGGGACGGCCCGGGAGCCAACCCGTTGGCGACTCCCGCACCAGCCGCCGGAATGAGAAGGCCCCACACCAACCACACCACTGACAACACCACGGCGTTCGTTGCCGAAGCCCAGCCACCAGCCGCCACGACAGCCACCACCGCCAGCCACAGCCAGACATACACCGCGACCAGCCCCATCCAGAGGACAAGCCGCAGCAGGGCCGCTCCCGATGGCCCTTCGGTCAGCAAAAAGGCCAGCAGGCCTGCCCCCCACAGGGTTCCCACCAGCCAGACGCCCCGGGCCGCAAGCTTTGTCACCAGCAACGCAAAGGGGGTGATGGGCTGCGCCAACACCAGCGCCAGCGTTCCCCGCTCACGTTCGCCCGACAGCACATCGTAACCAAAAGCAAAAACCATGAGCGGCAGCAGGAAGGTGACCACAAAGGCGATGTCAAACCACCCGGTTGCCGCATGGAGCGGGTTTTCCGGGTCGGGTTGTACGGCTGCCTCGCGCATGGTGATGCGAAAGGCGTAGGGACGCAGATCGCGGTCGCCAATGGCAAAGGTCGCCAAGGGCGCAGGCGGCAGCACAGCCGGTTGAAAGACCCGGAACATACCGGCAATCAACGGGCGGCGGGGATCAAACTCACGGTCGGGGGCCTGCTTCTGTTCCAGCCCCGCCACAGTTTCACGGTAGGCAGCCAGGCGCTCATCGGCGGACTTCTGGAACGCGGCGCTGGCCGTTTGCTGGAAGGTTGTCCAGCGCAGGCCGTTGTAAGCCCCGAAGACACACAGGCCGGGCAAAACCAGCCCAGCCAGCCACAGACTCTTTTCCCGCAGAAGGTGCCGCCACTCGTGCCGGAAGACAGACAGCCAGAGTTTTGAGTGCATCATGAAAAGGGTTGTCCGTTCAGGTTGTCGCGGCCAGGGCGCGCGCTGCCAGCCAGAGTGCCAGCAGTGAGAGACCCACCCAACCACCGAGCCAGGCCAGCGCCAACCACTGCCGTTGCAGCGCCAACGTGAGCGGCGGCGGGGCGTAGGTAAAGGGCTTGATACTCGTCCAAAGCCGGGCATCGGCGACGTAGGTTTCATCCGTCGCCAGCGTTGAGTTGTAGGCCCAGTCTTCGTTGAGGGCTTTGATAAGCGGTTGGCGGTATCGCTCGGCAGCGTCGGCGAAATCCAGATGGTGAAAAACATCCGTTCCGGCCAGGGCCATCGAGAGACTGCGGACGGCCAGCACCGGCGCGACGGCGGCGGCGGCGTTGTGCAGCGCCACCTGCTGCTCGAACGCTAACCACAGGCGGGCATAGTGATGGGCATAGACCTGGTTGCTGTGCTCTTCGCTTTCCTGCATCAGCAAGCCAGCCGGATTGATGGGCAAGTCTTCCAGGCGCTTGGCGTTGTACTGGGCCAGCAACCTGGACTCGAAGGCTTTGAGTCGCTCTTCCTGGGGATTGTGACCATCAATCCCCTGCCTGATGTCGTGTGCGACGGCGGCATCAAAAGCTGCGCGGGCGGGCGTCGGATACCAGCGGGCCGCCAGGTCAGTCACCATCCGCGGCACGACAAAACTACTCACCGCCCAGAATGTCAACATACCCAACAGTGTCATCCGTGCTGACCAACGGGACGACACCGCCAGGGTCAGCGCCAGAAAGATGAAACCGTAGAGCAGATAGCTGACCACCATCAGGGCCAGGCGGACGAAATCCCACGGGGCATCCTCCAGCCACCACAGAAGCAGGAAACTACTGACCGCAGCCGGCAGCAACGCCACACCCAGGGCGGCCCCGATGCCGGCCAGCTTGCCCGCGAGCAGCGTCCGGGGGCGGACGCCAAGGCTGAGGAGATAGCGCAGCGTGCCGTGTTCGCGTTCGCCGGCAAGGGCGTCGAAGGCCAGGACGATGATGAGCAGCGGGAGCAGGTACTGCAACACCCCGGCGGCGGTGAGCGCGAGCAGGCGTTGGGTACGTCCATCCTGGGCGGCAGCGCCGGTGAGATCATGGCGTTTGTGAGCTTCGAGAAAAGCCACGACGCCGGCGTGCTCATCCACGCCAATATCAACGAACGCCAGCGCCGTCTGGGGCTTGAAGGCATAGACGCCGTAGTGGGCCGCCGCATGGGGATTCTTCGGCGGCTGTGTCACCCAGTGCTCGCGGGCGACAGCGTTCGCGGCAGTGCGCTGGGCGCGAACCGTCTGCGTCTGTTGCCAACCGACGATGAGGACGGCCAGAAGGCAGAGTCCAACGGCGCTGCACAGCCAGTGAAAGCGGCGGTCGCGGAGCAGGCCTCGGAACTCCTGCCGGGCAATGGTCAACCATCCAGCCATATTGTTCGGTTCTCCCCGGTGGCGGGGTTCAGTTCCGCATGTAGTCGAGATAAAGCTGTTCAAGCGCCTGGGGTGTCATGTCTGCGCCGGTCAGGGTCGTCAACAGTTTTCCCTGGCGCATGATGCCGATGTGCGTACCGATTTCTCTGGCGCGGAACAGATCGTGGGTCGCCATCAGGACGGCCATGCCCTGGGCGGCCAGCCGGGTCAGCAGTTGTGAAAACTCATTGGCAGCTTGTGGGTCCAGTCCCGAAGTTGGTTCGTCCAGCAGAAGGGCTTTGGCTTCTTTGGCCAAGGCAATGGCGATGCCGACCTTCTGGCGCATCCCTTTGGAGTACGTGGCTACGCGCCGCTCGGCAGCCTCGGCAGACAAACCAACACCGGCCAGCCAGTCGAGAAGTTCGCGCCTGGTGTAGTGTTTTCCGGCCAGCTCACTGAAGTAGTCGAGGTTTTCAAGTCCTGTAAAATTTCGATACAGCATGACCTGCTCCGGGATGTAGGCCAGCCACTGCTTGGTTTCGATGGGATGTTCGGCGACGACATAGCCGTTGATGCGGGCTTCGCCCCTGGTCGGCGTAATGAAGTTCAGGAACAGGTTGATGGTGGTTGTTTTGCCAGCGCCGTTGGCACCCAGCAGGCAGAAAATCTCGCCGGGGGCAACCTGCAGGTTGAGGTCATCCAGGACGATGCGCTCACCATAGGCTTTGGTGAGGTGGACGGCTTCGAGCATGGGCGGCACAGGGGCATCCTACCGGCACACAGGAATCAGCAAATAAGAATAATCTGAATACCAGAGAGCCGCCCCCGATGCAAGAACCGGGCGCGCGGGCGTCTCGCCCGCACGAGCTTGGGAGCGCGGGCATCCTGCCCGCATGACGAAAGGAAATGAGGCGTGTGGGTATCCAGAGAATTACCGACCGGGTTCCGTGAACTCCACGACTTCCACGGCCGGCTCCGCCGGCGGTGCGAAGTCATCCCAGCCGGCCACCACCACCCCCAGGCCACCGTCGGGGAAACGTTCCATCATCCGGGCAACGTCGGGCAGGGGTTCCTGTGCCGGTTCGGTGACGGCACTGGCCAGCAGCGTACCGGCGGTTTCCATCCAGACGTGAACTTCACGGCCGCCAACCGGCATCCGACCCAAGTAGGCGTAAGGCGACCGGACGGTGTAGGCATGGCTGTACCAGAGCTTGACGGTGGCCCCGTCGGCCGTGGCCGTGTACCCGGCAAACTCATAGGCGATGCTTTCCACAACCTGGGTGGCCGTGGCATCAGCCGGCGGAACCGCCGGCGCAACAACGTCAACGGCGGCCGGCTTCCGGGTTGTGCGGGCGACGACGGCCGTCTGCGCCGCCGCCGTCTTCGCCGCAACTGTCGGCTTGACCGGACTGGTGGCCGTCCGGGCCGCCAGAGCGCGCTTTCCGGTGCGGGTTTTGCCAGACCACATCCTGTTCGCAGCCCGGTTGTTGGCCGCCTTACCCGTCCGGCGCACCTGCGCCCGGCAGGAAGCCCGGCAGGATTTGCGCCGGACAAACCGACCGGACTTCACACTGGCTGGCGCAATCGTTTTCATGCCAAGCGCCGGCTGCCGGGAAGCTCCGGCTGAAGACGAGGCATGGGCACGGTCACCGGCCACTTCGCCGGCGAGCGTCGCTGTGCCACAGAACAGAAAGGTGAGGCAAACCAGGATGACAGTGCGTGTCAGACCGTGAAAGAATCGCGCCATCGTGTTACGCTCCAGAACCGAACCCGAACTCAGCCGCCGTGTTTGTCGCGGTGCCTGCGGCTCAACCGAGTCCTGGTGCAACTTCCGCGCCACACGCTTCCTTCATTCGATGTCGCCCTCCGCCGACGCCGGGACAAACCGCAAAGTCTTTGCAAGAAAAGCCTTAGATAAAAGTGTCAACAAAATTTCCACGGCGGCGATAACTGTCTCACAGAGACTCTCATGGGTTTCATGCGTCAATGTCCCGGACAGATGACTGTCGAATGAACACGTTTCACCACATCAGGCTTGCCTGACCACAACCTGGCACCATGCGTTACTTTGACCTGCAACCGGCTGATGACCTTTCCGCCATAGGGCGCATCACTCAGAACATTGGGGACGTTTCGGGACGCGACCCGCTGGCTGCCCTCAAGGAACTCGAAGACCTGCTTTCGATTTCCCTACCCCCACTCGACTCGCTGCGCCGCTGTCAAATTGCTGAACAGTGGGAAGTGCTGGGCAACTACAGTGCGGCGGAGCAGCAATTGTCCCAAATCAGCATGGAAGGGCTGCCGGATGACATTGCAGCCCAGGTGCTGCTGCGGCGGGCCAGCCTCTGCCGCTGGACGAACGATGCGCCGCAGGCCATTCACCTCGCCAAGCAGGCGCAGGAACTTGCCCAAAAGGTCAATGATGACGAATGCGCCGGCGAAGCCGCAGCGGTCATCGGCTACGCTTACTGGCTGCTGGATGAATACGAAATGGCCTACGACGCCCTGCGGCAGGCCGTTGAAGTGCTCGGGCGGACCAAAAACCTGCGCGCCTTTGCACAAGCCTGCTGGGCGCTGACCTACGTCTGCAATCTGCTGGGACGTACCTCTGAAGCCCAGGAGGTTTCGGAGCGTGGCATTGTGGCGCTGACCAACTCCCCCAAGGCCGACACGCCCTTCGGACAGACCATTCTCGGACACCTGCGGGCCAGCCAGGCGGTCATCGCCTTTGAGTGCGGCAATGTTGAGATTGCCCTCATGATCCACGAGCGGGCGCTTGATCACTGGATGTCCACAAATGACCCGCGCCTGCTGGCCAATGGCTACCGCAATGTCGCCGAAATTCACTTTGCCACCGGCAACTGGGACCAGGCCGAGGACCTGCTCGAACAGGCGGACTACCTGATTAGCGAAAGCGATCCCTCCATCCGCTGTTCAACACTTATTACCATGAGCCGCCTGTCGGCCCGGCGTGGCAAGTTTTCTGACGCCCGCCTGGCGCTGGCCGACGCCAACATGCTGGCGTCACAATCCGGCAGCCGCAGCCTGTTGGCCGAATACCACGATGCCCTTGGTGAAACCGACCTGCTGGAGCAAAACTACGCCGACGCCGAAAACAACTTTGCGGCGGCGCGCGACCTGTTCATCAAGATGAACCAACCCAGCCGGGTGGCTTACGCCAACCTGCGGCTGGCCGAAACCCGTCTCGCGCAGGGGGACCTTGCCGGGGCCCAAGGCTTTTTTGAAGTTGCCCGCGAGTTGGCGGCCCGTACGACCAATCCGCTGCTTGAAGCCCACGTAGAGCGGATCAGCGGCAAACTCGCTCTGGCACAGGGGGATACAACAACCGGACTCGTGGCGCTGCTGCGCAGTATCCACGGCTTCGAATCGCTCAACTTCGCCTGGCAGGTGGCCCTGGGTTACTTCGACATTGGGACGGCCGTAGGCGACAACATTCCTCTCATGCAGCAGCGGGAATGGCTCGAAACGGCCATCAGCATCTTCCGGCATCTTGGGACGGCCCCCCACCTGATGGCGGCGGAAGCGGCGCTGGTCGAACTCAGCCGGCGCACGCCCGTGACCCTGCAGGACCTGCCCGGTCTCAACACCACCCAGGTTGAGCGTCTGACAACGGCGATGGCTTCGACCGAATCCGTCGCCCGTGAACTCGCCGCCATCATTGACAGCTACAAGATCGCCGTCGCCGTCTTTGCCGAAAATGTCGAAGGCGATGTCCTGGTCATCACCTCCCGTGGGCTGGAAAATGAAACCGTTCAGGATTTGCGCACCCTTCTGAGACGACGCCTCCAGCACCCGGACACGCCCCACAGCGACTCCATCCGCTTCGAGTGTCTCTGGCAGACCGAAACCCATCTTTCGCCGCATCGTCCGCGCAGCCTGTGGGTTCATCTGGGACGGCTCAAACCGGACATCGAGCCACTCGTTCATTCCCTGCTGCGTCTGGCCGGAACGGCCCTGGAGCTATGTCATCTCCGGGCTGTGGTGGAGGAACTCTCCACCGCCCAGAAAGTCAGCGAAGTGCGCGTGGATGATGCTACTCTGTCTGAACTGGGACTCATTGGCGTCTCGCCAGCGATGCGCGAGATTGCCGCAAGGATTCTGCGCATCCGGGATGCTTCCGTGACGGTGCTCATCACTGGCGAGTCCGGCACTGGCAAGGAAGTCGTGGCGCGCGCCATTCACCGTGCCTCGGCGCGGCGTCACAAACCCTTTGTCGCCTTCAACTGCGCGGCTGTTCCGTCCGAACTGCTTGAAAGCCAGCTCTTCGGCCACAAGAAGGGGGCCTTTACCGGGGCGGACAAAGATGCCCTGGGGGTCATCCGGGCCGCCGACGGCGGAACACTCTTCCTCGATGAAATTGGTGAGCTGCCACTGCACCTTCAGCCCAAACTCCTGCGCTTTCTTCAGGAACGGGAAGTCCACCCGGTCGGCGCTGACCGGGCGATGGCCGTGGATGTACGGGTCATTGCCGCCACCAACCGCGATCTGGCACGGGAAGTCGCCGCCCGCAACTTTCGGGAGGACCTGTTTCACCGGCTCAATGTCCTCAACATCGCCCTGCCGCCGCTGCGCGAACGGCGGACTGACATCCCTGTGCTGGCCCAGGCGTTCCTTCAGGAAGCCGCAGCGCGCAACCAAAAGACAGTGACGCTGTCCGAAGCAGCCCTGACGGCGCTGACCCTTTATGACTGGCCGGGCAACGTCCGGCAGTTGCAGAATGAAATCGAGCGTGTCGTCGCACTGGCCGATGACCGGGAGCTGCTTACCCCGTCGTCGTTTAACTTTACCGTGCCGTCCGCCAGCCCGCCGACCGAAGCCGGACTGGAAACCATTTTCCCGGAAGGGCACATCCCGCCAAAACTCGCCGACGCCGTCGCGCTGCTCGAACGCCACCTGATCACCGAAAGCCTCAAACGCCACGGCGGCAATGTCACCCGGACGGCGCAGGAACTTGGCATCAGCCGTCCCAGCCTCTATGCCAAGTGCAAAACCTATGGCATTACCATCAGCAAAGCTGTGGGCGGCTGACCCGGCACTGACCACACCCGGCGACGCCCCGTACTAAGCCAAGGAACGCTCTGTCATGAAAGTTGCCATTCTCTGTGGCGGACGAGGGACACGCCTGCGGGAGGTGAGCGAAACCATCCCGAAGCCCATGGTGCCGATTGGCGAGCATCCGATTCTGTGGCATGTCATGAAACTTTACGCCTCGCACGGGCTGACCGAGTTTGTCCTGCTGCTGGGCTACAAGGGGACGGTCATCCGGGAGTATTTTCTCAACTTCGCTGCCTACGAATGTGACGTGACGGTGGATCTGTCCGCAACCGGCGACCGCCGCCTCACCTTTCACGGGCCGCCGGCCGAGCCGTGGCAGGTGACACTGCTCAACACCGGGGAGGACACCCTGACCGGCGGGCGGGTCCGCCGGGCGCGCCGCTATCTGGAAACGGACGAGCTGTTCTGCCTGACCTACGGGGATGGCGTCGGCAACGTGGACATCACCGCCCTGCTCGCCTTCCACCGGCAGCACGGGCGGCTGGCAACGGTCACGGCCGTCCGCCCGCCGGGACGTTTCGGCGAACTTGTGCTGGATGACCACCGCCACGTGCGGGTTTTCAACGAAAAGCCCCAGGTGAGCGGTGGCTACATCAACGGCGGTTTTTTTGTCTTTCACCGGGATGTCCTGGAGCGGTATTTTCCCGACCGCGATGACCTCATGCTCGAAAAGGAACCTCTCGAAGCCCTGGCGCGGGATGGCGAACTCATGGCCTTCCGGCACGATGGCTTCTGGCAACCCATGGACACACCGCGCGAGTTTCAACTTCTGAACGACCTGTGGAGGAGTGGCCAAGCCCCGTGGAAAATCTGGTGAACTTCTGGCGCGACCGGCGGGTGTTTGTTACCGGGGCCACAGGTCTGGTCGGGTCGTGGCTGGTCAAGGCGTTGCTCGCCCAAGGCGCGCAGGTCATTGCCCTCATCCGGGATGCCGATCCGCAATCCGAACTGCTGCGCTCCGGCGACCTCCGGCGCGTCGCCGTCGTCAACGGCCGGCTGGAAGACTTTGCAACGCTCGAACGCGCCCTCCACGACCACGAACCCGACACCGTATTTCATCTGGCAGCACAGACCATCGTTGGCGCGGCGCACCGCAATCCGCTGGAGAACTTTGAGTCGAATGTCCGTGGCACATATCACCTGCTCGAAGCCTGCCGGCGGGCGCAGCCCTTCGTTCAGCGCATCGTGGTGGCTTCAAGCGACAAGGCCTACGGCACGGCTGAAACCTTGCCTTATGTCGAGACCATGCCGCTGCGCGGCCAGCATCCCTACGAAGTGGCCAAAAGCTGTGCTGACCTCATCGCGGCGGCCTACCACCACACTTACGGACTGCCGGTAGCCATTGCCCGGTGCGGCAACATCTACGGCGGTGGCGACCTGAACTGGAGCCGCATCGTACCAGGCACAATCCGCGCCTTCTGGCGGGGTGAACGCCCTGTCATCCGCAGTGACGGCACGTACGTCCGTGACTACCTCTATGTCGAGGACGTGGTTGACGCTTACCTGCGGCTGGCCGTTTACCTTGACCGGCCCGGCGTTGCAGGGGAAGGGTTCAACTTCAGTCCCGAACGGCCTCTGACGGTGCTGGAACTTGTAGAGCGGATTCAGGACCTGATGGACTGCCGGCATATTCTGCTCGACATCCGCAATACGGCCGTGGGCGAAATTCACTCGCAGTACCTGGATGCCTCCAAGGCGCGGGAGCGTCTCCACTGGACGCCCCGGCGTCCGCTGGAGGACGGCCTGCGCGCCACCATTGCGTGGTATCGTGCCTTCCTCGATGAGCAGGACCGCCTCTGGAAAGACCGAAATCTGACGGGAGCTTGACTTTGAACCATGATTGACGGCGTGGCCGTGCGCCCCCTGCGGCAGATTCCCGATGAACGCGGCAAAATCATGCACATGCTGCGGGCTGATGCGCCGCACTTCGAGCGGTTCGGCGAGATTTACTTTTCCTGTGTCTATCCGGGAGCCATCAAGGCCTGGCACATCCACAAGGCAATGACGCTCAACTACGCCGTCATCGTCGGGCGCATCAAGCTCGTGCTCTACGACGACCGGGAGCACTCGCCGACCCGTGGTGAACTCATGGAGCTGTTCATCGGGGACGGCAACTATGCGCTCGTGACCATCCCGCCCCGGATTTGGAACGGCTTCAAAGGCATTGGCACGGAAACAGCCATCGTGGCCAACTGTGCCACCCTGCCCCATGACCCGGAGGAAATCGAACGGATGGACCCGTTCACCGACCGCATTCCCTACCGCTGGGACATCCGCCACGGATGAGTTCCGGCACATGTCCAGGCATGGCTGAACCGGTGTATCTCCTCATTGGCGGAGCCGGCTACTTTGGCGCGCGGCTGGCGGAAGACCTTGCCCAACACGGGCGGGTTGTCATCACCGGCCGCCGCCGCTCCCCCGCGCGTGACCGGTGGCTGGCGCGCCATGCCGGACGCATCACCTGGCAGTGCTATGACGCCGCCGAAACGTCCCGGCTGCCGGCGGAAACGGAATACGCCGCCGTGTTCAATCTGGCGACACCGGGCGCGGCCGAAGCTGCCGCACAGCCGGAAGCCGCCCGGCAGCAGGCGTTGGCCACCGTGGAGCAGGCGCTACACCTCGTCACCACCGGGCGCGCGCGTCGGCTGATACATTTTTCGACCTTCCACGTCTATGGCGCGCCGTCGCCTGAAACGCCGCGCACCTGGTACGGGGAGGACGACCCGCCAACGCCGACGCACCCCTACGGACATATCCATGCCGCCTGCGAGGCCCGTCTGGCCGAGGCAGCCCTGCCCTCCGTCCTGGTTGTGCGACCGACGAACCTTGTGGGGCGGCCGGCGCACGCTGACTTGGGTCCGCAGCAACGACTCATCTTTCTTGATCTCTGTCGGCAGGCTGTCACCCAACGCGCCCTGACGCTGCTGACCGACGGTTTGGCCTACCGGGACTTCTTGCCGATCCCGGCGGCGCTGGCTGCCATTCACTGCCTGCTCGATGCCCCTTCCTGGCCCCGGCAGTGTCACCTGGCTGCCGGCCGTGCGATGACACTGCGGGCGCTGGCCGAACGCATCCAACAGGTTGCCGCCCGGCAGTACCACTGGAAGGTGGTGCTGACGACGGGCAACCGGACGGATGCCTTCCGGGTTCCGTTTCATGTGGACACCACCACCCTGCGCCGGCTGGGATGGTCGCCGCCCGAAGAAGCGGTGCTCGATGCTGAAATTGCCGCCACCCTGGCCGGCTTTCAGACGGTCACGGAATGATGCGCCCGCCGCCGGTTGTTCTTTTTGTCACCAGCTATGTGTCGCCGTTTATGACCGAGCTGACGGCGGCCGTCAATGACCTGGGACAGGTGACGTTCCACGCCGCCTATCTCGAAACCTCCCAGTTTGCCAACCACGGGGCGCACTGGAACACAGCGGCCGAGCGCCCGGATACGCATCGCCGCCCGGCCGACGTGCCGGTGCGGGACTTCCTGCGGGAGTGGTTTGACCGCTACCGTCCGCAAGTTGTGATTTGTGGTTACGGGCGGGGGCCGGCGTACGAAGCCACCTTTGCCCACTGCCGGCGTACCGGTGCGGTTTTTGGCGTCTTTGCCGAACAGCCCATGCGCGATGGCCGGCTCAAGCATCTGGCGCGCCGGGCCTACTACGCCCAACTCTGGCGGCGGATGCCTCCGACCTTTGTTCTGGCTGTTGGCGACCGCGCCGTACAGTTTTACCGGCGTCTGTTGCGCGACCCCGAAGCAGCCGTGTTTTTCCCGTACTATCAGGATTTACGCCCGGTGCTCGCCATTCCCGACCGGCCGGCGCGGGACACTCTCCACTTTCTCTTTTCCGGCCGGCTGGCAGCGCAGCATGGCATCCGTGGTCTGGCGGCGGCCTTTGAAAAGCTGGCGCAGACGCATCCCGGCCGCTTTCACTGGTGTGTTTCAGGCACTGGAGACGAAGAACGCTGGATTCGGCAGGCCATGGCGCGTTGCCCGGCGCTGGCGCAGGCGGTGAGCTTCGACCGGGAGTTTGCGACCTGGAACGACCGTCTGCGGCCGTTTGCCGCTTCGGACGTGCTGGTACTGCCGAGTTTTCATGCCGGTTGGGGACTGGTGATCCCGGAAGCGTTGGGCGCGGGGATGCCGGTCATCACCACGCGCGGCGTCGAAGCAGCGCGTTATTATGTCGAGGCTGGCGTCAACGGCCTGTTCGTTGAGCCGCACCCGAAAGACATCCACCGGGCGCTGGCCTTTTGTCTCGATCACCCGCAGGCTGTCGAGGCCATGCGTCGGCATACCCGCGCCTCTGTGGCGCGGGGCGACGTCCGGGTGGGCGCTGCCCGGCTGGTGGATGTGCTGTCCCGGTGGCTGTGAGGCGGTCAAACCGCCGCGGCCGCCTCGCTGGCAAGGGCTTGAACTCGCGCGGATGGCGGGCGTATGATTTCGCACGCTTCGCGCATCTTTCGACCAACGGAGCTATGCTTCCGTGGACGCCGCTTCCTCCCCCTCCTTACCCAGCCACACTGCTGCCGATAAAGAACAGGCTCTCCGGGCGTGGTTGCGCCAGGCGCAACGCCTGATTGTGGCGCTTTCGGGTGGTGTGGACAGTGGCTATCTGGCCTTTGTGGCCCATCAGGAATTGGGCACGCAAGCCCTTATGGTCACTGGTGACAGCCCCAGTCTGGCCCGTGCGGAGCGGGAAGCCATAACGCAATTTGTGACGCGCTATGGAATGCGTCATGTGTTTGTGGAAACCCGTGAACTCGACCATCCGGCCTATCGTGCCAACCCGGTTGAACGCTGCTACTTCTGCAAGCAGGAACTCTTTGGCCAACTCTGGTCTCTGGCCCGGCAGGAAGGCATGGGTGTCGTCTGCGACGGCACCAACGCCGATGATGCCAGCGACTTCCGTCCCGGACGGCGCGCAGCAGCCGAACAGTCCGTCAGCAGCCCGCTGGCACAGTTTGAGTTCACCAAGGCGGACATCCGGGAGCGCGCGCGGCACTGGGCATTGCCCATGGCTGACAAGCCGGCTTCGCCCTGCCTGGCATCGCGGATTCCGCACGGGCAGCCGGTGACCATTGGCAAACTCACAGCCGTTGAGCGCGGCGAGCAAGCGCTGCGGGCGCTGGGGTTCCGTGAGGTACGCCTTCGGCACCACGCAGAGGTGGCCCGGATTGAAGTAGCTCCTGCCGAGTTGCCCCGCGCCCTTGATCCGGCTATGGCCGCCCGGCTGGTGGCGGCACTCAAACCCCTTGGCTTTCGCTTCATCACCCTCGACCTTGAAGGCTTTCGCAGCGGCTCGCTCAACCCTGCTGCGGCCAGCCATGCCGCGGCCTGTCATACCGAACGTCATACCGAATCGCCGTCCGCACTTTCGAGGACACTCTGACCGCCATCATTTCGTGAGGAACGTCCCATGCCAAACGCTTTTGTTGATGACGCCCGTAATTTCAAGGAAGACAACCCGTTCGAGTCCATGATGTCGCGCTTCGACAATGCGGCAAAACTGCTCGACCTTGACCCGAACATCTATCGCATCCTGCGCTGCCCCACACGCGAAATGACCGTGTACATCCCGACCATGATGGATGACGGTCACTATGAAGTCTTTGTGGGCTATCGCGTCCAACACAACTTTGCCCGTGGGCCAGCCAAAGGCGGCATCCGCTATGCGCCCGACGTGACGCTGGATGAGGTCCGCGCCTTGGCAGCCTGGATGACCTGGAAGTGCGCTGTGGTCAACATTCCCTACGGCGGCGGCAAGGGGGGCATTGTGTGTGACCCGCACAAGATGTCCATGACGGAACTCGAACGCCTTACCCGGCGCTACACGGCTGAAATTCTTGACATCATTGGACCCGAACGGGACGTTCCGGCGCCGGACATGAACACCAACGAGCAGGTCATGGCGTGGGTGATGGACACCTACTCGATGCATGCCCGCCACACCGTCAATGCCGTCGTCACCGGCAAGCCCGTTGAACTCGGCGGCTCGCGGGGCCGGCGGGAAGCCACCGGACGGGGACTGCTGTTCGTCATCCAGGAAGCCTGCAAGAAATTCGACCTCAAGCCGGAGGAAACCCGGATCGTCGTCCAGGGTGCAGGCAATGTCGGCGGCATCGGCGCCACCCTGCTGCACGAGGCCGGGTTCAAGGTCATCGGCATCTCGGAAATTCGCCACGGACTCTACAACCCGAACGGGCTGGACATTCCGGCGGCGCTTGCTCACCTGCACAAACACAAGACCTTCGAGGGTTTTGAGGGCGGCGAACTCATCACCAATGCGGAGTTGCTCGAACTCGACTGCGAAGTACTCCTGCCGGCGGCGACGGAAAACCAGATCACGACCCAGAATGTCGAACGGATCAAGTGCCGCATCCTGTGCGAAGGGGCCAACGGGCCGACGACGGCAGCCGCCGACGAGGTGCTTGAAAGAAAGGGCGTCTTCGTCATCCCGGACATCCTCGCCAACGCCGGCGGCGTGACGGTTTCCTACTTCGAGTGGGTCCAAAACCGCATGGGCTTCTTCTGGAAGGAAGATTTTGTCAACGAGCGCCTGCAGGACACGATGGTGTCCAGCTTCAATGACGTGCTGAGCTACGCCGAAAAGCACAAGGTGAACATGCGCACGGCGGCGTACATGCTGGCCATTGACCGTGTAGCCTACGAAACCAAGATGCGGGGCATCTACGCCTGATACCCGACGGCTCCGGGAGCTTTTGCTGGAAAGCGACTCCAAGGCGGTTCTGCCTGGAAGTGCCTGAGACCCGGAAGCGATAAAACTTGGTTTCCGGGAGTTGGCTGTGTTAGCTTTGCCCAAGTTTTGTCACCAAAAGCGTTGCACGAGGCAGCCCACCGGCTGATGGGTCTGAAAAACGATGAAGGTCTTTTGCTTTTTTTGTATCGTGCGGACGTGACAAGGTTGGAACAACATCAACTGGTCATGTGACCAGGAGGGGATAAAGAATGAAACACCGTACTTGGCTTGCGCTGTTCGCCTGCATGTTTTTGGGCAGTGCGACGGTCATGGCGCAATCGGCGCGCGAGCAGGACCGCCCGCTCAATCCGACCGTCACCGGCGGCACCGGTCTGTTTACGGTCTATGACGCCTCAACGCTGAAGCGGGGCGAGTTTAATATCGCGGCCTACTACAACAACTTCGACCGTGAACCGGGCAACGTGGACATCAGTCAACAAATTGTGAGCGGCGCTGTCGGGCTCACGGATCGGTTGGAATTCTTTGCCGCTTCGGTTTTTCGGCAGCAGCTTGTCGCTGACCAGCGCCGTGAGATCAGCGGCTTTCTCCTGCCAAACGTACGTTTTCCAGGAACGCTGGCCGGGCCGGTGCCCCTGGGACCCGGCTCCTCGGCCGGCGCGCCTTTTGTCGGTCTCATCGGGCCAAGCACAACCAACATCTCCAACGCCGGCGCCGCCGTTGGCGGGGTGCTGCCGGGGCTGGTGCAAAGCGGAACGCGCATTGTCGGTATCGGCATCAATGCCCGCCTGGTAGGCAATCTGCCTGGCTATCTGAACGACTTTCCCTTCCTGGCCAGCAGTGAATACACCAGCGGTAACACAACACTCGGCGCCAAGTTTCGTTTCACCAATCCAGAAAATCCACTTGGGTTGGCGATTGTCGGCTTCGTGAACATCCCGACCTCTTTTGCCAACGGCATCTTTCGTGGTGCGGGCAACGGCGTGGTGCGTGGCAGCGGACCGGGCGCGGTGGACTACGGTGTGATCCTCGTCCCGGCCGTGCGTGCCGGGCGTTTCACCTTTACCGGCAACCTCGGCGCCGTCAAAACCGGCGATCCTTCGGCCAACAACATCCGCTACCTTGACCGGCGCAACATCTTCATCGCCTCCGGCGCGGTGGATGTGGCCGTCAACAAATACTTCCAGGCCATCGGTGAAATCACCTCCAACATCTACTACGGGAGTGGCACGCCGAATCTCAACCCGGTCAATCCACTCGACCTGACCGTTGGCGCCCGCTTCACGCCAACCGGCAATGACAAGTCGGTTCACTTCAGCTTCGGCGGCGGCTACCGGCGGCTGCTGAACAATGCCAACTCGGAACGCGGCTCAAACCGGGGTGATGTCAATGGTTTCGTCGTGAACGCGGTCATTGGCTACCGGCGGCGGGTGCAGACGGTCGAAGCACCCGACCCTTGCGCCAACAACCGGCCGCCAACGGTTACACTGTCCTCTGACCGGACGCGCCTCAAGACCACCGAACGGGCGCGCCTGACGGCCGTGGCCAGTGACCCCGATCCGTATGACACGAGCTTGACTTACAACTGGACGGCCAGCGTCGGACGGATTGAAGGCACCGGGCCGAATGTGACCTATGTTCCGCCCACGGACCGCGCCGGCACAACCACGGTGACGGTCACGGTTTCGGACCTGTGCTGTGCTACAGCGACAGCCTCGCTTGAACTCACCATCGAGAAGAACACCTGCCCGACGGTGACGGTGACGGCCTCCCCCACGCAGGTCGTCGAGGGAGGCTCCGACGCCCTCATCAGCCTCTCGGCCGTGGGACGTGACGCCGATGACGATCCGCTGACCTACCGCTGGACGACCTCGGCCGGGCGCATCCAAGGTAGTGGCGCCAATGTCACACTCGACACGACCGGGCTTTCGGCCGGGCGCGTCGTCGTGACTGTGACGGTGGACGATGGCAAGTGCACGGGCGAGGCTTCGACGGCAATTGAAATCCTGTCGCTGCCGCCGCCGCCACAGGCGTACACCATTGCCTGCGATGGCACCCTGGCCAACCCGCCGTTCCGCCGCAACGTGGTGCGGGTGGACAACCAGTGCAAGGCGCTGCTCGACCAGATCGTGACCCGCCTCCAGAGCGACCCGACGGCGCAGGTCATCGTGGACGGCCATTCCGACAAGGGCGAGAAGCGCGGCACGGCGCGGAAGCGGGCCGACAATGTCCGGGCCTACCTGGTGGGCAAGGGCGTTGACCCGAACCGCATTGAGCTGCGCATCTTCGATGACCAGCGGGCCGCCGAGGCCCCGGGTGGCAACAACCGCCGGGTCGTGGTGACGGTCGTGCCGGAAGGCGCCCAACGCCCCGAATAACGGGAGGCCCTGAACCTCACAACCCTCAACGACGGGGCAGGCAAAACCACCTGCCCCGTTTCTCCTTTCTGCGGTCAGCCCGGTGAACGAACAAATCTACCTGAGCCACAGTCCGGATGAGACGTTCGCTGTGGGCTACAGCCTGGGCGAGCGTCTGGCGGCGTGGCCTGAACCCACGGGGCGGGTGGTGTTGCTGAGCGGGGAACTCGGCAGCGGAAAAACGCAGTTTGTGAAAGGTCTGGCCGCAGCGCTCGGTCTCGACCCGGCGGAAGTCACCAGCCCGACCTTTGCCCTCGTTCAGGCGCATGCCTTTCCGGGCGGCACGCTCTGGCACGTGGACCTGTACCGCCTGCCGACTGGCCCCGGTGCGGCCGAGGCCATCGCCCTGGCGGAGCTGTTGGGGCAACCCGGCATCGTGGCCATCGAGTGGCCGGAACGGCTCGGCCCGGTGTTGCCCACGCTTGCTGCCAGCGAGGACCGGACGTGGCGGGTTTATCTCGATGAACTGCAGGACGGAAACCGCCGGATCACCCTTCACTCCCCGGTGGGCTGACTACAACTTTGTGGCAAAAAGTGAATGCGCGAAAGCGGCAATACCAACCAGAGAGCGCGCACGGACTCAGGAAGATTCAGTGTTTCCGGACAGCCCGGCGTTGGCTTCGTCGAGTTCACGCAGAATGTCGAGCGTCAGGCTGGTGTTACTTCCGGCCGTGATCGTAACCGGAAAGGGCTTGGTCGAACGTTCGACCTCGAAAAATCCCTCGGTGAAGCTCACGAACTTGCGGAAGGCTTCCAGTCCGCGCAAGTGACCCACCTCGCAGGTGACGATGAGACCTTCATTGAAGCCGAGCCAGCCGCTTTGCCCATGGGTGGCGCGTACGGTGAAGGCAGCCGTCAACCGGTTGGCTTCCACCACCTGGATGACATCAAAAACGGAAATCCGGCTCAGGTCCCCGGTCAGAAACTTCGATCCGCTGCGCAGCGGAAGCACAAAGACAAAGGTGTGGGAGCCAATCGTAAAACGGTCGCCATCCGACAACAGGCAGCGTTCCTGGGGAGCGAGCCGCCGTCCGTTGAGAAACGTACCGTTTGTGCTGCCCAGATCAATGAGGAAGTAGCGCCGCCGGTCAGACTCACCAGCGGCTTCGAGGTCGAGCATCACTTTGGCATGCTCACGGGAAGCCACGGCGTCATTGACAAGCGATACTGTCGCCAGCGGGGAACGCCCAATAACTGTCGTCGGGTTGTCGAGGATATAGGTTTGCTTGACGGCAGCGCCCTCCAACACGAGCAGTGTGGCAAACTGGTCATCCGACGATGCGAGCCGCCCCAGGGTCTCCACATCGAGCCGAGCCGTTTTGATGGTTGGCACTTCTGAACTTTCCGACATTGCTTGCCTCGCTTGCCAAGCCGGGCTGACCACCCGGCCCGCCCTCCCTCGCTTACTGTGGGGTTGATTTCATGAGCACCTGGCACATGGCCGCGTGGAGATGCCCATTGCTGGCCACGATCTCAGGCACATAGGGACTAAACACCTGCCCGCTGAAAGCCGTGACCTGCCCTCCGGCTTCGGTGACGAGCAGACTGCCAGCAGCCATATCCCACGGCGCAAGGTTCAGCTCCCAAAAGCCATCGAAACGCCCGGCCGCCACATACGCCAGATCGAGTGCTGCCGATCCGTCGCGCCGGATAGCCTGCGCAACGTCCAGAAAAGCACTGAAGTGATCCAGGTTTTTTTGTGGCGACGCCTTGACATTATAGGGAAATCCAGTGACAAGCAATGCCTGTTCCAGACTGGTTACGTCTGAAACGTGCAGCGGCCGGCCATTGCACCGGGTTCCCTGCCCCTTCGCTGCCGAAAACAGCTCATCGCGGAGCGGGTCATAGACCACACCGACGATGGTTTCCCCCTGCCACTCAACGGCAATGGCGACGCTGAAAAACGGATACCCATGGGCATAGTTGGTCGTGCCGTCCAACGGGTCCACAATCCACCGGAAGGCTGACGCAGTTTCCGTCAATCCACTTTCCTCCGCCAGAATGGCATGGTCTGGAAAGCGCGCCTGAATGCGACGGCGGATGCACTGCTCGGCCAGCACATCCACTTCGGTGACAAGGTCAATCCGCCCCTTGTGGCGCACATCGAGGGGCGCGCCAAACCGCTCGCGCAGCAGCGCCCCGGCCTCGCGGGCGACGGCTTCAGCAAAAGGCAGGAGATCGGTCATGGCCGGCGCTTCTCCGGTTCGAGCTGAAAGGCCATGTTGCGTGCTTCCCGCTTCTGCACATCCAGTTCCTTGGTCTGTGGGCGGTAGCCCCTGGCTGTCGCCGTGATACGGTACACCGCTTCCCCACCGGGAAACCGGAAGGCAAACTCACCGGCGCCGTTGGTCGTGGTGGTTCCAACCTTGCCCGGCTTGAGACTGGCATCCGCCGCCGACACCCGCTCGGCAACGACGGTCACGTTGGGCATCGTCAGACCGTGCTCGTTGAACACTGCGCCGCGAATCACCGAATAGGTGCGCTCGGCTTCCAGCTCGAAGGGACGCTTGATGACCGTCGTCTTTCCGCCCTCAACGGTCTGCAGGATATTCAACCGCGCCGCCGACCGGCCTTCGGCTTCGACTTCGACCACGTAGTTGCCCGGCGGCAGGCCGTCCAAGTGAAACTCCCCTTTGGCGCCGGTCTCCCCGGTATAGGTTTCCTTTGTCACCGAGCGGGTCAGGGTCACTTTGGCGCCGGCCAGCGGCTGTTTGTTTTCACGCGCCACGACGCGCCCTTCCAGCCTGCCCGTGGCTATTGGCGACTGAGCCAACAGGGTGCCACCACACAGGCACCACCCCATCACCATTCCAATCAACCATTTCCGCAGCATAGCGTCGGCGGCCGGCAGCCCCCGCCGCCAGCTCACGCTCTCCTTCCAGACTCACGCTGACCGGCCAGACTCACGCTGACCGGATGTGCCCCAGGCTAAAACGTCTTGAACATGCTCTTGAGCGTGCTCCCGATCACATCGGTCAGCGTATGTGTGGCCGCGCCCCACCACAAGCCGATGAAAGCCACCAGCCACACCTTGCCGTCCACGGCGCGGAACAGACGCGACATGTGATGCCCGGCTGTTTGCAGGGTCCGTACGGCTTGATCGCCATCGGCCGGCAGTCCGTCAATCCAGACCGCCCGCACGTAGAGCACAGCGGCCAGCGCCAGGGTCATCACCAGCGTGAAGTAGCCCACCCGCAGCCAGGTGCTCCACAACAGGCCGTGTGTCCAGTGTGACCGGTGCGGAAAGAGCTTTTTGTAGGGATACCACAACCAGCGCAGGATGCCCCAGCGCGTGTACTGCTTGCTGTGCGTGTCGAGGTCGGGGCCGAACATCAGTCCGCCGAAGAGCATCGTCGCTGTCCCCAGCACCGTCAGCCCCACGTGGCGCGTCAGAAAGAACAACCCGACGGCCGTGGGTATGGCCAGGACGTACGTCACCAGATCATGCGTTCGGCCGGAAGGCATCGTCCTCTCACCCGTCTCAACCGTGTCAGTGCGCTACGCCGTCAGGCGCTCACATCTTCAGGCACCGGCCGACCCCTGCGCCAGCCCCTCGCGCAGCGCCCGTTTGAGCACCTTGCCCGTCGGACCAATCGGCAACTCCGTGCGAAACTCAATCAGGCGCGGGTATTTATACGCGGCCATCTGTTCTTTGCACCAGTCGCGGAGTTCGTCTTCTGTGATCGTGGCGCCCGGCTTGCGGACAACATAGGCTTTGACTTCCTCGCCCAGCCGCTCATCGGGAACGCCAATGACCGTCACCAGCGAAACGGCCGGGTGCGTCATCATCACTTCCTCGATTTCGCGGGGATAGACGTTGTAGCCGCCACGGATGATGAGGTCTTTCTTGCGGTCAACGATGGTGATGTAGCCATCTTCATCTATGAAGCCCAGGTCGCCAGTGTGAAACCAGCCGTTGCGCATGGCTTCCGCTGTGGCTTCGGGCCGCTTGTAGTAGCCTTTCATCACGCAGTGGCCGCGCACGACGATTTCGCCCACCGTGCCGGTCGGCACGGGTTGGTCGTTTTCGTCGTGGACCCGGATTTCAATCCCCATCAGCGGTTGCCCGACCGTCCCCGGTTTCGCCGGCTTGGTGAGTTGGTTGTAGGAAAGCACGCCGGTTTCGGACATTCCATAGCCTTCCAGCACAAGGGTCTTGAACTTCTCCCCAAAGGCGCGCATCAGCTCGACTGGCATCGGAGCCGCCCCGACGTTGGCAACTTTGAGCGTCTCGGCAATGGGTGAAACATCAATGTTGTGCTCGTTGGCGTAGTTGAGCAGCGCCCAGTACATCGTCGGCACAGCCGCCCAGGAGTTGATGCGCTCGGCGATCATGGTCTCAATGGTTTGTTTGGGATCAAAGCGCGGCAGCAGAACCGACGTGCCGCCGGCATACATCACCACACCAAACTGCGCAATGAGGGCTGTGGCGTGAAAGAGCGGGGCCGTGGAAAGCACCTTGAAGTCGGCTTCGATTCGGACATCCACGGTCGGCAGCAGCAGTTCGCGCAGGTGAACGAAGTTCAGAATGAGCTGCCAGTGCGTGAGTTCCGCCCCCTTGGGCTGTCCGGTCGTGCCCGAAGTGTAGAGCATCAGCGCCGTATCGAACGGGCTGACCGGCGGACGCTCACAGGTCGGCGGCTGACCAGCCATCAGCTCTGCCAGCGTGATCGCGCCTGGGAGCGCAGGTGGAGATTCGGGATTGGCCGGCATCACCACGAATGTCTGGCAAAGCTGCGCCTCCTGAAGCGCCGCCTGCGCCATCTGCGCCATGGGCAGTTCCGGGAGACCCTCAAAGCAGAGCAGGGCTTTGGCGTCACAGTCGTTGAGGTGATAGGCAATCTCACGCGGCTTGAGCAGGACGTTGAGTGGTACAACCACCGCGCCGGCCTTGAGAATGCCGAAAAAAGCCATGGGAAAGTAGGCTATGTTCGGACAGGACAGCGCCACGTGGTCGCCGGGCTGGATGCCCCGCGCCCGCAGGCCATTGGCAATCTGATTGGCCGCCGCCGCAAGCTGGGCATAGGTCAAACGGGCTGGCCCGGCAATGACGGCCAGCCGGTCAGGACGATGTACGGCATGATGGTCGAGGATGGAAGCAATCGAATACGTGGCAGCAGCAGGAAGCACCATGACACACACCTTTTCAGAGAGATTGACGCATCCGGCAGACACGACCCGGAATGGGCCGGACCGACGCAGGCAGATGGCAACTATCGTGGCGGGTCACTTTGCGCGCGTCAACCGCCTTCGCCTTACCTGAAAGAACTCATCCACCCGAAGCCGGCAGCCGCGGTTCACTCACTGGTTACATTCAGAACAGCCCGGTCTGATGCGGTTCCGGCATCACCGGCGCAATCAGGGATGCGTCATCGTTGGTCACGACATTGACCGCGCGCGATACCGGATAGAGCCGCATGGCTTCAGCCGGATAGGGGCGCAGCAGCCGTTCGAGGCGGTCGAGGTCGTTGGCTTCCAACCAGATTCTCTCCTCTTCCGGCAACAGGATGACCGGCATGCGCTCGTGGACAGTGGCCAGCAGAGGGTTAGCCTGGGTCGTCACTACCGTGCAGGAACGCAGCACACCGCCGTCAGGGGCTGGACGCTCATCCCACAGGCCGGCCAGCGCAAAGGGCTCGCCGTCTTTGAGGACGGCCCGGAACGGTGTCCGTGTGCCGTCCTGGTTCTTGCGCCATTCGTAGAAACCGTCACAGAGCACCCAGCAGCGCCGCCGCCGGAAACTTTCCCGGAAGGAAGGTTTTGTGCGCAGGGTCTCGGCGCGGGCATTGATGAGCGGCGGCCCGGAGGTGTCCTTTTGCCAGGCCGGGAGCAACCCCCAGCGCGCGCTGGAGAGTGTGGTTGGCGCGTCGTCAAACACGACGGCCACTGGCTGCGTCGGCGCAATGTTGTATCGCGGGCGCACCGCAACCTGGGCGGTCGTCAGACCAAAGCGCGTCATCAAAGCTTCCTGGGGTGTGGTCAGTGTGTAGCGTCCGCACATGGGGGAAACCTTCTACGGGCAGGTTCTGCCGGACAGGCGCTGCCTCCCGGCGGCGCTGCCGGCGTTCATTCAATCCTGGCAATCGCCATCGTGATGCGCGATTCAGCCTCCTGGGGCTGGACGCGCGGCAGCGTGATGGTGAAGCGACTGCCCCGGCCCGGCCCCTCCGACGTGGCTTCAATACAACCGCCATGCGCGTCAATGTAGCTTTTGGCAATGGTGAGGCCGAGACCTGTGCCGCGTGTGTTGAACTCAAACCGCCCGGACGAATGCCGTGACGTATCCCGGCCGGTGTAGAACCGCTCAAAGATGTGAGGCAAATCGGCGGCATCAATGCCGATTCCGTTGTCGGCAATTTCAACGGTGACGAATGTTTCCCCGCCCGTCACGGTTACAGCAATCTCGCCGCCATCCGGGGTGAACTTGATGGCGTTTTGAATGACGTTGAGAAACGACAGGTTGAGTTTGTGGGCATCGCCTTCAATCTGGGTGTTGCCACTGGCGACGAACAGCACCTGCTGCCGGCGCCTGGACGTAAAGACGCTGACCTCCTCCAGAATCTCGCGCAGCAATGACTCGACGATGACAGGCTCGCGCTGGAGACCAATGTAGCCTTCCTGAATCTTGAGTACCTCGAAGATGTCCTCGACAATCCGCGCCAGCCGGTCGGTGGTCTTCAGGCAGGTGGCGAGAGCCATCTGCTGGCGTTCAGTAGGCGGGTCAAACGCGCCAAATGCCATGGCTTCGAGAAAGCCCTTGATGACCGTCAGCGGGGTGCGCATCTCGTGCGAGGTCACGGCCAGGAAGTTGTTTTTCATGACATCGAGTTCCTGCATCCGCGCCACGACTTCCTGTTCACGGCGGTAGAGACGCTCGGCCCGCTCGGCTGCTTCCCGGAGCTGGCGGTTGATGGTGGCATTCTCGATAGCTACGGCCGCCTGATGGGTCAGCCCTTCGATGAGGTCGCAGTCCTGCTCAGTGAAAGGCTCCCGTCCAAGTGGACGCCGAATGTCAAGGACGCCAATCGTCGCGCCGCTGCGATTGCGGATAGGCACGTCCATGATGCCGTGCACCCCATACACCTCAATGAGGTCAGGATGCGCCAGGTCAGGGCAGGTGCGGACATCATTGACAATCCGTGGCTTCCCTGTCGCCGCCACACTCCCGGCAACCCCCTTGCCCAGCGGAAAGGGGACTTCACAATCTTCCCAGGCTTTTCCATTCCAGACGTGGCGAAAGACCAGCGTATCGCCCTCCATTAGGCCAATCCCGCCCGGCTCACCCCGTACCAGCAGCGCGCTCTCCGAGGCAATCTTGCGCAGGACTTCCCCCACATCCAGAGTCGAGTTGATGACGCGCGTGCTGTCGAGCAACTGCCGCAGCGCCGCAATGCGCAGTTCCTGATGGCGTCGGATTTGGCGTACCCGCAGGTCATACAGGGCATAGCCAAAGCCAAACAGCGCCAAGGCATAGAGCACGTAGGCCCAAGGCTGACGCCACGGTGCCGCCTGAATGGAAAACGACAGGGTGACGGGCCTGACCATCTGCCCCGTGGCATCCCGCGCCCAGACCGTGAGCGTGTAGTTCCCTGGCGGCAGATTTGAGCAGTCGCGCCGGGTGCGTCCTGTCCAGGGGGTCGGTTCGGCATCGTAAGGGGCAAGCTGCGTGCGGTACATCACCTCCTGCCCACGCCGCAGCACGGGCAGGACAAAGTGAAACGAAAGGTCGCGCAGCGTATGCGGGAAAGCCAGCCCGGGCGACGGGGACAACAGGGTATCCTCCGCAGTGGCGATGTGCACCAGCAGTTTTCCCGGTGTCTCTTCGGCAGGAAAGATATGTGTGTTGAGAATGGCCAGGCCACGCACCGTCCCCACCCAGGCCCGACCCCGGTCATCACAGCCGGCGCGCCCGAAGTTGCACTCATTGCTGGGCAGACCGTCTTCCACGGTGAAGGTTTTCAGCACACGCTCCTGACCTTCCTGCGCCCTGTCCAGCGCCAGACACACAACCCCCCGGTTGGTCGTCGCCCACAACCGGCGGTGATCATCCTCGAACAGGTGATACACCACATCGTTGGGCAGTGCCGGCGTGGTCCGGGTGTTGAGATGTTCAAGGATGCGCGGGGGGTCGCCCGGTTCGAGACAAACCAGACCCCCGCCCTGCAAACCACACCACAGCCGGGTGTGACCGGTGGCGTCGCGGGTCACGTGCAGGGCATTGACCATCGGCTGCCCGCTCAGCCCAAGCTCAAAACGCTTCCACCCGGCCGCCGTCCGACAGGCAATGCCTTGGTCGAGGCCGGCCCAGAGCTGCACTTCCCCATCCGGGCCGGACACTTCTGCCACCGTGTACACGGCTTCATTTTCGAGACCCAACGACTCGCTTTCGCCCGTATCGGGGCGCAGGGCCAGCAACCCCCGGTTGGTTCCCACATACAGCCGCGCCGGTGTCGTTGCAGCGCGTGACGGACACAGGACATGAATGTGGGCATCCGCCGGGACGAATTCAACACGCGAAGCGCGCAAGGGGCGTCTGTTCTCTGCAAGTTGCCACAAACCGGCCGTGGCCGTGCCAATCCACAGCACCCGCCGGCCCGGCTGCCCGGTTGTCAGCAGCGTGCGGACGTTGTCGGCCGGGAAGCCCTGTTCAGGGCCAATGGTTGCCCATGTGCCACGCTCCCACTTGGCCAATCCGGCCAGCGTTCCGGCCCAGAGAATTTCCGTACCATCGGCGGCGTCCCAGACTTCGGCACACCAGGCCATGTTGGAAGGCAACCCCTGCGCCTTTGACAGCGACCACCAGGCACCGTGGTGCAGGTAGGTCACGCCACCGCCGCCGCCCTGTCCGATCCAAATCCCGCCACTGCGGGGTTGACTGATGAACAGGGAACGCACGAGGTCACTCGACAGCCCCTGGGCTGTTGCGTAGCGCCGCCACTGGCCGCCGGCTTGGGCGTACAGTCCCTGATTCGTGCCGATCCACACAAGGGGGCTGCCATCCGGGCCCTCGACTTCCAGCATGGCGTTAATGGACAGCGTCGCAAGTTCCGCCGGTACTCCTGACAACGCCTGCACCTGCCGGCCGACCACCAGCGCCGCGCCGCGTACGGTGCCAACCCAAACGCTGTCGGGTGCCAGCCGTCGGGACAGGCAGGTGATGTTGTTCGCCGGCAGGCCATCCGCGGTTGTCAATGGTTCCCACTGCTCGGTGCCCAGCACCTGCCGCCAGAGACCGCGGTCCTGCGTCCCCACCCACAGGCAGGGCACAGGTTTGTCGGTTACGCTCAAGCACTGCACCACACAGCCCTGGAGCGGCAGGGCCGCTGGCGGGCGCTCCCACCGCTCATCCCGGAAGCGAAACAGGCCGTCATGCGTGCCAATCCACAGCCCTCCTGCCCTGTCGTCCGGTATGGCCAGCAGCGCAGTGATGTTGTTGGCGCGTTCACTGCCGAGAGAAAATGTCCGCCATGGCTGGGACGGATGCGCCAGCGCATCGTAGCGACAGAGTCCGTTGGGCGTGCCCAACCAGACGCTTTCCCCGGTCACGGCCAGCGCCGTCACGAAGTTGGAACCCAAGGCGCGTGGCACAGCAACCGGCGTCCAGAGGCGGCCGTCGAAATAGGCCGCACCATCCTGTGTTGCAGCCCAGAGTCGGCCCTGCTGGTCACGTACCAACGCCCGGATGGAGTTCTGGGGCAGCCCCTGCTGGTCGGTGTAGATTTGCAGCGCCGGCTGGGCAATGCTGAATGGCGTTGCGGCAGTTGACGGCGACGGTGTTTTTCCCGGATGGGGAAGGGATTGCGGCTGTGCCCATCCTCCCGAAAGATACAGCCAGAAGCCAAGCAGGGCGCACCATAGGCAACGGCGTTCAGACCGACGCCGGACATAACTTCGCAGGGGATGGGCGGAAGCTGAATGCCCCTGCACGGTGGCTTTTCGCAAGGCGCTGCCCATGTTCAACACGGTTTGAGCATGTGGCGTCCGAAGCTGGTGGGAGACCGGCTGATGGAACGTGGATATGGTGCACTGTGCGCGCCACACCCACGGCAAGTCAAGCAAAAGGTTCCGGCTGGTCAGGGGAAACCGGAATGTGTTAGAAAACGCACATCACATCCAGTAAGGATGCCGTTTATGACCCTGCCCTATGTGTCGCCGGCCGAGACGTCTTCATTGTCTTCAGCCCGAATCCTGGTGGTTGACGACGAGCCATTGATTCGTCAGTCCATTGGAGAGGCCCTGCAGAAACAAGGACACCAGGTTGCACTGGCCGCAGACGGGCGTGATGCCCTTGAGCAGCTTGGCACCGCGACCTTTGAGTTGGTGGTCTGTGACATCAGAATGCCGCACATGGATGGCATCGAGCTGTGCCGCCTCGTCCGCAGCGACCCGCGGACAGCCGCCATACCGTTCCTTTTCCTCAGCGCCTACTAGGACATCGAGACCCGCCTTCAGGGGCTGTCTGCCGGGGCCAATGATTTTCTGGGCAAGCCGTTCAGTCTCGATGAGCTGGTCTATCGGGTCAACCGCCTGCTGACCAATCGCCGTTCCCCGCTCGTGGATGAAGCCCTCGAAGTCAACCCCAACCACCTGGGGCAGTTTTCCTTCGAGCAGGCGCTTCACGTCATTCGCAGCCAGGCGCTGAGCGGACTGCTGACGGTTATTTTCCCCCAGGGCGAGGTTGGGCGGGCTGTGTTCGAGCAGGGCAACCTGACGGCAGCGGAAACCGAAGCGGCCAACGGGAACTGTCGGCTCACGGGCCCCGAGGCGCTCACACATCTTTTGCAGTCGCCACGGGTGACGTTCACGTTTTCCGGGCAGCAGACTCTCGACAACGCCGTGCTGATGACCCAGATCACACGGACGGTCGAATCGGAAGCCGGCTAGGAAGCAACGTTGTACGGGTGACACACCCGTGTCGTTTTTTCATTCTCAAGTAACGCCGGTGTGGGATAGGATGCGTCTGTCCTCCCGCCAACTTCTCTGACACGGACGTTCACCACTGATGACTGCCCCGCATACAACCTCATCGCCGGTTGACATTCTGGTTCTGGGCGGTGGCTTTGCCGGCCTCAACACCGCCTTCCAGTTGTCGAACTATCCCTGGACGCGCCCCGTGCGCATTACGCTCGTCGATCGCAACGACCGTTTCCTGTTCACGCCGATGGCCTACGAAATTCTCACCGGCGAAGTCGAGGTGTGGGAGATTGCCCCCTTGTACCGCGACATCCTCGGCAACCGGCCGGTGCGGTTTGTGCAGGGCGTCATTGAGCGGATTGACCTTGAAAAACGCCAGGTACAGGTTGGCGATACGACGCACCGGTATGACTATCTCGTGCTGGCGCTGGGGGGACGCCCCAATTTCCGGCAGGTGCCGGGCGCTGACAAATACTCGCAGCCGTTCTATGACCTGGCACACGTCCAGGCCTATCAGAAGCACCTGGCCCACACGCTCGACCGCGCCAGGCAGACCACTGATCCCAAGGTGCGCAAGGCGCTGTTGAACTTTCTGGTGGTTGGCGCTGGCACCTGCGGCGTCGAAGTAAGCTGCAAGCTGGCCGATTACCTTGATGCGCAGTCCCGGGCGTACGGACTCGACCGCCAGGAAATGGAAATCCACCTCATTGACCGCAACGAGCGGATTCTGCGGGGTGTGGCCCACCGTCTGGAGCCAATTGCCCTCGACGCGCTGCGGCGGCGGCGGGTCAACCTGGTTCTGGACTGGGGCGTGACCAAAGTCACCCCGGAAGGCGTCGAAATCCGCTGCGACAAGCAGGGCACGCTCAAGCAGGTGGCGGCGGCCACTGTCACCTGGACTGGCGGCATCGAGATGCATCCGCTTCTGACGGCCCTTCCCGTTGAGAAGGATGCGCACGGGCGGATTCGGGTCACCCAGCAGCTTGAAGTTCCGGGCCAGCGGGGCGTCTATGCACTGGGGGATGCCACGCATTTTCCGACCGACGATGGGCAGGGATTGCCGGCCACGGCTCAGGTTGCCGTCCGGCAGTCAGAAATCGCTGCCTGGAACATTCGCGCCGACATCGAAGGCTGGGTGAAGCTGCCCTACATCTACATCGGGCTGGGTGAAATGCTCACCCTGGGTATCGGAGAAGCTGGCGCGGATGCCTTTGGGATGTGCATCGGCGGCACACTTGGCGCGGCGATGCGGCGTGCGGTCTATCTGACGAAGCTTCCGACGATGGGGCTGAAAGTGCGGGTGGGCGGCACGTGGATGGGTGAAATTGCGAAAAGCCTGCTCGCTACCGGCGAGCGCGCTGTGGATGCTGTCCGGCAGGCTGCCGCACAGGCACAGGTGAATCAGGCAGCCTAGCCAAATGCTCAGGTACCTCCCCGACCGGCTTGTTCCCGGCCGGACGCCCCGGCTGGTTGCAAACCCGGACGCCGACAACGGCAGTCTGGACGGCACGGCCAGCCCTGCCGCTGAAACTGCACCTTCCCGCCGGTATCCTTATTGCTCTGGGCGGATCACTTACCAGACGCCAAACTTCAGCCCCGAAGCGTGGGGGAGGTAGTGGTGACGTTGGTGCCCGTAACAGTTGAGTTTCCCGCTGGCCGGCAGGCTGCCGCTCCAGCCCAAACCGATGAAGCCGCAACTAGCCGGCTTCGTCCGGCCTGAGCAGCCCCTCGCGCTGCATGGCTTCGCGCAGGCGCCTGATGGCGCGCGCATGCAGGCGCGATCCCCACGACCGTGACAGCCCCAGTTCAGCGGCGTAATCCGCCGCGCTCCGCCCCTTGAAATACAGAGCCTTGATGGTGGCGCGGTCTTCATCAGGCAGTTGCGCCACAAGGCGCATCATCCGGCCGATGAGGTCATCCCGTTCCAGGGCGCTGGCAAAATCCAGGCTCCGGTCGTCGGCAATCGTGAGTTCCTCGTGATCGAGCGACAGCAGGTAAATCGGGATGAGACTTTCAAGCTGCGCCTGCGCGTCGGCAATGTCGTCGTCGAGGGTCGTGCCATGGGACGGACGCCCGGACTCCTCTTCGGCCAGACTGTGGAGAAAATCCGTCGCATTGGCTTCGGCACGCACGCGCCCGCCATCCACCCGGGCAAAGTTGGCCATTTTGCGCACTTCATCCCAGATGGCACCCTTGATGTAGTAGTGGGCAAAGGTCACAAACGACACACCCCGCGCCGGATTGTATTTCTCAGCGGCGCGCACCAGTCCCAGGTTGCCGTAGGCAATCAGGTCGTCGAGTTCGACGGTGGGCGGCAACTTCCGCACAATGTCGTAGGCAATCGTCCGCACGTAGTGCAGATGCTGCTCGATGAGCGCATCCCGCTGGACATTGGGAGATGGCTGCGTTCCGCTCATGCCGTTTCGCGCCACCGTACGGGAGTGACCTCACGTCACCCGGCGGCGGTACGGCGGCGCGCGGCCCGAGCGACGATCTGTTCTGGGTAGTTGCGGATTTCGACAAACTTCTGGGCAGCCAGTTTAGGAAAGTAGCGCGCAGCGGCCAACGCCAAGGGCGCAGTTTCGCCCCCAAGCGCCAGATGTTCCCACTTGGTGGCCCATTCGCGGGCAAACGCGACGGCTTCCGGCCCGGTCAGCCCTTCCTCGCGGGCGCGGGCAAGGCCATCCCGGTAGGCATGCCCCATCGCCACGGTAATCGTTCCTTCTCCACCGTTGTACGCACCCATGACGAACTTCCAGTACTCATCCCCCTGCGGCGTGCCGTAGCGCGAAAAGGCCATTTCCGTCAGGCGCTGCGCCTTGACGTGCAGCAACCGCGCAGCGGCCGGAATGGCCAGGCTCGGATTGAGCCGCTCGTCGCTTTCCGTTCCCGGAACGCCTACGGACAACCCCAGTTCGCGGGCTTCACGGCGGCCAATCTGGGCAATACCGGCGTAGCCATACTGGTTGACGACATCGGTGCGCAGCCCCGACTCCTGCACGAGCAAACTCTTGAGCAACCGTGGCGGCAATCCCGGACACAGGGCCACGGCCTGCTCGATGAGGGGATCAAGCGCACTGGCTGCGGCCATTTTGTCTTTGCCCACTCCACGCGGCGCGGCATCGTCAGACGATGGCGCAACGAAGTGCCGGTCGGGTCCCCCTGGCGCCTGGCCCGGCGCAGCCGATGACTGAAGGGCGGCCAGGTCATTGAGCATAGGCTGCACGAGCCGGGCGCTGATGTCGTTCCATTCATCGAGCAGTTCCGGCGACTGCGACAGGTCAGCGCCAATCAGCTCTGGATGGCGCGCCTGAAAGATCAGGTCTGTCAACTGCCACGGATCGGTAAAGCCGGCCTGCACCGCCAGGACAATGGTCTTGAGTTCTTCACGGGTCCGGCGCTGCGTCTCCGGGTCGTTGCCCAGAGCCTGTTCCAGGCGGGTTTCAAAGGCCGTTTTGCCGGTGGCACGGGTGGCAGCGGCCGGTTGCCGCAGAAAGGCATCCGGCCGTATCCGCGCCAAGTCAGTACGCTGAATGTTTTGCTCGTTTGCCATGGCACTTCCCCGTCAAGCCAAACTCAAAACCCCGTCTGCCCTTTACCGCTGCCGACGCGGGGGCTTTGCAACGTTTCCGGCGCTCACGCACAGTGCGCCCTATCCTTGGTTATCGTTCGATGTACAGCCATGTTGCGCGCGTCCCAGGAAACGTCCGTGCCAAGACGTACGCGCTGCGCTGGCGGGCTGTGCTAATCTGCACCCCATCTTCAAACGGCTCGTGTCAAACACTTGTTATCCGAAAGGAGTGTTCCCATCCAATGCGAAACCTCTGGCTGCGATACGCCTGGCTGCGATACGGACTCTGCCTGTGGGTCGTCCTTGGACTGCTGCCCGTGGCCGCCACAGCCTACGGGCCCGATGAACCGAAGAAGGCTCCGGCCGTCGAAGGCGAATATGACATGGAAATCACCGTGACCGGCGCGGGGATTTTTCCCGTTGAGCTGAAGGTCATGCGCGACGAGCAAGGCAAACTCATCTGTGAGTCCAAAGACCAGATTGGCGTGTCCATCACGGGTATCACTGTGGACGACGACGGGCAGGTGACGTTGACCGGCAACTACCAGGGCATGGAATTCGAGTTCAAAGGCAAACTCGAAGGCGACACGATGAAGGGTGAGTTCGACATTTCGGGCTACGCCGGCACGTGGGTCGCCACCCGCCGCAAGCCTTCAAAGGAATAATGGTGCAGGGCGAACGGCGGTTCGCCCCTACCACCGGTCATCCCATGGCGCGTTGGGCCAGTTCGGCAAACAGGCGGGCCATAGCCCCCATGCGGGCAAAACGCTCGTCGTGCGTGAAGCCTTTCACATACCGGAAGTAGATTTGCTGCACGATGACCGCCACCTTGAACAGCGCAAAGGCTTCGTGCCAGCGCATTTCACGGACATCCCGGCGGCTGGTTTCGGCGTAGCGGGCCAGCAGTTCGGCGCGGGTCAGGTTGCCGGGCAGCGCCGTCAGCCCGAAACTCATGGCGTGGACTTCCGGCGGATCATCCCGCTCCACCCAGTAGGCAAGTGCTGTGGCCACGTCCGTCAGCGGATCGCCCACCGTAGCCATTTCCCAGTCCAGCACGGCGCGAATCCGGGTCAGATCGTCCGGGTCGAGAACGACGTTGTCGTACTTGTAATCGTTGTGAATGAGCGTGGCGGCGCTGTCTTCGGGAATGCGCGCCGTCACCCAGGCAATGACCCGTTCCATGGCCGGCACGTCATCGGTCTGGGCAGCGCGATACCGCTTGACCCAGCCCTCGACCTGACGGCGGACGTACCCGGCTCCCCGGTAAAGATCGCGCAATCCGGCGGCTTCGACATCCACGGCATGCAGCTCGGCAAGATGGTCAATGAAGTTTGTCGAAAGCCGGCGCATGGTTTCGGCATCGAGCGTGATGCCTTCCGGGACCCTGGTGCGCAGAATGATGCCCCGCACGCGCGTCATGACGTAAAACGGCACGCCTAACGGCGAACTTTCCGCCGGGATGTAGCACAGCGGCTGTGGCACGCGCGGATAGACCCGGTGCAGGCCCGACAGCACCCGAAACTCGCGGTGCATGTCGTGTCCCGCCCGGATATGTTCCGCGCCGAAGGGCGGACGCCGCAGCACGTATTCCCGGTCGCCGCTCCGCAGGGCGTAGGTCAGATTGGAGTGCCCGGCCGGAAACTGCTCGATGATGAGCGGCGGGGCAAGTTCCGGGAGATGCGGTTGCAGGCAGGCCAACAGCGCCTCTGCATCCAAGTCCTCACCAGCCCGGGGTGGACGCGGAGCATCAAGGGCAGAAAGCGGAATGGTCATCGGTGTGCCTCACTGGATGAACCGGCGCGGCCGGTCAGTCTCGGCAGTTGCGTCTGGACAGAGGTCTGGAAAAGGGGAAATAACATACTGTTGACCGGGCGACAACGGGCCGCCGGTTTTTACAGACGGGAATGGGACAGGAAACATCATGACCTCACGACGAGCATTTCTGACGATGGCTTTGTGGCTGGCTTCCGGGACGGGCCTGGGTGCGCCAGCGGCGGCGCACAAATTTCACGCCAGTTTTACGACCATCGAGTTCAACGCGGAAACCGGCTCGCTGGAGATTTCCCTGCGCGTTTTCAGTGATGATCTGGAAAACGCCCTGAGCCGCCAGGCGCGGCGGCGCATTGAACTCGACCGGACGCCGGATGTCGCCGAGCTGGCCAGCGCTTATGTGCGGGAACGGTTCAAACTGCGCTGTACCGATGGCACACCGGTGCGGATGGCGTGGGTCGGCATGGAGCAGCGGGTGGATATGACGTGGATATACATCGAAGCACCGGCTCCTGCTGGCTTCACCGGACTGGAAGCCTTGGTGACGGTCTTCTTCGAGCTGTTCCGCGACCAGAAAAACAACGTCTCATGCAAGGATGCGCAGGGCAAGCGCCACGACATCCTGTTTCGTCCCAGCGACAACACCTTCAAACCGCTGGTGCCAGCTTCCTGATAATGGTGGTGTTCGACTTTGCAGACCCGACGGCCGCCACCGCCTGGTACGCCATTGGCGATCAGGTCATGGGCGGCTGTTCGTCCGGGCAGTTGCGTCCGACGAACCACGGCTTTGCCGTCTTTGAAGGTGTGGTGTCTCTGGCCAACAATGGTGGCTTTGCTTCCGTGCGCTCAGCTCCTCTCGCGCAGCGCCTGCCGCCCCAGGCGGTGTTTGTCATCGAGGTCAGGGGCGACGGGAAAACCTACAGGTTCGTGGTACGCACCGATGCCAATTTTGACGGACTGGCCTATCAGGCCACCTTCACGCCTGCGCCCAACACGTGGCAGACCTGCCGGTTTGCCGCGACTGACTTTGTGCCGACGTTTCGTGGCCGCCCTGTTCCGGCTCCGCCCCTGCGGACGGAAGCCACGACGACCGTGGGCCTGATGATTGCTGGCAAGCAGGCTGGCCCCTTTGCCCTGGCCCTGCGGCGGTTGGTGGTTCTCACCGAAGCCTGACCGGCGCGGCTTCCGTGTGGCGCACACTTTGAGCAGGCAGGGCAGACATTTCGCCGGCAACTGGCCGGCTCAAAAACATGCTGCCCTGACGCAACATCGGACGCTGCCAACCGATAACGGAAGTGAGGACCGACAGTGTCGGCACACCACGATGGATGGGAGACTTGAACGCGATGGCACGGATCAACGGGGTTACACGGACACCGGCGACTTCTTCACAGACTCCAACCACCGGCACCCAACACCTGATCCGGCGCGGGGAAACCCTGTCGGGCATTGCACAGCGTTATGGGACGACAGTGGATGCGCTCCTGCAGGCCAACCGCCAGATCAGAAATCCGAACCTCATTTACGCCGGACAGACGCTGACGATTCCAACGACCCGTAACACAAGTGCGCCGAACCAGGCCGGCAGTCAGGCTGGCAGCCAGTATGTCGTGCGCCGGGGCGATACGCTTTCCGAAATTGCCGCCCGCAACGGCATTGATCTGGCGCGGCTCATCAAGGCCAATACGCAGATTCAGAATCCCAACCTCATCTATCCCGGACAGGTCATCAACCTGCCGGGCCGCCAGGTGGCAACTCCGGCTCCGGCGCGCCCCAATCCGTCTCAGCCCAGCCCGGCCCAGCCCGGTCCGGCGCCCTCACGCCCGACGCCCGCGCCCTCCCAACCGACCACGCCTGCGCCGCCCCGGGTGGACACCACCGCCCCGGTTGGCACGATTCCACGCACCGGCAACGCTTTCATTGATTCGATTGCAGCCGATGCCATCCGCAGCCAGCGGACAACCGGTGTGCCAGCGTCAGTGACGATTGCTCAGGCCATTCTCGAAAGCGGCTGGGGACGTTCGGAGTTGACCCGCCAAGCCAATAACTACTTCGGCATCAAGGGCACGGGCCCCGCCGGGTCCGTCACGATGCGGACGCGCGAGGTCTTCAACGGCCGCGAGGTCTATGTCAACGCCCAGTTCCGCAAGTACAACTCCGCCGCCGAGTCCTTCGCCGACCATGCCCAGTTCTTCATCCGCAATCCACGCTATGCCACCGCTATGCGGCACACCAACGACGCCTTCCGTTTTGCGGCGGAGATTCACAAGGCCGGATACGCCACCGACCCGAACTACACCAAACTGCTCCACAGTCTCATGCGCGAGTACAATCTGACGCGCTTTGACGCCATTGCGCGGAATGGCAACGCCACACCGGCACTGCCTCCGGCAGCGCCAACCCCGGCACCTGCGCCCTCGGCACCGCCGGCGGCCGGCACGCGGGAGCACCGGGTTCGGGTCGGCGACACGCTCTCCGGTATTGCCCAGCAGTACGGGACGACCGTCGCGGCGCTTCAGCGCGCCAATCCCAGCATCACCAACCCCAACCTCATCTATCCGGGCCAGCGCATTGTGATTCCCGGCAGCGGCAGCACGAATGGCAGTCGGCCAGCGCCGACACCAGCCCCGTCCACCCCGCCGACCTCCGGCTCGCCTGTGCCTCCTGGCCGGGGATTGCCACGCACGGAAGGGATGACCACAGCCCAGAAGTTCGCCCTGTATGCCAACTACATCGAGCGCCACGGCTCCGCTCAGGCCAAGGCCGATCTGGCCGCCGGACGGGTCGTGATTCTGGGGCTGCGCGTGGAGACCAACACCCGCGCCAATGGTGGGCAGGGCGTCTATGACGACCGCATCGTGACCCTGCGCAAGCTGCCCAACGGTCAGTTCCAGGTGACGGAACTGCGCGCCAACACGGAACCGAGCAGCCAGTACGAAGATGGCTGGTCAGGACGGACACGGCGCCCGATGGGCGTGGACAGCAACCGGGATGGCCGGCTTGACCTGGGCCGGCTGGTGGATGGCACGCACGAGTACATGCGCGCCAATGTCGGCCCCAACTTCGGCCCGACCCAACCCGACGGGAACAACATCCTGATGCCCACGACAAGCCGCCCGGTCGTGCGCGACACCAACCACGACGGTGTCTTCGACGAGCGCGATCGCAACCGGAACAGCTTTGAGGGACAGACGATGTACTTCCACCGTGGCGGCACGACCAACACCTACTCAGCCGGATGCCAGACCATGCCCCAGAGTGAGTTCAACCGCTTCTGGGATTCGCTTGGCAACCAGCAGCGGTTCCAGTACGTTTTGGTCACGGTTGGCTAGGAACAACCGCATCGCACTGGCGGTGCAGGAAAGGACAGACATCTATGAGCGGACAAATTGGTGGCATTGCGCCCGGCGTTCCCACGCCGGGCACTTCCAACCATCCCCACGGAGCACAGTCACCCGCGACTGGCGGCAAATCCTTTGAATCCATTATGCAGCAGACAGCCGGGCAACCGACCGATGTGCTCCACCAGGGAAGCGGTACGTCGGGCCTGACCTTGGAGCAACTCCGTGCTGACCTGATGCAACGCTTAGCCAACCCAAACGCCAACGACTTTGGAATTTCCTTTGACCAGGCGCGGCTGCGGATTTCTGCTCTGCGGGATGGTATCCACGGCATGGCTCCCGACCGGCGCTCCCCAGACCTGCTGGCGCGGTTCTCACAGGTCGAAAATCAGTGGATGCAGATTGAGACGATACTCAATTCCGACCGGGAACTGTCGCAGGGAGAGTTGCTCGGCTTGCAGGCACGCATGTACCAACTGACTCAGAACATCGAAATTCTGAGCAAGGTCGTGGATCAGGTCACGAGCGGCATCAAGACCGTTCTCCAAACAAACGTTTGAATTGCCCGGCCTGGCTTCATCCACCCGCCAGGCGGTGAGTTGACAGGCAATCTGGAACCGTTACAATCGGCATGCCGAGCTTCCCGTTCAGTTCCGGTAAATCCTTACCGGAGTTGAACTTGAAGCAAGCTGCCAAGCTGTGCGTCAAGTCTTTGATGAGATGTCCGCCGCACAGCCGCCCCCACCACATTCGACACGAAGGGCATTGTGCCGATGAAGCAGCACCGCAGATCACGCCGAGGTGGTAATCACGGCAACAACCAGAATGGCAATGTTGCCAAAAGCCTCAAAGGAAAACGCTCCGGACAATCCAGCCAGGCGAACGGGTTGCCTCAGTATGCCGACGAGGTGTACGAATCCGCTGTCGCCCCACAATCACCGGCTGAACTCGAAGCCTATCTGGCAACGCAGATGCGGCGTCTCATCCATGCCCGTCAGGAGCAGGAACGGGCGCTGCGCCAAATTCGGGCTCTGGGTGAACAACTCAGTCAGGAAGGTACGCCACCACAGGTGCAGGAGCAGTATGCGCAGGCCGTTGCTCTTTGGCAATCGTCCCGTCGCAATGGAGTGAGCGCCCGGCAAAAGCTGCTCTTTGCCATGTCTGAAAAGCTTATGATTGACACCAATCAGCCATGACGGACGTTGGGACCTCCCCGCCAGCCACGCTTGACGAATCGCTTGTCAACCGTATCCACGAGTTGGCCCGCGCCCTTGGCGTTCCTTCCGATTCGTTTCTGTTCTCCGATTTTGCCGTGGTGGATGCTGACCTGCTGCGCCAGATCGCTGATGGTTTGACCCTGGCTTTCGTGACGCACTGCTACCACCACCATCCTCGCGGGGAGAACGTCTATGAGCTGATGGCGCTGGAAGAAAAAACCGCTCCCAACACACCGGAAGCGGCGGCGCTCGAAGCCCGTATCGAGGAAGCCGCCGCTGCCCAGATTCCCTTTGTGGTGAGTGTCAATCGCCTGCTCGAAGACTACTACCGCATCCGCTGTCAGATTGAGGCGCACCTGAGCGCGCTGTAGCTGTAGGGTGCCACGACTGAAAGGCACCACCGGGCCCGGTTGGACTTCGGCTAGGTTTTGCCGAGATGCGAATCCAGCCACCAGCCGCCCAGCGCCGCGACGCCCACTGCGGCCCCACACGCCAGGATGGTTATCGTTGTGGAAAGGCGGCTGGCGATGGCACCCGCTGCCAGTCCTCCCAAGGCGTATCCTCCTTGGAACGTCACCAGAAAGAGGCTCATCACACGCCCGCGCACTTCATCCACCAGACCAAACTGGACGAGCGCCGTCAGTTGGCTCAGCAGGGCAATCAGCGTTCCGCCAGTAGCCACGATGGCCAGCGCCCCGGTGTGTGGCGAGGGCATCAGGGCAAAGATGCACAGTGCGGTGCCCGTCGCACCCGTCAGAAAGAGTGCCCGCCGTCCGCCGCCGACCGGTTTCGGACGCTGTGCAATGTAGAGCGAGCCAAGCACTGTTCCCAGTCCGTAAAGCCCAAGCAGCACGGTGTAGAGCCACGCCGGGCCATTCCAGGCTTCCCGTACGTGACTGGGCAGCAGCACCGGCACACAACCTCCGAAGAACGTGGCCACAAAGCACAGGACATAGACTTCGACGAGCCCCGGACGCCGCTTCAGATAGTGGCGCACCTGCCGGGCTTCCTGGGCCAGCGCCTGCCACAGGCTGAGTTCGGCCAGCGGCCGCAGCGGACGGGTAATCCTGGCAAAGGCATCCATCGCCAGGGCTTCTGGCGGGTGCTCCGGCACACGCCCGGCCACTACCAGTAGCAGCACAAAGGACAGACAGTTGGCGGCGTAGCAGGCGGCCGGCCCCAACATCAGCAGAACTCCGCCTGCCGCCAGCGGGCCAACCATGCGCGCCACACTGAGCTGGAGCGAGTTAAGTGCCGTCGCCTGGGGCACTTCGCGGGTGGGTACCAACCGTGGCAGCAGGGAGACATAGGCCACATTGGCAAAGGCCTGCCCAATGCCGGTTCCAAACGACAGTGCCAGCAACCACCAGACCTTTGGCTGTCCGGTCACAAACAGCAGCGTCCCCCAGGCTGTGCAGAGGATTTGCAACAGGGAAGCCAGCAGAAAAACCCGCCGCCGCTCGAACCGATCCACCGCCATGCCGCCGGGAAAGGTCAGCAAAAACAGCGGCGACAACATCAGAAAGGCATTCAGCCCCAGATACCAGGCGCTGCGCGTGGTTTCATAGATGAACCACGCCTGGGCGGTGTTCTGCATCCAGGTCCCGACATTCGACAGCAGGGCCGCTCCCAGCAGCCACGCCAGTGCGCGATGCCGCAACACCTGCCAGCTTCCCGGTGCGGGTGTGTCCTGCTCCTGCGCCCGCAGCAGGTCCTGCATCAGCTCCGGGTCGAGCGCCCGAAAGTTGGTGGTGTTGTGGATGTTGCGCATGGCCGCAGGCTGCCGGGAACCCGCCTACGGAAACCCGGATTACCGGATGATGGCGGTCGTCAGAAGGGGAATGAGTGCTGAAGTGACAAGTGTAGGCAGGCTGCGCATCAGGGTTGTTCCAGCCGACCACAGTTCGGAATGGGGCACGTAAAGCACGTCGTTAGCCTGCAACACCAGGTCTTTCTGTTTCCCGGACTGAATCGCGGCGAGGCTGATCTTGATTTCTTCACGCTCCAGCTTGCCGGGAACCGTCCGGTAGAGGCGAATGTCATTGCGTTTGGCTCCGTCGGCCAGCCCGCTGGCCATAGCAATCGCCTGCGTGACAGTAATCGGGTTGCGTGCCGTAATGGGACCGGGCTTGCGCACATTCCCGGCCAGATAGACGACATCGGCTCGTGGTACGGAAATGATGTCCCCCGGCTGTAACAGAAGGTTGTTTTTGGCATTGCCGGCGATGATGTCATCAATGTTGATGGAAAGAATTTCGACATCCGGTGGCACATCCTCATCTGGCTCCGGTGTCGGTGCGGCTCCCAGTGCCGGCTGGGCTTCTTCCGCCGGTTTTGACACGTAGCGGATGACATTGACAAAGCGGCTGGAGTCTTCGGCAAGCCCCCCTGCCAAGGCAATGACATCGAGCAGGCGCATGGCGCGCCGCAGCGGCTGCCGTCCCGGCGTGCGGACGGCGCCAATCACGGTCACGAGCCGCGAGTTGAATTCCGTCACCGTAACACTGACTTCCGGCTGCCGGAGATACTTCCGCAACTCCTGCCGCAGCAAATCGGCGGCTTCGCTCTCGGTCAGCCCGGCCAACTGCTGTTTGCCAATAAACAGCAGTTCGACGCTGCCGCTGTCGCCCACCCGGAAGCGCCCCGTCAGGTCGGGCTGCTTGAACACCTTGATGTCCACGACATCCCCTGGGCCAATCACGTAGTCTCCGGTTGGCGCTGTATAGACCTGGGTGGCCCGCACGGCCGGGCTGGGCATCACCGGCGGAAATGAAGGTGGATTCGGCGCTGGCTCCTGGGCAAAACTGGAACCGGACAGCCCCGGCAACGCCAACAACCATAACGCAAGGTAAAGCATGTGTCGTCGGTTCAACATAGCGCCATCCTGAATCAGAATTTTCGATAGAGAGTCAGATAGTGATGCTCACTGTAAAGCATTCTTTTCAGGCATCAAAGCCAGTTTGTTGGGCGTGGCGCTACACTTCGCCACTCGCCACTCACCACTCGCCACTCACTACCCGCCACTCGCTACTCGCCATGACACTCTCAACCATCACCATCGGCATTCTGACCATTTCTGACCGCGCCAGTCAGGGGGTGTATCAGGATGAATCCGGCCCGGCCATTCTGGCCGTGCTGCGCGAGTACATCGCCAACGAATGGACGCCCCTCATGCGCCTTGTGCCCGATGAACAGCCGCTTATCGAGGCCGAACTCCGGCGGCTCACAGACGAAGACGGCTGCTGCCTGGTCGTCACCACCGGCGGCACGGGTCCCGCCCCGCGCGATGTGACGCCGGAAGCCACGGCAGCCGTCTGCGACAAAATGCTGCCCGGCTTCGGCGAACTCATGCGCGCCGTGTCACTTCAGTACGTCCCGACGGCAATTCTTTCGCGGCAGACGGCCGGCATCCGGGGGCGCAGTCTCATCGTCAACCTGCCCGGCAAGCCCAAATCCATCCGGGAGTGCCTGGCTGCCGTGTTTCCGGCGATTCCCTACTGCATTGATCTCATCGGTGGACCTTACATCACGGGCAACCCGGAGCACGTTACCGTGTTTCGTCCGAAGACGTGATCTGATGCGTGCGTTTTGCGCCCTCTGCCGGGCTGTCCGTTGCCACCTGGCCTGGAGCCTGGCGTTACTGCTGTTTTGTGTGTCGGTTGTCGGCGCGCAAAGTGTTCCTTCGGCGGCAGTGGATGCGGCGGCTCCGGCCGATGACCCGACAGCCCCGGATTATGTCAACCGCCTGACCCGCGCCGACTTTGACCGGCTGGCGCGTCTGACCCGCCAGGGCAGAGGGCTGGACGTTCCGGCTGTCATGTTCGTCATTGACCGCGCGGATGGGCGCGTCTATTACGCCAACTCGCGCCGGTTCCGGTTTCACAGCGACTTTGCCCGCGCCACCTACCTGACGCTCGATGCCGGCGATGTCTTTCTGCGCCACAACTACACCAACGAACGCCGGCGGTTCCTGCTCGGTACGCTGACGTTTCAACCCCGGCTGGAACGTTTCACCTACGAGTTCTGGGAAGGTGACCTGCTGACGCCGTCGTTGCTGGCCGAAGCTCACCAACGCCTGACGGCCACCGGCTTTGCCCCGTTGACGTTCAAGGCCAACGCCCGCCGTCACGAGGAAATTGCCGCGCAGCTTCCCGACCTGCCCTGGGTTCGGGCGGAGACCACACTGCCGGAAACGACGTTCCTGGCGCTCAATCCCGGCCGCGCCGTGGGTGTGCTGCGGCTGGTGGAGCAGTTGCCGCCGGCGCAACCCTTTGAGCGCGAAGACATTGTGATCTTCAAGGAAACGCCCCTTTCGACGACGCCCCTGCGCGGCATCCTCGTGACGCAGCCGGGCGCGCCGTTGTCGCACCTGAATCTGCTGGCCAAGGGCTGGGGCATTCCCAACGCCTACGTCAAAGATGCCGACGTGCGCTTTCGGAGCCTCGTCAACCGCTGGGTCACGCTCGTCGTCACGGATGACGGCATCACACTCGAACCGGCTGAACAAATCACCGAATCGGAACGCGAACGCGAACTCAGCCGGGAACTGCGCCTCCCACGCGCTGACCTGCGCTGGCGCGCGTTGACCGACCTGCACCGCCAACGGGCGCGGGATGTCGTCCGGTTTGGGGCCAAGTCCGCCAATCTGGGCGAAGTCGCCCAGGCGCGTCTGCCCGGCATCATCGTGCCGCGTGGCTTCACCATTCCCTTTGCCCACTACAAGGCCTTTGCCGACCGGCACGGCATCGAGGCGCGCGTCCTGGCGCTGCTCAACGACGAGCAGTTTCACCACGACCCACAAACCCGGCAGGTTGAGCTGGCGAAGCTGCGGGACTTCATCGTGGCCGCGCCTTTTGACCGGGCATTGCGCCGCGCTGTTCTGGCGAAGGTTCACCGGGAATACCGTGGACGCGGGCTGTTCGTCCGCAGCTCGACCAACGCCGAAGACCTGCCCGACTTCAGCGGCGCCGGGCTGTACACCACCGTGCCCAACGTCATTGGCGACGAGGCTTTGATGACGGCCATCAAGACCGTCTGGGCTTCGATCTGGAACTTCGAGGCGTTTGAAGCCCGTGAAGCGGCGCGCATTGACCATCTGGCCGTCTATCCGGCGGTCCTCATCCAGGAAGGCATCAACGCGGACAGCGCCGGTGTACTTATCACGACCAATCCCTTTGACCGGCGCGACGCCGAGGGTATCTACATCAACGCCAAACGGGGTCTGGGACTGCGGGTTGTTGAAGGCCGGCGCATCCCGGAGCAGATCATCTACCGTCCCCAAAGCGATGCAGCCCTTGTTCTCACCCGGGCGGATGACGAAACGATATTGACCTTTGACGTAAAAGGCGGCGTCAGGGAAGTGGCCGGCGTTCCCGACCAACCGGTACTCACCGCCGACCTGATCCGCCGGCTGGGGCAGGCGGCGCTGGCGATTGAGCGTCTCTTTGGCGGCCGGAAGCAGGACATTGAGTGGCTGACCTACCGTGGGCAGCTCTACATCGTGCAGTCACGCCCGTTCATTGACCGCAACTGGCCAGCGGGGGCGGTACGCTGACGGCGGCAGCACGCGCGCGCGGCCCAGACGGCAGGCTTCGATGCGCCGGCGCAGCGTGGCGGGCGCCAGAACCTCGACTTCCGGGAGCCAGCTCAGAATGAACCGCTCCAGACCGCGCCCCCGCGCCACGGTCATTTCGATGTCAACCGTCTCCGGCCGGCCGCGTGTCGCCGGTGTGTAGTTTACAATCCGTTGCGTGACGTGATGCTGGCGCTCCCGAAAAACCTGTGAGGTGACGCCGAAAAACCGCAACCGGACCCGGAGCGGCTCCCCGAAAAAACCGTTGAAGTGGTATCGCTCCAGGTAGCTCTGCACGCTGGTGAAATCCGGCGGCAGGGTGAACCGCTCCTCAAGCAGGGTAACGCGCCGCATGTGGTCAACGGCCAGGGTGACAATGCCGCGCCGGCGGCTGTCGTAACCAAAGGTCTTGAGCGTCCCGCCGTTGGGATCGAAATACAGCCCGTACGGGTTATAGCGCCGGGTCTTCGGACGGCGGCTGCTGAGTGAGACGTATTCGACCTCGATGCGCCGCTTCCCGATGGCGGCCGTGAGCACCTGGTTCAGCGTCTCCACGTGGGGCGTGTAGTCCTTGGCCGGAATGAGTGCCGTACCGTAAACGGCGGCCAGCTCACTGAGATGCGCAGCCAGGGCGGGGGGCAAAGTGGCGCGGAGCTTTTCCAGCAGCGACCGCCCATCCTGACTCAACGGCCAGCGGGGCGAGGAGCCATCCATGAGCACCGCCTTTTGCGCCAACCACAGCGCGGCCACTTCCGCTGGCTTGAGCGCTGGCGGCCGGAAGGTGTAGCCATCAGCGAAACCGTAAAACACCTCCCGCCCCCGTTTCTCCTCAGTAATCCGGTAGTGAAACGAAAGCTCATCTACGAGCCGCTTGATGGTTTTCTTGTCACAGCCGAAGTGTTTGGCCAGTTCGGTCTTGGATTTGAAGCCGGAGGCCAGCAGCAGGGGCAGCTCAATGGCCAGGCGCGTCAAATTGCCGCGTTTGGAGTCTGCCTGCGGAGAGACCGGGAGCATGAACGGCTTTCTGTACTCCTTGCGTCAGCCTGAAAGCTTTTGTCGCACAGCACGACCCCGGCGGGCGTGGCCTTTGCGTACGCCCAACCGTTGCGGCGGCTGTTTTGAACCTGTGGCAGATAGATTAGGACGTTGCCCCGTTCCTGTCCACTAAAGTGGCGCGGAAACAGACGGCGAAACTGACTGTCGGCGCGTCCCTTTTGAAGCGGTTGTCAGCCCTTCCTGTTACGCAGGTCTGTGGCATCCTTGTTGCTTTTTCCAATGTTACAAATGTCACAGAGTGTCTGATAGTTTTCGAGCGCATCAAGACCACCGCGTGAGCGGGGAATGATGTGGTCAACGTGGAGTATGGCTCCATCGTGTGAACTTCGCCCACAGGCAACACATCTCCATTGATCCCGCTGGAACACCTGCCAGCGCATTGCAGGCATGACGCGGACTTTCGATTCTGCCGCCCGGGCAGCATGGACTCCAAGCGTTTCCGGCACTGGCAATTCAGTTTGTTCCTCAGTTTCCTCCAGCTCCCGTTCCAGCCAGGCAGACAGCTTCGCAACAAGTGCATCAAGCCGGATCGGCAAACCTTTTGCCATCTGGATATATGAATCATAAACGGGGAAGAAATAAGCGAAGCGATTCACTATTTGCTCCAGAGTGTCTCCCGATACCGGGAAGTGATAAGTGTGACCGAGGAAATGATTGTCATAGAGCTTATGCTTCAACCGGAGTTGATATTCGTCACGGAGTGGTGCAAGGAGCGGCAAGTCTTCCAAGTACGGAATACCCGGTGCCATGCCCGACGCGAAACACAAGGGATTGACCTTGTGTTCGTTATCAATGTGAAAGCGGAGCAGCATTTCAAAAGATCGCGTGTCAAGTCCCTTCAACCACGCATTCTCCAAAACGGTGAAAACGCCATATTGGTCAAGCACAAAAGCAAATCGGAAGGGCAGGATTTGAACGGGTTTTCCATCTTTGCGCGCAAAGCCCGGCCACTTGGCTTTGCGCTGCCCACCGAGACCGACAAAGACGGATTCATACTTGATGAGCAGTTCCCGGTCACGCTTCTGCCGGAAGTTGGGATAGACGCTGACGATGGAATCTTCAAGCGCCTCGATACCGTAAATCTCGCGTATGCGGGCAATTGCGACGTTCATCACCACGCGCAGGCGCGGCAAAACTGAGTGTTTGAGCGCATCCGCCCGCAGTTGAGCGTCGTCAACGAGAAAGAGATTGGCATCCTGCTCATCAAATGTAATGTCTGAGAGTGCTTGAACGCTCATTGTAATGGCTGACGCTTGGCGCAAGGGACGTGCCGTTTGCGGTGCATCCCGCTTGATGCAGTGTCAGGCAATGTACCGGAAAGGGTGCTGTCGCCGGAGTACCACAAGCCCGGTACCGAAGGCGCTGTCGGCTCAAAACACAGTTAGCCAGCGACCACTTTCCTTTGGATTCAGCCCGTATCGGTTTTCTCCCCGCCTCAGCCTGAAAGCTTTTGTCGCACAGCACGACCCCGGCGGGCGTGGCCTTTGCGTACGCCCAACCGTTGCGGCTGACGCTTTGAACCTGTGGCGAGCAGGTTAGAACGTTGCCCCGTTCTTGTCCACTGTCGTCCCTACCATATCGGACTGGCTGCTGTCGGCAGCCGAATCCAAACCCAGCGAGGTCAACGCTATGTCACTTTCACTTCAGCAACTCCGGCAGGCCGTCCGCACGGCGACGGCCCTGCGCTGCCGTCTTCGTCTCCAACCGGCTGGCGGCCCTGGCACCAAGGTCTTTCCCCCAACCTACAAAGGCGGACGCTACGCCCTCGAAGAACGCCGGATACCGGATTATGACCGTCCGGTACGTTGCGTCCTGATGGATTCGGTCCAATCCCAGGCCAACCGCATGGAAGAGGCGCTCCAGCAGGCCGTGGATGACGACCGCCTTGCCCTTCCCCTGGTCGAAGTGGATTTCACGCCCTACTTCCCCGGCAATGGCCAGCCGGAAGACATGCGGCTTCTGGAACCCATCGGCAGGGTGTCGTCCCTGCAGGCCCCACACCGCATCGTGGATGCCATCCTGCGCGACAGCGTCGTGATTCAAGAACAGGGGAAGCCGTTTCGTTCGTCCAACGTCAAGCAGGAATCCTCTTATGGACGCCGGCTTCGTGAAGCGGCAGCCCACCATGCCACGCCTTTGTTCGAGCTGTGCCCGACAGCGCTTCTGTTTGGCATGTGGGATTCCACCGGCCCCAAAGGCGGCCTTGGCGCCAAATTCGAGCGCGCCATGGTGAGCGAGATCGTGGGCATCAACGCCGTTCTGGGCGCGAAAACCAGCAGCCGGATCGACCCGCTGGGCATCCAGCTCAAGGCCGGGCCGCTGTACCGGACGCCGCCCACCGAACCGCTCGGATGGACGCTTGACCCTGGGAAAGCCGTCAAGGACAACAAGGGCAAGCCTGTCCTGCTCGGCGATACCGGACGCCCTTCAGAAGCCAATCACGGCAATGGTCACCCTCCGACACCCCGGCACAGGCAGCAGGCAGGTACCGGACGCCCTTCAGAAGCCAATCACGGCAATGTCACCCCAACCATCTCCGAACGTGACCAGCAGGGTGAATTCTTGGGCGGCGGCGTCACCATTGACTACGCCGAACAGAGCATCGTCCTGTCGCTGCCGGCCCTGCGCCGGCTGCGCTTCCCGGTCAACGGCCAGTATGACCGCCGGGCAGATGAAGCAGCGCGGACCGTGCTGGCGGCGTTGGGCCTGTGTGCGGCCATCCTCGCCAATGAGGCCGGGCTGGATTTGCGTTCCCGATGCTTACTGTGGCCGCAAGAGCCGTTGAAGTGGGAGCTGCTGGGCCGCCCCGGTGAAATTCAGTCAGACATCGTTCTCGATGCGGAAGCCGCACTCCGTTTGTTCAAGGAAGCCGTTGACGAAGCCCAGAACTGTAGACTGCCGTGGCGCACAAAGCCGCTCCACCTCCAGCCAGCGCCGGAACTCGTCAGGCTCGTCGTCAAAAGCCAACAACTGGCGCAGAGCCAGGGAACCCAGGAGGAGTAACCGCCATGCTGACGTTGGCTTGGACCTACCTGACGGGCTACGCCCGCGCCACCGACCCGGCGCGGCGCGACGCCCCGGAGTGGCCGCCACATCCGGCGCGGGTGTGGCTGGCGCTGGCGGCCGCCTTTTTCGAGACCGGCGAGGACCCCGCCGAAGGTCATGCGCTGGAGTGGCTGCGCACGCTGCCTGACCCGCAGGTGTGGCTTCCTCTCCAGGCTGGCGGCCGCCGGCACGTTGTCACCGCCTACGTGCCGGTCAACGACAAGGCCGAAGGCACGGCCCTGCTGCAATCCGCCCCGCTGGCACGCAGCAAGCAGCCGCGCACATTTCCGGCGGTCTGGGTTGGCGACCGGCCATGCTTCCTGCACTGGCCGGAAGCCCCGGACAGCGACCGCTACCGACCGGCGCTGACGCAGCTCTGCGCCAGGGTGACGCGCCTCGGACACTCGGCTTCACTGGTGCAGATGTGGGTCGCCGAAAGACCGCCCACACCGGAGGACAGCTTTGCTGGCTGGCTGCCGACGGAAGAGGCGGACAGCGGGTTGGCTGACCTGCACCTCCGCCGTATCTTCCAGGGACCTTCACTCGAACGCCTGCGGGAAACGTTTCAGGCTGGCCGGCGTCCGCTGGTCGGTCTGGCCGCCGGGTATCGTGCCGCCACCTTCACACCGCCGCCTATGACCAACACAACGGTTTTCGACCGCGACCTTCTGGTGTTGACGCAAGTTGACGGCCCGGCGCTGCCGGTCACCGCCAGCCTTCAGGTGATGCAGGCGCTCCGGGACACCCTGATGGCGCACTGCCCGCAGCCGCCGCCGGCATGGGTGAGCGGCCATGACGCCCAGGGCCAACCGCTGGCCGACGGGCGCGGACATCTGGCGCTGCTCCCTCTGCCTTTCGTGGGCTACGAATATGCTGATGGGCGGTTGCTCGGCGTGGCGCTGGCGTTCCCCACGGAGATTGACCGCCGCGAGCGCGGCCGCGTCATCGGGCCGCTCTTTGTCAACCAGCAGGGCAAGCCGGCGGATGTCAGTCTCCGGCTCGGCCGGCTGGGCGTCTGGGTGCTGCGCAAGCGTGCCTGGGACGACACCCGCCTCACGCTCCAGCCTGAAACCTGGACGGCCTTTCCCCGTGGAGCCAAACGCTGGGCCAGCGTGACGCCGGTCGTGCTCGACCGCTTCCCCAAAGCCAACCGCCTGACCGAGCGCGCCAACTGGGAATACGAAGTCGGCTCCATTCTCTTTGAGGCCTGCCAGTACGCCGGGCTGCCGGAGCCGGTTGAAATTGACTTCGGCACAACGGCCTGGACTCCGGGTGCTCCCCGCGCCATTGCCAAAGAGCGTCCCGTGCGCGGCGCTTCCCCGCCGGCGCAGGCCAGGCTGGGCGACGGATTTCCCCCCTACCTGCTCAAAGGCGCACGCGCTGCAAAGCCACAGGTTCATGTCTTCTTGCGTTTTGCCGAGCCGGTCGTTGGCCCGGTTCTGCTCGGCGCTGGCCGCTTTCTCGGCTACGGCCTGTTCAAACCCCTCGATTTTTTTGTTCCCAAACGGAGCTAGCCCATGACGCAGGTTGGTATTGGCGACTTTGACGCTTTTTTCCGCGAAGCCCACAACTGTGATCCCTACCCATGGCAGCGGCGACTGGCGGCCGCAGCCGTGGCTGGAGACTGGCCGCCAGTGCTCGATCTGCCCACCGGCAGCGGCAAAACGGCCGTCATTGACATTGCCGTGTTCGCTCTCGCCTGTCAGGCGGCGCTGAAACCAACGGCGCGCACGGCCGCGCGCCGGGTGTTTTTTTGCGTCAACCGGCGCGTCATTGTGGATGCCGCTTACGAGCGGGGCCTGCGCCTGGCCGGGAGACTGCTGGAAGCGGAAGCTTCCCCGACCCGGTGGCCGACGCTGCACAAGGTTGCGGCGGCTTTGCGGCAGCTTTCAACCCTCCGCCCGGAAAGCGCGCCACCGCTCGATGTGCTGGAACTGCACGGCGGTCTGTACCGCGACAATCGCTGGGCCCGGTCGGTGACGCAGCCCATGGTGGTCTGCACAACCATTGACCAGTTTGGCTCGCGGCTGCTCTTTCGCGGCTACGGTGTTTCGGCCCACGCGGCTCCGATTCACGCCAGTCTGGCCGCCTACGACAGCCTGGTGTTTCTCGATGAAGCCCACATCAGCGAACCTTTCCGGCAAACCCTGTGTGCCGTCCGGGACTACCTTGACCCGCAGCGGTGGGCAGAAGAAGCCATCGGTGTGTCCCCTTTTCAGCTCGTAGCCATGACGGCAACGCCGCCCAAAGCCGCCGGCCAGGCGGCCTTCCGACTGGACCATACCGACCGGCGCACGCCACGCCTGGCTGCCGTTCTGGGTGCTGACAAACTGGTGCAGCTCAGGGGTGTCTCCGATCTTCCGAAAGGCCTTGTTCGTGAAGCCAAGGCGATGGCGGAAGCCGGTCAACTGGGCAAAGCGGCTGTTGGCATCATTGTCAACCGGGTGGCGACGGCCCGCGCCGTCCACCGGCTGCTCTCCGAAGCCTTTCCCGATGCCCCGGTGGAACTCGTCATCGGCCCGATGCGTCCGGTTGACCGCGATACCCAGCAGCGGCGCTTGATGCCGCTCATTGGCCCTGACCGGCCTGACGAAAGTGCGCAGCTCAGCTTTGTGGTGGCGACCCAGTGCCTTGAAGTCGGCGCTGACTATGACTTTGACGTGCTGCTGACGGAATGCGCCTCACTGGACGCGCTGCGGCAGCGGTTCGGACGGCTCAACCGCCGCGGTCGGCCCATTGCAGCCTTGGCCGTGGTGTTCATTGAAGTAAAGTCGCTCGATCCCAAAAAGCCCGATCCTGTCTATGGCGACGCCCTGCCCAAAACCTGGGAATGGCTTGCCAAGTGGGGGGAATCCAACCTGGTGAATTTTGGCATTGACGCCTTCGATGCCTACCTGAACGGCCAGGGGCTGCCCGTGGAATGTCTGGCACCTGCCGCCCGGCGCGAACCTGCGGTGCTGCTGCCGGCGCATCTGGATTTGCTCTGCCAGACGAGTCCCCGCCCGGCGCTGGAACCCAACGTGGGACAGTTGCTGCACGGCCCGCAGCCCGGCGAACCGGACGTGCAGGTGTGCTGGCGGGCTGACCTCGATGCTTTTCCGCCGGACGACTGGAGTGAAGTCGTCAGCCTGCTGCCGCCGACGGCAACCGAGTGCATGACCGTACCGATGTCGGTAGTGCGCCGGTGGCTGACCGGTGCGGAGGAGACTGGCAAAGACGATGCGGCTGACCTTTTGGAGCTTGGCGGCGAAACAGCCGGGACGGATGCCAAACCGGAAGCTACAGACGGAAGTGCCGTCAAGCGTGAGCGCCGTGGCCTGCTGTGGCGTGGTCTGGCGGACAACCGGCTTTTGACGGCAGTGGGTGACCTGCGTCCGGGCGATACCCTGATCCTGCCGGTGGCGGCCGGCAGCTGGGAGGTGTTGGGACATCTGCCGGCGGACGCATCGCCAGATGTAGCCGAAGCTGCTTCTGTGACAGCCCGCAACCGCCCTGTCGTACGGCTGCACCCACATCTTTTTGACCGCGAGTGGCCGGCTCTGCAGGAACTCTTCGCCCGCCTCGCCGAGCCGGAAACCGTGTTCGGGGTGGAGGACTGGCGCGAAGCGTTGCGCGCTCTGGCTGACGACCTGCAAACCGGAGCGGAAGACAAGTTGCCTCAGCACTGGCCGGCTGACGCCCTGCGCACGGCGCTGCACCAGTTGGCTGACCCAAAGCTGGGCCTGCTTCGTACGCCTTACCCGGACGGCCGGGGCTACGTGCTTACCACCCGGAAGCGACTGGCCGGGAGGGCGGACTGGTCGCTGCCGCTGATGGACGAAGGCGAAGATGAGCGTTCCTGGATTGCCAGCGCCGAGCCGGTGACGCTGGCGGCGCACAGCCGGCATGTCCGGGATGAAATCCAGCGTACGGTACGGGCGCTGCCGCTGAACATTCGGGAGGAAGTGTTTCTGGCGGCGGCCGAGGCCCACGACTGGGGCAAGGCGGATGAACGCTTCCAAGCGCTTTTGCAGCGTGCTGACCGGACGGAAACCTGGCTGCTGGGGGCTTCCCCGCTGGGTTTGCTGGCCAAGTCGGACGGCTTGCCATTGACGCCGCTCGAACGGCGGCAGGCGCACGAGCGGGCCGGGCTGCCGGCCGGTTTCCGGCATGAGATGCTTTCAGTGCAGATGATGGAAACCCTCCTTGGGAGTGTGGGCGTCCCGCCCGCAAAGCCTGGGAACGCGGGCATCCTGCCCGCAAAGCCTGGGAGCGCATGCATCTCGCCCGCCGAACTCGATCTCATCCTTTACCTCATTGGCACGCACCACGGACGGGGCCGCCCGCTGGCCCCGGTCGTGGTGGACCTCGAAGCGCCTGACGTTGCCCTCACGGCCGAGCTTTTGGGCCAGTCGTACACCGTGGCGGTATCGCATGCCTGGCGTGAAAAAGCGCCGCCGCACCGGCTCGATTCGGGCATTGGCGCGCGTTTCTGGCGGATGCAGCGCCGTTTCGGTTGGTGGGGCGCGGCGTATCTGGAGACGATTCTGCGTCTGGCCGACCACCAGGCCAGCGCCGATGAAGAAGCCGGTCTTGTGTCCTGACCGGCAGGGAAAACCGCTTCCGACTGACTTGGGAGAAACCGATGACACCGAATCACCACATTGTGTTGCGCGGATTGGATGGCACAACGCCGCTGGGTTTTCTGGCGGCGCTGGGGCTGGTGAATGCTTTGCGGGAATGCCTGCCCGACCTGTGTCTGGCGTGGACGACTGACGAGGGCGGGTGGGTAGCCCAACTGGGCAGCTCAGCGCCAATCCGTCAGGCCGACCTGCTGAACTGGCTGGATAAAATGCTGGTCAGGTCGCTGGACCAGCATCCGGCGCGGCTTTACGAAGAAGTCAAACAACAGCCGGGGAATGTGTTTTTGCAGGTACGTCAGGCAGCGGCTGTTGGTCATCGTCGGGAGGCTGATTTTCTGGCCGCGATCGCCAGCAATCTGGCGCCGGCAGAGGCGACGAGCCAGCTTCAGACAACGCGCCGGGATTATCACGTAGGCAATATCAAGTCCATTTTGGAAAGAACTACGCGCAGTCATCTGGACCGGACGCTGTTCAAGCCGTGGGATTACGCCGACCCGATGGACAATCAATCCCTACATCTCGACCCTTCGGAGGACCGGCGGCATGCCTATCAGTGGCACAAGCCCTCTGGCGACCCGACCCGCAGGCAGCGGGGCACGATGTTGGGTGCCAACCGGTTGGCCATTGAGGCGTTTGCGTGGTTCACCGTCTGGCCTGTGGGTGGCGCGCTCAAAACGCTTGGATTCAGCGGGTTTGGCAGCCGGGAGACGCGGTGGACGTGGCCCATCTGGACGCCCTTTGTTCCGCCTGATCTCATCCCTTCCCTGCTGGCGTTGGCGCCACTTCAGGATGATCCCATCGGGGAGAGCGACCGGCGGCGGTTGCGTCACATGGGGATTGCAGCGGTGTATCGCGTACGGCGGATTTTGGTCGGCCAGACACCGAACTTCACGCCGGCGCGCAAGATCGCCTAATCCCCTTGGGAGCGCGGGCATCCCTGGGAGCGCGGGCGTCTCGCCCGCGTGAAAGCCTGGGAGCGCGGGCGTCTCGCCTGCGTGAAAACCTAGGAGTGCGGGCGTCTCGCCCGCATGAAACCTGGGAGCGCGGGCGTCTCGCCCGCGTGAAAGCCTGGGAGCGCGGGCGTCTCGCCCGCATGACCGTTTCACTGAAAGCCTATGAAAGAAAACTTCCTTGCCACACCGGACCTCATTCCGGCCCGGATGCTCAATGAGTATGTGTACTGCCCACGTCTGTTTTACCTTGAGTATGTACAGCGTGAGTGGGCGGAGAATGTTGACGTTCTGGAAGGACGTTTTGTCCATCGGCGCGTTGATCGGCCGGGCGGGCCGGCGCCGGTGCCGGCCGAAATCACGGCGGAGAGCAAAATCCATGCGCGTTCGGTGGAGGTTGGCTGCCCGGAGCTTGGCGCTGTGGCTGTGATTGACCTGCTTGAAAGTGACGACGGGCAGGTGGTGCCGGTGGATTACAAACGGGGTGCCGCGCCGGACCTGCCGGAAGGCGCTTGGGAACCGGAGCGCATTCAGGTTTGTTTGCAGGGGCTTTTGCTGCGCGCCAATGGCTACCGCTCTGGTTATGGGATCATCTACTACGCAGCCGATAAAACCCGTGTCCGGGTGGATTTCACGCCGGTTCTCATCGCGCGGACAAAGCAGCTTTTGGCAGCGGCGCGGGCTTTGGCGGTTTCCGGTACGATACCTCCGCCGTTGGTCAACTCCAACAAGTGCCCACGCTGTTCTCTGGTCGGTATTTGTCTGCCGGATGAAATCAATTTCCTGCGCGGCGATGACAAGGTTGATGACAGGGCTTCAGAAGCCACGGCAGCAACGGTTCTACCGTCTGCAGCCGAAGCGGCTGAAGTCGCGTTGCCGGTTCCAACCGGCAGGGAAGTACGGCGACTGGTACCGGCGCGTGACGACAAAAAGGCCGTCTATGTTCAGGGTCAGGGTTATGCGTTAGGCCTCAATGGCACCGTACTTGAAATCCGCGACAAAGGACAGGCCGTAGATGCGGTGCGGTTGGTTGAAATCAGCCAGGTCAACCTTTTTGGCAACGTACAGATTTCGGCGCAGGCGCTTCGGGCCTTGGTGAACCGGGAGGTTCCCGTCTTGCACCTGAGCTATGGTGGCTGGTTGCAGGCTGTGACGACGGCCCCACCACACAAAAACATTGAGTTACGTCAGCGGCAGTTTCAGGCAGCCGGCGATCCGGGGTTTTGTCTCAGGCTGGCGAAGGCTTTTGTAAGTGGAAAAATCCGTAACAGCCGTCTTCTTTTGCGGCGAAATGGGCGCCAACTTGATCCAGAGGTGTTGTCCCAGTTGGCGGCCTTGCGTGGTGCAGTTGAGAGGTGTGAGGAAATGCCTTCGCTTTTGGGAATTGAGGGCAATGCAGCGCGCGAGTATTTCCGTCATTTCCCGGCAATGTTCAAGCCGGGCAATGAGCCGCCATTTGATTTTACCGGGCGCAACCGGCGTCCGCCCAAAGACCCGGTCAATGCCTTGCTTTCCTTTGCGTACAGTCTTTTGGTCAAGGAAATGATGGTGGCGGTCATTGGCGTTGGCTTTGACCCTCACCTTGGTTTTTACCACCAGCCGCGCTATGGAAGACCGGCTTTGGCCCTTGACCTGATGGAGGAGTTTCGCCCTTTGGTAGCGGATTCGGTAGTCATCACGGTTATCAACAATGGCGAAATCGGGCCTTCTGATTTCATCCAGCGGGGTGAAGCAGTGGCATTGACACCGCGTGGTAGAAAGACCTTCATTGAGGCTTTTGAGCGTCGGCTTGATCAGTTGGTCATGCATCCGGTTTTCAATTATCAGGTCAGCTATCGCCGGATTTTTGAAATTCAGGCGCGACTTCTGGCGCGTACGCTGATGGGTGAAATTCCACGCTACATTCCCTTTGTCACTCGCTGACGGGTGGAAAAACCAGGAGAGGGTTCGATGCGGAGTCGGTACATTGTTTGCTATGACATTGCCAATCCGAAGCGGTGGCGTCAGGTCTATCGGATTATGCGTGGATTTGGCGATCCCTTGCAGTATTCGGTTTTTCGGTGTGATTTGTCGGCGACGGAGCGTGTCCTGTTGTTGATGGCGGTGACCGAAGTGATCAACCAGCGTGAGGATCGGATTATGCTGGTGGATGTTGGTCCGGTGGACGGGCGTGGCCGGACTTGCATCGAGGCGCTTGGGAAGCCTTTGGAAGTGGCGCCGACGGAGCGCATCACGGTTGTTGTATAGCGTTCATTGGCTTAGAGTGGTGACGTGTGGGGTCTGTGCGAGAGGCGGGGTGGTGCCGTGTGGTGCGGGAGCCGCTCGCAGGACTTAGGGGCTTATGTGGCTTGAGTTTACAAAAACAGGGTTGACGCGATCCGGGTTTCGTGGGTACAAACTCTCCGCCGCTCGCAAGATACCCTGCAGGTCTTTGAAAGCAAGGGACTTGTGAGAGTGCGGTTTTCCGCTTTGAAAAAAAGCGGCTCCATTGAAGCTTTACGTGCGCTGGCGCAACGCCAGCCGCCAGCGCCGTTTTCCGCTTTGAAAAAAAGCGGCTCCATTGAAGCGTGCTGGACGACCGCCTCGGTGTCGTTGGCGGCAATGTGTTTTCCGCTTTGAAAAAAAGCGGCTCCATTGAAGCGGCTTGACTTTCTTCACCGTCTCCCTCCCATTGGTTGGGTTTTCCGCTTTGAAAAAAAGCGGCTCCATTGAAGCCGTCCTCAGGGACAGCCTGCAAAAGCTCTCCCTGAAGTTTTCCGCTTTGAAAAAAAGCGGCTCCATTGAAGCTGCGCCCGCGCGAGCTGGCGCACCAGCGTCCCGTCAACCTGTTTTCCGCTTTGAAAAAAAGCGGCTCCATTGAAGCCGTTACGTGTTCGGGCGCTTTCTTCCACGCCCGGAGTTGTTTTCCGCTTTGAAAAAAAGCGGCTCCATTGAAGCTAGGGCCGCCGCCCATTGGTTGATTTGAATCTACGCGTTTTCCGCTTTGAAAAAAAGCGGCTCCATTGAAGCTCAAGCTCAATGCGCACGTGTACTATAGCCACACATTCGTGTTTTCCGCTTTGAAAAAAAGCGGCTCCATTGAAGCACGAACGAGAAAAGAAACAGCAAAGACCCTCGGCAGGCGTACAGTTTTCCGCTTTGAAAAAAAGCGGCTCCATTGAAGCGCGCCAGGCGTACATGGCAATGCAGGACGCCATGTACGGTTTTCCGCTTTGAAAAAAAGCGGCTCCATTGAAGCGAGCTGCTTCGCCACGCGCCACTCGACCAGTAAATTGTACGTTTTCCGCTTTGAAAAAAAGCGGCTCCATTGAAGCAGGCTGCGCGTCCCGACCATTGGGCGCAGGTGCAGCTGTTTTCCGCTTTGAAAAAAAGCGGCTCCATTGAAGCGATGTCGTAGTGGTTTCCGCACATCTCATAGACGGCGTTTTCCGCTTTGAAAAAAAGCGGCTCCATTGAAGCGGAAGATGAGGACGGCGAGCCGGTCGTATCGGCTGTGCCCGTGTTTTCCGCTTTGAAAAAAAGCGGCTCCATTGAAGCGCGGCCTGCACTCGCAGCACCCGCGTGGCGTCTTTGTTTTCCGCTTTGAAAAAAAGCGGCTCCATTGAAGCCGCTCCCAGACGGGCATTGGGCCTGCCTGCTTGAACCGTTTTCCGCTTTGAAAAAAAGCGGCTCCATTGAAGCGAAGCCGTTTCATCGCAGAAAGGAGGGGCCAAATGGAGTTTTCCGCTTTGAAAAAAAGCGGCTCCATTGAAGCCTGACGGGACAAATTGACCGCAACGCGCGAATCGGGCTGTTTTCCGCTTTGAAAAAAAGCGGCTCCATTGAAGCACACGCTACGAAGGCAACCCGTGCATTGTTCTGCCGACAGGCGTTTTCCGCTTTGAAAAAAAGCGGCTCCATTGAAGCGGCGCTGCTGTGTTGCTTGTACACCACACCGGCTGGGGGTTTTCCGCTTTGAAAAAAAGCGGCTCCATTGAAGCGCATGAGAGAGACAAAAGTCAACGGCCAGGGTCTCGTTTTCCGCTTTGAAAAAAAGCGGCTCCATTGAAGCCCAAGCGCACGCTGATGATTTTGCTACGGCAGAGCTGTTTTCCGCTTTGAAAAAAAGCGGCTCCATTGAAGCCGCTGATGCGCCGGGCTGGTTTCCGCACAGACTATATGTTTTCCGCTTTGAAAAAAAGCGGCTCCATTGAAGCCTCCTTTCGGTAAAAAAAATGCGCCACACCGGGGAGTTTTCCGCTTTGAAAAAAAGCGGCTCCATTGAAGCTACGCACTGTCAAGCAAAAAGTTTCAAGTTTTTTCCGCGTTTTCCGCTTTGAAAAAAAGCGGCTCCATTGAAGCGCGTCGCTTATAGCCGACGCCGAAGGAAGCGGCGGGTTTTCCGCTTTGAAAAAAAGCGGCTCCATTGAAGCTTGGCCCGGGCCCGGGGGCGCATCGTGATTGCTACGGACGTTTTCCGCTTTGAAAAAAAGCGGCTCCATTGAAGCGTCGCTGTCGCAAGGTAGGATAAACCCGACGGTGAAGGTTTTCCGCTTTGAAAAAAAGCGGCTCCATTGAAGCCAGGTAAAGCGATCTGTGATCATTTTCTTTTTCCTTGTTTTCCGCTTTGAAAAAAAGCGGCTCCATTGAAGCGCCGCCACCTGGCTGCACCACTTCAAACAGCCCGTCCGTTTTCCGCTTTGAAAAAAAGCGGCTCCATTGAAGCCTGGCGGGCTGGACAAGCTGACGCCAGCGGACTTGGGGCGCGTTTTCCGCTTTGAAAAAAAGCGGCTCCATTGAAGCCGCACGAGGTGCTAGCCGACCGACTTGGCTTCGTCGTTTTCCGCTTTGAAAAAAAGCGGCTCCATTGAAGCCCCGTCCTGCCGGATAGCCGTCGGGCCGGTGTCCGGGTTTTCCGCTTTGAAAAAAAGCGGCTCCATTGAAGCCAGCTACGTATCCTTCACCATCGGGTTTATTTTGCCCGTTTTCCGCTTTGAAAAAAAGCGGCTCCATTGAAGCCACCTTCGGGTGTGGCGCTTTTTTGCCGAAAGGAGAGTTTTCCGCTTTGAAAAAAAGCGGCTCCATTGAAGCCACCGAGGCTAAGCGCGTCTTGGGGGCTGCAGAGCACTGTTTTCCGCTTTGAAAAAAAGCGGCTCCATTGAAGCCAAGGCGGCGGCTACAGCGTCCACCACTCCTTCTGCCGTTTTCCGCTTTGAAAAAAAGCGGCTCCATTGAAGCCGGGAAATGCGCGTGTGCCGCGAACACGCTTACCTGGTGTTTTCCGCTTTGAAAAAAAGCGGCTCCATTGAAGCAGCCAGACGGGTCGCTTGGTGGACTCCAGCAAAGCTTGTTTTCCGCTTTGAAAAAAAGCGGCTCCATTGAAGCCGGGCGTAAACCGGTGCGGCTTCACGGGCGTCTTTGAGTTTTCCGCTTTGAAAAAAAGCGGCTCCATTGAAGCTTGGACTAGTTCAAAAGTCTTTTGGCTGTCGTCCAGTTTTCCGCTTTGAAAAAAAGCGGCTCCATTGAAGCCGAGAGTTCCATTTTCTTTTCTCCTTTCGGCAAAAGCGTTTTCCGCTTTGAAAAAAAGCGGCTCCATTGAAGCACGCTACGGCAGAAGCAGCTCCGGCGTAGCAAAGTCAGTTTTCCGCTTTGAAAAAAAGCGGCTCCATTGAAGCCTAAGTCGCAGCCGTGGATTCACGACGCCAAGCCGCCGTTTTCCGCTTTGAAAAAAAGCGGCTCCATTGAAGCCCTCCTGCCCAGGGCAGTCGCCCTCAGACGCCGTGGGGTTTTCCGCTTTGAAAAAAAGCGGCTCCATTGAAGCTCTTTAATGGGCGCTTTCGGACTTCCTATCCTGAGGCGGTTTTCCGCTTTGAAAAAAAGCGGCTCCATTGAAGCTCCTTCTTTTGGTAAGGCACGCCAGACGAGTGCCTGTTTTCCGCTTTGAAAAAAAGCGGCTCCATTGAAGCCGGGTGGAGATATGCAAATCCGGTTCGCTCCGCCTAACGGTTTTCCGCTTTGAAAAAAAGCGGCTCCATTGAAGCCCTTTTCGTGCTGGATGACCGCTTCGGCGTCGCTGACGTTTTCCGCTTTGAAAAAAAGCGGCTCCATTGAAGCCATCTCTTCCGCCGACCGCGCGGCGGCAATCTTTTGTTTTCCGCTTTGAAAAAAAGCGGCTCCATTGAAGCCCGTCCCCTGGAACAGGGCCTTGGGTCCCTATTTCTTTGTTTTCCGCTTTGAAAAAAAGCGGCTCCATTGAAGCGCGCATCTGGTTACGGGGGTCTGGCCGCCCCCGGACCGGGTTTTCCGCTTTGAAAAAAAGCGGCTCCATTGAAGCGCTTCCGGGCTGGCATAGATCATGGTGTACTCAGGGTTTTCCGCTTTGAAAAAAAGCGGCTCCATTGAAGCGGCGGCAATCAGTTCGGCAATCAGCTTTCCCTTTGACGTTTTCCGCTTTGAAAAAAAGCGGCTCCATTGAAGCGGCAATGGTCAGCCTCGCATACAACATTGGGCTTGGCGTTTTCCGCTTTGAAAAAAAGCGGCTCCATTGAAGCAGATTTTCCAGACTAAAAGCCGTGACGCGATGCCTTCGGTTTTCCGCTTTGAAAAAAAGCGGCTCCATTGAAGCAGACAGTCGCCTCTGGCGGCTGAAATGTCCTGGGAGTGTTTTCCGCTTTGAAAAAAAGCGGCTCCATTGAAGCGGGCGTTATCAACTGTACGTGCTTGAGTACGGACACGTCCCGTTTTCCGCTTTGAAAAAAAGCGGCTCCATTGAAGCATCCAGAACGCAAACAACGACCGGGACACCTCCGGGTTTTCCGCTTTGAAAAAAAGCGGCTCCATTGAAGCGAGTTGAAGACGCCGAACGTTGAGTGTTCGCACTGTGTTTTCCGCTTTGAAAAAAAGCGGCTCCATTGAAGCTTTCTGCTTACGCCAAAAAAAAGCGCCACACCCGGTTTTCCGCTTTGAAAAAAAGCGGCTCCATTGAAGCCGCTCCAGGAACTGCCCCAGTTGATTGACCTTGGAGAGTTTTCCGCTTTGAAAAAAAGCGGCTCCATTGAAGCCGGCGCAAGTAGAAAAAAGTTGAAACTTTTTGCTTGACGTTTTCCGCTTTGAAAAAAAGCGGCTCCATTGAAGCCCTCAACCACCACCAGGTAGCGCGCTCCGCGCCGCGTTTTCCGCTTTGAAAAAAGCGGCTCCATTGAAGCCTTCAGTCCGTCGAACAGCCGCCCGCTACCAGCCGTGTTTTCCGCTTTGAAAAAAAGCGGCTCCATTGAAGCTTCAGTAATAGTACACTGGACACACTTAACTAGGTTGTTTTCCGCTTTGAAAAAAAGCGGCTCCATTGAAGCCGTTACCGCGAAATGCCCGGTGCAGCGTGTCAATCAGTTTTCCGCTTTGAAAAAAAGCGGCTCCATTGAAGCGCAGGTGAGTTTCACTTCAGTCTGTCCCCCGCTTTGTTTTCCGCTTTGAAAAAAAGCGGCTCCATTGAAGCCGACGCCACGGAGTTGCCCTTCGTACTTTCGATTGACGCGTTTTCCGCTTTGAAAAAAAGCGGCTCCATTGAAGCCGGCTGCAGGCAAAATCATGCCTTCAGGAATGAGCACGTTTTCCGCTTTGAAAAAAAGCGGCTCCATTGAAGCAGGTCACAGCCAGACGCGGTGACGCGCCCGCGCGTTGTTTTCCGCTTTGAAAAAAAGCGGCTCCATTGAAGCCAAGGTCAAGGTCTCCGGCACGGCGAGCGGATTCGAGTGTTTTCCGCTTTGAAAAAAAGCGGCTCCATTGAAGCCCTTTACTGGACGGTCTGAGGTACACGTCAGCGCTAGTTTTCCGCTTTGAAAAAAAGCGGCTCCATTGAAGCGGCCGCCTGCTCGCCCGTAGTCTTCAGTGCAATCAGGAAGTTTTCCGCTTTGAAAAAAAGCGGCTCCATTGAAGCCCAACGCGCTCCAGACCGCCAACGCTGCGGTCACGCGTTTTCCGCTTTGAAAAAAAGCGGCTCCATTGAAGCCGCAACTTGGGCAGCACAGCAGCTAGACCTGATCTGGCGTTTTCCGCTTTGAAAAAAAGCGGCTCCATTGAAGCCGAACACCACTTCAACGGGTTCTATCCCGTCATCTGGTTTTCCGCTTTGAAAAAAAGCGGCTCCATTGAAGCGCCTTTAGGGAGGCACCAATGGCCCCACTCTGCCATGTTTTCCGCTTTGAAAAAAAGCGGCTCCATTGAAGCCAGGCGTTGCCGCACGGCTTCCTTCGGCTCCAGGAGTGTTTTCCGCTTTGAAAAAAAGCGGCTCCATTGAAGCCGTCCTACACCGGCGCTGTACACGCCTACCGGCGCAGTTTTCCGCTTTGAAAAAAAGCGGCTCCATTGAAGCTGCTATGCCGCCCTGCTTGAGGAAAGCGCCCGTCTTGAGTTTTCCGCTTTGAAAAAAAGTTGCTTCATTGAAGCCCGATGCTTGACAAGACAACCAAACTGTGCCAAACTTTTTCCACTTTGAAAAATTGGCTTCATCGAAGTGGTTTTTCTTTCCGAAAATGCTAACCGAAGCGACTAATGCTGCTTTGAATGAAATCGGACAGGCATTGATTCGTGGTTATGAAGGGAGAGTTTATGAACACAGAACTAGAGTTCTTACGGAAGATGATTGAGCTGAGTTTGAAAAGGAAAAAGCGCTAAAGAAATAACCGACGAGATGCTACCAGCGTTTCAGAAAATCAGGGCACGGATAGAACAGGAAATGGCGGAACTTCTGGCGAAAAGAGAAGAATACTTCCGACGCCAAAAGGAAGAAGAATAAAAATCAACTGCAGTCTGCTTGCCACGCCGTTTTCCGCTTTGAAAAAAGCGGCTTCATCAAAGCGGCAGAAAAGCGAGCGGTGAATGGTGAGTGATTTTCTGCCTTGAAAAAAGCAGCCCTGTTGAAACCTTTGCAAGGTCTCAGTGAACCGAAGCAAGAGTGTTCGAGAACTTCCAGCCTTCACCAGCGTGGGGACTGGCCGATGATCTCAATGCCGGTCAGATACCCATGCGTGTCACGGGCTATCGTCCGTACAATCGCCTCTCCCTGCCAGCCGTAATCCGGCACCGAAATGGTGAGCGGTGATGGAATCGCCATCGGCTGCGCCAGCCGAACACAGGCACCTGACTGGCTGACATCCACCGTCTCCGTTTCCTGCTCAAAAGACCGGCCGCTGAGGTCCGTCCCGGCCACAACCACCCGAACTGTAAGCTTCCGGCGCGGTTCACGCTGAACTGCCGTCCCACCCAAACCTGTCCGCAAAATCGTCTCAGATTCCACCACCGGGTCTCTTGCCGCGCTGTGAAAAAATGTCTGGTCTCCACTACCATCCGTTTTCCCTTCACCCTTCAGCGCAACCAGTTCCTGCCCCCACAACACACGATATACGTTGACCTCCTGGAGCTTTCCCTTGACCTTCAAACCACCCAGCGGGACAAAAGCAAACTCCTGTTCCTCTTCCCCAAACTCAAAGCCGGTCTGAAGCAACGCCTTCAAACACCGGGCCGTTGTCTCCCCAATCAGGATTTGCCCCGGTTTGGCATTGGACTCCAACCGGGCCGCCAGGTTCACGGCATCTCCAATGACGGTGTAATCCATACGCTGGCGGGAACCAATGTTACCCGCCGTCACCTCCCCGGTGTTGATGCCGATGCCAATACTCAACCGCAGGTCTGATCCCTGGGCTTCCAGGTCGGCATTGACCTGCTCGATGACTTCCTGCAGGGCAATCGCCGCCTGGACGGCGTTGATCGGGTCACGCTCACTGGGCTGGGGCGCGCCAAACAACGCCATGATGCCGTCGCCAATGAACTTGTCGAGCGACCCCCCGTGCCGAAAAATGGCCGTCGCCGCCCGTTCAAAGTAGTTGTTCAAAATGGCAACGATTTCCTGCGGCGACTTGCGCTCGGAAAGCGTGGTGAAACCCCGGATGTCTGCAAACAGCGTCGTCACCACCTGGTTTGTGCCGCCAAGTTGCAGGCTGTCCGGGTCCTGCATGATCTGGTCAACAACGTGCGGCGGCAAAAACCGCCGGTAAGCCGTTCGCGCAGCTTCTTCGTGCAATAAACGCTCGTGAGCCATGAGGCTCTCCAACGTCAGTGCCACCGTCGAAGCCAAACCCGTCAGGTAATCCACATCGTCTTCCGTAAAACCATCCCGATGCAAACTGTCGGCATAAATCACACCCAGCGGACCCTCTTCCTGACCGAGCATCGGCACACACATCAGAGACTGGATGCCCAGAATGGCCGTGCCCTTGACGTCCGTCATGTCCCGGCTCAGCAGTGAAACCCGCTCCTGCATCACCTTCCGAATCACACTGCGGCTGACAGGCATCTTCCCGTAAGCCGCACGCGTGACGTCATCGCGGTATGTGGCCCACTCAATCATCGGCTGATCATCCAACCCCCGCTTGCCAATCAGCAGCCGCCCCGCATTCGAGATTTCAAAAACCTGCCGGGCAACCTCGGCATAGATGGCCGCTTTGTCAAACTCACGCGCGACCCGTTTGTTGAAATCGTAAAAGAGACTGAGCATCTGGCTGCGCTTCTTCAAAAGGTGCAGTTCCTCGGCCCTGACCAGAATGCTTTGCGCGGGCGGCGGTGCCACGGCCCGAAAGCTGCCCGACGGCTTTCCCGTCACATCTCCCGAAAGCCCCAGTGCCAGCAGCGTAGCCGCTTTCTGCAACCTGACCGTCCCGGTAATCGGCGCGTCATCGTAACGGATGGTTGCCGGCGCCGGCAGGCGAAACACCAACGTATGACTGCCAATGCCAATGCTGTCGCCATCCTTCAGAAACGTCGGCTGCGTCACCAGCTTGCCATTGAGAAGGGTGCCATTCCGGCTGCCCAGATCAACCAACTGGTAGTTCCCATCCGGCGAGACTTCAATCCTGGCATGCGAACGCGACGCCCGTTCATCCGCCACAATGACATCACAAGTAGTGGCGCGCCCTATCACCAGCGGAAACTTCCGGCATTCATCCACCCGCTGACTTGCCGTCGGTCCCGTCACAATCAGTTTGGGAAACTCCATAAACTCAACCTTCCCTTTCCAAGTGCGTTATCCCCCGCAGCACCACCGCTGAAACGTGACTCCCCAGCGCCGCAACGGCCCCGGTACCCCTCTTACCAGGTGTAGTCCACATCCAGTTCCGCCACCTGTACGTTGGGCAGCGCGAGCGCCCGGACTTCATCCTTCACCTGCTCACGGCAGAAAGGTTTCAGATTCACCGCCAGCACCTGCGAGGGCCGCCGCAACTTCGCCAACTCGCCAACCAGCAGGCGGGGTGAGAGATGATACGAAGCCTTCGCCACAAACTCATTGGCATTGTCAAAGGCAACATCCACAAAAACGGCGTCCAGCCGTGGCAGGGCATTGAGGACCTCCCAGAACTCGTCCGTCACGCCAGTGTCGGAAGTAAACGCAACACAGCGGCCCTGCCCATCTTCAACGACGAGACCGGCTGTTTCCACCGTATGCGTCACCGGAACCGCCGTCAGGCGCAGCCCGGCAACCTCAAATGGATCCCGCCACGTGAACGGCACAAACGTCAGCAGTTCGCCATGCACATTCCGCAGCCGGGTAAAGTCTGGCCAGATGACATCGTTGAAGATGTGGCAGCGCAACCGCTCGATGTCAGCCACCGTGGCGTGAATACGCACCGGTGTCCGAATGCTGGAGAACATTTCCGAGAAGATGAAAGGCAGTGAAGCAATGTGGTCCAGATGGACATGGGTCAACACGATGTCCTGTACTGCCAGGAGCGCCTCCCCGGTGAGGTGAAAGGCCAGGGCACCGGCATCAATTGCCACGCAGTCATTGACAAGGAACGTAATCAACAACTGACTCCGTGGATCCGTCACGCTTGGCAACACTCGGATACGCATATCCCACCTCCCACAGCTCCCAACCTATCGGCACGCAACCGGAACGCCAACCCTTCACTCCCTGGGAAGGCAGGCCTGCACCGGTACGTTGCACCACGTCCGCACAGCACGGCCCTGACAGCACCGGGCAGCAGTTCCCCGGTCCGCCAGCACCATGCCTCCAGAACTATTGACCCTTGACATAAAAAATCCGGCCCTCCCAGCCCTGGCTCACCCAACATACCACTTGAAGCCGCCCTCGGTAAGGTACTGCCCAGTCCTGCCTTGTACCGCCCCTGAACCGCGTCTGACCCATATCTTGTGGCTATTGACCTTTGACATAAAGACTATTGACCTTTGACATAAAAACTATTGACCCTTGACATAAAACTATTGACCCTTGACGTAAAACTATTGACCTTTGACGTAAGGCTATTGACCTTTGACGTAAGAAAACACCCGCGGATGACCACTATCTGCCCCCTTGCAGACCACAATATCTTGTGGTTGGCATAATTTCCGCGTTTTTTGCGTCGGTTTGACTCGAACGTTGGGCGGCACTATTGACCTTTGACGTAAAACTATTGACCTTTGACATAAAAACCATTGACCTTTGACGTAAACGCTATTGACCTTTGACATAAAACTATTGACCTTTGACGTAAAAAACAGCCTTTTTTGGCTCTTATGTCAAAGGTCAAGGTCAAGGTGCTATTGACCCTTGACATAAAAATTCGCCCGTAAATTATTGAAAACAAAAGACTTTTGGGCGCCATTAACTAATTAATGATAATTGATGATGATGATGATAATTTAAGCCAAAGCCGGCATTTGACACCTTTTTGTCATTCCATCCCCAACCCCGCCTGTCCGGGCCGGGACGCCGGCGCTGGAACAAGCCAGGAGAGCGCCAGCCATGGCAGAGAAACGCGGCCGCCGGAAGAAACGCGAGACGGACATACCTGAAGGGTCGCCCACTGCTGCCGGAGCCACATCCGCTACGGCAGCTACCACGGCCGAAGCGGATGACGCCGAAAAGCCGGAGGTCATCCGCATTGCCCAAGATGAGTTCAACCTGGCGGTTTTCCCGATTGCCGTCCTCGACAAGCGCGCCCAGAAAAGCAAAAACTACCTGACCTTTACCGAGCACATCACCTCGAACGGCCGTGAAATCCAGCGGGTGTGGACCGTCATGCCCCACCCCATCGAGGGCCTGCCCAGCACGACGGATGAAGATGTGTACGTGGCCCTGATGGAGCTTTCATACGAACAGGGCGCGCAAAAGAAAGTGTACTTCAGCCGCTATGACCTCATCCGCCGGCTGGGGTGGCCGATGAACGCCAAGCACTACGAACGGCTCGAAAGTTCCCTGCGGAAACTCGCCGCCGTGCGCATCGAAGCCAAGAACGCCTACGTGGACCGCCACACGGGACGCCTGGTGGATGTCGGGATGAGCATCATCCAGGAGTTCAAGATTTTCGATGAGGGGGCTGGCAAGCGCACCGGCGCCAAAAGCTATGTGATGTGGAGCGACCGCGTGGCCCAGAGCCTGAGCGAAAAGCTCTTCAAAAAGCTGGATGCGGATTTTTACTTCAACCTGACCTCGCCCATCGCCAAGCGGCTGTTCCGTTACCTCGACAAGAAGTTCGGCAGCTCCGATTACTTCGTCATCAACGTGCGCAAGCTGGCCTTTGAACACGTCGGCATGTCCCGCGAGATGACCTACGTCTCGCAGATTATGCAGCGCCTGGAACCCGCCCTGAACGAGTTGGTGGCCAAGCAGTTCCTGGTTGAATGGACGCTGACAGAGGAAACCATCCACTTCCGCAAGAACCTTGAGTTCGGGGCGCGCATCCAGCAGATGGCCCTGCCCATCTACGACGTGATGGATGCCATGTGCGACGATGACCTGTCGCCCGAAGAACGCGCTGTCCGCGACGTGGCGCTGCACCTGGAAGGGCAGCTCACGGCGCGCGGCATGATTGGGTCCGTCGCCAAGAAGCTTGTGGAGAGCTTCGAGCTGCAGGGCAAGCTGGAAACCATCGAGCAGGCCATTGCCACGTTTGACCGGCAATACCGCCAGCGCGACCTCGCCAATCCGGGCGGACTGCTCTACACCCTGATCGTCAACGGCCAGGAAGCCCTGCCCAAACTGCCTCCCAAACGACGGCGGTCATCTGCCAAAATGCCCCGTGCTCGCGCTGAGAAGCCCGCTGAGGCGTCGGAAAGCACCGGGGAGACTAGAGACAGCCATGAGGCAGTTCCGCTCTTTTCTACGCCTTCTCAGGAGCAGATGCAGGAACTCGAACTCGGCTACCTCGAACATCTCGAACGGACGGGCGAGGCCCTGCTGGCCCAGCTCAAAAAATCCGAACTCAAGGAGCTGGTGGCTCGTGAACGGGAGGAACTGCTGGCTTCAGACCGGCGGAAAATCTACGCCCGGTGGGAGCCGGATGTGCTGGATGAACACCTGCGCCGCCTGGTTGGACGCAAGCTGGCTGAAGCCAAGGTCGAGTCCTTTGCCGCCTGGTGCGCTGCGCGCGGCGTGGAACTCAACGCACTCATGCGCCCTTCGACCACCTCGGAGGACTGAACCCTGCACGTTTCTGTGTGCCACCTTGTCCGCTTCGGCGCGGAACCGCCAAACGGCATCCCCGCTTACGCCTTCAGGATTTCGCGCAGCGCCCGGAGCACCTGTGAGGCCGTAAACGGCTTGTTGAGCCAGGCTCGGACCGGCAGGTGCTCTGTCCGGCGGCGGCAGGTTTCGGCATCTTCGCCACAGATGCCAATGAGCGGTAAATCGGCTGGCAACGACGCAAACACCGAATGGCTCTGCATGACGGTCGGCAGGGCGGCGTCAATGATGGCTACCGCTGGATGCCGGGCCAACCCGGTAGCCAGTTCGGCGTCGTCGCGCGCCGTGATGACCGTGTAGCCGTTGGCTTCCAGAACCGTACGCAGCAGGTCGAGGGTGGAAGCTTCGGCATCCGCCACGAGGACGAGTTCGCCCTGCCCGGAAACACCTTGCTCCGGTGGCGTTGACGGCACCTCCGGGGCTTCGGTGGCCGGGAAGTAGAGCCGGAACGTCGTGCCACGCCCAACTTCACTGTCCAGGGCAATGAAGCCGCCGCGCTTGTTGACAATCGAGACAACTGTAGCCAGTCCCAGACCCGTGCCCTTGCCCTGCGGCTTGGTGGTGAAAAACGGCTCGAAGATGCGCTCCCGCAGTTCCGGCGGAATCCCTGTGCCGGTATCTGTCACTTCCAGCAGGACATAATACTCACTCTCTCCGCTCGTGGTCTGATGGGGGTGCAACCGGGTGGCCTCTTCGGCCGGCAGGTCGCGGGCAGCCAGGGTCAGGGTGCCCCCCTGGGGCATGGCGTCGCGGGCATTGACGCACAGGTTGAGCAGCACCTGGGTGAGTTCCGTCGGGTCGCCTGCAATCGTCCGCAGTGCAGCCGGGTAGTCCGTACGCACCGTGATGTTTTTGGGAAACGTCTCACGGGCAATGGAGGCCACTTCGCGCAGAATGTGCTTGGGTTGGACCAGACTTGCCGCGCCGCTGCCTTCCCGTGCCAGCGAAAGCACCTGTTTGACGAGCGCCGCGCCGCGCTCGACGCTGCTGTTCATCATGTTGAGCACTTCGGTCAGCGCCGGGTTTTGAATTTCCTGCCGGAGAATTTCGAGGCCGATGCCAATCGGCGTGAGCATGTTGTTCAGGTCGTGCGCCACGCCGCTGGCCAGCATGCCGATGGTCTCCATCCGCTGGGCGCGGAGATACCGTCGTTCGGCCTGCCGCTGTTCGGTGATGTCGGTTGCAATCAGGAGTGTGGAACGTGCGCCATCTTCCGAGCGGGTAACGGCTGACCAGCGGGTCATCAGGATGATTTCGCGGCCGTCGCGCCGGTGGGTTGTCAGTTCTCCGGTCCAGTATCCTTCCTGAACAACGGATGTGAGAGCGTCCAGGGGGAGTTGGCCGCTCTGGGGAAACAACAGGTTGGCGGCAGGCTGACCCTGGGCTTCCTCTGAAAGCCACCCGAACATCCGCGCCGCGCCAGCACTCCAGAAGGTGATGTGGCCCTGCCGGTCAATCTGCACAACGGCGTCCTGGGTCTGATCGAGCAACTCGGCCAACTCTTTGAGGCGGGCCGCGGCCCGGGCGCGTTCTGCGGCCCGCTGTTCCCGTTCCTGAAGCAGCAGGCGGTAGCGGTTGAGCCGGACGATGCTGCGGATGCGCGCCCGCAGCTCGGCCTGGTCGTAGGGTTTGGTCAGAAAGTCATCCGCTCCGGCTTCGATCCCCTGGAGGCGCGAGGCCTTGTCGCTCAGGGCCGTCACCAGCACGATCGGGATTTCGCCCAGACATGGGTCGGCCCGCAGCTCCCGGCACAGGGCAAAGCCATCCATTTCCGGCATCATCACATCCGACAGCACAACGTCGGGCAGAACGCGCCGCGCGGCTTCCAGGGCGGCTTTCCCGTTGTCCACGCTCGTCACCTCGTAACCGTCCTGGGAAAGCCAGACCTGCAGAAGCTTGCGCGAGGCCGGATCGTCTTCGGCAATCAGAACTTTGGCAGACATAACCCGTACATCAGGAACGAACAGCCTGGCAGCGTACTTATCTCACGACGGCATCCGGCGCCGGCTGCTGCCGCAGAAGGAGCCGAATCGCTGCTGCATGCTGGGACTCATCACAGGCAATACCGGCGATGGTGGAAAGCATCGCCCTGGAAGTCAACTGCGGCAGGAGTCCCAGGTAGGCGCTGGCCGCGCCACCTTCCAGTCCCAGGGCAAAGACCAGAACATCCTCGGCCGTCCTGAACTCAATGGGGGCATCGTCCTTGCCCTTGAACGTGTAGCTGGCCAGGGCCACGGCCGGCGTCCCGCCCAGCTTGCGAATTTCCCCGACCAGGAGATCACGGTGCGCCCGGTGCTGGCTCTGGAAGTGCCGGGCCAGTTCGAGGGTTTCGCCCTTGAGAAGTCCCGTTCCTACACCTGCGTCATAGGCGGCAATCGCCTGGTGTTCCAGTGCCAGCGCCGCGTTGAGAAGGGCCACATCGGCGTTGCGCGGACTTCGCTGCGCTGCTTCAGCCAGATGGCCCAGACCGGCGCTGATGCCGGCCACAAAGCCCATGTGCAGGACGGCCCGCCGGGGAAGCGCCAGGGCGCGCAGGCTGCCGTGGATTTCCGCATCATTGCTGCTCATGACGGTCTCTCTTTCATCGTTGGCGTGGCTGCCGCCAGCGCCCGGGCCAGTTCAGCCAGGCGGGGATTGCCAGGGTTGACGGCCGCCAGGCAATCGAGCATCGCTTTGTCCCGGTCCCTGTCCCCCAGCGCTTTTGCGGCCGCGTCATGTTGAACTGTGCGCGTATTGTTAGAAGGTTTTGCCTGCTTTCTATTTCAAACTGATAGCTTTTCAAGAGTCTTACGCTATTACAATCTTTTTCATACTTTACGGAAAATTGTGTTCACGGGTTTCGCACGTGTTGAAAATTGACTTCCAGGGTTTGTTGTTCACATTGATAGTTGATGACTAAGAGTTCGTTAATTTTGCCACGTCTTTCGCCGTTGCAATTTACCGCCCTGCTTGCCGAAACCCTGAAAATGTTATAACCGGAATAAGCCTTTTCAAAAAAATCGTCTTTGGGATTCTCGTTCTTAGGGTCGGAATTAGAAAGCATTAGTTTTGCTCCTGTTTCCCGATCCAATTTTCGGAAAAATTGGGCTAACTGCAGTTGTTCTTTATCATCAAATCCTGCGTCTGTGTAAGTTGTAAAACTTGCTGTTTGACTGATGGGTCTGTAAGGTGGGTCAAGATAGACAAATGTATTTTCGTTTACTTTGTCAAAGCAACTTGTATAATCAGCTTGCTGAATCTCAGCACGTTGCAGGACTTTTGAGACAGCTAAAATATTGGGTTCGTCAAAAATCACTGCTGTTTTATATTTTCCATAAGGCACGTTAAACTCACCTCTCGAGTTAAGGCGGAAGAGCCCATTAAAACATGTTTTGTTCAAAAAGATAAATTGTGCAGCCCGCGGAATCCAATTATCCGATAGTTTTTTATAGTTTATTTCAAAACGTTGCAAGTTGAAATGTCGGCGGACTGCCAAAAATAAATCTTTGCGTTTCTCTGTTTCAGTTTGGTCGTAATCCTTTTGATACTGCTCCAAAAAGTCAAGTAAATCGTTAGGGCGTTGTTGGATAACCTGATAGGTCAAAATCAGGTCTTTGTTCAAGTCCGACAGATAGGCACTTTCAATTTTATACCGTTGTGAAAGAGCGAAAAACAATGCGCCTCCGCCCAAAAAAGGCTCAACATAGTTTTTAATGATGCCTTTTCTAAGTTCATCAGGGTAGAAATTTTCAAATTGCTCCAGCAGTTGGCTTTTGCCACCTACCCATTTTATGAAGGGTCTTGCTCTTGTCATAATCATCGCTCATGAAGGTTTTCCTTTCGCCGTGGGCGTGGCTGCCGCCAGCGCCCGGGCCAGTTCAGCCAGGCGGGGATTGCCAGGGTTGACGGCCGCCAGGCGGTCGAGCGCCGCTTTGGCCCGCGCCTTCTCTCCCAGCGCCAGCGCGGACTGGACGATGATTTCAAGCGTCCGCTCCGCATGGGCTGCCAGACGGTGGGCGCGTTCGGCCTCGGCCAGGGCCGCCCGAAAGTCTTTTCGCCGCAGGTGAACGTAGGCCAGTTCGGTACGGATGTCGGCATCGTCAGGACGCCGCTCGACGGCCTGGGCCAGCGTTTTTGCCGCTGCGTCGTATTGCTCCAGCTCAGCCTGTGAGACACCAACGGCCAGAAGGGCATCCACACTGTCGGGGCGCAGGTGGCGCGCCCGCTGGGCGTAGTCGAGCGCCCCGGCAAAGTTTCCCGCCCGGTACAGTGCCGCTGCCGCATCCATCTGCGCCAAGTAGTTGCCCGGATCGGCATCGGCCGACTGACAAGCCGCCCTGACCGCTGGCGAGGCACTGGGGCCACCAGCCGTGGTAAGTGGTGGATGCGTGGCCGGAAGGGCACCGCGGCTCTGGTCCGGCGTCAATGGTGGCGCGACCGCTGTTGCTGCTGGCCGGCCGGCCGGCGCTGGTGGCGACGCCCCCGCTCCGGCAGCTCCGCCCAATGGCAGCCAGTGCCCCAGTCCGTAGCCGCCCAGCGCGCCCACCACCAACCCAAGGACAAAGGTTTTGAAGGAAGCCGTACTCACCGGTTCCGAAAACGACGGTTCAAAACAAAGCTGCGAAAGATCACACGGGAAGCCTGGCCCCAGGTCGTGCTGCCCGTGTCCGTGAAACGTCAGGAATCCTGGCCGGTGTGGCAACTGCTGCACGAGACCACCTTGCCGGCTTTGGGAAATTCCTTCTCCAGCCGCTTGTGGCAGGTGATGCACCCGGCCTCACTGGCGGCACTCCTGGAGTTGTCCACGCCGTGGTAAGCCGTCTCCGCTTCAACCGCCGGGACACCCTTGAACTTGTGGTCCTCGTTCGTCCCCTCGACCGGCGACGGTGCCATGTCTTGGTCGGTGTGGCAGACGGTGCACTTCATGACCGGCTCGCTGGCGACATCGCCCTTGGCGACAAGGGTCTTGGAGTTGGTGTGATGGCACACGACGCAGGTTGAACCCTCGTAGTCCACATGCTGCTGGTGGTCGAAGGGCGCTTTGCCTTTGTCGTCCTTGTACCCGGCGTATTTTGAGAACGGCGGATCGCTTTCGGTGTTGTCAAACACCAGCTTGCCCGGCATTTTCGTGCTGGCGTCCTCATCCAGAGCCGTGTTCGTGAGACGCGCAGCCGTCGGCGCGGCAAGCAGCCAGACGGCGCTGAAGAGATAGACTGCGATGAACCATCGTTTCATAGGTTGTTCCCGCTCCTCTGGTGGAGAAATCCGCAAACGGGGGAGGCACATTGGCGTGCAGCAGGTGGTTGAGGCGACGCTTGTCTGATGCTGGCCCGTGTGACGACGTTGGTCAGGTCGAATCGCCAGTGACGATACACGACCCACCCGCTGCCTGTCATGCCCGGAAACGTTCCCGGTCTGCCCATCAACCGGGGCCGGTCAACTCTGGAAATGTCACCGCCAGGCCAGATTCAGAACCGGATTCGGAACCGGCGGTGGGCTGAGGGCGGCCGTCGGTGTGCCAAACAGGGGGCCGAGCTGGGAAGGTGTGTGGCACTTCAGGCAGTGGGCCTGGGTGGCCTGTCCGTTGGCGTCCAGGTCGCCGAAGGCCCGCCGGCCATCGTGGCAACTGAAGCATCCCTGCCCCGCGGCCGAGCGCGTTCCCGTCAAATGCTGTTTGGCGCGCGGCGTCCCGACCTGGTTGGCATAGGTGCCGTTGAGGTTGTGGCAGTCGGTGCACTTGCCCTGCTGGTGGGTGGCATGGGTGAACTTGAATGAGTACGACCGCACACCCTGCATTTTGGCCGCCAGCGGCCGCAGTTCCTCCGGCTTGGTCGTTGCTGCATGACAGGTGTTGCAGGCGCCGGAAGCCAGCGCCCCCGGCTGAACCTCGCTTTTCGTGCCCAGAGCTGGCGGCCGGTACTCGCTCGTCCGGTGGCAGGCATAACAGGTTGTGTGCGCCTCGAACGTCACCCCCGGTTGGGGATGGGGCAGCACGCTGTGACAGTCCCGGCAGGTTTTATCGTCCATCTTCTGCCCGGCCCGTTTCTGGTCGGGCAGATCGGACGGATAGACGTAGGCCATGTGCTCCCGGTGTTGCTCCGCCGTGAAGATGACATTGTGGCTGAGCCGTCCCGGAAAGGCATCCATCGCATTGACGCCTTCCCGGTCGAGACCCACCTGCTGGTGACACACGTAGCACATCGCCGACCATTGCCCGGACGGTTCACCACGTCCCCCCTTGTCAGCCACCGGCGTCGGTCGGGTTTGGGTGAACTCCGCCATGTGACAGGCCATGCAACTGGCATGACCGGGATAGGGCGGTTTGTTGGCTTCTTTGGGGTTGTCGGCGTACCGCGCCAGTTTCTGCAGGTTCGCCTCGACGCCGTGGCAGTAGTTGCAGGTCAGCCGCGCATCCACCTGCTCGGTGTGGTCTGCGTGCAGAAACTTCGTCAGGTCCTTGGTGGGCGAAATCACCACCGGCGTCAGCGGCCCGATGTCGAAGGTGTCGGCCTGAATCGGTTTCGGCGGACGCGCTTCAGGCGTGTGGCGTGAGCAGGCTGCGAGCCATCCCCCCACAAGCACAAACAGGCCGATGATACCCAAGCGTACGGACGAACGAAGGTGGAGTGAAGTGTCCATCGTGCATGCACCGACCGGCGAAACCGCCAGGAGTCACGGAAGTGGAGCGAGCCGGAGCCGGGCCAGACTGGGGGTGGGAGTGCCCCGGTTGGGATGTATTTTTACCCGTGCGGCAAGGTTTGTCCAAAAAAACACAAAACGCGGCAAAGTCAAAGCCAAATTGACACTTCAGCCCGTGACGACCTACAGTAAAAACAAGCATTCACGCGCCCGTCTGGTCAGACTTCCTGCTTCAGTCCCCGTCGAGTGGTGTCGGGGCGCGGCATCACTGTCTTGAAAGGAAAGCCAAACCTGTTATGGGACTGTTTCGCAACGTCATCAACGAGCGGTTCGGCGACTTTGAAAATGCGCTCGCCGAATACATTGACAATGTCGGCAACACCTACACGGCCTTTGCCGGGGCCTTCATCAAGGTTCAGAAAACCATGTTTCCTGACCTGTCGGCCGATGTGGAGGAGTTGCCCATTCCGGCGCCCGCGCCGGAAGCTCCCAAGCCGGCGGCCCCAAAAATGACCACGCCGGCCGCCAAACCGGCGCCGGCGCCCAAGCCGGAGCCAGCGGCAAAGCCCGAACCGAAGGCCGAAACCAAACCGGAACCGAAACCGCAGGCGGCCGCTCCGCCCCCAAAATCTGAACCGGCGCCGGCTCCACCCACCCCGCCGGCGCCGGAAGTGAAAGCTGCTCCAGCGCCTCCGCCCGAACCGGCACCGGAAGCCAAAGCGGCCCCGGCGCCAAAGGCCGAACCGGCGGCCGCGCCCAAACCCGAACCCCCGGCCGAAACCAAGGCGCCGCCCGCGCCGGAAGCCAGGTCCACGGCCAGCCTGCCGGAAAACAAGCCGACGGTGGAGAGTCCGGCGGCCGGTCCGACGGAAAGCATGCCGGCCGCCGAGAAGACGCAGAAACTGGCTTCGCCGCCGCCGGACACCAAATCCCTTGAAGAAACCCAGCCCATGGCCTCGCCGGCGGCGCCGCCGCCAGCGGCTGCCCCGCGACCAAAACCGTCCGCGCCGCCACCTTTTGGCGGCGGGCCGCGTCCGAACCGCCCCGGCAAGCCGGAAGGCGAATAACCTCGCCAAAGGAGTGTATGTATGGACCTGCTCAAGTTTGAACGTGACGATCTGAAGCCCCTTGAGGGCCTGGTGCGGCTGGCAGCCATTGCCGGGACGGGCATCTTCTACGTGACGACCTTTCAGGTTTCGAGCTTTTTCCCGAACTTCTACATCCGGCTTTACAACGAGCTGGCCGATTTTGACCCCGGCAAGGCTGGCACGATGGGCAGCGGTGCCGCACCGCGTGCGGTAGCGCCAAAGGCGGCTGAAAAACCGGCAGCCAAGGCCCCAGCCAGGCCGGCCGCCAAAGCCGCCGCCCCGGAGGAATCCTGAGTTGGCGCTGGGTGGCTGATCCCCCCGCAAGCCACCCACGTTTGCCGGCCGGCATCGCAGACGCGCGTCCTCCAAAAAGCTCCAAAGCGAAGGTTTCTCCCGTCCCCATGCGTGTCACCCTCCACTTCCTGCCCCGTTTTCTGGCGTTGTTCTGCGCCCTGACTCTCCTGTTGGCAGCGGCGGCTGAAGCGCGTCCGGCCGGTGAAAGCTGGCTGGACCGCCCGCTGACCGACTGGAACCGCGTCCGTGGCCAGGTGGCGCCGCTGCCTGAACCGCCCGCTGTCCCGGACATTGCTGCGCCGGACATCTGCAATGAACAGATGCGCAAACCGGTCCAGCCATTCGAGCGGGCGCTTGTTGCCCGTGGCTGGAAGCTGTTTGGCCCGGTGCAGGTCTTCGGCCCGGCCCAGGTCGTCATGGCCACGTCGGGACTCGATGGCATGTGCCGTCCACTGGGTTTCCAGGCGTTTGTCACCTGGGACGGCCGCTATGCCGGCACGCTGTCGCCGGTCGCCATGCAGGCGCGCACGGATGGCGCGCTCGTCCGGGTCGAGCTGCCTTCCCCCTCGCGCCTGACGGCCGAGTTCAGTCGTTACGCCCCCGGCGACCCGGCCTGCTGTCCTTCGCGGACGGCGGTCGTCAACTACGTCCTGCAGCCGGGCGAGGCACCCACCCTTCGGGCCGAAGATGTCTCACACTTCCAAACCTGTCCCGAACGGCCGGCCGAGCCGGGCGCATCCAGTGGAGGGACACCGATTGGCGGCGTGAGCGGAACTGCCGGACCGGACCGATTGGCCGGCAAACGCTGGACGCTGGTGGAAGCCGAAGGCGAGACGGTCAGCGTCACCGAACCCTTCATCGAGTTTGATGCCGCCAATCAGCGCTACACCGGCTCGGACGGCTGCAACCGTTTTTCCGGCCGCTACGAACTCCGGGGCAGCAACGGGCTGCGGTTTGCACCGCCCACCAGAACCAAGCGCGCCTGCCTCGATGAGCCGGTCCGGCGGCTGGAAGCCCGCTTCAACCGCTTGCTTCCCCAGGTCAACCGGTTTGAAATGCTGGGCGACCGATTGGTGCTGTATGCCAGCAAGCGGCGGCTCATGGTACTGGCTGCCCGCTCTTCTGACTGACCCAGGCCGTTCCCATGCCGCCTTCCGTCACAACCGGGCCTCTCAGAGCGGTGCGCCCGCTGCGTTTGCTCGTCCGCACGCTGACGATTGTGGCGACGCTGCTGCCGGTGTGGTGGCTGGTTGCCCGCCGGCTGCTCTGGGCGGCCCTGCGCGCTTCCCCCGCCCGTCTGTCCCCGCTCGATGAGCGCGCGGCGCAGCGTTTGCGCGAAGCCTGCGAGCGGCTGGGCGTCATTTTCGTCAAACTGGGGCAGCTTCTCGGCGTCCGCGCGGACTTTCTGCCGCCGCCCTACGTCGCGCAGCTTGCCCGTCTTCAGGATAGCGTGACACCGGTGCCGTTTCGGGTGGTCAAACCGGCACTCGAACGTGAGTTCGGGATGCCGCTCCACCTGGCTTTCGAGGCCTTCGAGGAAACGCCCCTCGCTACCGCCAGCATTGGGCAGGTGCACCGCGCCCGGTATGCCGGCCGGGAAGTCGTCGTCAAGTTTCTGCGCCCCGACACCCGTGAACTGCTGGCGCTTGACCTGCGGGTACTCCGTTTCTGGGCGCGTCTAGGCCGCCGGATCGATCCGCGCCGCCAGTGGGACCTCATTGACGACATTCTGGATGCCATTGAGGCCGGTTTTTTCGAGGAAGCCGACTTTGCCGCCGAACGCGAGCATGCCGAACGCCTGCGCGAGCAACTGGCCGGAATACCGGGCGTGTATGTGCCCTACACCGTTCCGGCGCGCTGTACGCCGAATGTGCTGACGCTGGAGTTCTGCTCCGGCGTCCGCATTGCCAACGTGGAGCAAATCCGCGCTTGGGGGCTCGATGGCGACGCCCTGCTCAACCGCCTCGTCGAACTCTACGCCCGCATGATGCTGCTGGACGGCTACTACCACGCCGATCCGCATCCGGGGAACTTTCTGGTGCAGCCCGACGGCACGCTGGTTCTGCTCGACTTCGGACTGGTACGGGAGCTTTCCGAACCGACGCGCCGTACGCTCTACACCGCTGCCCGGGCCGCGCTCAGCGGCGACATCGGGCGGGTGGTCGAGTGTCTCTATGCGTCCGGGATGCTGCCGCCCGACGCACCCCGTGCTGAAGCGGAACGCTTCGTGGTGGCGTTTGCGCGCCTCAGCGTCGCCTTCAATCAGGACACCCGCGGACGGGTGACGGCGCTGGAGGACCTGCTGCGCAGCTATCCAAACCTCAAGTTCATCATTCCGCCCGACCTGCTCTATGCCTTTCGGCTGGTGCAGATGCTGGAAGGCGTGGCGTCGAACTTTCGTCCCGGCTGGAATGTCGTGGCGGATGGCGGGCAGGGGTTGGCCGCGGCCTTTACGGCCTTCCTGCTTGACGGTCCGCCGGAGGGCAGCGCCTCGCCCTTCGACCGCTTTGTGGATACGCTGCGGCTGGGTTTCGGCACGGCAGCCCGTACCCTCGTGGATCGCCTGGGCATTCTCGTCCGGGTGCTTGCCCGGTGAACGATTCCCGGCTGCGCCGGCCGCCGTGCGTTACACCTGACCGACCCAGGAAGCATCGGCGACCGCGTGCCACCGTTCCCGGATGGCAGCAATTTCCGCTTCGGAAAGCGGCCCGGCCAGAAGCTGCCGCGCATTGGATTCCCACCGGCCCGGCTGGGTCGTGCCGACAATCGCCGTGTGGACGCCCGGCTGGGAGAGCGTAAACCGCAGGGCATAACCGACAGCCGCATCCACTTCCCAGGCCAGAAACGGGTAGTCGAGCTTCTGAAGCCGCTCCCAGTACACGTGGTGGTAAGGGTCTTTCGGCTTGCGCCCGGTGCGCCAGGCAGCGTTGGCAATCGGACGCTTGGCAATCACGCCCATCTGCCGCTCGCGGGCCAGCGGCAGCGTCAGCTCAAGCGCTTCCTGATCGGCAATGCTGATGGAAGTTTGCAGGGTGTCAAACACGCCCATGGTCACGGCCAACCGGGCTGCTTCGCCATCCCCGCTGTAGCCGATGTAGCGCGTCCAGCCCTTTTCCCGCGCCCGTTGCAGCCCCAGAATGGCATCGCCCTGCCGCAGGGTGGCGGCATCGCAGGAGTGCAGTTGCACAAGGTCAACGTAGTCCGTCCGCAGCCGCCGGAGGCTTTCGCCGATGTGGCTCAGGATGCCTTCCGTGGACCAGTCGTAGCGGGTGAAGCCCTCCGTCGCCCCGCACTTCGTGAAGATGAACACCTCTGACCGCCGTCCCTGGAGCGCCACGCCAAGCAGCGCCTCGCTGGTTTGGTACGCTGCGGCGGTGTCCACGACGTTCAGCCCGGCATCCAGTGCTGCCGTAATCAGGGCCGTCACCTGTCCCTGGGTGATTCCCGGCGTAAAGCCGATTTCGGCCCCGCCAAAGCCCAGGGCGCTGACGCGCATATCGGTTTGGCCAAGTTGTCGGTATTCCATGCTTTGCGCCTCCGGGATGTGCCTGGAAAGTGTTACCGGGCCGCTGTGAGCTGGTCGAGTTCTATCGCTTTCCAGCGGGATACCTGGACCTTTTCTGCCAACCAGTCTGCCATCTTGGCCAGCGCTGTCCGGGTGTGGGGCTGTGCCAGGTGGGCTTCGAGTGAAGCCGGGGCCGCCCATTCCTCGATGAGGACAAACGAGGTCGGATCATCGGCAGATACCTGCAAATCATAGCGCAGACAGCCCGGCTCAAGGCGGGTGGCGCGGATAAGCTCGGCAAGCGCCGCGCGAAACTCCGCCAGGTGTTCCGGTTTGGCGCGAAAAAAGGCTAAAACCACGATGGGAAACGACATAAAAGCTCCTCGAAGCAACAGATTGGCTCAGGATGCCGCCGCTGCCGGCTCATCCGGGCGGTCCTCATTCTGATTGGGAAGTGCAGACTGGGGAAGTGGCAGCGTGACCCAGAACGTCGTTCCAACACCGACCTGGCTGCGTACAGTGACGTTCCCGCCGTGGGCGGCAATGATGTTGCGCACAATGGCCAGTCCCAACCCGGCCCCGACGGCATGCCCTCTGGTGGATTGGCGGTAGGGATCGAAGATGTAGGGCAGTTCCGTCTCCGGGATGCCGATGCCGGTGTCACTGACCTCGATCACCAGGAACCATCGCCCACGTTCCACTCCGGTTCCCTGAATGACTTTTGTTTTCAACCAGATGCAGCCACCTTCCGGGGTGTATTTGACGGCGTTCGACAGCAGGTTGACCAGGGCGCGCTCCAGCTTTGGCCCGTCGGCTTTGAGGCTGGGCAAGTCAGCCGCAAGCTCACTTTCCACGGTTTGTTGCTTGTCCCGGCTGAGCGGCAGAATGGTTGCCAGGGCGCTTTCCAGCACGGTGCGCAGGTTGGTTTCCTGCAGGTCAAGTTGCAGCCCGCCGGCCTCCGCCCGCATCACCTCCAGCATTTCATGGATGAGCTGAAGCGTCCGCTCGGCGCTCCGGGCTGTGTTGTCCATAATCTCCTGAATTTCCCGGTCAATGCTGTCGCCAAGAAGGGTTTTGAGCAGTTCCAGCAGCATCTTTACCGAAGCCAGCGGCGCTTTCAGATCGTGGACGAGCATGGCCGTAAAGCGTTGCTTGACTTCATCCAGTTGCCGCAGCCGGTCGTTGGCCTCAATGAGTTCCCGGTTCTTGTAAGCGAGTTGACGGCTAAGTTTTACCTGCCGCTGCTTGGCACGAATCTGGGCGGCGAGTCTGGCCTGAGTGATGCGCGTGCGCATCAGCAGGCGCTCCCGGTCACGGCGCAGCCGGTAGCCACCCCACGCCAGCAGCGTCCCGACCAGAAAATAGCCGGCATAGGCCCAGGTCGTACGCCACCAGGGCGGCTGGACGTACAGGCGGACCCGCAGACCGTCCTCATTCCAGACGCCGTCGTTATTGGACGCCCTGACGTGGATGACCCAGTTGCCCGGCGACAGATCGGGCAGCGTAAGTGTGCTTTGCCGGTCCAGCACCCGCCACCCGGCGTCCCGCCCTTCCACCCGGTAGGCATACTGGTTGGATTGGGGGGCGTTGAAGTCGAGCGCCGCCAACTGGAGGGTTACAGTGCGTTCATCGCGGGGGATGTCAACCGGGGGGCTTTCCGCTGTAACGAGTCGTGTCTGCTGTCCCGTCTGAACAAAGGCAACAACAGGTGGCGGGTAGGGGTTGTCTTCCAGTTCGTCTGGCGAAAAGGCGGTCAGCCCCTGCGTGCCGCCAAAGAACATGATCCCGCTTCGTGTCTTGAGATAGGCCCGGCGGTTGAACTCCCGGCCCTGCAAGCCTTCTTCGGCGCGGTAGTGACGCAGCTTGCCCGTCCGGGGTTCGTACCGGGCAATGCCGTCGTCGGTGCTCATCCACAGCCGTCCCCGGCGGTCTTCCAGCACAGCATAGACGTTGTTGTGGGGCAGCCCGTCGCGCTCGGTCAGCGCCTGAAAGCGGTCGTGCGCCGGGTCGTACTGCAACAGGCCCATGCCCTTGGTCGCCAGCCAGAACCGGCCGGCGCTGTCCGTAAGAAATGAGCAGACCATCGGAATACCGGAAACCGACTTGCCCAGTTCTTCCCGAAAGTGGCGCAGGGTCTGGCCATCCGGCGCCAGGCGCAGCAGTCCTTCGTCCAGGCCAATCCAGAGCGCACCTTGGGCGTCCCGGTAAAATGCCTGTACTTCGCCAATCTTCCCGGCAAGGGAAGTTTCTGTCAGGCGCGCTGCAAGGGGGGCCGTAACCCGGCGGCGGTCAGGCGGGATGGCAAAGATGTGCAATTCACTGCCAATCCACAATGTTCCGTCCACGTCTTCAAAAAGGGCAAGCACCGCCGGCTGTTGCCCTGCTTCATTTGGCGGTAAGGGAAAGGTTGTGAACCGTTCCCGTTGGGGATCGAAGGTCTGCAACCCGCTGCGTGAACCCACCCAGAGTTGCCCCTGCCGGTCTTCCAGCACGGCCCAGACAGCGTCGTGGGCCAGCGAGGCAGTATCGCCCGGACGATGCCGGAAGTGCCGAATCGTGCGGGTCCGGGCGACGAGACAGTTGAGGCCGCCGTACTGGGTCCCGACCCAGATATTGCCAGCGCGGTCTTCACACAGCCCCCGGATGTAGTCGTCGCTGAGGCTCAGGTGGTCAGGGCGATTGGGGTCACTGCGGTAGGTCTTGAAATAGGCGGCATAGGGGGTGAGCAGGGACAGTCCCTGACGTCTATCGCCTACCCAGAGCACACCCGAGCGGTCGCGCAGAATGGTGAGCGGTTCGCCGCCAGCGAGGCTGCGCGGGTTGGTGCGGTCATACACGGCGTAGTCGAGGGCTTTTGTCCGCGTGTTGAACCGCCCCACGCCAATGCCATTGATAGCCAGCCAGAGCAGCTCCCCGTCCACAGCAAGGTCGTTGACTTGGGGGGCCACTGCCAGGGTCAGTTGCTGCTCGATGGGATACCGCCCGACCACCTGCCCGGTCTCCGGTGACACCTCCAGCAGCGTAAGCTGACCATTCACCTTGGCCGCGCCATAGAGGTAGCCGTTGGGGTGCGCCAAAAGCGGGTTGTTTTGGTCAAGGCTGACTTCCGTGGCTGCCAGGGACCCGGTCTCCGGGTGGAACCGGCAGAGCCGGAAGGAAACGTTGACCCAGAAGCGCCCCTGTTGGTCAATGGTCAGGGCGCGGATGCCTAAGGGGTGTGCCGGTGCGGTTGCCGGCGGCTTCACTTCCGGCAGGGTAAAGGACCGGGACGCCTTCGTGCGTGGGTCATAGCGGACGAGTGTGGTTTGACCGGCCAGCCAGAGGTATCCCTGCTGGTCTTCGGCGAGGATGTTGAGTCTCCAGTTTGAAGTTTCAGACAGGTTGAGTGGCTCGCGGAGAAACCGGTCCTGCTGCCAGTCGTAGCGGCACAGACTGCGGTCTGCCAGCCGTGCCCACAGGGTACCGTCGCGCGCTGCGTGCAGCTTGAACACCCCGTTCGCAGGCAGGCTGTACGGATCGTCCGGCCGGTGGCGGTACCGCTTGATGCTGTGCCCGTCGTAGCGGTTGAGGCCGTCTTCGGTGCCAATCCAGAGCAGCCCAAACCGGTCCTGCACCAGTGTGTGAACGGCCAGATTCGACAGCGCCTGGTTGTGTTCAAACCGCTGAAACCGCAGTGCATGCGGCCAGGTGGTCGCCTGTCCGAAGACCGGGCCGGTAAGCGCCAGCCAGACACAAAGACACAGACCGAGAAAGTATCCGTAGCGGGACTGCATAAGAGGGTTGCGATGGCCACAGGTGGGGCGTCCGGTGTCTGGTAACTGCGTGGTACTGCTGGATGTATAAACCGAGGCTGCGCAGGTTGTCTATTGACGCTCGTCTGTCGGCGCTCCAAAGTCTGTGTGCGCAGTGCTCGCTGGATGGCGTTGCCGGCCGCGCTGACTTCCAGCCGCATTGCCAGCGTATCCTCTTCTCTTCAGAAAAACTCCCCGATGTCTGACACCACGCCCTTGCCCTTTCCGCCCCACTACGATCCCATCCAGACTGTTGCCGCCGAGTACCCGGGCACGGCGCCACAGGCGCTCTTTGCGCCAGCGATGGCCTGGCAACAGGCCCACTCCCTGCGCCCGGCGGCCGACGATGCCCGGCGGGCGCACCTGCTCGTCATTGACATGCAGGTGGACTTCTGTTTCCCCTCCGGGGCGCTGTACGTCGCCGGCCGGTCGGGAACCGGCGGAACGGATGCCCTCCGCCGGACGGTCGAGTTTATGTACCGTTACCTGCCCTGGATTTCAGAGATCACCTGCACGCTGGACAGCCACGTGCCCGGACAGGTGTTTTTTCCGGGCGCGCATCTGACCGAAGACGGTGCGCCGGTGGCTCCCCACACGGTCATCACCGCCGCCGACTACCGCGCCGGCCGCTACCGCCCCAATCCGGCCCTGGCGGCACAGCTTGGCGTGACGACGGAATGGCTGACACACCAGGTTACGGACTACTGCACGCGCCTGGAAGCGACCGGCAAGTATGCGCTCTACGTCTGGCCCTACCATTGCCTCGTGGGCACAGCCGGCCACCGGCTGGCCGGGGTGCTGGCGGATGCCTGCCTGTTCCACGCCTTTGCCCGCGGTGCCGCGAATGCGCCGGTGCTCAAAGGCGACAGCCCCCTGACGGAAAACTACTCCGTCTTTGCCCCGGAAGTGACCACGTGCTGGGACGGACAGCCGATGCCGGGTGCCGTACGCCACGAGGCGCTGCTCAAGCGCCTGCTGACGGCGGATGTCATTCTGGTGGCCGGTCTGGCATCGAGCCACTGTGTGGCGGCGAGCGTCGCCGACCTGCTGGCTTTCGTGCAGGAGCACAACCCGTATCTGGCGCACCGGATAGTCCTGCTGCGGGATGCCATGGCGCCGGTGGTCGTTCCCGGCGCCGACTTCACGGACGCCGCCGAACAGGCGCTGGCTTCTTTTGAAGCCGCTGGCGCGCGGGTGCTGACCACGGACGATCCAGTGGAGGCATGGTGGGGCTGATGCGCGTGGCAATTTTCAACCAGTCGGGTGGGGTGGGAAAAACGTCGCTGACGCGCGACCTGGGCTATGAACTGGCCACACGCGGTCAGCGGGTGCTCGTCATTGACGCCGACCCGCAGGGAACGCTCGGCAGCTTTCTGGGGATGGAACCGGCGGCGCGCCCCCGCGAGGAGACATTCTGGGCCGCCGTCTGCGACGGCGCAGAAGCCGCTCCGCGCCTGTGGCCGACGGAGTTTGACCTGACCATCGGACTGGCCAACCGGTTTCTCGTGGGCGACGAGCTGAGCCTGATGCAGCAGAGCGATCCGGCCCGGCTGCTGGCTGTGGTCGAGGCGCACCTGACGGCCTACGACTGGGTGCTGTTTGACTGCCCGCCGAAGATTTCCGAAATCACGCTTCAGATTCTGCTGGCGGCCGATGCCCTGCTGGCCCCCGTCCAGACCGAGGCCAAGTCGGTGGAGAGCTTCGCCGAGGTGCAACTGGAGGTCGTCCGGGCGCAGCGGCGGCGCAAGAACATGCGGCTGCCGCCGCTGCGGGTGCTGGGCGTGGTGCCGACGCTGTACAACCCCCGTCTGGTGCTGCACCGCCACCACTACGCCGAACTCACCGGGCGGATTTGCCCCTCGTTCGGGTTTCACGTCTTCAGTCCCATTCGGGACTATGTGGCGGTCTCCGAAGCCGGTACGCGGCGGCAGCCGCTCAAGTGCTATGCACCCCGGTGTCCGGCGGCGGCCGATGTGGCCGCGCTGGCGACGGCGGTGCTCCAGATGTCATCTGACCACGGGTGAGGTTATGTCCAAAAGCAAGCGATTTGCCACAAGTACGACCCTTTCGCCCGCCCGCCTGTCGGCCCTGGCCGACCACGTGGCGGCTGAACTGGGGGCGGAGCCGGCGGCCCGGGTGCTGGACGTGCCGCTCGACGCGCTGCGGGAAAATCCCTACCAGCCACGGCGTACCTTCGATGCCGACGCCCTGCGCGACCTGACGGCTTCAATACAGCAGCACGGGATTTTGCAGCCGCTCATCGGGCGGCGCGAAGCCGACGGGCGGGTGACGGTCATTGCCGGCCACCGGCGCTGGCAGGCTGCCAGAGCGGCCGGGCTGTCGGCGGTGCCCGTCGTGCTGCGGTCGGAAGTCTCGGATGCCGACCTGCAGGTGCTGGCGCTTATCGAGAACCTTCAGCGGGAAGACCTCCACGCCGTGGAAAAGGCACGCGCACTGGGGGCGGTGGCGCGGCGGTTTCCGACCCAGGCGCAGGCGGCGCAGGCGCTGGGGATGAAGCGGTCGGCGCTGGCGATGTGGCTGCGCGTGCTGGAGCTGGACGCCGCCGTGCTGGAAGTCTGCGCGACGATTCCCCAGTGTTCGCTGCGGATGCTGCTCGATCTGCTGGCATTGGCTCCGGCGCGGCGGCTGGCCGCCGCCAGGCGGCTGGCCCTGGGGCCGTCCGCCGGGCCGGCCCCGGAAGCCGGACGCGCCCCCGCCCGCGAGGGAGGACAACCGGCGGCCGCACCGACCCGGAAGGCGGAAGCGCCGGCCGGGGCGGCGGTCTTCCGGTTTGCCTACCGCCTGCCGGACAAGCCCGCCACGCTGCGGGTGACGGTGACGACGACGGCCCGCCGGGCGGTGACAACGGCGGCCGAGGTGCGGGCGGCCCTTCAGGCGGCGCTCGACCGGCTGGCCGCCGGGGAGGCGTGACCGGCGGGTGCTGTCAACGCGTTGACAACGCTGCAAATTGTTGCTGGCAAAGCCTTTGAGATGCATTAGCCGGGGTGCGGCGGGCGTCGCCCCCGGCCGGGCCGCGGATGTTCCGATAATGCCTGACTAGAAGTTAAACCGCAGGCTCAGGATGACGCGCCGGTTGCCGGCGTCCACCGGTTCGCCCCCACCGAACCGGCCGCCAAAGAAGCCGGCCGTGTTCGTGGACTGCCCGAAGAAAGGCGACGCCAGGTTGCCCACCGGCGGCCCCGGATTGACACGGTTGAGCAGGTTCTGCACCTGGACGCTGAAGGTCAGGCTGAAACGCCGGTCAGAGCCACTGCCGCCGCCGAAGCCCCCAAAACCACCGAAACCACCAAAACCGCCAAAGCCGCCGCCCCCACCGCCGCGCCGGCCGCCACCCCGACTGCCGCCGGCAGCGCTGGCATCCGGGCCGCCCTCACGCTTGGGGCCGAACCCGAAGGTTTTGGCCAGCCGCAGGTTGATGATGAAAAAGCCGGGCCCCTGGGCAAAGTTGCGCGGAATGAGGCGCTGCCCCGGCAACGGCTCGGTGTCAAAAGTGCCGAACCGGGTTGTGACCACGCTGGGACGGGTCAGGTCGGTGGCAAAGGCCGGCCGGTCGTTGAAGACCGTATCGCCGTTGAGATCGCGCCCGACGGTGATGTTGAACGGTGCACCGCTGCGGGCAATGACAAACGGCGACAGCGTGATGCCGAACGGCAGGTTGAAGTTGGAGAACATAAACAGGTTGTGCCGGATGTCGAGCGAGGAGCGCCCGAACTCGGCGCGCAGGTCGTAGGGGTCAGCCGGCTGGGTAAAGGCCCCGTCCGTGTCGCTTTCCACCTTCGAGAGCCGATAGAACGCGCCCAGCGAGAAGCGGCTGTTGAAACCCGTCCGGACGCCGATGACAAGCTGGTGCTGGATGAGCTTGCCTGTGGATTCCGTCTCAAACACATTGCCAATCGGCCCCAGCGGAAACACGCCGCTCCCTAGCTGGCGCGGGTTGAACGTCCCCGGCAGCGGCGCGTTGACGTTGCGCGTCCGCAGGGCGTGCAGCGTACGGTTGAAAATGTAGTTGACCGAGGCCACAACGCCCTTGGGCAACTGCCGCTCGATGCCGATGTTGGACTGGATGGAATAGGGCGCCTGAATGGCGTTGTTCAGCCGCCGGATGTTCTGGGCGCGCCGGAAGGGTGCCAGCAACTCCGCCGGCGGAATGGCCGGAAACAGGTCGAGCAGTGCCGGATCGGTAACGATGAACTGCTGCTGGGTCTGGCCGTCGAAGCGCCGGGCCTGCAGCGTCAGCGATTCGTCAATCCGGTTGTAGAACACTCCTGCCCCGAAGCGCAGCACGGTTCTGGTCTGTCCGCTGTTGCGCCCGTCGAGCCCCCAGGCCAGCCCGACGCGCGGCGCAAAGTTGAAGTTGCTCGCAATGTTGGTCTGGTTTTCGTACCGCAGCCCGTAGCTCAGCGTCAGGTTTGGGCGCACTTTCCAGTCGTCCTGGGCAAACAGTCCCACATCGTGCTGCCCCACCGTGGCGAGCGGGTTGCCAGCCGACAGCGTAAGCTGCGTGGCTCCGCCGCCAAGGGCGCGAATCTGCGCCGGCGGCAGGCCGAGCCGTTGGCCGAGCAGCGTCCGGCGGTAGCGTTCGAGGCTGGTGATCTGCACGACCGAACCGGGAACGGGCTGGTTGTTGGCATCGAGTTCCGGAGCGACACCGCCGGCAAAAATGTACGTCCCGCCGAAGTTGTTGGGCGAGATGTCCTCCGTGCGGATGTAGCGGTAGCGTCCGCCGAACTTGATCGTGTGATCGCCCACGGTCCAGGTGGTGAAGTTGTTGACCTCAAAGCGGTTGGTGCTGGAACGCGCGTTACCGGTCTGGGCGCCGCCGCCAATGAACGCCCCCTGAACGTTGATGGCCGGGGTGTCCAGCGCCGGGGTCGTGGCCAGGGTCGTCCGCACGAACTGAAAGCGCGTCTCGTTGACGGCGGAAGGTGACAGAATCGCCGTTTCGGTCAGTTGCAGCCGGTGGTCGCGCAGTTCGTTGGACAGCGCCTGCTCCGGCAGGCTGAAGGAAGACAACCCGCCGTTGCTGATGCGGCTGCTGTTGAAGCTGTAGCGGCCAACGAGCGTGTGCTTTTCACTCAACTGCACGTCAAAGCGCGGTGTGATCTCCCACTGCCGCCGGGGGACGACGACGGCGCGCGCAAAGCTCGTCGGGTTGAGGTTGGCGTCGAGGATGGTGGCATTGAGGTTGGCGTTGTCATCCGTTTCCCGGCGCTCGGCATCCAGGGCAAACGACGCCTTGCCTTTTTTGAGCGGGCCGCCGAGGTTGAGTCCATACTGCCGCTGCTGGAAGGACGCGCGGCGCGGGGTGAACGGATTGCGGGAGTTGAAGATGGCATCTCCGGCGTTGAAAAACGCCGAGCCACGGAAGCTGTCGCTGCCCGGCTTGGTCAGGATTTCAATCCGCCCGAAGCCAATCTGGTCGAACTCGGCGGCAAAGGGGTTGGCGTTGATGCGGATTTCCCGGATGGCGTTCTTCGAGGGAAGCCGTCCGCCGGAAAAGCCATCCACGAAAATCTGCCCGCCGTTGGGGCCGGCGGAAGGTCCGGCCAGGGCCTGCAGGGCGCTTTGCAGGTCATCGGGGTCATCGGGCAGGGCTTCGAGGTCCTTGCCGCGCAGCACGATGGCCCCGGCATTGTTGTCCGGGGCCGTCGAAACGGGCGCTTCGGAGTTGACCTGCACCTGTTCGGCCACCTCGATGGCCAGCTTGATGGTGACGTTTTCCCGCCGCCCCGGCGCAATCGTCACCGTGATGTCCTCGTAGGGCTTGAAGCCTTCCATTTCCACGTGCAGCGTGTAGGTGCCGGGCGGCAGGTTGGCAAGGGTGAAGCTCCCCAGTTCGTCGCTGGTGGCGGACAGGCGTTTGCCGGCGGCGTCGGTCAGCGTGACGTTGGCACCGCCGATGACGGCGCCGGTTTCGTCCGTCACCTGCCCCCGCAAGGCCCCCTTGCTCTGGCTGGGTCCGGAGGTTGTGCGGCGTTCCTGGGCCGGCGTGGGCGTGATGGTTGCCGCCATCCAGCCGGCGCCCAGCGCCAGAAAGCATCCCAAGGTTTGCCAGGTCGTCAGCGTTTTCATCTTGGTGTGTTTCTTTTCCTTCATTCTGCGTTCAGGTTGCTTTTGGGCAGGTTGCTTTTGGGTTCGTGCCGGGCTCTCGTCTGGTCAGGTCCGTCGTGGCGGCACTGTGTTCAGGGGGTGTGTTCCGGGAAAACCTTTTCAGGGCAGTCCGATGCCGAGTTCCAGTCCGCCAAAGCCACCACCCCCGACGCCAGCAGCGCCGCCAGCCTGCCGGGCAAACCGGGCAAAGAGGGTGTCGAGTCCCTTGACGACGGTAATTGCCGTCACGCGGTTGGGCGTAGCGCCTTCGGTGGTCAGGACCAGCAGTTTGGTCTCCGGCTTGAGTTCACTCAGTTGCAGTGGCGGCAGAAACTCGATGAGCGCCGCCGGGTCGAATCCACCGGCCATGAAACGCCTGCCTCCCGGGCCGCCCACGCCGCCGGGGCGTCCCGGTTCACCGCCGGGAGGACCGCCGGGGCGCGGCCCTTCACCAGTTGGCGGCGCGTCCGGCGGGCCTCCCGGGCGCTGGCCACCAGGAGGCCCGAAGAACCCGCCCTGTTCGGGCACCTGTTTGAGGCTGGAATCCGGCGTGATGCGCAGGGTCAGCGTCGCGCCGCTGTCATCCTTGGCGATAATTTCCTTGCTTTCGGCATTCACGCTCACAACCGTCACAGAGAGCGTTTTGAACGTCCCGAAAACAACCTGTTCGGCTTCATAGCTCGTGCCGTCCGCGTTGCGCTTGCCGAGCGCCCGCACCTGGTCGCCGACGCGGATGGCTTCAAGCCGACTCGGTTGCGCATCGCTGAACTTCACGGAGTCCGGCGCATAGCGGCGAAAGGTCGTTTTGTCGTTCGTCACAATGGTCAGCTCTTTGAGACCTTCGCGGGTACGCTGACTGACGGTGATGGTGCGTTTTGCAGGGTCAACGGCCGTGACCTTGCCGAATGTCCCCCGCTCGCGCCACGCCGCCCGCTCGATTTCCTGCTTTTTGGCGATGTCGCCCTTGCTCATGACAATCATGAGCGTGATTGGTGCCACACTGCCCGTTGGCGTCAGGCGCTTTTTGGCTGTGACGCGGTCGCCCAGCTCAATCTCCGCCAGGGTGATGGGAACGGCGTCCGCCATGGCGGTTTTGCCCAGCGGCAGCCGTTTGAACTGTGATTTGTCGTCGTAGGGAAAAACAACGACTTCGCCAGTGTCGCTTTTGACCGTGATGGTTGAGGTTTCAATGTCGAGGTCCGTCACCGTGCCAATGACGGTGACGCTGGCCGGGGCCGGCGCCGGGGTTTCCTGTCCCCAGATCGTGTGCTGGAGCAGCTCCGGACTGCCTGCCAGACAGCAGGAAATGATGAAGGCTCGGATATACATCGTTTGGTACACCTCGCAACAGCAAGGCTGGAATCGGTCGCGTCTGTGCGACTCGTACGCCGGTTGTGCCGCAGAGTTCCGCGCGGGTATGTGCCGGGGGCGACGTTTGACGATTCTTTACGTGGGTGAACCGTCCGTGCCGCGCCGGGCCGGCGGTGGTGGGCGTGATGCCAACTACCCGTGCCGGTCGCGCCAAAGCGTTCGGCCGGGCCGGTTTCTGACGTGAAAACAACTGCCCAAACCGGCAGCGGGCATGCTAGAGTCGCTTTCGTTTGAAATCGTACACTTCTCTGGATTGAGGCCCGATGACCACAGCAACACACAGTTCCGTGACCGAAACGGCCGTCAAACGCGCCATTCCCATGAATGTCTTTCGGCAGAGCGCGCCGCTGCGCGCCGTCTGCCTGGAAAACCGCGAACTGGTCGGCCCCGGCGGGATTGGGACGGTTCGCCACCTCGTGTTTGACACCTCAGCCGGTCCCTACCCGTTTCTCGAAGGCCAGAGCGCCGGTATCCTCCCACCGGGCCGCGACGCCAACGGCAAGCCCCATAAACTGCGGCTCTATTCCATTGCCTCAACGCGCCACGGCGACACCGGCGACGGCAAAACGCTTTCCCTGTGCGTGCGGCGGCTGGAGTATCCGCACCCGGAGACGGGCGAAACCGTCTATGGCGTGTGTTCCACGTATCTGTGCGGCCTCAAGGTCGGTGAAGAAGTCAGCATGACGGGCCCGACCGGCAAGGCCATGCTGCTGCCGGACGATCCGACAGCAACCATCATCATGCTGGCGACGGGCACCGGCATTGCCCCGTTTCGGGCGCACCTGTGGCGGATGTTCCGGGAAAACAACCCGGACTACGAGTTTCGCGGTTCGGCCTGGCTGATTTTCGGCATTCCCACCACGCCCAACATTCTCTACCGGGAAGAACTGGAAGACTTTCAGCGGCACGCCAACTTCCGCCTCACCTACGCCATCAGCCGCGAGCAGAAAAATGCCAAGGGCGGGCGGATGTACATCCAGGACCGCGTTGCCGAACACGTGGGCGAGTTGTGGGAGCTGCTCCAGCGCGACAACACGCACGTGTTCATCTGTGGCCTGCGCGGCATGGAAGACGGCATTGATGCGGCGTTCGAGGCGTATACGGCGGGGCTGGGCATCCGGTGGGCGGAGTACCGCGAACACCTCGAAAAGAGCCACCGCTGGCACGTTGAAACCTATTGATGCAACGGTGGTGCCAAGGGTGGGGGCGGGTCCCTGACCTGCCCAATCAGAGGAAGCAGGTTCATACCGGTCCAACCGAGGGGACAGGTCAAGGGACCTGACCCTGCGCTGTTTCACCCGCCGCTGGCGGCCTGCCCGGCGATGCCGGCGCGTTCGCTGCTGGCTGTGAGCAGCGCAACCGGGTGCCTGCCGGTCGTCGTCTGCTGCCGGACTTCATGTTCGACCCGGTAGCGCCGTGCGGCCGCAACAAACGAGACAAACAGCGGATGCGGCATGTGGGGGCGCGATTTGTATTCCGGGTGAAACTGGCAGCCAATGAACCACGGATGATCGTTGCGTTCGACCATTTCCACGAAACGCCCGTCAGGCGACCGTCCGACAACGCGCAGACCCAACCGCGCCAGATGCGGCTCGTACTCGGTGTTGAACTCATACCGGTGACGGTGGCGCTCTGAAATCTCGGTCGTCTGGTAGATGGCCGCCACCTGGCTGCCCGGTTCCAGATGGCACGGGTATGCGCCCAGGCGCATCGTCCCGCCCATGTCCTCGACGCCGATGAGGTCGCGCAGCAGGAAAAAGACGGGGTGGCGCGTGTCCGGGTCAAACTCGGTGCTGTCGGCGTCGGCAAGTTCAGCCGTGGTGCGCGCCAGCTCGATGCAGGCGCACTGCATCCCTAAGCAGATGCCAAAGAACGGCAGCCTGTGCCGCCGGGCATAGCCGATGGCGCGCAGCATGCCGTCAATGCCCCGCTTGCCGAAGCCGCCGGGAACGAGAATCGCATCCACGTCGTGCAGGCGGCTTTCCCAGCGTTCGTCCACAGTAAGGTCTTCGGCCTCGATCCAGCGGATGTCCACTCGCAGGCGATTGGCAATGCCGCCGTGCAGCAGCGCCTCGGTAAGGCTTTTGTAGGATTCGCGCGAGCCGACATACTTGCCAACGATGCCGACAGTCACGGCGTCGTCCGGGTGGCGGATGATGTCCACCATGCGCCGCCAGGCGCGCAGGTCGGCTTCGCCGGCGGTCAGTCCCAACCGTTGCAGAATAAGCTCATCAAGGCGCTGTTCGGCAAACTTGAGCGGCACTTCATAGACTGTCGAGACATCCTCGGCCGTAATGACGGCTTCTTCGGCGACGTTGCAAAACAGCGCGATTTTTTCCTTGATGCCACGCGGAATTTCGCGGTCGGTGCGGCAGATGAGCACATCGGGCTGAATCCCGATGCTCAGCAGGTCCTTGACCGAGTGTTGCGTGGGCTTGCTTTTGAGTTCCCCGGCCGCCTGGATGAAGGGCACGAGCGTCACGTGAATGAACATCACATTCGAGCGCCCGACTTCGTAGCGCATCTGCCGGATGGCTTCCAGAAAGGGCAGCGATTCGATGTCGCCGACCGTGCCGCCGATTTCGACGATGACGACATCCACGCCGTGGGCTACTGACCGGATGGCATCCTTGATTTCCGTGGTGATGTGGGGAATGACCTGCACGGTCTGCCCCAGATAGTCTCCGCGCCGTTCCTTCTCGATGACCGAAAGGTAAATCCGGCCGGTCGTGAAGTTGTTGGCGCGGGTCATGGTGGCACGGGTGAAGCGTTCGTAGTGACCCAAATCCATGTCGGTTTCGGCGCCGTCATCCGTCACGAACACCTCGCCGTGCTGAAACGGCGACATCGTGCCCGGGTCCACGTTGATATAGGGGTCAAACTTCTGCTGCGTCACCCGCAGCCCACGGGCTTCCAGCAGACAGCCGATGGAGGCGGCCGCAATGCCCTTGCCCAGCGACGAGACCACACCGCCCGTCACAAAAATGAACTTCGTCATGGATGCCTCACCGTGCGGCGGGCCGTTGCCGGCGGGGTGTCTCCGACAACAACCTGCACTTCAGCGCCATTGGCGCGAATTTCCGGGACGTACATGGCGTGGCCGAGCGTCGGCAGGGCAGCGAACTGCCCCGGCGTCTCAGCCCGCAGCTCATATTCCATCTGCCAGACCCCCTGTGGCAACTGTTCCACGAACAGCGCCACGTGGCGGTCACGCAGTTCCTGATAGACCACTTGCGTGCGGCCTGTCGGCTCCAATGTCTGGGGGCGGACTTCGCGGATGGTGAGACCCGCGCCGGAGCGTACCTGAACCGCCTCAAAGCCGGCCGGTTTGAGGTCCTCGAAGACCAGGTAGGCGTAGTCGTTTTTGGCTTCAACCGTGACGGTACAAAGCAGCCGGTCGCCAGTGGTCACGGGCGCGCCGTCCGCCAGCGGCACGCGCTCATAGACGACGCCCCGCAGCAGCGTCGGCCGCGGGACAAGCCGCCAGTATTGACGTTTGACATAAATCTCATTGCCAGCCGGCGGAATGGGCGCTTCGCGGCTGAAAAACCGGGCGCTGGCGGCAACATACAGCACCCTGCCCTGCGGCTTGAGAATGCGGATGTCGTTGGTGCCATCCCGCAACACGGCAGCCGGGACGACTACCGTTCCCGGCGTCATCAGACCAGCGCCGGGTTCCAGCCGCTGCCGGGCCACGGAGGTTCCGTTGACTACAATCTCGTAGGCCACCGGTTCGGCCGTTTCGCCGGTGGCCCGCAGGTAGTCGTTCAGCGCCAGCAGGGTAATGGCGGTGTCGCGGGTGTTGCTCCACTGCGCGCCGCGCCGGTTTTTGACCAGCCAGTTCATCGCCGGCGTGACGAGTTCGTGGCCGGGTTCAATTGCCACCAGCGCCCGGAGCACAAACGCCGTCGTCTCCACGGGGCTGTCCGTCCAGCGATACCAGAAGCCGCCGGCGCCCCAGCGTGCCGTGGTGAGGTCACTGTTCGGTGCGCTGTCGCGGGTGACGCCATTGACCAGATTGCGCGCCAGAACCTGCGCCCGTTCGCGCATCCCGTAGTGCTGGGCCGCCACAGCAAAGAGCGCGCGCCCGTAGGCCGTCAGGCGGTCGCGGTGTTGCCAGAGGTTGTCAAGTGCCGTCTGTTCCGTGGAAGCAATAGCCGTGTGGCCTTTGGCGCGCCGGCCTTCGGCCAGCGCATGCAGCAGCCAGGCCTGCCGGTCGGGGGCGGTTTCCTCGGCGATGAGCTGTTGTTTAAGGTACGTCATGCCGCGCGTCAGTACGTCGTCCCGGACTTCCAGCCGGGCCTGCCGGGCCAGCGCCAGCCCCCACACGACGTAGGCCGTCATGAAGCGGTCGGTAGGCGTCTCTTTCCACCAGCCCCAGCCGCCGTCCGGGTGCTGCGCCTCGTAAAGCCGGTCCAGTCCCTGGCGGATGATGCGGTCGAGTTCGGCCAGATCACGTTTGCTGCGTGGGTGCGTCCTGTCGGCCGTGGCGGCTTCGATGCCGCCGAACATGCGCCCGGCAATGGCTTCCGGTGCGATGCCCTGCTCACGCAGGGTTTTGGCAATGATGGCCGCCGGAAGGAACCGGCTCATCGTCTGTTCGGTGCAGCCGTAGGGATAATCGAGCAGGTAGGGCAGGGCATCGAGCATGGTCACGGCCAGACTCGGCGCCACCTGGATGACAACCTGGGTGTTCTCCCGTTCGCGGGGCAGGTCGAGCCGCAGGTGTCCTTCGTTCTGACGCACCTGCGTGGCCTGCGCCACGAATTTTTCGATGCCGCGCACGTAAGCCTGTACCGTGCGCGTCATGGCATCGCGGTGTTCCCCGGCAACGGCCGTTACGGTCAGCTTCACGTCACCCGGCTGCTGAATGATGGCTTCCCACGTGGCCTGGCCATCCGCATTGGGGGCAACCGTCACCTGGCGGGTTTGATGCGCTGCGTCAAGAGCAAGACCTTCGGCCGCCAGCGTCACCGTCGCTGTCAGCGGCCGGTCGGTTCGGTTGTTGACGACGGCCGAAAACGTCGTCCGGTCGCCCGTCACCAGAAAACGCGGCGTTTGCAGGCGGACGATGAGCGGCTGATTGGTGACAGTACGCATCTCCGTCTGCCCGACTTCGCTGGCGGCCGAAACGGCGCGCGCCACAACTTTCCAGGTTGTCAGCGAGTCGGGAAACGTCGCCGTTACAGTGGCCTGCCCGTCGGACCCGGTCACGATGTCGGGTTGCCAGAAGGCCGTGGCGCGGAAGTCGCTGCGCACAATGATCTGCCCGCCAGCGTCGTCTGCGCTGCCACTTGCCACGCCGGCAGAGAGTTCGTCGCGCCCGGCTTTGGCTGCATTTTCCCGGCTGCGGGCAAAAGGGGCTGGCACTGCCGGGCGAGCCGTGCCTGCAACGGCTTCCGGTGCGGCTTCGGACGCGCCCTCGAAGTCTTTGGCTCCTTCGGCGCGCGGAGCTTCCGGGCGCGCGTCCGTCGGCGGTTCCGGTTTCAGGCGCACATAGGGGCGGTACTGAAGGGAAGTCGTCGTCGCCACATAGGGTTGGCGGCGGTTGCCGTGGAAAAAGCGCCGGGGATCGGGGGCGTAGTCGGTCTGAATCGCGCTGACAGCGTCATCCGTAACGGCCAGGGCAACTTCGGCCGGCAGGGGGCGTCCGGCGGCATCACGGGTAAGCAGCGTGAAGGTGACGGGTTCGCGTGGCCTGACTTCGGTGCGGTCAGCTTTCACCTGCACATCCAGCACCTGGGAAGTGGGCGGCACGGTGAATTCCCGGCGGACGTGTGACCAGCGCAAGTCCAGCAGCGAGTCGGCTTCAAGGTGAAAGTTGGGGGTGTCGCGGTCGGTAATCTCCAGTTCAACGAGTTTGGCCGTTCCCGTCAGACGAATGACGCGCGTTTCCTCCAGACCATCGCGGATGATGGAAAGCCACACGGTACGCCCGCTCGTCGGCGCCACAAGCATCACCGGGACGGTCCGCCCGACGGCCAGGGTGTCGCGGTCGGCGATGATCTCCAGGTCGGAGGCAAAGTAGCCGGTGTCGCTGGTTGCCGTGGTCGAAACCCAGACCGTCGCCTCGGCAGTGATGGGGTTGCGGTTGGGTTCGGGCGTCACCCAGGCAATGCGGTAGAAGCCTTCCCTGGGCGCGGTGAAGGTGAGTTTCCCTTCGCCCTGCGCCGGGTCTGTCTGTACGGTGCGTTTGAGCACTTCCTCGCGTTCGTAGCCGCGCTGCCGGAGTCGGTATGGCCCAGCCTCCGGGTGTGCCCTGGCTTCGGCTGCCGTGACCGTGCGCCCACGGGCGTCAAGGAAAATTTCCCGCCACGTCTCGCGGGTGACGGTGACAGTGCCTTCAGCAGCAACGGGTTGGCCGTTGATGTCACGGGCCAGAAAGGTAACGGCAATGGTTTCGCCGGGGCGGTGCAGGCGGTGCTCCGGGCGTACACCCACGGCGAACCGTTGCCGGCCCACACGCACATTTGTCTGCCCGACGACTTCCCGCCGTGACGCATCCGTGACGCGCACTTCGATGTGGTAGGCCAGATCGGTTGCGGCAAAGCGTGGCGTCGGCAGGCTGATGCGGGCGCGTCCGTTGCCGTCGAGAATGAGGTTTTCACGCCGGATGATGCGGCCGCCGCGGCCGTCGGTGTTATTCTGGAAACCGGCTGCGTCATCGTCGAACCACAGACTTTCGGTTCGGTAAAACAACGGACGGTAGAGGGGTTGTTCGCGCACGATGACTTCGGCCCGTCCGCCGGCCACGGCGCCGCCGAAGTAATACTCGGCCGTGATGGTGAGTTCGACGCGGTCGCCAGCGCGAAATGCTTTGCGGCGGCCGTTTTCTTCCGGGGTCGCAATCGCCACACGGAATCCGGGCAGGCGGTATTCTTCGAGGCGAAACAGCCTGGCTTCGCCGTAGATGGCGTCAAATTCCTGTCCGTCACGGGGCTTGCCGAAGCGGATGGTGTACTCGCCGAGCGGCCACGTGGTATCGGGTGTGAAACTGCCCCATGCGCCACCGAAGCGGCTCAGCGTCACCTGCCCGAACGCCACGCGCTCACGCCGTGGGTTGAGCAGTTCGTATCCCAGCGGGCTGCCGGCCGGGGTGCGGTAGGTTTTCCCTTCAAGCTGGCGGGCGATGATTTTCCACCGGGCTGTGTCGCCGGGACGGTAAGCGGCCCGGTCGGTGAAGGCATAGATTTTCCAATCCGCAGGCGAGGATGAAACTGCGCCGCCGCTATGCAGACAAAGCGCCTGCCGTGCGCCGGAAGCGGCCAGCACCAGCGTGGCATAGCCCTGATGTCCGGCTTTCCCGAAGGTGGCGAGACCGTCCTGATTCGTCGTGCCGGTTTGCTCCACCCAGACGGGCGTATGGCGTTGCCGGTCGTAAGCGTTGAACCACACCCGCAGGCGCATGCCGGGGAGGGGCGTGCCGTCGAGTGCCGAAGCAGCGAAGACGACCAGCCGCCGGCCGTCGGACTTGACCAGCAGGGCAGCGTCGGTAACAAGCACCAGTCCCCGCGCCGTCTGTTTTCCGGCGCGGGCTTCGAGCAGATACGCGCCGACGGGCAGCGTTTCATCGAGGGTGACGAGCGCCTGCCCGGGGCGATGGTCGCCTTGGTCATCTCCATCGCGGAACAGCGTTTTGACGGGCTTGCGCCCGGAGAGGTCAACGGCCTTCAGTCCCTGTTCATCGGTGCTGGTCGGTTGTATGTCCTGCGGCAGATCAATGGCATACAGGGCCAGCTCGATGCGCTTCACATTGCGCCACGACAGACCGAACCGGATTTCGGAATCAGGGAGAAAGACGTTGCCGACGCCAAGCGTCAGGGAAGGGGTCGTGATGTCAGCGATGCGCCGTTGGGCTTCCTCCAGATAGCGCGAGGTTCCCGGACGGTAGGCGGCAACGAGCTGCCGGTACTGCGCCAGTGCAGCAGCATAATCAGGGCGCATCTGAAAGGTGCCGTCCGGCTGCTGCACAGGGCGGCCCGTGGATTCAAGCCACTGCCCGTAGTGGAACAGGGCGTCGTCGTACCAGGCTGTTTTCTGACCAAGGGCGACGGCGGCGGCGAATTCTTCCTCAACGCGCGCGTTTGATTCGTAATCGCCGCCCTGTTGCCGGAGTCTCATGGCTGTCAGGTAGTGCAGATGGGCGCGTTCTTCGTCATTGCGGGCCAGACTCATGGCTTCGTTCAGCGTGGCGATGGGAATTGGCTGGACGGGCTGGCCGAAGGGCCGTGTTTCGCGATCCACGGCGTAGGCGGCCCTGAAAAGGATGTGCAGGTAGCGGTCGCGCGCGGTCGCCAGGTCTGGCGAGTGCGCCCACCAGTCGAGCGCCGCTGCATAGTGTGGCCACGCCTGATACCAGTTCTGGCTGGCGGGACGTGTCCACCAGAAGTCACCAAGAGAAACCTGTGCTTCGGCCCACACCCGATCGCGCTCCGCGGGCCGCGATGCGGCTTTGACAATGGCTTCCAGTCCTGTTCGCGCGGCCTCGAAGGCCTGGGCATCTGCCTGGCGGGTGGCGGCGCGGGCGCGCCAGTCGGTATCGGCCAGGCGGAAGCGGACCCACCGGGCGTCGTCCGGGGCAAGCCGGGCCAGGTCGAGCTGGGCATAACGCTGCTGCGCCAGAGCGTAGGAGCCTTCGGCATAAAGGCGTTCGGCTTCGGTTTTGACAGACTGGAAATCCATGGTTTGGGCGTGGGCCGGCTGAAAGACAAGCATCAGGAACAGCCCCCAGAGGACAGCGCAGCGCCGTCCTCCGGTGAGGCGTTTATCCAAACGATGACAGCAAAGCATGGCACAGACCTTTCTGTGTTGAGAGATGAAATCAGGCATTGCCCGTTGACGTTTGAACGAAGGCCGGGTTCCCGGCAGGAAAGGCTAGCCCGACGAAAACAACCTCAATGGTCTTTTCTGCGGGCCGTATCGGCCGGTGTCCGTGGGCAGGTAAGACCAAACGAAAAGGCTTCCTGACCTTCTGCCTTTGTGAGAAACATCAGGAACAAACCGAAAACCGGTGGATGTTGCGATGTCTTTCGACGTACACCCTGCCGTCGGTCAGGGCCGCCCGGCGTGGCGAAAAAGATTTCAGTGGTGTGGCTGGGCTTTCGTTCTGTATGTTGCGTTGACCTTGACCACATGGGGGCAAATGCCGGCCCCTGACCCTGAAACCGCACCGCCTATGCCTGTCAAACTCGAACCCATGCCGCCCCGCTCCGGCTATGAAGCCCCGGCCGCAGCCGCGGCCCGTTCGCTCGTGGAAAGTACGGCGGCCGCGCCCAAAGCCTTTCTGACGCACTGCGAAAAAACCGGCTATGCCGAAACCGGCCATTACGCCGAAACCGTGCGTCTGTGGCAGAAGATGGCAGCCGCCTCGCCGCTGGCCAAACTGCTGACCATTGGAAAAACGGCCGAAGGACGGCCGCTGTACGTCCTCGTGGCCTCGAAGGACAAAGCCTTCACACCGGCTGCCGCCCAGGCGACGGGCAAACCGCTGGTCTTTATCCAGAACGGCATCCATCCCGGCGAAATTTCAGGCAAGGATGCGACCTCAATGCTGCTGCGCGACATCCTCATCACCAAACGCCATGCAGCGCTGCTCGATTCGGTCATCATCCTCGCCATGCCGGTCTTCAATGCCGATGGGCACGAGCGGTTCAGTCCGTGGCACCGCATCAACCAGAATGGGCCGCGGGAAATGGGCTTTCGCGCCACGGCCACCCGCCTGAACCTCAACCGCGATTACCTCAAAGCTGATGCACCGGAAATGCGCGCCTGGCTGCGGTTTTTCACCACCTGGAAGCCGGATTTCTTTGTGGACAACCACGTGACGGACGGCATGGATCATCAGTACGACGTGACGCTCGACATGCCCACCGAGCAGAACATCTGGCCCTCCGTTGGAGCGTGGTCAAAGGACAGCTTCCTGCCCCGGCTCTATGAAAGGTTGGAGTCCGATGGCCACATTGTCGGCCCCTATGCCGAGCCGCGCGATCCATCCGACTGGTCGAAGGGATTTGATGTCGGCGTCATCGAGCCACGGTATTCGACGACCTATGTTGCGCTGTGGCACCGTCCGGCCCTGCTCGTCGAAACCCACAGCCTCAAGTCGCACCGGACACAGATGTGGGCGCACTACGACATCATGGTGCACACACTGGAACTGGTGGGCGCAGAAGGGCCGCGACTGCGTGCACTCATCTCCACCGCTGAACGGGAAATGGCGCAGCTCGGCGCACGCTATGACCCAAAATCCCCGCTGTTCCTTGCCGGGACGTGGAGCAGCGCTGGCGAAGCATTTACCTACAAAGGCGTCGCTTGGCATGAGGAAACCAGCGTCGTGACGGGCCAGCCTGTGCGCGTCTATGAAAGCCAGCCGGTGGACATCCCCACCCGGCTGTTCAGAAAGCTGAAAACCACGGCAGCCGTTCCCGTGCCGCTGGGCTATCTCATCCCGGCGGCCTGGACGGGCATCCTCGATGTGCTGGCGGCCCACGGCGTTGAAATGCACCGTCTGAAGCAGCCCACGACCGTAACCGGCGAGACCTACCGGTTGACCGAGCCAAAGTGGGCCGCGCGGCCTTTTGAAGGTCGTGTGATGCTGACCGGTGTTACGGCCAAGCGGGTGCGGGCGACACAGACGTTTCCAGCGGGGACGGTTTATGTACCCATGACGCAGCCGGCGGCGCGCGTTATTTTCAACTGGCTCGAACCTGAAGGCCCTGACTCCGCCGTACGTTGGGGGTGGTTCAACACCATCTTTGAGCAGAAGGAATACGCGGCGGATTACGTTTTCGAGCCGATTGCCCGCGAGCTGCTGGCCAGAAACCCGAAACTCAAGGCTGAGTTCGAGCGACGGCTGGCCACAGACGCCGATTTTGCCGCCAGTCCCCGGGCGCGGTTGCAGTTTCTCTACGAGCAGACACCGTACTACGAAGCCGACAAGGACCGCTATCCGGTGGTGCGCGTCATCGAACCGTTGCCGTAGTTGCCGGTTGGGTTCGGGTGGGACGGGCTGGTAGTGCCCGACCCACCGGGGACGAAGCAAAGAAACGAGATCGGGCAAAAAAGAAGCGCGCCGACCGAGGGCGCGCCGCGTTCTGCTATGTGGTGGGACTGCCGACAGAGAACCAGCAGTGGGCTGCCAAAACTACATCGTCAGTTGCGCCTGCTTGACCTTGTCGGCGACAGCATCGCGTCCCGTCACCGCATCCATCAGCGTCTTGAGAGCTTCGTTGAACTTCGTCAGCGCCGTGGAAATCTTCTGCAGCCGCTCGGCAAAACTCTGCAACCGCTGGGCGAAGCCGCCGATGCCGCCAGCCGCCCGATCAAGGAAGTCTGTCGCACGTCCAAAGGGCCCGAGCGGGGGATTCTTGGCGATGTTGGTATTGTTGCCGCTGAGCAGCGAAGTTCCAATCCGTTGTACGAGGCTGGCCAACGCACCCTTGACGCCATTGCTCAAGAGGGAGGTGGCCAAGCCTTTGACCGCATTCATCGCAATACCCTTCAGCATCGGAAGGGCAACTTTCGCAAGACCAGCAAGTACCGGAAGTGGCATGATGGAATCCTCCTAAGAAGTGTGTGCGGTGTGCCTACCGCAGGTTGTTGAGCGCCTGCATCACGGCGTCATTCATGGCTTTCTGCAGGTTTGACTTTGCCAGGCCAGCCTGCGTAATCGCATCTTTGATCTGCTGAAGGGCAAATTGATATTCCTGCATCTTCTGCTGATAGCGCAAACGTTCTTCGTCGGAGGCATTCGGACCCGGCATCTGCGGCTTTTCCGGCAGGCCGAACTCATTGCTGGTGGCACGCGGCATCACCGCCGTGGAAGGTGTGGCAGAGGAAGCCGGTGGCCCAGTTGCGGCCGGTTGCCCCGTCGAAGGTGCGGAAACTTGCGCCTGCTTGACCTTGTCCTCAACCGCTGTACGCCCGGTGATGGCGTCCATCAGCGTCTTGAGGGCTTCGTTGAACTTCGTCAACGCTGAGGCAATGTTCTGAAGGCGCTGGCTGAACTGTTGAAGCCGCTGCGCGAAATCACTGAGACCTTTCGCCGTGCGATCAAGGAAATTGCTTACCTGACCAAAGGGACCAAGCGGCGGATTCTTGGCGATGTTGAGATTGCCGCCCCGGAGGAAGGAACTGCTGATGCGCTGAACCAGGTTGGTGAGTGCGTTACCAATGCCTCCCCCACGGAGAAACGAGGTGGCGATACCCAGCAGCGGATTGCTGCCAGCGACAGTTCTGAGAATCGGTACGGCCACGCGGGCAATACCACCGAGTATCTTTCCTAACGGCATGACGAGCCTCCCTTCATAAATCAGGCCCGGGTGTGACCCAGGCCCGCAGGCTTAGCGCAGGTTGTTGATCATCTGCATGATGGCGTCGTGAGCTGCCTTCTGCAGGTTCGACTTCGTCACACCTTCCTGCGTGATGGCGTTGACCGCCTGCTGGAGGGCAAACTGGTAGTTCTGCATGTCCTGCTGATACTTGAGACGTTCAACGTCTGAAGCATTGGGACCGGGCATCACTGGCTTTGGTGGAAGACCGAAGTTCGACATCGTGCGAGCGTTCCTTTCTTTGAGAGTAGGTCAAGAAGACCGGTTGGGTTACTGAATGCTGTCGCCGCCCTGCTCGGCAGCTTCCTGCACAATCTGGTGAATGCCTAGCGCAATGGCGCGGGCGCGATTGGCACCGGGGTCCTTTTCTTCGGGGTCGAGGTCAATGGCGCGTTGCAAATCAGCGATGGCTTCTTCATAACGCTCCATGCGCAGAAAGACCTCGGCGCGGTTGACGTAAGGGGCAATCATCTGCGGGTCAAGGGCAATCGCCCGTTCCAGGCTGGCGAGTGCCAACTCATCTTCCTGCGTTCGGGTGTAAAGCGCACCCAGTGCGGCGTGGGCCGCAGCACTGTTGGGATCGACTTCCACCAGTCCCTCGAAAATCGTGCGGGCGCGCTTCAGGTCGCCTTGTTCATAGTACATGGCACCGATTTCGCCCATGCGTTGGAAGTCTTCATCGGTAATGCCGAGTTGCTGGCGTGGCGTTTCGTTTCCGTTGGCACTCATCGGGAGGGTCTCCTGTACGTTCTCTGTGGTCATCGGATTCGGACGCAACCGTGAAGCCGTTTCCGCTTGCACTCTCGTTATCGAAGCGGGCGTCACAGTGTTGCGTCCAAAGCGGCAGAACCGGGAAAATTTTCTGCCCTGAGTTTGTGGCGTACGCCAGAAACATCAAGGTTACAGCGATGTGACGTTGGCCATGCACTAACCTGAAGTTTACATGTGTCGGCTAGCATGACCGAACATCGGTTGGAAAGACAAGCGCCACGGCGTGCAGCCCGGTTCGCAGGTGGCGCCGGTCGCCAGTCGGAGGAGTTTCTGAATGGAAGTCAAACTCATCGTGCGTGAGGTGGGTGCGCCACCTGCTGCCAAACCGCTGCTGGAAGACATCTGGCGCACGAGTGTCATCAGTGTGGGAAGCAGCCCCCAGGCCACCCTGCGGCTGACCGGCCTGGGGATTGCCGCCGAACACGTGATCATCTTTGAGGAAAACGGGCACATCATCTTCGTCAACCATGGTGACGGCACACGCCTCAACGGCCTGCCGGTCCGCATCGGCGACCGGCGGCCGCTGACCTTTGGCGACCGGATACACATCGGCAACTACGTCATCACGGTGCTCGACGGCAACTCCCCGGCGGCCCGACTTGATGACCCCCGGGCCACGAGCCTGCTCCAGGCAGCCACCCGTGAACTGTTCACGAGTGGACTGAAGTTCGACCTTGACAGCCTGCTGCCGGCGGCATTTCGCCCTTCCAGCCCGCGCAAGTCGCTGGAGATTCCCGAAAACGCCAGTTTTGCACAGATACTCGAAGCCCTGGTCGCGCCAGAGGACAGTTTCCGCTTCGTCATCGAGGGGGGCTACCAGCCGAACGTCTCCCTGCCGCTGCCGGCCGGGGATGCCGAAGTCCCGCTGGGATGGGAGGCTTCGGGCCTGCGCATCACGATCAACCAGCAGGAACTGGTGACGTACTGCGCACTTGTCCGCAAGACCGGAGAGCGGGTTGTGTTGCATCCGGTTCTACCCGACCATCGCCTGACGGTCAATGACGAGCCGGTGACGGAGCCACGGGTCCTCGTTGACCGTGACCGCATCCGGTTTGCCTCGCCACTGACCCGTCCGCTGGAGCGGCCCCTGCCGACGCTCGTCTTCCGTACGCCGTCCACCCTGTCCATGCTGACCGAAGCCGTGGCCACGGCACCGCTGCGGCCAACGGAGCCACTTTTGAATGGAACGCTGGCTGCTCCCGAACCTGCTGCCGGCCCATTGGAGGTGGATGATGTTCCCTTGCGCCAGGTGATGGAAATGCCGGCTGTGACCGAAGCGGACATCCGTTCCGTGGCGCCTGAATCGCCGCCATCGGCGTCACTGTCATCGGCGGCTGCGCCCGATGCGCCAGCTGTGTCGTCCGAGGTCTCATCCGGCGCGTCCCCGGCAACCGGCGGCACAGCGTCGGCAACGGGAGCCGTGACGTACTATTATCTGGGCTATTTCACCGGCATTGAACTGGCGGTCATGGCTGTGGGGACGCTTCTGGGGGCGCTGCTCGTCTATGTTTTCCTTGAAATGTTCTAGGCTGGCGGCGCTGTAGGGCGCCCGGTTTGTCCAAACGCTTCTGATTTGACGGTGACTGGTGCGGAGAAAGCTATGACTTCCCTGACTGACCAGGTGAAAAGCTTCAGCGGCATTGACTTTGCCGCGGCCCTCTCGAAAAACAGCGACATGCTCATTGCGGCCGGAATGATTGTGCTCATCGGCACGATCATCGTGCCCGTGCCGACCTTCATCCTCTCCATCCTCATCGTGGTCAACATCACCATTTCACTCGCGGTGATGATGGTGTCGCTCTACATTTCGAGTCCGTTGCAGCTTTCGACCTACCCGACCATCCTGCTGTTGACGACGCTGTTCCGGCTGGCGCTGAGCATTTCCTGTACGCGCAGCATCCTGACAAAGGGCGACGCCGGCGATGTCATCCGGGCGCTGGGAGAAATCACGGCCCAGGGCAACCTTGTCGTTGGGTTCGTGATGTTCATCATCCTGCTGGTCGTCCAGTTTCTGGTCGTGGCCAAAGGCGCTGAGCGCGTCGCCGAAGTGGCGGCCCGGTTTACCCTCGATGCGCTGCCCGGCAAGCAGATGGCCATTGACGCCGATATGCGGTCTGGCCTCATCACGATGGATGTCGCCAAAAAGCTGCGCTCGGACCTGGCGAAGGAATCCCGGCTGTACGGCGCGATGGACGGGGCGATGAAGTTCGTCAAGGGCGACTCCATCGCCACCATCATCATTGCCGTTGTCAACATCGTGGCGGGGATGACGATTGGGGTGCTGTACAAGGGGCTTTCTCCGGCTGTGGCAGCGAAGAAGTACCTCATCCTGACCATTGGCGATGGTCTCGGTGCCATTTTCGCCTCGATCTTCATCGCCATTTCAGCCGGTCTGGTGGTGACGCGCGTTGCTGGCGACGATACGGACGAAAGCAGCAACGTCGGCGCGGATATGAGCGCCCAGATGCTGGCCAATCCCAAGCCGCTGCTCGTGGTTTCGGGGCTGTTGGGTTCGCTGGCTGTCGTGGCGGTACTGGCCGGGAGCGTCGTCGCCCTGCCGGTGCTCATCGTGGCGGCCGTGGTGGCCCCGTTGGCGTTCAGTCTGCGCAAACGCCAGCAGGCGTTGGCGGCGCAGGCGGCCGAGAAGAAAGGGCCGGCAGCGGAGGCTTCCGAAAGCGACGACATCCAGCCGTCCTACACCGTCCCGATGGCGATTGTGACGAGCGCCGAGCTGGCGCCCTACATTGACCCGGAGTTTCCGGCCGGCGCGAAGTTCCGCGAAGGACTGACGGCGCTGCGCAACACGATGTACTACGACACCGGCGTGCTCATGCCGCAGATTTACGTCACCGGCAACGCCCCGCTCGAACCCTTCCACTATGTGTTTGCCGTCAAGGAAGTACCCGTGGCGCAGGGCGTCGTCAAACCGTTTCACTTCTACGTCAACGATTCGGTGGAGAACATCCGGGTGTTTGGCATTGAGGGCGAGGAAGTGCGCAACCCGGCCGATTTGCGTCCCGGCGCGTGGGTGCCAGATGAGTACCGCCTGCTGGCAGCCGTGGCTGGTCTCAAAATCTGGGAGCCAAGCGACTTTCTGCTGCTCCATATCTCGAACATTCTGCGCCGCCACGCGCACGAATATGTGGGCATCCAGGAAGCGCAGGCGCTGCTGGATTTCGTCGGGCGCGGCGCACCGAAGCTGGTGGAGGAAGTCGTCCCGAAGATTGTTTCGCTGCACCTGTTCACGGATGTCCTGCAGCGCCTCGTGCAGGAAGGCGTCTCGATCCGGGATGTGAAGTCCATTCTCGATGCGCTGGCGGAATGGGGACGCATCGAGAAGGACCCGGCGCAACTGACCGAATACGTGCGCGCCTCGATGAAGCGGGTCATTTCCTTCAAGGCTTCCGGCGGACGCGGGACGCTGTTTGTCTATCTGCTTGACCCGGAAATTGAGGACATCGTACGCGGCTCGATCCGGCGCACCTCGACTTCGGCCTTTCTGGCGCTTGACCCGACCATCAGCAACGACATCCTGGCGGCGCTGCGGGCGGAAATCGGCGAGTTGCCGCCCACGGCGCAGAAGCCCGTCATCGTGACGGATATGGACATCCGGCGGTTTGTCCGCAAGCTCGTGGAAGTGGAGTTTCCGAACGTCTCGGTGCTTTCCTATCAGGAGTTGTCACCGGATTTGACCATTCAGCCCATTGCCCGGATTGCCCTGCCGCACGGCGGGCGACTGGCGGCCTAGCCGGGTTGGGTGGGAAGCACTGCGCCGGCTGGCGCGGGCGGCCAGCGCGGTTTTTTCTGCATCCGTCAGGTTTTTTGTAGCCTGATGTTCTGGTTGTGGTATAACACTAACACTTTCTGGTGTTCCACACCTGTCCTGTTTTGGGTAGCCGAGTCTCTGCCCGGTGGAGTCCTGGTGCATTGTTTCTACCCGATGCAGCTCGGGTTCGGCCGTCGCACCACAAAGGGATCACACGCCACTTACGGAGACCAACAGAATGACAGCGCAACCTGTTTATCGCCTTTACGCCCGGCATCGCTGGCCGTCGCTGGCCGCGGTGCTGGTGACACTGCTATATGTTGCCGCCTTTCATCCCCCGGTTCTGGCGCAGGACCGGAAACCGGCCGGGACCAGTCTGCGCATGACGGTCAGTGAGACGCCGGGGCGCAACAACGGTCAGCAGACCACCGACCTGCCGCCCACGACGCTTTCTTCACCCGTCGTGCTGTGGGACAACGGCCCGTTCAACAATGTGATTGGGCTGGCTTCGGAGGAAAACACCCTTGTCCCAAGCGCCCGCACGGCGGATGACTTCGTGCTGACATCCAGCGCCACTATTCACACCATCACCTTCGACATTTACGCCGACACACCGGTCACCCAGCCCGGCGTCGTGGACATCTATGCCCACAGCGGCGGAATCGGGCCGGTCAACGCCCTGCCGCTGGCCACCTACACCTCGACGACCTTCACGGTCGTTGGGTCAGGCTTTGGCCTTGACATCCGGCGCTACACGGTGACGCTGTCGCCGCCGCTGAACCTGGCGGCCGGGCGGTACTGGGTCAGCGGGTATGTGATTGGCACTGGCAGTGGGCGCGGCTTTTTGTGTACTTCCAACGGCGCCTCGCCGAGCACCGAGCAGGAAGGTCACTTCCGCAGCGCCTTTTTTGGTTACCCGAACTGGGTTCCAACGAGCACGGTGCCTGCCCCACCACACTACGCATTTACCGTGACGGGTTTCTTCAAAACCAATGTCAACGCGAACGTGAACCTGGTGACCACACTGACCGGGCTGCTGGGGTCGGCCTGTGGGCCGAACTACCTGAACCAGTTCAACATCAACGCCAACCTGGTCAACACCGGGGCGGCGGTGCTGGGCAATCCTGAGTTTCAGGTCGTGGAACTGCAACAGGCCAACGGAACGCCGCCGCCCAATCCCTACCGGCTCAAGACGGCGGATGACTACGTGGCTTGCAACACTGGCGGGGTGGTGGGTTCAACGCAGCAGGTATCGCCAGCACCGTTCAACCTCAACCCGGGCGCTGCCGTCCCGGTGGCGTTTCAGATTGACCTGCCGGGCCCCATTCAGCCGCGCCGGTTCCGGTTTTTCGTGGATGTGTTTGCCGTGGTGGGTGGCGTTTCGGAACACGTGCCAGCCGGCGGCAAGGGGTTGAAGCGGGAGCGCCTGGGGCAGTTGGCCATCGAGGTGACGGGCTTTGACCGGAGTGGAGAGCCGCAGTTGGCAACACGGTTTGTGCCGGAGCGGAAACTGACCTGGCAAGGGATTGGCGTTGGCGTGCAGGGGGTGAAGGGGGCGCTGGTGCGGCGCTAGGAGACAGTTGAACCCCTGTGGCTGACTGGCGGGCGGACCTGCCGGCGCGCATCCAGCGCTGGAAGCTGTGTCTGCCAGAAAGGTCAGTGCCGGTAAGCGGTCGGCGGCGTTGGGGAAGCCTCAGCGCCGCCGATTGGCTTTTCCAACTGATAGCCGGAAGACACCGGCGTGTGTTGCCCAAGGTAACGCCAGCCGAAGAGCGCCGGAAGGACGCTGTTGATGACAAACAGCAACAGCGTGGCATTGACGGCCGTGGCGACCTGTACGCCACAGGTGTGCAGCAGTGCCGCGGCCGTCCCCTCGCGGACGCCCAGACCGGCCGGCGTGATGGGCACCAGATTGGTGAGCAGAATCCAGGGAAAGGCAAAGGCCACGGCCGCAAAGGCCACCGGCTCGAAGGCGCAGGCCAGCACGTACAGCGACACGACATCCAGCGCCATAAGCACAATACTGGCAAGAAGGTTGACCGCCACATCGCGCCGGCGCAGCGCCGCAAAGGCCGCCGCCAGCGTGGCCAGCTGCGTGCGTACCGGCTCCGGCAGCCGTTCCCACCGGAGCACCACCGGAACGACAGCCGGCAGCGCCAGAACCAGTCCCCCGGCGCCGAGTCCGGCCAGAACGAGCCAGCCACGCCACGCCGCTGGCGCAACGGCCGCCGTTCCAAAACCGGCTGCCATGGCGATAGCCGCCACATCGGCAGACCGATCCACAAGAAACAGCCCGCCTATGGCCAGCCGCGCGCCCGGCGGAAAAGCCGCCGCGCGGCCGACCTCGCCAATACGCCCCGGTGTCAGCAGTCCCAGCGCCATGCCGCCGAGCAGGGAGCGCCAAGCATAGGCCACCGGCAAGCCCGGCAGGACGCGCCGGAGCAGAATCCACCACTTGGCCGCCCGGATGACCAGCATCATGCTTCCCAGAAGCAGGGCCAGACCGATCCCGCCTGGCTCAGCCTGCCGCAGGGCCGCAAGGACGCCACCCAGATGACCCGACCGGGCAAGGAAAAAGAGCAGGGCCAACAGGAGCAGCCACCGGGTGACGGCCCACCACCGGCGCTGCACTCGTCCGTCCGGCGTTGCCGTTGTCGTTGTCACAACTGGAAACCATCCCCAAGCTGGCGGGTGTCACGCTGGGGCAGTGCCGTCCGCGCTAGCGGTCGCCCGCCCTGCTCGATAAACATCAGCAGCGCCCGCGCCCGCTGGATGTAGGGTGGCGGCGTTGGCTCACGGACAAGCGCCACTGCCCGCTGCAAATCAGCGCGCGCCCCGGCAATGTCACCCAGATGGAGCAGGGTTTCACCCCGGTTGATGAGCGCCACGGCGTCGTCGGGCGTTGCTGCCAGGACGCGGTTCAGATGGGGAAGCGCCCCGGCATAGTCGCGGATGCGCAGTTTGAGCGCCCCGAGCGCCGACTGGAAGTACAGCGTCGCCGGCACGAGCGCCGCCAGCCCCTCGAACACCGTGATGGCTTCCGCATGACGGCCCTGCTCGGCCAGACTGTAGCCCAGATCGGTGACAAGACGGACTTCTTCGGGCGTCCAGCCGGTCGCCGCCGCCAGCGACAGCCCTCCCTGCAACCAGTCGTGGTCCTGTTTGGTGAGCATGGGCGCTTTCACCTGAAATGTCCTGCTGCTGCGCACAACGCTACCCGTGGAAAGGCACAACTGCAAGCCGGCCTTTTCCAGTCCCCGGAAGCGCCACAGAAAACCGGGCTTTGACATTTCAGACCGGCTTTGCGAAAAACGAAACCCTTGCCTGAAAAAGGCATCTCCGGCATCGGTCGCATCCGCCCTATGTTGAAAAAGATTCCCCTGCACTGGCAAATCCTGACCGGGATGGCAGCCGGCGTTCTCATCGGCTTTGCCGCCGACCGGCTGGGGGCGCAGCAGTTCGTCAGGCACTGGATCAAGCCCTTCGGGACGATCTTCATCAACCTGCTCAAGATGATTGCCGTCCCGCTCATTCTGGCCTCGCTCATCAAGGGGACGTCCGACATGAAGGACATCGGCCGCCTGTCCCGGATGGGCGGCCGAACTCTTGTGCTGTACCTGCTGACGACCGCCGTGGCTGTTGCTCTGGGGTTGGTCATCGTCAATGTCGTCAAACCGGGCGCTGGCGTCACCCCGGCCACACGCGAAACCCTGCTGCGCGCCTATGCCGGTGAAGCCGGCCAGCGTATCAGCACCGCCCAGGCCGAGCAGGAAAAAGGGCCGCTCCAGCCGCTGGTGGACATCATTCCCGACAACGTCTTTGCCGCCACGACGGACAACCGCCGCATGCTTCAGGTTATTTTCTTCGCGCTGCTGGTCGGCATCGGGCTGATGCTTGTGGCAGAAGACAAAGCCAAGCCGGTCAAGGACTTCTTCGACGGCCTGAACGAGGTGATTCTCCGGTTGGTGGACCTCATCATGCTGGCCGCACCGGTGGGCGTCATGGCACTGCTGGCAGCCCTGATGACGGAATCGCCCAGCGCCGACATTCTGGTGAGCCTCGTCTGGTATGCACTGTGTGTGCTGGCCGGCCTCGCCGTACTGGTGCTGCTGTTCTATCCGCTGCTCGTGCGGACCTTCACCGGGAAATCCTACGGCTTCTTTGTGCGCGGCATCCTGCCGGCGCAGTTGGTGGCCTTTTCGACGAGTTCGAGCGCGGCAACCCTGCCGGTGACGATGGAGCGCGTACAGGAACATCTGGGCGTTCATGAAGAAGTCGCCAGCTTCGTCCTGCCGGTCGGGGCAACGGTGAACATGGACGGGACGGCGCTGTACCAGGGTGTGGCCGCGGTATTCATCGCACAGGTGTTGGGCCTGAACCTCGACTTGGGCGACCAGTTGAGCATCCTGCTGACGGCAACGCTGGCCTCGATTGGAGCGGCCGCCGTGCCCGGCGCCGGACTGGTCATTCTCGTCATCGTTCTGGGCGCTGCCGGGATTCCCCAGGAGGGGCTGGCGTTGATTTTTGCCATTGACCGCCCGCTGGACATGTGCCGTACCGTTGCCAATGTGACAAGCGACGCCTGTGTGTCCATGCTGGTGGCCCATAACCTGGGTCTGCTGGGCGAACCGCACGAGCGCCGCTTGGATGACTTCTATCCCAAACACACGGCGTCAGTTTCGGAGACGCCGGAATAGGCCCGGGCGCAGCGGCCCCTGGGTTTCCGACAGTCTCCGGCCGGCTGCCACGCGGAGAACAACGCCATGGGAAATCCCACCGACTGGTTACTGGCACTGGCGCTGGCGTATGAGCGCAACACCGCACAGCAGCCCATTCCGCCTTCCGAACTGTTCGCGCTTCTGCCGGCAGAGGCGCAGCAACGCCTGACTTCCCGTCAGCAGGAAATAAGCGCGCAGGATGACGCCACGGTGACGGCCTGGCTGGCGCAGACGCTCGACGGTTTGCGGCAACGGGTGCGGCAGCGGTCGCCAGCGCTTGATGAACGGGTCCATCCGTCGCACATCGCGGCGGCGCTGCGCCATGAGCCGCTCTACATTCAGCGGCTGTTGCTGGCGTCGTTGCCGGCTGCCATTGGAACGGCCGTGGCGCGCGCGCTCCGCCAGAGCCAGATACGTCTCAATATGGATGACCTTGCCCCCGTAGCCCCGGTGCTCAATGCCATCCGCCAGCGTTTCCTGAGCCAGTTTGTGAGCGCCGACCAGATTGCGCCGCTGACGGTGTTTGACGAACTGACCGAAGCTGAGTTGTACCGGGTGGCGCACGCCATGGGAGTTGCCGAGGTGGCGCTGGCCAGCTATGACCTGCCCACGACCGAGGCGGTTACGGCGCTGCTGCGGCGCTTTCCTGAAGCTGAGGCCCGCGCCATCGCCGAACAGATTGCGGCGCTGCGCGTCCGCCCCCGGCCGCCAGCGGCCGCGCGGCGGGAGTTTGCGCGCCAGCTCGTACGGACCGCCATGACCGCTCACAAACGCGACCCCGAACTGGTGATGACGCTGGGCTGGCAGGTCATCATGGTGGCGCTGCCGGCCGCCGGTGATGCCAACCGCCTGGCCTTTACCTTTCAGAAGCTGCCGCCGAAGCTCGTCCGGCGCCTGCAGGAGTGGCTCGACGCCCCACCGGCCGCCGCGCGCCCGGAGCTGCAAAAACAACTGTTTGAGGACGTTTTGCGCTGGGCGCAACATCATCGTAACCAATCTATGCCCGACTTGTCGGGCGCAGCCGTCGTGCTCAAATAGCGCCCGTCAGTCCGGCCCACGTTGTCTATGCTCGTCGTCAAGCCATCTGTCACCGACCTGCTCCCGCTCACCGGAGGGATCGTCAAACGCGCCGTCGTCGAGGCCCGCGCCGAGGCCCGGCGGCTTGTGCGTGAGGCACAGGCTGAAGCCGACCGCCGCATTGCCGAAGCCCAGGCCGAAGTGGAGCGGATTCGTACGGAAGCCTGGAAGGCCGGTTACGAAGCCGGACTGGCGGAGTTCACCACGCGCCTGCTTGACCTTCAGCGCCGCCGCGAGGCGCTGCTCAACGATGCCGAGCAGGAAGTGCTGCGCCTGGCGCTGCGCATTGCCGAGAAAATCATCGGGCGGGAGCTGGAAGTCCAGGAAACAACCCTGCTGGACATTGTCCGCACGGCGATGCGCAACCTCCGCCAGGCCAGTACCGTCACCATCTGCGTCAACCCGGCTGATGTGCCCCGGCTTGAACGGCACCGCGAAGCGATTGAAACCCTCCGGCGGGGACAGTTTGTCAACATCGTTCCCGATACCCGCGTGTCGGTAGGGGGCTGCATCCTGGAAAGCGAATCCGGTATTGTGGATGCCCAACTCGACACCCAACTGCGCGTCATCGAGCAGGCATTGCTCGAAATGCATGCCACGCAGCGGCGTGAGGCGCGCCAAAGCTCACCTGAATGAACTTTCGGACGCAACAGAAACCCTCAGACAGCGCCCGCCTGGTGGCTCTCAGTATCGCCACGGCGGTGTGCCTGTTGCTCTCTATTCTGCTGGGTAGCGGATTGTGGTTTTTCTTTGGGGGGCAGTCCTCACCGGCCCCAGTGGCTGCGCCGCCGTCCCCGCCAGCCAACCTGCCTGCGTCGCCCCCGCCGTCACCGGTGCCGCCTACGCCGGTCATCGGCACCGTTCTCATTCCGGGTGGAACGGTCGCTATGGGAGGTGTCGAGGGCATCCCCCCGCGCAAGGTTGCCGTGGAGGCATTTTTCATCTCCGAAACGGAAGTGACCAACCAGCAGTATCACGAATTCATCGTGGCCACACGCCACGCTGCCCCGGCCGGCTGGACGGGGAACAACTTTCCCGTCGGAACCGCCATGCAGCCGGTGACGAATGTTTCCTGGTACGATGCCAATGACTTCTGCGCCTGGTATAGCACCAAAATTGGCGCGACCGTCCGCCTGCCCACTGAAGCCGAGTGGATGCGCGCCGCGCAGGGCGATGACAACCTGGTGTATCCTTGGGGGCGCACTTGGCAGGACAACGTGGCCGCTTCCAAACAGACCGGCGGCAAGATATTTCCGGTCAAGAGCTTCCCGGCCGGGCGCAGCCCCTACGGCGTCTATGACCTGGCCGGCAACGTCTGGGAATGGACCAACGATGTGGAACTCGATGCCGAAGGCGCTCCGAAAACGGACGAAAAAGGGCAGACCCGGCGCATCATCAAGGGTGGCTCGGCAGATGAAGAGCCGCGTACACTGAGCCTTTTCGTACGTAAGGCCGTTCCGCCCACGGTGACGGACCCGATGCTTGGATTTCGTTACATCGTCGTGCCAAGCTCAGCACCGGCAAACAACGCCACGACGGCCGGCACGCCCCGGCCGTCCACGACGCCCTAGACCCAGGCAAACCCCTGGCGAGGTGAGCTGATGAGGTGAGGAAGCATGACCCGGCAATCTGGCGCAATGCTTGTGGGGCTGCTCATTGGGCTGATGGGTGGGAACTGGTCGGAGGCGTCCTGCCTGGCCCAGGAATCCAACATTGAGCGGCGCTTGAAGGGTGAGCCAAAGCCGGCCGAGCCGGCTCCCGACCCGGAGCCAGCACCCACCAGCGACAGAAAAGCTGCGCCACGTCCGCGAACTCCGGCACCGCCACGGAAGAAACCCGTTCCAGTAGCTGAGCCAGCCCCGCTGGCCGCCCCACCGGACGAAGCGCCACCCAAGCCACTGGACATTCTCGTGACGGTCAATGTTCCCAAGGCGGATATTCTGATTGGAGAGAAAGTGGTCGGTGTGGCCCGCCGCGACCAGCCGCTCAAGCTCCAACTGCTGCCCGGTGTCGTGCGCATCAGCGCCACAAGTGAGAACTACCTGCCCTTTTCGCAGGAAGTCGAGATCATCCCGGAGACAAAGCGCCTCGACATTGCGCTGGATTACGATGTCGGCGCCCTGTTTGCGCGCTATGAGAACCCCCGGACGACGAACCTCGTCACGGCCGAGGAGTGGGAAGCTCTGGTGGAGACGGCCAACCGCCACATCGAGGCCGGAGACCTGCGCATCGAGTACCGGGCGCTGGGGCTGTTGGGCCAGGGCCAGTTGGCGCTGCGCATTGGCGATACGGCCAGCGCCATCCCACGGCTGCTGGAAGCGACCCGGCTGGTGCCGGCTTCCTCGATTGCCAACTATGCCTTGGGGCTGGCCTATCTGGCCGCCAACCAGCCGGCCGAAGCCACCACTGCCTTCCAGCGGGCGATTGCCGCCAATCCCGTGCTGCCCATGGCGCACTACGGCCTGGGGCTGGCTTTGCTGCGGCGCGGTCAGTCGCGCGAAGCCATCGCCAGTCTGGAACGCGCTGAAGCCCTGGGTTACGCGCCGCCGGAACTGCCGTTGCAGCTTGCCCGCGCGCTGGTGGCCCAACGGGCATATAGTGCGGCCATCGAGCGCTTGCGGCCGCTGATGCTGTCGCCTTCAGTTGAGGTGCTCGTTACGCTGGGCGACGCCTACGCCGGACAGAAGAAAACCGATATGGCGCGGGAAGCTTACGAAACCGCCCTGCAACGCAACCCATCCTCGCCCTTGCCCCATGCGCGCTTGGGCGAAATGTTGTTCCGCGCCAAAAAGTACAAGGAAGCGCGCCCGTATCTTCAGCAGGCTGTGGAGCTGGACCCGGACGGGCAGCAGGTCAACACGACCGAACTGCGTACGCTGCTCCAGAAGGCTGCCGGCAAGAAAAAGTAGAAAGGCAGCAGGTGCAAAGGTGTCCGCTTGCGGGACGCAACATTGGCTGCAAAGTGCCGAAAACCTGGATGGGCCGCCATGTGCCGTTACGTTTCACTGTTCGGAGTCATGCACCAATGAAGGTCAACCCGTCGGCAAACCCGTCAGCGTCTTCCCGTCCCACCGGCAAACCGTCCACTCCGCCACCGACGCGCGGCTTTGATGACCTGCTCGGCCAGCTCGATGGACTGACCGAAGGCGAAGCCGCCGGCCAGCCTGACGCGGCCACCCCGTTGGGACAGGACTTCCTGCACGACACCCAGGCCGAAAGCGCCGGCGCGTCTGACCACAAACAGACTGCCGAAGACGACCGGAAGACCCCGACTGCCGCCGAGGATGCTGCCCGCGCGGCCATGCTCCCGACCAACCGGGAAATCCGCCCGGAAGCCACGGCCGAAGTGACGCCACGCCGTATCCTGCACGTCCTCGACATGGAAAAAATCGTGGCGACGGTGCGAACCCAGACCTTTTCCGGCAACGAAGCGCAGGCCACGATTCAGCTCAGCCATTCAGTGCTGCACGGGCTGAGCATCACGCTGCAAACTGACGCCCGCGGCCGTGTCTCGGCGGAAATCACGGCCACGACCGAAGCCGCCAAGCGCATCGTGGATGCCCACGCGCGCGAACTCAATGAACTGCTCCAGGCGCGGGGTCTCGATGTGGTTTCCTCCTCGACCAGACTGGCCGGCGCGGACGCCGGGGCGTCATCCGGCAACGGCGGCGATGGCCCGGCAGCGTCACCTTTCGGGCAGCACCAGATGACCGACACAGTGGCCGAAAGCGTGGAAACCACGGACGCCACCACCCCGGCGGCGCTGTCCGGCAGCGAGAACATCTACACGGCCTGAACGGCCGTGCCATCCACCGCAGCCTGCATCGTGCGGCAGAACTGCTCCACTGCCGGCCTGAAGTCTTCCCCGGCGGCGCGGATGATTTCAATGATCCGCGAGCCGGTGATGACCCCATCCGCGCCGAGCGCCACCATGTGTTGCGCGGCCGCCGGCGTCGAAACCCCGAATCCGACACAGAGCGGCAGGTCCACAACGGCGCGCGCCCGCTCCAGCGTCGCCCGGAGTTGGTTGTCGAAGTGCGTCTGGCTGCCGGTGATGCCCAGGCGGGAGACGACATAGAGAAAGCCCTCCGCCAGTGCAGCCAACCGCTCCAACCGCGCAGCATCGGTCAGCGGAGAGACCATAAAAATCGGCGCAATGCCGGCCTGTTTGGCGGCAGCCGTCGTCTCGTGGGCCATTTCCGGCGGCAGGTCGGCAATGAGAACACCATCCGCGCCGGCTGTGCGTACATCGGCAAAAAACCGCCCGGCCCCACGGGCCGCCACCGTGTTGTGATAGACCAGCAGACCAATGGGAATGTCGGCATCCCGTTGCCGTACCTGGGCGATGAGCGCCAGCGCATCGTCAACTCCGAAACCGGACGCCAGCACGTCGTGGGTGGCCTGCTGGATGACCGGCCCATCGGCAATCGGGTCACTGAAGGCAATGCCCAGTTCCAGCGCCGTCGCACCGCCAGCCAGCATGGCCTCGATGCTGGCCAGGCAGCGCGCCCGGTCAGGGAAGCCGAGAACGGTGAAGGGAATGAAGGCTTTTCGTCCAGCCTGGCGAAGCGCGGCAAACCGCGCGGCATACCGATTCATGGTTGGTAAGGGTTCGTTCGTGCGGGAGTGTTGGATTCAGGAAGCATAGCGCAGCGGATCGGTTGCGCCAGCCTCGGCAAATCCTTTCAGACGAAAACGGCAGCTATCACAGCGGCCGCAGGCGAGTCCTTCCGGCGTCGGGTCATAGCAACTGTGTGTCAGGCCGTAGTCTATGCCCAGCTCCAGTCCACGCCGGATGATTTCGGCCTTGGTCAGCGTGATGAGCGGCGCGTGAATCTTCCACGGCCGGGCGCCTTCAACGCCGGCGCGGGTCGCCAGTTTGGCCATGGCTTCGTAGGCGCGCAGATATTCCGGCCGGCAATCGGGATAACCGGCGTAGTCATAGACGTTGACACCCAGAAAAATATCCGTGCACGCCAGGGTTTCCGCCCAGGCGAGCGCAAAGGAAAGAAAAATCGTGTTGCGGGCCGGAACGTACGTTGGCGGAATTCCCACGCTTTCAAGCGGGCGGTCTTTGGGTACGGGCAGATCAGAGGTCAGCGCCGAACCGCCGATGGCGCGCAGGTCGAACGTCACCACCAGATGGCGGGCCACGTTGAACGCCGCTGCCACCCGGCGGGCGGCTTCCAGCTCCAGCCGGTGCCGCTGTCCGTAGTCGAACGACAGGGCATGGCAGGTGAAGCCTTCGGCCTGGGCAATGGCCAGCGCGGTTGTCGAGTCAAGTCCACCGCTCAGCAGAACGACTGCCGGGCGGGATGAGTTGGGTATCTGCGACATAGGGTGACTTCACATGCAGGCGGGGTGGGCGGCCGGCATTACTGGCGGCTGTCGAAGACAACCTTGCCGAGATCACGCTCAACCCGGCGTTGGGCGCGCAGCCGTTCGGCTTCTTCGAGTTCGAGCGTGATGATGGGAAACTCATAAAGCACCTGCCCCTGGGCATCGGTGCGTATCTCGCCGGGCAGGTCGCGCACCAGCCGCGCCAGGATGTCTTCGACGGTCTTTTTTGAGAGTGGTTCGGGCCCGCCGGGCTGATTGACAATATGCAGCACCTGTTCCGGCGTTTGCGCCCGGCCGCGGTTGAGAAAGATGGCGCGCATGACCCTGCGGCGTTGGTTTTCGGCGTTGCGGCGCGCCTCCCGCCGCAGTACCACCGGCAGGCGCAGCAGGGGCACGGCAAAAAAGATGACCGAAAAAAGCAGGGGCACGGTTCCCAGCCAGAACAGCGACAGGGCCTCCCCGAACGCACCGGACAGGATGATAAGCGAAAACAGCAGGTTGAAGCCGTTGAGAAAGACAATCAGGACATTCATCTGGGGCGTATTGCCGGTCAGAAAGTGCGGCGGCTCGTATTCGTCCCAGTAGTACACAATGCGGCCTTCATCCTCGCCGGCAGTGCGCAGCAGCCGGTCAAACAGCCCGTACATCAGCTTGCGGTCGCTAATCCGAATATCGCCCTGAAAGCGTCCGATGCAATCGGAGAACAGAAGCGCCGCCGGCGTCGAGTCCAGTCCCGTCAGCGCCTTGATTTCAGAAACAAAAAGAATGCCCTTGTTGCGGCGCACATAGGCGGCGATTTCCTTCTGGTTTTCGAGTGGGTCACGGGTTACGCGCGGCGGCCCGAAAACGAAGTCATACACGGAAGCAATAAAGCTCTTTTTGGCGGGTTGTGCCGTCTGGGCGTTCTTCGGCTGGAAGGGGGAAAGGGGGGCGGATTTGGGCTGGTAGGTTGCATACCGATAGCCATGCTGATCGGTCTGGTAGGTTGTCGTCGTCGCCGCCGTCCCCCAGTCGAAAATGGCCACGAACAGCCGCGCGGCGTAGTAGATCAGGTGAAACGGAGCCGCACTCCGCGAGCGTCGTCCCTTGCTTTTGTTGTCTCCCGCAAACAGCAGTGTAATGACGGCCATCACGAGTATGGTGAGGAAAATCAGAAAATAGACCACCAGTGTGATGGCAATCCACGCCTTGAAGAACAGGACAAAGCCTTTCCACAACAGCTCCAGAAACTCGTCGAGATATTCACGGAATGATTTTTCATCGCGGCGATGCAGTCGCGGGCCGAAGTCATAGATGAGGTCGCCGTTTTCTGTGACCTGAAGAACGCAGTCATAGCGCATGAGCAGTTCACGGAGCGCAGCTTCGGCTTCGTCAATGGACAGTCCGGTGGTTGCGGCCGCCTCAGTGAGGGTCAACCGTTTGGCGCCTTCCGCCAGCCGGCGTTCCATCACGCTGAATCGTTCTGCCGGAGTGAGGTTGGTCATAGAGGCGTTGGACTGAAGCAGGATCGGGACGAAGCAAGCATACGCAAGCTACCGCCCGCCAGGCAAAACGCGGCCGCAGGAGTCCGAAAACCCGGTTGGTGCCACCACACCGGACAAGGCGACACTCAGAGAGCGGCCACTCAGACCGGACGGTAGGCGGTGGCAGTTGCCGGTCGCTCGACAAAGAGTGTCGCGCCGGCCGCCGCCAGCAGGCTGGCCCCGCCCAGCAGCACGACATAGAGCGGGTTGCCGCCAAACACGTATTTGACGAGCGGCTGGAAGGTCAGCGCCGCCGCAATTTCAGGCAGCACGATGAAGAAATTGAAGACGCCCATAAAGACGCCCATCCGGTGGCCGGGCAGGGCGCGCGCCAGAATGGCGTAGGGCATCGAGAGAATCGAGGCCCAGGCAATGCCGACGCCAACCATGGCGACCAGCAGCCAGTAGCGGTTGGCGACGAGTCCCGTTGAGAGCAGTCCCAGCCCGCCACAGGTCAGGGCGATGGCATGGACGGTTGCACAGCCATGACGCGCTGCCAGCTTGGGCAGGGCAAAGGCCACGACAAAACAGACGACCGAATACGTGGCAAAGCAGATGCCGCCCCAGTTGATGCCTTCGTCGTAGGCTGGAGCCGCCGGATCGGCCGCTCCGAAGATATGACGCGCGATGGCCGGGCCAAAAAACAGCCACATGCAGAACAGCCCCAGCCAGGTCAACACCTGCACCACAGCCAGCCGCTTCATCACCGATGGCATGGCCGTCAGGGCATTTCCAATGTCGCCGACCCAGTCAAAGGGGCCGGACTGGGCTTTTGCCCGATGGAAAGCCTCCGGGTCTGGCGGTGGGTCTTCCGGCGTCGTCAGGACGGTGACAAGGACGGCACCCAGAAACGCTGCTGCACCAAGTTGGAAGGAGTAGAGCGTTGCCAGCGGTACGCCATTGGCGGCGCGCCCGGTGATGTCCAGCCATTCGCGCAGGATGTAGGGAAGAACATTCGCCAGTGTTGCGCCAACGCCGATGAAAAAGCTCTGCATGACGAAGCCCAGCGGACGCTGTTCGTCGTCCAGCCGGTCGGCGACAAAGGCCCGAAACGGCTCCATGCTGATGTTGATGCTGCTGTCGAGCACCCAGAGCAGCGTTGCCGCAACCCACAGCGCCGGAGCATGGGGCATGGCAAACAGCGCCAGGCTGGCCAGGATCGCCCCGGTCAGAAAGTAGGGCCGGCGGCGGCCCAGGCGCGTCCATGTCCGGTCACTCAGCGCGCCGACGATGGGCTGGACGATGAGACCCGTCATCGGCGCGGCCAGCCAGAGCAGAGGAATCTCGTCCGGCTGTGCGCCAAGTTTTTCGTAGATGGCGCTCATATTGGCCATCTGCAAGCCCCAGCCGAACTGGATGCCCAGAAAGCCGAAATTCATGGTGAAGATGTCGCCGAACGAGCGACGGCGCGACGGAACGGCAGATGGATAGGAGTCCATAGAAGTTTTGTTTTCTGGCGGCAAGAGTCAGCTTTGGATTACGGCCTGGCTGTTACCAGGGGCTTTGGGCATATCCCCGCAATACAGCCGAACAGCCGATCCGAAAACCGGGAAATCAGTTTTTTCACCTTTCAGTCAGTGGGCAGTTGACACCGTGAAACAGACTTCGTAAGTTTTCGCACGCTCTAACACGCTTATAACGCGGCGTCAACATTGATGACGCGCTTATTCCGGTCCCCCCGACGGAATGAGTCTTGCTGCTATAGCCAGCCGAAGGCGGTGTATGCCCGAAAGCGGGCCTGCGTGCCGTCCCGGTTGGTGGCAGTGCCCTGTGTGCAGATGCCTCAGCCTGACTCGACTGGATTCGGTCGCCCCCTGTTGGCTGCAATTAGAGCATCATTTCTCAGGAGGAATCTCACTATGTCTTACGCTCACCCCGCGCGAACGAGGCAACGTGTGTCAATCGCAGAAAACAGTTTGAAACCCCTGCGAACACATCACTGGCTCCGTTCGTGCGGCATAATTTTGGGCATTCTGTATAGCTTCGTCTGGCCGGCGCTGGCCCAGAGTGATACGGCGCGGCTGACCGGTGTTGTCACCGACACCAGCGGCGGCGTCATTGCCGGTGCGACCGTCACCGCCACCGAAACCGCAACGAATGCCAAGCTTGAAACAACGACCAATGCGGATGGGGTCTATGTGTTCCCGGTACTCAAAGCCGGAACTTACCTCATCGAATTTTCGGCCCCCAACTTCAAAAAAGTCTCCCGCCCGGAGGTCGTTTTGCGCGTCAACCAGGTGCTCAGCCTGAATGCCGAGCTGGAACCGGGCAACATCACGGACGTTGTCGAAGTCACGGCCGGCGCGCCGCTGGTGGAGACGGCAAGCTCGTCGGTCGGGCAGACCATTACCGGCCGGCAGATCATTGACCTGCCCATCAACGGGCGGAACTTCACCCAGTTGGCCACGCTGACGCCGGGCGTGACGCGCGGCACACCGGGCAGCAACGCCGATGGGTCCGGCGGCAACGCGGAAACCTTCCGCCAGGGCGACACCGGCTCGGCGGCGCTCTCCGTCAACGGCCTGCGGGAGCAGAACAACAACTTCACCCTCGACGGTATTGACAACAACGAGTCCATTGTCAACACCATCGTCTTTTTCCCGCCCATTGAAGCTATCGAGGAGTTTCGGGTCATCACGAGTGTGGCCCCGGCCGAGTTTGGGCGCGGTGGCGGGGCTATTGTCAGCGCCACGATTCGCTCCGGCTCGAATGATTTTCACGGCTCGGCTTTTGAGTTTTTCCGCAACTCGGCCATGGATGCCCGCGCCACCGATCTGGTCGGTGTTGTACCGCCCAAGCCGGTGTTCATTCGGCACCAGTTTGGCGGCACCTTTGGCGGCCCCATCGTCCGTGGGAAGACGTTTTTCTTTGCCGACTACCAACAACTACGGCAGCGGCTGCCGCGTGAGGAAGGGCGTACCTTCACCGTGCCGACGGCGCGCATGCGACAGGGCGATTTCAGCGAACTGCTCAACCCGAACTTTACCGGTCTGGGCGCGGCGGTGCAGATTTTTGACCCGCTGACCGGCCTGCCGTTTCCAGGCAACATCATTCCCCAGAACCGGCTCGACCCGGCCGCCGTCCGGTATCTGAACTTCTTTCCGCTTCCCGACCTGCCCGACCGGGCGCGTTTCAACTTCTTCAACCGCCAAATCCAGCGGCAGAACTTCAAGGGTGGCGACCTCCGGTTGGACCACCGGTTCACGGAACGGGATACCGTCTTTGTGCGGTTCAGCATTGCTGACGACCCGCAGTTTGATCCAGGGCGGTTGGGTATCAATGCCCAGACCGGCTTTGGTTCAGGCACGAACCGGCAGTTCAACCACAGTGTGATGGGCAACTACACGCGCACGTTCACGCCCAGCGTCGTCAATGAGCTGCGGTTTGGTTACGTCAAGCAGAACATCGAGTTTCTACCACTCGGCTTTGGGACAGACCTCAACCGTCAGCTCGGCATCCCCGGCATCAACGGCATCACCCGCGCCAACGGCATTTCGCTCATTGGCGGCGGCAACGGGGACTTTCTGGAATACCTGGGCGACTTTGGCGAGTTCATCCTCAACCAGCGGACAATTCAGTTCACCGATGCCGTGACCTGGGTTACTGGCAACCATTCGGCCAAGTTCGGGGCTTCCATCATTCAGCGCAACATCCGCTCGGTGCAGGCGGATTTCAGCAAGGGCTTCTACTTTTTCTCCGACCAGGTCGTGACCTTCACCCCTGGCGGGCCGCCGCCGGCAAGTCCGGGCCTGGGGCAGACCGGCTACCAGGTGGCGCAGATGCTCGTCGGGCGCACAGCCTTTACCACCACGGCCAACCCGGAAATCCCGGCCGCGACGACGCGCAGCTATGAGATGGGCTTTTTTGCGCAGGATGACTGGCGCATCAACCGTCGGCTGACGCTCAACGCCGGCTTGCGTTATGAGCTGTTTACGCCGTACTACGAACTCAACAACCGGATGGCCAACTTTGACCCGTTCAGTGGGCGTATCCTGCTGGCCGGGCGCGACGGCAATTCACGTTCGCTCGTGGATACCGACCGCAACAACTTTGCCCCGCGTATCGGGGCCGCGTTTGACCTGACCGGCAAGGGCCGTACCGTGCTACGTGGCGGCTGGGGAATATTCTACTCGCTGGACCGCGGCGGCATTGCCAACCAGTTGACGCAGAACCCGCCGTTCATCGTGACGCAGTTCCGCTTTGACGGTCCGGGCTCCAATGTCCGACTCAGTGATCCGATTCCACCGCCTGATCCGATCAACCTGGCGTCACCCAACCTTCCGCCCGGCACGCAGATTCGCTACACACCCCGCAATACGCAAAATACGCGGGTACAGCAGTTCAACGTTGCCTTTGAGCACCAGTTGACGGACTTCCTGGCGTTCCACATTGCCTACGTCGGCACACGCGGCGCCAACGTCACCGCCGTGACAACTGTCGGCGGCTTTGGCGATGCCGAAATCACCCGGCGGTTGACGACCATCGCCAACGTGGGTGAATCGCGCTATGACTCGCTCCAGATCAAGGTCAACCAACGGGCCTGGAAGGGATTGAGCTACCTGGCGGCCTACACCTTCGGGAAAGCCACCAACAACTCACCTGGACCGTTTCCTGGAACGGGCGGGGCCGGCCGCTCCACGCCGGCTGACCCCGGCGGACTGGCTCCGGGTCTGGCCGACTATGACGTACGACATCGGTTTACCTTTGGCTTCAATTACGACCTGCCGTTTTTCAAGGAAGCCAGCAACCGGGCCGTCCGGGCGCTGCTTTATGGCTACCAGCTCAACGGCATTGTGACGCTGCAGGGCGGAACGCCCTTCTCGGTCTTTGGCGGCGATGGCGGCCGGGCGCGACTCGTGCCGGGGCAGAACCCCAATGCCGGTCGGCGCAGTGCCGCGCGGTGGTTCAACACCGCCGCCTTTGCGCCTTCCGCCAATCCGTCCGAACAATATCCGCGCAATGCCTTTCTCCGGTCGCCGGGTATCTCCACAGTGGATGCCTCCATTTTCCGGCGCTTCACGCTCACCGAGCGCTTGAACCTGGAGTTCCGGGCAGAGGCGTTCAACCTGTTCAACAAACCCCAGCTTGGTTTCCCGAACATCTTTTTGGGCGGCGACTTCGGGCGCATTTTCTCGGTGCGCAACCGCTCGAACCGTTCGGTGCAGCTTGGCCTGCGGTTGTCCTTCTAGCCTGTCACTGGACTCACTCCGGGCGTGAGCGGAATTCTTTTCTGCTCACGCCACTTTCCGGCTTATGAAACGAAGCAAATGGTTGTTCTACACCGTCGGCGCTGGCTGGTGGCTGGTGTGGCTCACCGCGGCAGGCCTGGCCCAGGTTGTAACCAAAGTCGAGCCGCCCGACTGGCCTACCGTGATCCGTCCGACGACCATCGAGCTGCTCCTCACGGGCGAAAACCTGACCGGTACGCACCTTGCCAGCAACACGCCCGGCATCACCACCGGCCGGGTCGAAGTGACCTCCAACGGGCGCTATGCGTTCTGCGAAGTGACCATCACCCCGGAGGCGCGTCCCGGACCTGTCCAACTCAATCTGCTTACGCCCAATGGTGTGCGTCCGCTCCCCTGGGCGCTGTTTGCGCCCCTGCCCCGCACGGCGGCCTTTCGCGGCCTGACACCGGATGATGTCGTCTATCTGCTGATGATTGACCGCTTTGCCAACGGCGATCGCCGCAATGACGCGCCACCCGGAATGCCGCCGGCCAACCGTGCCAACCCACGGGCCTATCACGGGGGCGACCTGCGCGGCGTCATCGAGAAACTCGATTACCTCCAGGCGCTGGGCGTCACCGCTATCTGGATGACGCCGGTTTATGACAACGCCGATGCCAGCGAGGATTATCACGGCTACGGCGCGACGGACTTTTACGCCGTCGAATCGCGCTTCGGGACGCTGGAGCAATACCAGACGCTGGCGCAGGAAGTGCGGCGACGCGGCATGAAGCTGCTTCAGGATGTCATTCCCAACCACACCGGGCCGCTGCACCCGTGGGTGCGCCGTCCGCCAACGCCGACCTGGTTCAACGGAACCCCGGAACAACATCTCGTCTGTAACTTTGACATCCCGGCATTGACGCGCCCCGACGCCACGCCGCACGAGCGCGCGCTGGTGCTTGAAGGCTGGTTTGCCGGCATTCTGCCCGACCTCAACGGTGCAGATGAGAAGTACAAACGCTATGCCATCCAGAATTCCCTCTGGTGGACGGAAAAAGTGGGCCTTGACGGCATGCGGCTCGACACCTACCCGTATGTTGTTCGGACGTTCTGGCGGGACTGGCAGCGCGCCATGGATGACGCCTTTCCGAACTTCACGGCCGTCGGCGAAATCTGGCACGGCGACCCGAATATCATCGCCTTCTTTCGTGGCGGGCGAACGGGCTGGGACGGCATTGACACGGGCCTGCGGTCGCAGTTTGACTTTCCGCTCTTTTATGCCATCCGGGACTTTGCCGCCGGAAATGCTCCCGCAGCGCGTATTGCCGGGTTGCTGCGGCAGGATGCGCTCTACGGCAACGCCCACATGAACGTCACCTTCATCGGCAATCACGATGTGCCGCGCATCATGCGTGCATGTGGCGGTGACTGGCGGCGCGTCAGACTGGCCCTGACCCTGCTGATGACGCTGCGCGGCATCCCACAGCTTTACGCCGGCGATGAAATCGGGATGGATGGTGGCGAAGACCCCGACAACCGGCGCGACTTTCCCGGCGGCTTCGGCGATACCCCGAATGCCTTTACCCCGGCCGGGCGGACGCCCGACCAACAGAAACTGTGGGAGGAGACGCAGCAGTTGCTGACACTCCGTCGCCGTCACCGGGCGCTGCGGCATGGCCGGCATCGCGATCTGGTTGTGGAAGGCCGGCAGTGGGCCTTTGTGCGCGAAGACGGCAAGGAAAAGCTGCTCGTCGTCGTCAATGGCAGCGGAAACCGGGCTGAAGTACCGATACCTGTGGCATCCTTTTGTGACGGCGCACCCAACCGGCCGTGCACGGTGAATCCGGTACACAGTTCATTTCCCGTCAACGAAAGAAAAATGCAGGCGCGGGAAACCCTGCGCGTGCCGGTGGAACCCTTTGGCTACCGGGTGTTTCGCGTTCGGTGAGCGCGTGTTCACAGGGAGTTGGAAATGACAAAACTGGTAAGCATGGCGCTTGCCGTGGCGCTGGTCTGTCCGGGGCTGTTTTCCCTGTCGCCATCGGGAGACGCAACAAGAGAGGCTCCGGGCCGGCCCGGCGTCAAGTCCACGTGGACTTCCGGCGGCAAACTGGGTGTGGGCACCGCCGTCAGCCGGCGGTCACGGGTGTGGTTCACCCTGGGCGCAACGGGCCTGACGGAGGTCTATTACCCGACGGTGGATATGCCCAACCTGCGGGCGCTGGATTTTGTCATCGTCGGCAACGGATACGTCGGATGTGCGTCCCGTGATGCCTTGGAGCGGGAGACGCGCCGGACCCGCGATGATGCCCTGTCCTTTGCCCAGACCCTGAGCGACGGCAAGCGGTGGCGCATCGCACAGCGTTATGCCTGCGACCCCAACCGCGATGCACTGCTCATCGAAGTCGAATGCACGGCGCTGGACGGCGGCAACTACGAGGTCTTCGCGCTGCTTGACCCGGCCGTGGCCAACAGCGGCCTGGGGGACACGGGCGAACACCGCGGCCGGACGCTCGTCGCTTCCGACCGTGATGCCACGACCAACCAGACCATTGCCATGGCTTTCGCCGCACAGCCGGCCTTTGAGGTGGTGTCGAGTGGCTTTGCCGGGGTCAGTGATGGCTGGACCGATCTGGCTGCCGACGGACGGCTGGATGGACGTGAGCAGCGCGCCGTGGATGGCAACGTCGTGCAGATTGGAAAGTTGTCTGCACCCCGGACGACTTTGGCACTGGCCTTTGCCGACCGCCCGGAAGCGGCGGCCGATGTTGCCGCAGCAGCGCTGGCCGAGGGCTTTGCCGCCATTGCCGGGCGTTACGAAGCCGAATGGCAGGCCTTTACGGCGCGGTTGCCACGGGTGGCTGCCGAATACCGCGCCCAGTTTGCCGTGGCCGCCATGACCCTGCTGGCCCACGAGGACAAAACCTACCCTGGCGCGGGCGTCGCCAGCCTGAGCATCCCTTGGGGTGAGGCAGCCGACGCCGACCGTCCGACCTCCGGCGGCTATCATCTTGTCTGGTCACGCGATCTCTACCACGTTGCCACTGCCTGGCTGGCCCTTGGCGACCGTGATGCCGCCGGCCGCGCCTTGGACTACCTTTTCAAGGTGCAGCAGAACGCCGACGGCAGTTTTCCCCAGAATAGCTGGCTGGACGGGCGTCCCTACTGGCCGAGCGTCCAGCTCGACGAAGTGGCCTACCCCATCATTCTCGCCTGGCAGCTCGAACGCTTTGACCGCCAGACCTACACCCAGCACGTCCGGCCGGCCGCCGAGTACATCCTGCGCCACGGCCCTTACACACCGCAGGAACGATGGGAAGAGGAAGAGGGCTATTCCCCTTCCACGATAGCCGCCGAAATCGCCGGCCTGATCTGTGCGGCGGACATTGCCCGGCGGCTGGGCCGCGCTGAAGACGCCGAACGCTATGAGCGCACGGCTGACCGCTGGGCCGAAGGCGTCCAGCAGTGGTGCTACACAACGACCGGCCCGTGGGACGAAGGTGAAGCCGAACGGGGGTACTACCTGCGCATCAATAACAACCGCGACCCAAACGACGGTTTCAAGCTCGACATCAACAACGGCGGCGGCCAACACGATGAGCGCGCCATCGTGGATGCGGGTTTTCTGGAACTCGTGCGGTTGGGCATCGTACCGCCCGACGACCCCAAAATCCTGCGTTCACTGCGGATAGTTGACCGGGTGATTCGGGTTGAAACGCCCATGGGGCCGGGCTGGCGACGCTACAACTACGACGGGTATGGCGAGCGCGCCGACGGCAGCGGCTGGCAGGACAAAGGCATCGGGCGTATCTGGCCGTTGTTGACCGGCGAGCGCGGCGAATACGTCATTGCCAGCGGCGGCGATGCCAATCCCTACGCGAAAACCATGCTGGCCTTTGCCGGCCCAACGGGGATGATCCCTGAACAGGTCTGGGACCAGGCCTATCCGCCCGACGCCCGCTACCGGATAGGTCAGGGCACGGGCAGCGCCACGCCTCTGGCCTGGAGCATGGCGCAGTTCGTGCGGCTCGTGATGTGCATCGAAGCCAGGCGGGTCGTCGAACAGCCGGCCGTGGTCTTTCAGCGGTACGCCGGAAAGCAACGCCCCCGCTGACGGGCAGGAATGTCATGCCTGCCTGTCATTGGGGGCTCGCCCGCATCACACCGGGCCGTCCCGCGCGCTGCCGGTCCTACTGAAGGGCGCTGTTTTCGCGGTACTCCGTGGCGCAGCAGCCCGTGTAGCGTTTGAACGCCCGCGAAAAGTAGTCGCTGTCTGCAAAACCGACCTTGAAGGCCACTTCCTTGATGGTCGTGCAGTTGGCTGTCATCAGCAACTGCTTGGCGGCTTCGAGGCGGGTCTGCTGAAGCAACTGCCGGAACCGCATTCCGGCATGGCGGTTGAGCAGCCGCGACAACTGCCCCGAAGAAAGGTTGAGCCGGCTTGCCACCGCGCGCAGGTTGAGGTTCGGGTCCTGATAGTGCGCGGCAACGACTTTCATCACCCGGTCCATCAGAAACGCTTCGGCCGGCGGTTCAAGTTCGGCGGTCGTCGGCAGCGGAAACATGTGCTTCAGAGACTGTGCGGCCTGCCAGACCTCATCCGGCGAGGAAGCACTCAGCATAAAGTCGGCCGAGACCGTGTTTTTGACCTCCAGCGGAGACTGCCCGTTAGAGAACTCATGGGAGCGCCGCAGGAACACGAGACAGGCATTCGGCGCGACCCGCCGCAGTTCATTCACAATTCGCCGCCGGATGGGAAACAGCGACACCCCAACGATGATGATGTGGTACTTGCTCAGTTCGGAAAGTCGCGTCCCAGCCTCTTCGAGCGTATAGGTCGCCGTTACCGGCAGCCCGTATTTCTCGACCGCCTTGGCCGCATGGTTGAGTTCATCTATGACGGCGACGCGGAAATCGGGAACCTGACCGTTCGTGTAGGTGCTCATCACTCCCTCCCTGGGCAGCCGCGCCCAATGCGACATCACGAGCTTCTCAGGAAGCCACTGTGGAATGGCAAACTGGAAAAATCCAGCGATGGCAGTGACAGTACCCTGTTCCAGCCGGGAGAGGCAAGAATTTTCTGCACTGAAAGGTGTGGCGAATTTTCTAGCTTGCTGGTCTAGGTCCGGGCGAAAGCCCGGTAACGCCCCAGCGCCATGAGCGGGAAGTAGTTCCGGTAGAAGTGATAGTTCATGTAGAAGTGGTTGGGGAAGCCGGTGCCGGTAAACTCGGCTTCCGTCCAGCTTCCGTCGTCATTCTGGTGGGTGACGAGATATTCGATGCCCCGGCGAGCGCAGTCGGACTTGCCTTCGCCGCCGGCCATCAGACCCAGCAGTGCCCAGGCCGTCTGGGAAGGCGTGCTTTTGCCGACGCCCATCAGGGTCCGGTCGCCGTAGCTGGCGCAGGTTTCGCCCCAGCCGCCGTCTTCGTTCTGGCAGGAGTTGAGCCACTGCGTACCGCGCATGATGAAGGCTTCGCGGGGGTCAAGCCCCAGAGCAACCAGGCCGCAGATGACCATGTGCGTGCCGTAGATATAGTTGACGCCCCAGCGTCCCCACCAGCAGCCTTCCGGTTCCTGTTTGCTTTTGATGAAGGCAATGGCCCGTTCGACCTTTTCCCGTGGCGCGGCATAACCGGTGACGCCCAGCATTTCGAGGATGTGTCCAGTGAGGTCGGCAGTGGGCGGGTCAATCATGGCTTTGAGGTCGCCATACGGGATGTCGTTGAGGATTTCGAGGTCATTGTCCACGTCAAAAGCGCCCCAGCCGCCGTTTTTGCTCTGCATCGAGAGCGTCCACTCGATGGCGAGTTTCAGGCGGCGCTGTTTTTCGGCTTCGTCGGGGAGCTTGAGCCGGTGCAGCGCCATGGTGACGACGGCTGTATCGTCCACATCGGGGAAAAAATCGTTCCAGAACTCGAAGGCCCAGCCGCCGGCCGGCCCGGTCCGGTTTTTGAACCGCCAGTCGCCGTCCCGGAAAATCTGCTTGGAGAGCAGCCACTCGCCGGCGCGGACGAGCGCCGGATGATCGTTGGGCAGCCCTGAATCGAGCAGGGCGAGGATGGTCAGGCCCGTATCCCAGACGGGAGAAACACAGGGCTGCGTGTGGAACTCATCTTCGGTCTCAATGCAGAACCGCTCCACGGCCGCGATGCCCTTCTGCATGACCGGGTGGGTCGGCGCATAGCCCCGGCAGTGCAGCCCCAGGAGCGAGTTGAGCATGGCCGGAATGATGCCGCCCCAGTCGCCGCTGTCGTCCTGGTGTTCGAGCGTCCACTGTTCGGCCCGCGCCAGGGCTTCCGCCTTGCGGGGCGAGAAGTCGAACCGCTCCATGAGTTTGAGCATCCGGTCGAAGCCGATGAACACACCTCCCAGCGACAGGAGGCCGGCGGGATTGGGCAGGGACAGGTCGGCCTGGGCGCGGCCTTCGGCATACAGCTCATCGGCATCGCCGCCCGGTACGCGCACGACGGGTTTCCGGTCGCTGACAAGGAGCAGGGGAACCGTCGAGCTGCGCGCCCAACTGGCGAGCTCGTAAATGGTGAAGGGAAACCAGTCCGGCAGGAGCATAATCCACGGCGGAAGCGTCGGGCAGCCTTCCCAGGGAAACGCGCCGAACAGCGCCAGATGGATTTTGGTGAACACCCGCGCTTTGGTGATGCCGCCGCGCGCCAGAATGAACTGCCGGGCGCGCGCCATGTGCGGCAGGTCGGGGCTGTCGCCGAGCAGTTTGAGGGCAAAGTAGGCCTCGATGCTCGTGGAGAGTTCGCCGCCGTCGCCGTAGTACAGCTCCCAGCCGCCGTGTTCGCGCTGCTGGCGGCGCAGGTAGGTGCGGATTTTCTCAAACTGCCGCGTCCGTTCACCGTCCGTGCCGAGCACCTTGTGGAGAAACACGTACTCAGCCGTCAGGGTGACATTGGCTTCAAGTTCGGCCCACCAGTAGCCTTCCGGGTACTGCTTGGAAAGAAGATACGCTTGCGCTTTGCGGATGGCTGCCTCGACGGCGGCCGCTGTGGCCGGCGCCGGCCGCGCCGAGCGGAAGGCGGGCGGCAGTGGTGACTCGACGACAGGTTGTACAAAGCGGGGCGCAAATCCGGGCATAGCGGTGGTTCCTCGGAAAAGCAGGGTACGGACGCCGGCTGTCGGGCAGCCAGCGCGAAGTCGGCGACTCTATCTCAGAATCAGAAGCCAGGCTACACCTGCCGGGGGCGGGAAGGTGACTGGCCGGAGTGATTTCGGCGTTGCTTGGCGAATGGTTACAGCGCGATGTAAGCTTGCAGCTAAGGTCGTTGACTCTTCCCGGAAGACACAGGTGTTTCTCATGGCAATAGCGAATGATGCGGCTGCGCCGGCAAAACGGCAAAATCCTTCCCGGAGCGGGTTTGGTCTGCGCGCTGAAGTTCACGATGAAATCCGAAACGACTTTGACAGTGCGTTGGTCCAGCGCATCAAGGCTTCTGGGGGGACGCACCAGGCGGGCCGTCTCACCTTCCGTCTCGCGCAGGAGTTCGGTTTCTGCTATGGCGTTGACCACGCCCTTGACCTGGCCTACGAGACCCACGTGCGGTTTCCCAACCGGCGGGTGTATCTGACCGGGGAAATCATCCACAACCCCACAGTCAACGAGCAGTTGGCCCGGATGGGCTACTGTTTTCTGCGGCCGGGCGACGAAGTGACAGCCGATGATATTGTCCTGATCCCGGCCTTTGGCGCCCCGACCCACGAGCTGGAACGTCTCAAGCGCATCGGCTGCCTGCTGGTGGATACGACCTGCGGCTCGGTGGTCCACGTCTGGAAGCGGGTCGAAAAGTATGCGCGGGAAGGTTTTACGGCCATCATTCACGGCAAGTACGACCACGAGGAAACCGAGGCCACGCGCTCGCGGACGACGCTCTATCCCGACGGCAAGTTTCTTGTCGTGCGCGACCGGGTGCAGGCGCAGGATGTCTGTGATTACATCCTTGGGCGCGGCCACCGCGAAGCCTTCCTGGCCAGGTATGCTGCCGTGGCGACGCCGGGTTTTGACCCGGACCGCGACTTGCAGCGCGTCGGGCTGGCCAACCAGACAACGATGCTTTCGAGTGAGTCCCTGGAAATTGCGGAGATGATTCGGCGCGCTATCGAGCAGCGGTACGGGCCGGAAGAAGTCAAAACACGCTTTCGTTCGTTTGATACCATCTGCAGCGCCACCCAGGAACGGCAGGATGCCATCCTGAAGCTCATCGAAGAACCGCTTGATCTGGTCATTGTGGTGGGCGGCTACAACAGCAGCAACACCGAGCACCTGTGTGAAATTGCCGCAGAGCGGTTGCCGACTTACCACATCAATGCGCCGGAGTGTCTGGTATCGGCAAGGGAAATCCGCCACAAGCCGGCTTTCAGCAAGGAAGAGACGACTTCGTGGGACTGGCTCCCGGAAGGGCCCGTCACCATTGGCATCACGGCTGGGGCTTCGACGCCCAACAAGGTCGTCGGAGATTGTATTGAACGCATCGTGGCACTGGCCGACGTGGGCTGAGCGTCCCCCGGTCAGATTAGCATGGAGTGTCGGTTGACGATGGTTGTGGGAGAACGGGGCGAGGAATTCCGCCAGACGGGCCGGCGGCCACTGCTGGCGCCGGCTGTGGTCAAACAGCTTTCGGCGCTCTCGCCGCTGCGGGCAACGTCTTCGCTGCTTCTTGACTGGGGTATCATCGTCGGTCTTGTCACCGCAACGGTCTGGCTCAACCATCCGCTGTTGTGGTGCCTGGCACCCCTGGGTATCGCGGCGGCGCAGCACGGGCTGGCCATTCTGGCCCACCAGGCGGCGCACTACCGGATGTATGAAACCCGATGGCTCAACGATGCAGTGGGGATGCTGTGTGCTGCTCCGCTGGGGGTTTCCATGCACACGTACCGCATCGTTCACCGGATTCACCACAACCATCTGTACAGCCCGGTTGACCCGGACATGGCGCTGATGGCGGGGTATCCCCGTGGACGCTGGCACCTGCTCAAAAAGTTCATCAAGGACCTGCTGGGGATTACGGCGGTCAAAAACTACCTGTACTTTTTCGGCCGGCCGCTGCGCCGCACCGCGCCGGAAAAGCCAGCGGCACATGTGTCCATAGTGGATGACACTTCGGAAAACCTGCGGCGGGCGGCCCGTCGGGATCAGCGTTTTGTCATTGTCTTCCAGGTGACGCTGCTTGTCGCTGCCGTTGCTGGTGGGTGGTGGCAGAGTTATGTCGTTTTATGGCTTTTACCACTGGTAACGCTGCTTCAGTGGCTGTTGCGGCTGCGCGCGCTCTGTGAACATGGCGCGGTAGCGGACACTTCGACGCCGTTGCGTGCAGCGCGCACGAACCTGGTGCCGTGGTACATCCGCTGGTGGCTTTTCCCGCACCAGATGCACTATCACATCGAACATCACCTGTATCCCAGTGTGCCGCACTACCGGCTGCCGGCCTGCCATGCGGCATTGCGGGAAGCCGGCGCGCTGGCCGACGCTGAAGTGTCGTCGTCACTGCGTGCTACGTGGCGGAAGTTTTATGCGCCGGCTGCCCGGCCGACGGCGTGAAGCCGTGCTTATGGGTAGGTCAGTCAATGCACCGGAGGTCGCCACGGCGGCTGCTCCGGTCGAAATCGAAATCAAACTGGCGCTCTCGCCCAGGCTGATGCCCCGCTTCAGACGGCATCCTCTTCTGCGCCAGGCGGCGCGGTCCCGCGCCAAACTGTACACCCTGTATGTGGACACCCCGGATGCCGCCCTGCTCCGCCAGGGCATTGCCCTGCGCCTGCGCCGCAGTGGACGCCGCTGGCTGCAAACCCTGAAGGCGGGGGCTGGCAGCGGTGGGCTGCTTGCCGAACGCCCGGAGTGGGAGATGCCGGTTTCCGGCAAACGCCTGAAGTTGGACCTGCTGCCTGCTGAAGCCCGGTCGCTGCTCCCGCCGGAGGCTGCCGCCAGCCTTGCGCCCTGTTTCGAGACAGAAGTCTGGCGCGACACCTGGCAACTCAACCACGAGGGCGCTCTCATTGAAGTCGCCCTGGATCGCGGTGAAGTACGCGCCGGAGCACGGGTCTGCCCTATTGCCGAAGTTGAACTGGAACTCAGGAGCGGCGACCTGCCGCCGTTGTTCGACATCGCCGAACGCCTGGCCGCCGACCTGCCATTCCAACTCGAACCTCGCAGCAAGGCGCAGCGTGGCTACCAGCTCGTGGGTGCATTGCCCTGCACGCCGGTCAAAGCCAGCCCGCCGCTCCTGCTGCTCGATGCTCCGGCCAGTGTGTCGTTTCAGCACATCGTACGGAGTTGCCTGCGCCAGTTTGAAGCCAATCTGCCGGGCCTGCTCAGCACGTCCGATCCCGACCCCGAATTCATTCACCAGATGCGGGTTGCCCTGCGCCGTATGCGGGCGGCCATCGGCCTGCTGCGCTTTATGGGCTATACCAAACCGGACTGGCTTGGCGAACTCAAGTGGCTGATGGGTGAACTGTCCGTAGCGCGTGACTGGGACGTGCTGGCGACGGAAACCCTGCCCCGGATTCAGGCGCATCTGCCGCAACCGGAGCGGCTGGCCGTCCTGCTTGAAGCTGCCGAAGCGCAGCGCCGGGCGGCCAATGACCGGGCGCGCGCGGCAGTGACATCGCCGCGTCTGGTACCGTTGTGGCTGAAGGTTGAGCGCGAGCTGGCACTGCTGCCCGTCTCGCCGGCCACGACGGCCGACTGGTCGCGGGCGGCCCTGCGCCGCTGGCGGCGCCAGTTGGTACGCCTGGGCGAGCGGTTGCACGAGCTGGATGCAACTGAACGCCATGCCATGCGGATTGCGGCCAAAAAACTCCGCTACAGCGCGGAATTTTTTGCCGTCTGGCATCCCAAGGCGGCCCGGCGCTTCATCCGGCACCTGGCCGACCTGCAGGATGTGCTGGGCGTACTCAATGATGCCGCCGTGACGGCGCGCCTGCTGTCCGAGCTTGCTCCAGCCGGCGAGGCTGCCAGCCGGGAAGCCGTGGGCCTGGTCATGGGCTTTCTGGCCTGTGAGCAGGCCTACCGTCTGGCCAGGCTCGAGCAGCTCTGGCGCGAGTTCCACGACATCCCGCCCTACTGGAAAAAAGGCAAACCTCCCCTTCCGGCGGAAGTTCACGCAGAAGACTGATGGCCGTCAGGCGCGGACGGCCCAGGCGGCAAGGAACATCCCCAGCACGAGAAAGCCCTGGGCGTGGGCGTTGTACCAGATAGCCTTGTGGATGGGATCGGCCAGAAATGTGCGCTGAAACCACATCTGCGGCAGTACCGTAGCGCCCACCAGCACTGCCCACAGCCATTCACCCAGCAGCGCCAGCAGTCCGGCGGCGGCGAGTTGTCCGGCGTCCAGCACGAAGATGCCCAGCCAGGCTCCCCGCGCCACCCCAAAGACCTGGGGCAGGGTGTGGATGCCCATCCGCGCATCGCCTTCGAGCGACTTGAAATCATTGGTCGTCATGCTGCCGATGCTGGCAATGACGTAGCAGACGGCGACGGCGGTGGCTGTCCAACTGATGTGGCCCTTGAAGGCCAGCTCGCCCGACATCCAGGGAAGCAGGATGTACGAAGCGGCAACCGTGGCATTGCCGACCCACACAATGCGCTTCAGCTTGATGGGTTTGGCGCTGTAAAGGTGAGCGTTGACGATGCCGATGATCGCCAGCGCCACAATCCACGGATGGATGAGGTAGGCCGTCAGAAGGGTGAGGGCGCACAGCAGGCTGATGCCCAGCGTGGCTTCGCGCAGCCCAATCCGGCCGGAAGGGATGGGCCGGTAGGGTTCGTTGATGGCATCCACGTCGCGGTCGAAGTAGTCGTTCATGGCCTGGCAGGTGCCGGAAATGAGCGGCCCGCTCATCAGCAGTCCCAGCCACAGCCGCCAGTCGGCGAGGCTCGCCAAGGTGAACGCGGCGCTGCACAGGGCGCCGGCGACGTAGGCGCACATGACAGGAATCCAGGTGACGGGCTTGAGCAACTCGACCCATGCCGAGACTTTATGGCGCGCCGGACTGGCGGTGCGAGGTGTCGCCCGTGACAGCGGAAGCGATGATGGTGCAATACCTTCTTTCACGGCCAGACGTTTCCTCAACCCTTCCATGGCGTTATTTCCAACTTATGGAATCGTCCGGCGGATGCAAAACCCATTTTCTCGATGGCTGGTGTCCGGCGGCGTGGCTGGCCCGGGCGCTTCGGATGCTGCTTGATAGTTCCCCGGATGTACCCGGCGTGGAGAAATCTGGTCAGCGCGGCGCGCGTGAGTCAGCGCGGCCGGTTGAAGCCTCAACCGGGCAGTGGGTGTTGCCGGTGGCCGTGTCCGGCGTGTGGTGTCCTTCACGTTCCTGATTGGGCAGGAACGGGTAAGTCTGACGGGACGGTTCATGATGACCCAACCTGTCCCACGTGGATGTGGCACCGTAGGCTGCCTGCCTGAGAAAGCCTATCTGCATACCGTAGCCCAGACACCCGGTGAATACTTTTTTTGGCGAAAAGCTGCGGGCAAGCAGGCGGTGCCCGCCCTTGGGCGGCACTGGCAGGGCCGCGCGCAGAATCAAGATGTGTACCCTACCAACCATCGCCGCTACCAGATATAGTGGTTCTGTCTGATTTTCGCTTTCCAGCCGTGCATACCGGCACGCTTTGTCCCTCTGTCCAGCCGAGGAGTTTTACGATCCATGATGAAACAGGAACCTGCCCCCGCCAGTCTCACCGACATCGCCCGTACGGTCCTGATGAAACGCTATCTGCTCAAGAACGAGCAGGGCGAGGTGATTGAGACCCCCGAAGCCATGTTCTGGCGGGTAGCTAAAACTATTGCTGCAGTTGATGCCCGCTATGGGGCATCGGCCGGGCAGGTTGCAGAACGTGCCGAACGTTTTTACGAACTGATGGCGCAGGGCTGGTTTGAGCCGAACAGCCCGACCCTGATGAACGCCGGGCGTCCTCTGGGACAGCTCAGCGCGTGCTTCGCCGCCGGTACGATGATCGAGACGATCGCTGGGCCGCAGCCCATCGAGGAGGTGCAGGTCGGCACCCTTGTGCTTACCCACGCCGGCCGCTACCGTCCCGTCACCGGGACGATGCGCCGCACCGGCTGCCTCTACCGGGTGAAGGTTGATAAGTTGCCGGCGCTTTATGTCACCGCCGAGCATCCCTTCCTCACGACCGATGGCTGGGTGCAGGTCAGGGATCTGGCGCCCAAACAGCACTTCGTGAAGATCGGCTGCCCAGAGATCGGGAGCGCAACCGTCACAATGCATTTTGACGGCCACGTTGAGGATGGCTGGGTCCATGCCCGGCTTGAGGGCACCAGCCCACGCTCACAGCGCCGCTACGCCCAGCGTGATGCGATCTCGCGCCAGGTCGCTCCGATCCGCGACGGCGTCACAATTGATGCGGCTCTCGCCTGGATGCTGGGCCTCTACCTCGCGGAAGGGTCCATCTCGGCCGGGTACGATATCCGCTTCACGCTCTCCTGGGATGAGGATGAGCACGCCGCACGCCTCGCCGCGATCCTTGAGGGTAAACTCGGCCTGCCCGCCCGTGTGCAGAAAAGCACCCAGCCGCAAGGCCGGCGGGGCGATGGCTGGACGACCGTGCGCCTCCAGAGCAAGCTGCTTGCGCAGTGGCTCGTCGAGCATTTCGGCGCCGGCTTCGACCAGAAGCGGCTGCCCGCCTGGGCCATGAGCCTGTCGCCCGATCTTCGCCAGGCGCTGCTCCAAGGTGTCGCCGACGGCGACGGCACCCCGATCAACAGCCATCAGACCCGGATCACCCTCTGCAATGAGGTGCTGGTCCGCCAGCTCTTCACCTTGGCCTACAGCCTGGGCTACTACCCGACGCTACGGGCAGATTCGCTGCCAGCCCTCGGCACCGTGCAGCCTTGGTCGCTGGCCTATGGCGAAACGTACAACGCCGGGATGGTCCGCGACGGCGCCTATCGGGTCCTTGAAGTCGCCGCGCTTGATGAAGAGGCGATCGTCTATAACTTTGAGGTCGAGGAGCCGGACTCTAGCTTGCCGTATAGTACGCGATAGTGTATAATAATGCTTGTGGAAAGCACTATAAGTACAGGCAAGGCGGCAAAACTCCCTGGTGTCTCGGTCAAGACGTTGCAGCGTTGGGAACGCGAAGGAAGGCTGATTCCGGTGGCCCGAACGGACAGCAACCGCCGCCTCTACACTGAGACGCAGATCCGTGAGTTCATCGGTTTGCGGCAGGCCAACCATGCGCCAACAAAGCTTGTCGCCTACTGTCGGGTATCGAGTGCGGCGCAGAAGCCGGACCTGGCGAATCAGCGCAAAGTGCTGGAAGCGTTCGTGGTGGCGAAGGGATTGGCGGGGGTCGAGTTTATCGAGGAAGTGGGCAGCGGGCTGGACTTCAGGCGCAAGCGGTTTCTGGCCCTTATGGACGAGATCGGGCGACGGGAAGTCAGGATGCTGATCCTCGCTCACCGGGACCGCCTCACCCGTTTCGGCTTTGAGTGGTTCGAACATTACGCCCAAACCCATGGCTGCGAAGTGCTGGTACTGAACCAGGAACGGCTGTCTCCCGAACAGGAAATGGTGCAGGACTTAATGGCCATCGTGCACTGTTTTTCGTCCCGGCTATACGGTTTGAGGAACTATCGAAAGAAGTTGGATGAAGCGCTGAAACAGGATGTGAATGACGTCAAAAAGGCCCAACAATGCAACTAACCCACAAGATCGCTCTTTGTCCGATGAGCAGGTGGACTACTTCAAGCGCGCCTGCGGCACGGCGTGGCGTGTTTGGAACTGGGCGCTCAATGAGTGGAACAGGCAATACGCAGCAGGCGGCAGGCCAAACGCCATGGCGCTCAAAAAACAGTTCAACGCCATCAAGTACACCGACCCGCAGTGGCTCGATGAGAACGGTCGGCCTTGGTTGCGAGACATTCACCGGGATGCCCACGCCCAGCCGTTTGCCCATCTCGCCAAAGCCTGGGAAAGATTCTTCACTGACCTCAAGGCTGGCAAAGAGGCGCACGCACCGCGCTTCAAGAAAAAGGGGCGTTGCCGCGACAGCTTTTACGTGGCCAACGACAAGTTCCGTCTGGATGGCAAGACGATCCGTCTGCCCAAGATCGGCGAAGTCGCCATGACCGAGGAACTGCGATTCAAAGGAAAGATACTGGGCGCGACGGTCTCGCGCACGGCGGATCGTTGGTTTGTGGCAATACAGGTCGAGGTGCCTGATGCGCAATTCTATCGGCGTCGCACGTCGCACGAGGTCAACGGCATCGACCTGGGCATCAAGGCTGCCGCAACGGTCTCCAGCGGTGAAGTCATCGAGGCGCCAAAGCCGCTCAAAGCAGCGCTGCGCCGTCTGGAAATCCGTAGCCGACGTCTCAGCCGCAAGCTGGAAGCCGCCAGGAAGGCAGCCGGATGTGAACGCCATGCCCGCCTGCCTGAAGGAACGCGCCTGCCGGTATCGAACAACCGGCAGAAGTCCGCTGCGATATTGGCACGGCTCTATGCCCGCATGGCCAATATCCGAGCGGATTTCACCCACAAGCTCACGACTCGACTCTGCCGCGAAAACCAAGCGTTAGTGATCGAGGATTTAAACGTCAAAGGGATGCTGCAGAACGAGAAACTCGCCCGCGCCATCTCTGACGTGGGTTTTGGGATGTTGCGCTCGCAGTTGGAATACAAGGCCCGGCGCTACGGTACTCATCTTACCATCGCTGATCGCTGGTATCCAAGTAGCCGACTGTGCTCCATCTGTGGCTGGAAGAACGAGGCGCTGACATGGAGAGATCGAACATGGGTGTGTGCTCAATGTGGTGCGCACCATGACCGTGACCTCAATGCGGCGCTGAACCTGAAACGGCTGGCAACCGAAACTGCCCTACCCGTGGCGAGTCCGTCCAGCAATGGCGGCGCTGCGGCGGGGACCGTCCCCGCCGTAGTCGGGAAAGTCACGCCTGTCAGATACGACGGTGGTCAACAGGACACGTCGGGGCAGGAAGAGAACCGTGCGCACTTTTGCGCACATTCTTGATAGCAGGATCACACCTACGTCGCCAACCAGATGGTGGTGCATAACTGCTTTGTGCTCCCCATTGAAGATACCCTCAACAGCATTTACGACACCCTCAAGCATCAGGCGCTGATCCATCAGAGCGGCGGCGGTACCGGCTTCAGCTTTTCACGGCTGCGTCCGCGCAACGACGTGGTACGCAGCACCATGGGCGTGGCGAGCGGCCCGGTCAGCTTTATGGAGGTGTATAACCACTCGACCGAGGCGATTAAGCAGGGAGGGACGCGCCGTGGTGCGAATATGGGCATTCTGCGCTGCGATCACCCCGATATTCTGGAGTTTATTACCTGCAAGCGCGATACGACGAAAATCACGAACTTCAACATCTCGGTCGCTACCACCGATGCCTTCATGCGCGCTGTTGAGCGCGATGAAACTTATGAACTGATCAATCCGCGCACCCGCGCCGTACAGATGGCTTCACGCGACGGACTGAAACACCCGTTGACCGGCGAGATACTGGTGCCGCCCGGTCAACTCATGCGCCTACGCGCCCGGATGGTCTTCGACCTGATCGTGCAGTGCGCCCATGCCACCGGCGAGCCGGGGCTTTTCTTCATTGACCGCGCCAACGAGTACAATCCGGTTCCGCATCTCGGCGAGTACGAAGCCAGTAATCCATGCGACGAACAACCACTTCTGGCCTACGATGTCTGCAATCTCGGCTCCATCAATCTGGGGAAGTTTGTCACGCCCGAACGAACCGTTGACTGGAATCACCTGCGCGAGGTGGTCCACGAAAGCACACGCTTTCTCGATAACGTGATTGATGCCAACCACTACCCGCTGGAACAGATCACGCACCTGAGCCAGCGCATCCGGCGGATCGAGCTGGGCGTGATGGGATGGGCCGACATGCTGGTGCGGTTGGGGATTCCGTACAACTCGCATGAGGCGATCGATCTGGCGCGGAAGGTCATGCACTTTATTGACGAGGAAGGGAAGGTGGCTTCCGAACAGTTGGCCCGCGAGCGTGGCGCATTCCCCGAATGGGAGCACAGCATCTGGGGTCCCGACGCCACCTGCGCCCGCCGCCCGGACGGCGCGCGGATTCGTCCGCCGCGCCTGCTGCGCAACTGTAATGTCACCACCGTGGCCCCCACGGGCACCATCAGCATGATTGCCGGCTGTTCGTCGGGCATCGAGCCGCTCTTTGCCATTGCCTTCTGGCGCTACCAGGCCGATAGCCGGATGCTTGACATCAATCAGGATTTCGTGGCCCAGGCCAGACGGGAAGGCTGGTACAGCCCTGAACTCATGGAACGGATTGCCGATACCGGTCACATCCATCACCCGGAAGTGCCGGCCGAGGTACAGCGGGTGTGGGTTACGGCCCACGACATCGCGCCGGAGTGGCATGTGCGCATGCAGGCGGCCTTCCAGGAATACACCGACAGTGCCATCTCGAAGACGATCAACTTCCCCCACGAGGCGACTGCCGATCAGGTCCGTGAAGCCTACGAGCTGGCGTTCCGTCTGGGGTGCAAGGGCATCACCGTCTATCGCGACGGTTCACGGGCCAACCAGGTGCTCTCCACCGGTTCCACCGGCAGGAGCGCCAGTTCCGCACCGGCGGCGGAACCCGCACCGACCGGGCTGAAACCGCGACCGGTCCCGGCTGAAGGCTTGCCCAGCCATTCCTTCCCGGTGATGACCCCACTCGGCAAGCTGCGGTTGTTTGTCACTGAGTTGGACGGGAAACCGTTTGAAGTCTTTGCCATCATCGGGCGGGCTGGGAGTGATGTGACGGCCTTTACCGAAGCCATCGGGCGGTTGATTTCGCTGGCCCTGCGCTGTGGTGTGCCGGTGAAGCTCATTGCCGAGCAGCTTCGCGGCATTGGCGGTTCGCGTTCGGCCGGCTTTGGCCCGGCGCGCGTGCTTTCCGTCCCCGACGCCATCGGTAAGGTGTTGTTCGAGCACTATGTCAGGAACGGCCGTGGGAACGGGACTGGTGACAGCCACGACGGAACTGTCCACGGGGATATGGCTCGCATGGGCAAAGCCACTTCTGTGTTGGATGTTTCTCTGCACCTGGATGCCAGGCCAGGGATTTTGGAAACGGCCGAGCTTTGTCCCGAATGTCAGAATGCAGCGCTGTTCAATGGGGAAGGGTGTCGCAAGTGTCACGCCTGTGGGTATAGCGAGTGCTAGGGCGTTTCTCAGGAAACGCTGATCTCGGAAACGCTGGCCTCCATCGTGCGTGGCATCGGACGGGCTGATGGGCACAGACGCCGTACAGCCACCTGTACTTCAATGGCATGATTTCCAACGTATGGGAATCGTCCGGCTGGTGCACAATCTTGTTCCCCGACGGACGGTTCCGGTGGCCCGGCCGGCCCAGGCGCTGCGTACGTCGCGTGGATACCCCCTGTGACTGCCCCCCCCGGACGTACCCTGCTGCAGAAAGAACCTATGTTGCCCTGCCTGTCATTGCGTCGCTTTGGTTTTGGTCATCAGTGTTGGCTGTGGATATTCGGCAGCTTCCTGCTGGGACTGGTCATAGCCCCTGCCCAGTCTCCGGCACAAGCCCCGGCCCAGGCTTCGGTCCAAACTTCAGCCCCGGCCCTGCGTTCGGTCAAATCCCTGCCGGCGCCGAAAGTCGTGGCGCGGTACTGGGCGGCCTTGGGCGGCGAGAAAGCCCTGCGGGCAGCCGGTGCCACCACGCTGCGCGGAACCGTGCAGACGGCGGCAAGTGACACTGGCAGCTTTACGCTCGACCGCCGCGCCCCCAACCAGTTGCGTCTGGAACTCGTGTTTGAGGATGACCGTCGCTGCCTGGGCATCAATGGCACTTCAGCCTGGGTACAGACGACCCGCGACGGTGCTTCGACGCTCGTGGATGAGATTGGCCGGCAGCGCTTGCTCGAAGGCTGGATTCTAGCCGGAAACCTGCTCGACGCCAAACAGCAGGGAATCGCCCTGCGTTCGCTGCCGGTTGTGGAACTCGCCGGGCAGCCCTGCTACCGCGTTGTCTTCACGTCACGCGAACGGGCCACAGCCACCGGCTATTTTGCTGCCGCTTCCGGTTTGCTCGTCCGCCTCGAGAGCGGGGAAGGTGCGGCGCGGCAGGTCTTTCAGTTTGCCGACTACCGTCTGGTCAACGGCCGGCGTGAACCTTACACCCTGACCCTCGAAGCGCCCGGCGAGCCGTCCCTGACCCTGACGGTGCAGGAAGCGATACCGGTCAACAGCTTTGCCACCAACCATTTTGACATTCCCACGGGCGATCCGGCCCTCGATGTGCCAGCACTGCTGACACGCATCGCACAGAACCAAAAGGCATTGGATGAGCGCGTGACGCAGTACACCTACACGCTGACGGAGACCATCCGGCGGCTGGACGGCGATGGACGGGTCAAGGAAACCGAAGTCAAGGTGTATGAAGTCTATCCCCTGACCGGTGGTGTGCGCGCCCGAAAGCTGGTCGCGGTCAATGGGAAACCGCTTTCACCTTCGGAAGCCGAAAAAGAACAGCGCCGGGTGACGAAGTTCATCGAGGAAAACGAAGAACGGCAGCGAAAGCGCCAGGCCGGGAAAGTGGATGATAACGATGAAGCCCAGCGGCGACGCCTTGCCATTTCGCAGTTTCTGCGTGCCTGCGAGTTCTATAACCCGCGCCGGGAAAACCTTCGGGGGCGGGAGGTCATCGTCTGCGACTTTCGTCCACGCCCTGGCTACAAGCCGACCAATGACGCCGAGAAAATCATCCAGAAGCTCGTCGGCACGGTCTGGCTCGACGCCGAAGACGAGGAAGTGACGCGACTTGAAGGACGCTTTGCGAGTGATTTCAAGGTTGGCGGCGGATTGCTGGCGTCGCTCAAGCGGGGGGCGGCATTTGTTTTTGAGCAGACCCGCAATGTGGAAGGCGTCTGGTTGCCGCTGCGCGAGGATTTCAACGCCGGCATCAAGGTCCTGCTGTTGGCAGGCCTGAACATCAGCGTTGAGAACCGCTACAGCGATTACCGGAAGTTTTCGACCGAAACCAAAGACGTTACTGAAAACCCACCCGCCACCCCACAGTAGGGGCGACTAGTCAATCGCCCTTGCAGGAAAACGTCCGTCACACACCAACGGCCGCGCCCTGATGCTTCGGGCGGTAGGCAACAGCCGGCGCGACGGTTGGCCGCAGGTGCAGCGCTGGATGCAGCGCATGCGCCAGAATCTCCAGGCTTTCAACCAGGCGCGGCCCTGGACGGCTGAAGTAATGCGAGCCGTCGGTGACATAGACCTGTCCCTGCCGGACGGCCGGCAGGGATGACCAGACCGGATGCGCTGCCAGCAGGTCGAGGTCTTCCAGCGTACGCTCAACCGAAAAACCGCAGCAGGCCACGAACACAACTTCGGGACGGGCAGCAGCGACTTCTTCCCAAGTGAGCGTCCGGGAGGGTACGCCGGCCCGTCCCAGCACTTCTTCGCCACCAGCCAGATGTACCAGCTCCGGACTCCAGTGGCCGCAGGAAAAGGGCGGATGGAGCCATTCCAGCAGGGCCACCCGTGGACGCCGGTCAACCATGGCGCTGCGGCGGGCAACGGCTTCTACCCGCGCCTGCAAGCCGGCGACGACTTCTTCGGCCACGGACTGCCGCCCGGTAGCGGCGGCCACCTGATGCAGGCTGGCGAAGACTTCCTCCAGGGTTTGGGGTTCGAGATTGATGACCTGTGGGCTGCCGGGCAGACGGCAGGCGGCGGCTTTGACTTCTTCTTCCGCGACGGCGCAGACATCACACAGCGCCTGCGTCACGATCACGTCTGGCTGCAAGGCTTCGAGGACGGGCAGGTTGAGGGTGTAAAGCGCCTGTACCGACTGGAGCCGCTCGCGTACGAGGTGGTCTATTTCCTGGCTGGTGGCGTCGGTCGGAATGAGCGTGTGGGTGACTTTGGGCAGGTCCCGGACAGAAGGCGGGTAGTCACACTCGTGCGTTACGCCGACGAGCTGCGCTTCGAGGCCAAGCGCGCAGATGATTTCTGTGGCGCTTGGCAGCAGGGAAACAATGCGGAGGTCGGTCATCGGAGCAGGTCTCCAGAGCATTTTGGGCTGGCGGCCGCGGAGTTTATACCGCTGCTGGGGCGTCCACCAAGCAGGGGCGGTTGGCAACCGCCCACACCGTTGTCCAACCGCCCTTACCTTTGGCCAACCGTCCCTACCGTTGGCAACCCGCCACAACCGGACGGTTGGCCTGCCCCCGCTCGACAATGTGCGCCAGACGATCCGCCGCCTTGCGTGCGCCGGCAATGTTGCGCGCCGTCGGCCCAAGTTCGAGTTCGGCCAGCGGCCCCATGACGTACAGCCCACGCGCCCACCGCAGAGCTTTGGAAACCACGGGATAACCACATGGAGCGACCGGAAGCCCGTAGGCCGCAATTGCCTCATCAAGCCACGGCCCGCCGGGGCGCTGTGGTTCAAAACCGGTCGCCAGCAGCAGGTTGTCGGTCTCCAGGGTGTCACCGGTCATCAGTGACAACAGCAGCCGCCCATCACCTTGGGGCGTCGCTCCTGTGACGTTGGCTTCCCGAAGACAAAGCTCGCCATGCTCTGCCGCGCGCCGCAGGTCGTGATAGACATCCTTGGGCATCGAACCCCGGTGGCGCGCCTCACGAATCATCTGCCGCCGCCGTTCCAGTGAGGTTTCAGCCTCGAAGGCGCGCATGTACTTGGGCCCCAGCCAGCCCGGATCGCTGTCGAACTGGTGAATCCGAACCGGATGCGGCATCAGCAGCGTCACTGTGCCCGGTTGCCGGGCCGCCAGCGCCAACGCCAGTTGGGCCGCGGAAATCCCGCCACCAAACACCACGGCGTGACGCCACAGCGGTAACTGTGCTGTATGAACGTCACGGTCGAAGACATGACGCACCGGTGCGCCGGCTGCCCGGCAGAGACGCGCCCAGTCGGGGTAGGCCGGCCGGTCACTCAAACCGAGCGCCAGAATGACGCGGCGCGCTTCCAGGCTGCCGTCCGGTGTTTCGACCTGCCAGCCACGCTCACCCAGCCGACGCAAGCCAACGGCTTCGCCCTGAAGGTGCAGCTCCATCAGGCGGTACTGCGCCAGCAAGTGCTGGCAGTGCGCCTGGAAAAGAGCATAACCGGGGCGGTCGTAGGGCGGCGCAAAAGCGGCAAACGGTTTTCCTTCGGGAGTGCGCGAAAACTCAAAGAGGTCAAACGCTCCCAGCCCAAGGTGGTGCACCAGCGGAGAGCGCAGAAACGGCATCTGAACGTTGCCCGTACACTGATTCCAGCGCGCCAGCAGCGTGGGCTGCGGATCGAGAATGCGCAGCCGGTCCGTGGCCACTCCGGCCCGGACCGTCAGAACCAAGGCGGCATGGGTGCCGTGAATCCCCCCGCCTATCACCAACCAGTCCAGCATGGTCTCTGTCCAGTCTGCTTTTGAAGATGGCTTGATTCGTAAAAATACGATTTACATTCAGCAAGCTAGGTCCACAAGTTGCATAGGGTCAAGTGTTTTTGACTGAAAACGACACACGGCACCGGGTGGACAACGGGACGCTTATTCAAGTAAACAGGAATTGTCTTGAAATTATGTTTGTCTTCTCCAAGGAGTTACCTATGGTTGAACGCATACGTGTCTGGTTTGGGCGGCGCCTCTGGGCCGTGGCGGCTGTGATCTGGCTGTGCAGCTTCATGTGGAGCCTGACCATACTCGCCGGGCCGACGGGCACCATCACCGGCGTTGTGCGGGACAGCGGCGGCGCGTTCATCAGTGGCGCGGAAGTCTCCGCCACGAATCTGGCGACCAACTTCACCCGTACGGCCATAACCAACGCCTCCGGGCGCTACGTCATTGCCGAACTGCTGCCCGGCGACTACCAGCTGGAAGTCAAACGCGACGGTTTTCAGACGGCCGTGGAAACGCGGGTGGTCGTCAACGTCGAGGCCATCGTCGCCAAGGATTTCACGCTCGTGGCCGGGGCGATCAGTGAAACCATCACGGTCGAAAGTGACAGCGATCTGGTCAACCGCGAGTCGGGCGCCGTCGGCACGGTGATTGAACGCAAGTTCGTCGAAAACCTGCCGCTCAACGGACGCAGTTTTCAGGCGCTCATCGAGCTGACGCCGGGAGTCGTGCTGGCGAGACCAAGCATTTTTTCGACCGGGCAGTTCAGCATCAACGGACAGCGTACCAATGCCAACTACTTCATGGTGGATGGCGTCAGCGCCAATTTCGGGGCGGCCGTCACCGCGCAGTCCTTCCAGCAGGGCGCCGGGACGCAGCCGGCGCTGACGATCTTGGGAACTACCAGCAGTCTCGTCCCGGCCGATGCCATGCAGGAATTCCGCGTCCAGACCTCCAGCTTTGCCGCTGAATACGGCCGGACGCCGGGCGGACAGATTTCCATCTCAACCCGCAGCGGTAGCAATGATTTCACCGGCTCGCTGTTTCATTACTTCCGCAATGAAAAGCTCGATGCCAACGACTGGTTCAACAACCGCAACGGACTCCCACGGTTGCCACTGCGGTTGAATCAGTTTGGCGGGACCTTTGGCGGACCCATTCGGATTCCGGGGCTGTATGACGGACGCAACCGGTCATTTTTCTTTGCTACGTACGAAGGGCTGCGGCTGCTTGTGCCGGGAACGGTATTTGTCGCCCGCGTGCCGTCGCTGGCGGCCCGCCAGGCCGCGCCGGAGCCGTTTCGGGCCGTGCTCAATGCTTTTCCGCTTCCGAATGCTCCGGCGCAACCTGGCGACCCGGCCGATGCAGCGCGCTACATCACCGGGATTTCCGACCCTTCGGAAATTGACACGGTCAACCTGCGCTTTGACCAGAAGTTCGGGCAGTCGGCCAACCTGTTTTTCACCTTCCTGAACTCGCCTTCCGGGAGCCGCTTCCGGTCGTTTCCGAGCCAGGAAAACGCCTTCGAGCGCAACAACCGCAGTCTGACCGGCGGCCTGACCTGGGCCATTCGTCCCAATCTGGTGTTGGATACACGCCTCAACTTCGGGCGTTCGCGCGGCAACTTCGACTTTCGGGGCGTCGAGCGCGACGGCGCGGTGCTGCCGCCGGATTCACTCGTCTTTCCGTCCTTTGCGCCCCGCGCCACGACGGCCGTGAGCCTCCAGACCATTCCCGGTGTGTCGGGCGTTTCGGCGGCCAACCTCACGCAGGGGCGCACGCTGGGGCAGCTTCAGCGCCAGTTCAACCTGGTCAGCAGCGTGACCTACGTTGTTGGCAACCACGAAATCAAGGTCGGCGCGGACTATCGGCTGCTGCGCCCCATTCAGGATACGCGGTCGCTTTCCATCAGCTATGTCTTTGGTACTGTGGCGAGCCGGGCCACAGGCGTCCCGACCTCGATTTCCATTCAGGCGTTTGCGCCGGTCACGGGTTTCCGCATCCACAACTTTTCATCGTTCGTGCAGGATACGTGGCGCATCCGGCCGCGTCTGACGCTCACTTTCGGGTTGCGTCATGACCTCAATCCGCCGCTGGCCGGCGAGCGTTTGCCCTTCTCCATTGACGGGCTGGAAAACCCGCTCACGGCCAGGCTGGCTCCGGCCGGCACGCGCCAGTGGCGGACGCGCTACACGGATTTTGCCCCCCGGCTGGGCGTGGCCTACCAGTTTGCCGAACAATCCGGCTCGGCGCTGGGACGGTTCTTCGGCGGCTGGATTCTGCGCGGCGGTTACGGGATATTTTACGACCTCGGAACCGGCACGGCGCTGCGTGGGTTCAACAGCTTCCCCTACAACACACTCCGAACGATTACGAACCCGGCCCAGCTCCGCTTTCCGGCCAACGAAGCTGACCTTCAGCCGCCGCCGTTTCTTGATCCCAACAACCTGCCTATCAACGCCAGCTTTTTCGTCTTTGACAGAAACCTGCGCCTGCCCTATACGCACCACTGGAACGCGACGCTCGAACGCGCCATCGGGCGCCACAATGCCATCACCATTTCGTATGTCGGCGCGGCGGCGCGGCGGCTGTTGCGCGCCGAACAACTGCGGAACTACAACGAAGCCTTTGCCCGGCAGAACTTTGGTCTGGACCGGCCGGTGATTGTCATCAACCCGGCTGTGTTTGGCCCGGCGCCTTCGGCTTCGCCAGCCGCTGGCTCGCCGGTCAGTGTCACCCGCAATGCAACGGCATCAAACTACAACGCCCTGCAGATGCAATACCGGCGACGGCTGTCACGGGGCCTTCAGGCGCTGGCTTCGTACACTTGGTCCAAGTCTATTGATGACGTGTCGGATGAGGTCCTGCAGGGCATTCCGCTGGAGGGGTACAATCAGCGTTTGGAACGCGGCCCCTCGGATTTCGACATCCGGCACACCTTTACGGCGGCTGCAACCTATGACCTGCCGACCCTGACGCAGCAGCCCTTCGTGAAGGCGCTCATTGGGGGGTGGTCCATCAACGGCATTTTCCGGGCGCGTTCCGGGGCCCCGCTCAACGTCATTTCCCAGTCCTTTGATGTCTTCAACATCGGGACGACACGCCGCGTTGACCGCGTTCCGGGGCAGCCGGTGTTTATCAGCGACCGGAATGCGCCGGGTGGCCGGCGGCTGAACCCGGCGGCCTTTGCCGAGCCGGCCCGCAACCGGCAGGGGACGCTGGGCCGCAACAGCCTGCGCTGGCTGGCCGCGACGCAGTGGGACCTTTCCGTTCGCCGCACCTTCAACTTCGGCGAGCGCCTGCGGTTGCAGTTTGCGACGGATTTCTTCAATGCCTTCAACCAGGCGAACTTCACACCGCCTAGCCCGACGCGGCTGCCCAACGGCACCCTGGTGGGCAACGGAGAGGCGTCGAGTATGCTGGGGCGGGCGCTGGCGGGTGTTGGCGGCACAGCTACCCGGCAGACGAGTCCGTCCAACGGTTTCAACCAGCTTTTCCAGTTTGGCAGCCCGCGTTCGATTCAGTTCTCGCTGCGCCTGCTGTTTTAGGAAGCATAGCAGCCACAGGCAAAACCGGCCTGTGGCTGCTATACTTTGACACGGCGTAAGGTTTTCCGGCCCCGGGGCATCTCTGCGTCTGCCATCGGTTGGCAGTCGCTGTCGCCCTCTTCTATCCGTTACTCAAACCCGGCCGCTTTTTTGGCGGCAGCGGAAATGACGAACTTGAGCCGTTTCCGGGCTTTGATGGTGATTTTTTCACCAGTGCGTGGATTGCGCCCCTCACGCGCCTTGTATTCCCGCACAACCAGCTTCCCAATCCCTGGAATCATGAAGCCGACCTTGGCCTGAGCGGCTGCGAGCCGGGCCTGTTCATCGAAAAACTCCCGCACCTTCTGTTTCGGGAGGCCGAACTTTTCGGCGAAGTGGTTGACGATTTCGGTTTTGGTCATCGGCTTGGCTGCCGCTTTCTTAGCCGGTGCCTTTTTGGCTGGTGCCTCCTCCTTGGGAGCGGCTGCTTTGGCCTTGGTTGTGGCTTTGGTTGCCGTGGATTTTGGAGCTTTAGCCGCCATGGCAGTGGATCCTCCTGAAAGCGCAAGTACGCACGTGATGTGATTTACCCTTGTCGTGAAGCGGATTCTTCCGCGAGACTAGCCGGCAATCCGCATGAAATCAAGCAATTTTTGTATGCCCCACGACCGATAGTGCTTGTAGCCGTTCTATCCGCCACGGGTAGTGTCCGTTTTCTTGTGGCAAGCAACCGGAACACCACAATATCAACCCCGTGACAACCGTGCCCTGGCATGTACAATTGAGACTTTTCCCTGCACGCCGTTCGAGCCAGAGGATAACCATGAAAATTGCGCTTGCCCAAATCAACACCACGGTCGGGGCTTTTGTCTCCAACGCGGCCAAGGTCCGCCAATATGCCCTGCGGGCGGCGTCACAGGGGGCCCGGTTGGTCATCTTTCCCGAATTGACGATTCCGGGATACCCGCCGCTCGATCTGCTTGACCGCCCGGCGTTTATTGCGCGCAACCTGGCTGCGCTGGACGACCTGGTACGCTTTTCAGCTACGGTGGATGCGGCCCTGTTGGTCGGGTTCGTGGCAGAAAATCCCGATGACTTCGGCAAGCCGCTCTACAATGCTGTCGCCCTGCTCGAAGGCGGCGAACTGCGGGCCATCCGCTACAAGACCCTGCTGCCCACCTACGATGTCTTTGATGAGGCGCGGCACTTTGAACCCTCTGAACGCCGGGAAATCATCCACTGGGACGGCTATCGGCTGGGTGTTTGCGTCTGTGAAGACGCCTGGAACAGCCGTGAATTCTGGGACACCCACCTGTATGAGGTCGATCCCGTCCGGGAACTGGCCGAGCAGGGGGCGCAGGTCATCATCAACGTCTCCGCCTCACCGTTTCACCGGGGCAAAGGAGCACTCCGGCAGGCCATGCTGGCCCATCACGCAAGCACCCTGAAGGTGCCCGTGGTGCTGGTCAACCAGGTCGGCGGCAATGACAGTCTGGTGTTCGATGGGCGCAGTCTGGTGCTCAATGCGCAGGGGGAACTGGTGCTCGAAGCCCATGCCTTTCAGGAAGACCTCCGCATCGTTGATCTGGCTGAGCTACCGGCACCCATCACGCCCCACCTCGCCGACGAGATTGCCGACATCCATGACGCACTCGTACTGGGCATCCGGGATTACTTGGGCAAGTGCGGTTTCCGCCAGGCCGTGGTGGGACTGAGCGGCGGGATTGACTCGGCCGTGACGGCAGCCCTGGCCGTACAGGCGCTCGGGCCGGAAAACGTCACCGGAGTGGCGATGCCCTCGAAGTATTCTTCAGACCACAGCCTTGAGGACGCGGCCGAACTGGCTCGCAACCTGGGAATTGGCTTCCACGTCGTGCCCATCGAACCAGCCGTCAGCGCCATGACGCAGATGCTGACGCCGGCCTTTGGCTTTCCCCCGCAGGGCGTGACCGAAGAAAACCTGCAGGCCCGACTGCGCGGCGTGACCCTGATGGCCTTTTCCAACCAGTCGGGCGCGCTGGTGCTGACGACTGGCAACAAGTCGGAACTGGCCGTAGGGTACTGCACGCTCTACGGCGATATGTGCGGCGGACTGGCCGCAATTTCTGATGTCCCCAAAACCGATGTTTATCGCCTTGCGGCCTACATCAACCGGCAGCGGGTGATCATCCCAACCCGTACCATCACCAAACCGCCTTCCGCCGAACTGCGCCCTGGCCAAACGGACCAGGATACCCTCCCGCCCTACGACATCCTCGACGCGATTCTGGAGCGTTACATCGAGCGGTACCAGAGCCTGGATGAAATCGTGGCCGAGGGATTTGACCGGGCCACGGTCGAATATGTTGCCAAACTCATCAACCGCAACGAGTACAAACGGCAGCAGGCCGCGCCCGGCATCAAGGTGACACCCAAGGCATTTGGGCGCGGCCGGCGTGTGCCGATTGCCGCCGTCATTGAAAGCTGAAGGGCACCTGCTGGCGTAATTTTTGAGCTGGATATAGCTTTTGCAGCGTTGATTGTTTGTCAGCCTGCGTGAAGATGAGACATCTGCCGATGGCAAGACAGCAGTTGCCAGGTTGGCTGTGGCGTGGGGTCCTACACCTTGCATCCTGACGCGATGCCGTCTTTCAGGCTGTTATGCCCAGCACCAGCACCGGGATGTCAATGTCAGAGACACCACGGTGCTCCAGGTCCCAGACAAACTGCTCGAAATAGGAAACACCGGTTGACATTTCGTTGGCAAAAGATTTGACAGGTACGATTTCAATGCCTGTGTCTATCGCATTCAAATTGTGAAAAATAGTCATTTTCGCACACACATTATACACCACGAAAGCATATTTGCCGAATTGAACCTCTACACCGAGACGATTTTTTACAAAATCAATTTCGCGGAATGCACTCTTTGGTTTTTCTGCGGGATGAAAGTCTTCTGTGTAGTATTCACTGGAATATGTACATTCTATTCTATACCTTTTCCAATTTTGCCTTGCAAACTCTTCTGTGAATGCTTTATTCAGTTCTTTTGGATTGTAGAGCTTTCTTCCAGACATTGTTTTTTCCCTGCTGATTTTCGTTCTGCACCTTTCGCTGTCTATGCTGTGGATGATATTTTTGATTTCGCTGAATTCCAGATTGTATTTGCTTTCGACAACTTCTTTGCCATTATTGAACGAGTAAATGCCTGCAATTTTCATTCAGCTTTGTTCCGATTTTCGCTAATGCCAGTCTGCAGGTTTTCTTTCCATTCATCTGGAACCTGCGATACCTTCTCTCTCCCCGTCGGCTGATGAACCGGCTTGCCTATTGGGCGATACCCAAGGGTGCCGTTGAAATAGTCGGACAGGCGCTGGCGGGCAATTTCAACGTAGGTGGCTTCTTTGTCGCATCCTGCAGCCCGCCGGCCGTGCCTGACAGCCGCCACCAGTGCTGAGCCAACGCCCATGTAGGGGTCAAAAACCCAATCCCGCTCGTTGGTCAGTGCCAGTACGCAGCGTTCGGCGAGTTCAATGGGAAACTGGCAGGGATGGATGGTCTTTTCAGGATGATTGGATTTTACCGAAAAAACGCCGTAAAGCCCTGCACTTTAGGGCAGGGATATAAGGCGCACGCTGTTTTATCAAGCCAAACCTGTGATAAAATAGCAGTATGAGAGTCATGGAAGCCAAGCTACTCAACGGGACAGCAGAGCAATATCAGGCTCTGGATGAAGCCATCCGTACCGCACAGTTTGTCAGAAACATACGTGTGCGGTACTGGATGGACAACAAGAGCGTCAACAAAGCTGTTCTCTATGCCCACTGCAAAGACCTGGCCAAAGAGTTTGACTTTGCCAAGAAGTTAAACTCAGCGGCAAGGCAGGCAAGTGCAGAGCGAGCTTGGGCTTCCATTTCCCGGTTCCATACCAACTGCAGAAACAAGGCGGTCAGGAAAGGGTATCCCAAGTTCAAGAAGCATTGCCGTTCTGTGGAATACAAGGTATCTGGCTGGAAGCTGTCAGGGGATGGGATGACTATCTCGTTCACCGATGGCTTCAATGCTGGCTCGTTTGCTCTGTACTGCAATGGTGAGGCAAGACACCATATCCTAAACTCCAAAATCAATCGGGTGCGGGTGATACGCAGGGCAGATGGGTACTATGCTCAGTTCTGCCTGGATGTGGAGCGCAAAGAGCAGGGAGCATACACAGGCAATGTTATTGGCATTGACTTGGGCGTAAAGGCTTTCTACACCGACCAGAACGGCAACCCTGTAGAGTATCCTAAGTTTTTGAGGCGTAGTGAAAGGAGGTTAAAGCAACACCAGCGCAGATTAAGTCGGAAGTTCAAGAAGAGGGCAAAATCCCAATCCAAGAACTACCACAAGCAAAGAAAGCGACTGGGCAAAGTGCATCTGAAAGTCCAACGCCAGCGTAAAGACTGGGCAATTAAGCAGGCACGGTGCGTGGTGGCATCTCACGATGTCGTGGCGTATGAAGACTTGCAGGTGAAGAACCTGGTCAAAAATCATCATCTTGCCAAATCCATTCATGATGCTGGCTGGTCTCAATTCACTGCGTGGCTGGACGACTACGGCAAGGTGTGGGACAAGGCAGTCGTCAGCGTACCGCCGCAGTACACCACACAGGACTGTAGTCACTGTGGGCATTATGGTAGTAAAAACCCTATCCACCAGAACCCATAGTTGTCCTCAATAAGGAAGCAAGTGGCGAGTGGTTCAGAGGCGAGTGGTGAGTGGCGAGTGGCGAGTGGTTCGGAAGGTAATTCGCTACTCGCTGCTCGCTACTCGCTCCCTGTTCGCTATTCGCTACTTGCCACTACAGTACCTTTGGGCAAAAGGGAACTGCCTCGAAAGAGGGAACGCTTGGGGAGAGATGCACCGCTGCTTTAGAGGGGCAACCTGATGAAGTAAGTGCGCTCGCAGAACCAAGAACAAGAATCCCTTGCCTTTAGGCAGGGGAGTATGTCAAATTGGGAATGTCCCATACCGCGGCTTCCCAGTCCTGGATGAGTATCTCCCAGACATCGGATGGGTTTTTACCAAGGGGATTGCCTGATGGCTTTCCCCTGTTTGGTCCCTTGAAGTGACGTTTTCCCGGATATTTTGAGGGAACACGAACGGAGTCGAGATTGAATATGTAGTCATCTGACTTGGTAAACCATAGTATTGTTTCATACCGACCAGAAAAACGTTTGGAGGAATGCAGTCCATGTCCAAACGTCCATATTATCCGATTGCGCAACTTCATTCTAAACTTTTTGAAAATGGGATAATAGAAAATATCCAATGGATAGATTTCTCCATCTTCCACGAAGTTACCAACCTGCCAGCATATACTCCCGTTTGGTTTCAGTATCCTGCAAAGCTCCGAAATCAGACTGGATTGGGTTTCCAGATAGTCACTTATCGTTGTGCGGTTTTCGTAGATTTTTCCAAGATTGTATGGCGGGGAAGTGATAATGAGTGTGATGGATTCATCTGGAATCTGTGCCACAAAGTCCGCCACATCGCCATTGAAAGCTACGATTTCAGCTTCCTGATGAAAAGTGGCTTCAATTGATTTGACCGGGTGAAACAAAGGCAGGCTGCTCATCATGGACTTCTTTGAATCCAGGATACTTCCAGAGGCAAAGCGTTTTTGACATACTCCCCTGCCTAAAGGCAGGGGATTCTTGTTCTTGGTTCTGCGAGCGCACTTACTTCATCAGGTTGCCCCTCTAAAGCAGCGGTGCATCTCTCCCCAAGCGTTCCCTCTTTCGAGGCAGTTCCCTTTTGCCCAAAGGTACTGTTTTGCCACTCCATTCCCAAGATGCTTAGTCCCTTCTTGAGGATGTTCAAAGCCGCATTCTGGTCTCTGTCTGATTCAAATCCACATTGAGGACAACTATGGGTTCTGGTGGATAGGGTTTTTACTACCATAATGCCCACAGTTACTACAGTCCTGTGTGGTGTACTGCGGTGGTACGCTGACTACTGCCTTGTCCCATACCTTACCGTAGTAGTCTAACCACTGGGTGAACTGCGACCAGCTAGCATCATGAATGGATTTGGCAAGATGATGGTTCTTGACCAGGTTCTTCACCTGCAAGTCTTCGTACACCACGACATCGTGAGATGCCACCACGCACCGAGCTAACTTAATCACCCAGTCTTTACGCTGGCGTTGGACTTTCAGATGTGCTTTGCCTAGTCTTTTCTTTTGCTTGTGGTAGTTCTTAGATTGAGGTTTCGCCCCTTTCTTGAACTTCCTACTCAACCTGCGCTGGTGGCGCTTTAGCCGCTTCTCTGCTTTCCGCAGATACTTAGGACACTCTACAGGGTTGCCGTTCTGGTCGGTGTAGAAAGCCCCTAAGCCCAAGTCAATGCCAATCACATTGCCTGTGTATGCTCCCTGCTCTTTGCGCTCCACATCCAAGCAGAACTGGGCATAGTACCCATCTGCCCTGCGTATCACCCGCACCCGATTGATTTTGGAGTTTAGGATATGGTGTCTTGCCTCACCATTGCAGTACAAGGCGAATGTTCCTGCGTTGAAGCCGTCGGTGAACGTGATGGACATGCCGTCAGGAGACAGCTTCCAGCCGGACAGCTTGTACTCGACCGACCGACAGTTCTTCTTGAACTGCGGATAGCCTTTCTTGACCGCCTTGTTTCTGCAGTTGGTATAGAACCGGGAAATGGAAGCCCAAGCTCGCTCTGCACTTGCCTGCCTTGCCGCTGAGTTTAACTTCCTGGCAAAGTCAAACTCTTTGGCCAGGTCTTTGCAGTGGGCATAGAGAACAGCTTTGTTGACGCTCTTGTTGTCCATCCAGTACCGCACACGTATGTTTCTGACAAACTGTGCGGTACGGATGGCTTCATCCAGAGCCTGATACTGCTCTGCTGTCCCGTTGAGTAGCTTGGCTTCCATGACTCTCATACTGCTATTTTATCACAGGTTTGGCTTGATAAAACAGTGTGCGCCTTATATCCCTGCCCTAAAGTGCAGGGCTTTACGGCGTTTTTTCGGTAAACTTCCCTCAAGGCACCGGGTAGGATTCCTGACCGGTGAGGAAATGGCAATGGCAGCTTTCAGTTCCCGTTCCCGTGCTGGTTGGCGGGCGGCGTGGCCGTCCGCCGTGGGGAGCGTGGCGCTGTCGGCTGGGGGCGCAAAAGCAACAACCGCGCGCCATGTGGCGGTACGAGCGCGGCAAACACCTGGTCAAACGTCCCGACATCACGCCGCTGCCACACATCCCGTACAGTACAGCGCCCGCGCAATCCCAGGTCACGCCAGTTCGCTGTAACCGTCTGCGTGTCGTTGCTGCGGTTGAACAACCCGACCGCCAGACGGCCGTCAGCCAGCGGACGCGCCCAGACTTCCGTTCCATCCTGTGCTGTATCGCGCCGGGTGGCCGGTATGCCCAACTCGTCCTGGTCAATGCCAATGACTTCGGGATTCGTCAGCAGCCGCCGGGTGAACTCATCCAGCCGGGTCAGATCACAACCCAGGATGAGCGGGGCTGCCAGCAGCGCCCACAACGTCATGTGCGTAATCTGTTCGTCCGGCGTCAGGCGCGTCGGACGGGTCTTTTCCCCCCACCCGACAACCCCCAGCACAAGCATGTCCGGGTCATTCCAGCCGCCGGGCCCGGCAAACCGCGCCAGCGGCGAGTGTCGAAACCCAATCTCCGCGACGCTTTGCCACGTGTCTTCGATGTCGCCCGTTGTCCGCCAGAGGTTGCCGCCAATGTTGGGCTGGCGCGCCCACGTCCACACTTCACCCATACCGTATTGACAGATGGCATAAACGATGTCGCGGTCGGTTTTGTCGAGTGCCGCCCGCATCACGATGTATGGCTGCTGCAGCACCTCCGGTGTCTTCTGCCGCGCAATGCCCTCGTAGGAACACCAGTCATGCTTGAGGTAATCCACACCCCAACTGGCATACAGCCGGGCATCGGCTTCCTCGTGTCGCCAACTACCAAGGTAGCGCCCGCAGGTAAACGGCCCTGGCGAGGTGTACATCCCGAAAAGCAGGCCCCTGGCATGCAGCCAGTCGCCAAGGGCTTTCATGTCCGGGAATCGTTCATTGGGCTGCATGACACCCTCTGGCGTACGGCGGCCCTGCCAGCCATCGTCAATGCAGACATAACGATAACCACAAGCCGCCAGTCCCGTGCGCTCAAGGGCTTCGGCGGCGGCGCGTACCTTTTCGTCCGAAACCTGTGTGCCCCAGACGTTCCACGAGTTCCAGCCCATTGGTGGTGTCAGCGCCAGTTTGTTCCGGCCAGCGACGATGCGCAGCGTGGCCCGCACCGTGCCGTAGCGGTTGCGTACGGTAATCGCAACCGGTGTCGTCCCTTCCTTTTCGACCCGGCCGCGGATGACACCTGTGGCGGCATCGAAGGTCAAGCCGGGCGGCAGATTGGTGACGGTGCAGGTCAGCGGGGCTGCGCCGGTTACGGGCAGGCGGTAGATGAACTCGCGCCCCGGCGTCGTGCCCACCACGCGGGGGCCGTTGAGGCGTGGCGTCGGTTCGTCGTTGGCCGCGATGTCCGGGTAGCTTGGTTCGGCCGGAGGCTCTTCCGCCCTGACCTCTACAGCCGTGGTTTTCACTGGACGGGCCGCCCGCGCGGCGTGGACAACCGGCCACGGCCGGGCCAACAGACCCAGTAACAGCACGCTGATAAGAAACCGCATTGCAGGCAAAATCCTTCACCTCGCCAGAAAAATCCCCGCCAGCCGGGACTTTACCGCTTCGGAACACTGCGGCCAATTTGTTGAGTCCAGGATACTTGGTGCTGTGGACAAAGGTCTGGCGCAGCGTTCAATGTCTGACCTGCTCCGGATTGTGCTACCAATTCCGCCGGCGTTTCTGAAAACTCCCGGAAACGGAACACGGCGAAAGATGCAGGAAACCGAACCTGCTGTATGAAAGCCAGTGTGCTGGGGTTCGTTCTGTGAACAGCCGATGAACAGGTAATCTGAATGACTGCGGAACAGCTTGGACAACGCTACGCCGGCGACTGTGCGTATCAGTCTGTGGGAAACTCCGTGGTAATTCACGCCGACTGCCTGGAGTGGATGCGTCGCGTGCCGGGCGAATGTTTCCATGCCATCGTCACCGATCCGCCATACGGGCTGAAAGAGTATGACCCGGAACAGTTGGCCAAACGCTCAAACGGTCACGGCGGTATCTGGCGCATCCCACCTTCCTTTGATGGGCACACCCGATCACCGCTCCCGCGCTTCACGGCCCTGAACGGGAAGGAGCGGGAACAAATCGAAGTGTATTTTCAGGAGTGGGCAATGCTTGCCCTGCGGGTCCTGTACCCAGGCGGGCATCTTTTTCTTGCCTCCAATGTTTTTCTGTCGCAAACCGTTTTTGCGGCTCTGGTGCGCGCCGGCCTGGAGTTTCGGGGGCAGGTCATCCGGTTGGTGAGAACCCTGTGGGGTGGGGACAAGCCCAAAAATGCCGAAGAGGAGTTTCCCGATGTCTGTTCCATGCCGCGTGGGTGTTACGAACCGTGGGGCATCTTCCGTAAACTGTTACCCAGGGACATGACCGTCAGCGAATGTCTGCGACAGTTTCAGACCGGTGGCTCGCGGCGCAAGCCCGATGGCAATCCTTTCGAGGACGTTATTGAAAGTGAACGCACGCCACGAAAAGAACGGATGCTGGCCAATCATCCGAGCCTGAAACCGCAATCTTTTCTGCGTCAGCTTGTGTATGCTCCTTTGCCGCTTGGCGAAGGTATTCTTCTTTATGGGTTCAAGCTCCACGATTGCGACTGCCGGGGTGGTTGGATATTCTACCCTTGGTATCGAGAAAAATCCGGGTTACTACTACAGCAAGTAGCAAAATGAACATCACAGGCAGAATTAAGGGCATTACTTACAGATTCTTTCTTGTAGAAAGTTTACAAGAAATCAGAATTGCAGAGTTTGACATTAGCAATACTCCTCCTGCCTGCATTATCAAAGATGATACACACACTTTTGCGGTTTCAAAATGGGTTTCGCCAAAACGTACCCGCTCTTATCCGTTTGAGAGAGTTTACAACACATTGGCTTACCCGAAAAGGGTAACAGTGATTCCAGTAATCAAGGATGAAGGTGCAGTAGGTGATAGAGATTTTATCCAATGGGATACAATATCACTGATGAGTTTACTTGACGTGTTTGTTGTTCTCGCTTATTACGATAAAGCAAAAAAGAAGGGTGAGAAAATAACCAGTCAGCAGTTTGACAATGAATATATATTAACAAAAATCAGAGAAATAAAACAATACCATAGTTCAGCTTTACATTGGAACTTGAAAGAGCTAAAAGTTAATTTGGAAAGTATTGCAGAAAAGGTACAAGCTGCCTACAATAAGATTGAAAAAGAAACAGGAGTCAAGCTCCACAGCTCCAATGGAATAGCAAAATTCAAAGATTAAGATCAGGCAGGATATATCGCAATATATGAAATCTTCAAGGGAAAACGCACAAAAAGCGCAAATGAGAGAATATGCTACTGTTCAGCCGAAAGAAAAATTGTCAAACTTTACAAAGGCAAAACTAACTATTGAAGATTACTCAGGTGGGCAGTATTTTCTTACTGTGGATGAGGTTCAGCCAGGTAAAACTGTTTCATTGATTGAGGCAAAGCACAGTAAAAATACTTTGATACCCAGTAAGAGCGACATCAAGGACGGATTATTGAAGATGGTTTTATATTCCAATCTTTCCAACACAAAGGTAAATGGGGCGAATGTCGTATGTAACCCAACCTTGAAGTTGACATCTGAAAAATTAAGTGGCTACATTAGTTCCAAGTCCTTAGAAGAAGAACTCAAAAATTTCTTCAGCGCGAATCGTCTCAATGAGACGCAAAAAAGATTGATAGAGCAACTCTTCTTAGAAGCAAAAAGTAATAATTTTGAGGTAAAAGTGCAAGAAGCCAATGATCAGAAGTCCACTTAGATACCCAGGAGGTAAAAGCCGCGCAGTAAACTTGATCGCCTCGCTTGTGCCTCAATTCGAAGAATACCGTGAACCATTTCTCGGCGGAGGATCTGTATTTATCTATCTCAAGCAAAAATTTCCGAACAGAAAATTTTGGGTTAATGACTTGCACCTTCCAATTTTTAAATTTTGGAAGATGTGCGAATCTAACGTGGAATATGTAATCAAAAAAGTCTATGAATGGCGCGAGCAATTCCAAGAAGGTAAAGACTTACATAGATTTCTCGTCAGCAATACTTCTGCATTTGATGACATTGAAACTGCTGCTGCATTTTTTATTCTCAATCGCATGACATTTTCTGGAACAAGTGAAAGTGGTGGGTACAGCGAACAAGCATTTCGAGGAAGATTTACTGAAAGTAGTATTCATCGATTGAAAAAGTTTGCAGAGGTCATTAAGGGAACAAAGATCACTAATGAAGATTTCCAAAAAGTTGTTGAGCAGGAAGGTAAAAATGTGTTTCTTTTTCTTGATCCGCCCTACTATTCCGCAACTAAATCTGCATTGTATGGTAAGAATGGAAACTTACACAAATGCTTTGACCATGTTCGTTTTGCCGAGACGATGAAAAGGTGCCGCCACGATTGGCTCATCACGTATGATGATAGCGAGTATATCAGAGAACTCTTTTCATTTGCGACAATCTTGACTTGGGATTTGAAATACGGAATGCGTAATGTTACCCCTCACTCCAATCAGACGGGCAAGGAACTCTTTATTTCAAACTATTTGACTAAGCTGCACGAAAGGAATTTGCAAGAGAAACAACTAAGTTTCCTGTGGTAGAACGTCATAGCAGGAATAATCCAGGTCTTCCGCTGGAAAACTTGCTATGTTTGATATGGTAATACGCTTATTAGTGATGAAGCTCGTGGTAGCTTATTTCAAAATGTATCAGACTAATTAATGCTGGCACTTCTGTAAAAACCAATCTGCTTTTTTCTTCAACAATTGGTTGAAGCCGCCTGGATTCACCGGGACAGGTGTGCAGACGGCAGCAGTATCCAACATAGCGGCAGGTCTTCTTATCCGGCGAGTAGCGCCAGCAGCCCGGCTTCGTCCAGAAGGGGAATGCCCAGCGCCTCAGCCTTGGCCAGCTTCGAGCCGGGATTTTCACCCACCACAACATAATCCGTCTTCTTGCTGACGGCGCTCGTCACCCGTCCGCCAGCCGCCTCGATGCGCGCTGTCGCTTCCTCCCGCGTCAGGTTGGGCAGAGTTCCCGTCAGTACGAACTGCTTGCCTGCCAGCCGCGCCGTCGTACCCGCACCGGACGAGTCCAGCCGGGTCACAACCCCGGCCGCTTCCAGCCGCGCCACCGTCTGCTGATGCCGGGCATCGGCAAACCACTGGCGGATGTGCGCGGCTGTGGCCGGACCGATGTCCCGTACGGCCACCAGTTCCGCCTCCGAAGCTGCCGCCAGCGCCGCCAGCGAGCCGAAGTGCTGCGCCAGCAGTTGCGCCTTGCGGCGGCCGACATCGGGAATCCCCAGGGCAAAGATAAGCCGTTCCAACCCGGCCGTCCGGCTGCGCTCAAGCTGTGCCATGAGATTGGCTGCGGACTTTTCCCCCAACCGCTCCAGTGCCGCGACCTGTTCGGCCGTCAGGGCGTAGAGATCGGCAACGTCCGTCACGAGGCCCTCCCGTACCAGCTTGTCCACGAGCACTTCGCCCAGCCCTTCGATGTCCATCGCCAGACGGCTGGCAAAATGCTGCACCTGCTGCCGCAGCTTGGTCGGGCAGTGCATTTCGGGGCACCGCCACGCCACCTCACCTTCCGGGCGCACCAGCCGGACCTGCCGCTCCGGGCAGCCCGGACAGTATTCCGGGACGCCAACCGGAGTCTCCGCGCCCGTGCGCGCCGCCGTGACCACGCCCACAACCTGCGGAATGATGTCGCCGCTTTTTTCGACGATGACCAGATCGCCCTGCCGTACATCAAGCCGCTGAATCTGGTCTTCATTGTGCAGGGAAGCGCGCGCCACAGTCGTCCCGGCCACAAAAACCGGTTCGAGTTCGGCTACCGGCGTCAGCGTGCCCAGACGGCCGACCTGCCACGTCACGCCGCGCAGGCGGGTCTGGGCCTGCATCGGCGCAAATTTGTAGGCAACCGCCCAGCGTGGCGCTTTGGCTGTCGCACCCAACTCGTCCTGAACACGCACCGGGTTGATTTTCACCACCACGCCGTCGGTGTCATAGTCGCGCGCCATCCGCTGGCTTTCCATTTCGGCGCAGTACGCCAGCACCTCATCGAGCGTCGCACAACGCCGGGCGTGAGGATTGACCGGAAAACCCGCCTGGCGCAGCCATTCAAGACTTTCCCAGTGCGTGGCAAAGGGTTTGACGCCGTCGGCAAACAACTCATAGCAGAACATCGCCAGCCGCCGACTGGCAACCACCCGTGAGTCCAGCAGCTTCATCGTGCCGGCGGCAGCGTTCCGGGGATTGACGAAGGTTTTTTCGCCTTCGGCTTCAAGATCGGCATTAAGCCGCCGGAACGCCGAAAGAGGCAGATAGACCTCGCCCCGTACTTCGATGTCGGCTGCCAGCGGCTGCGCCAGCCGCAGGGGAATCTGTCGGATCGTACGGGCATTTTCCGTCACCAGATCGCCGGTCAGCCCATCGCCACGGGTAATGGCTTCCGTCAGTAGCCCATCGGTGTAGCGCAGCGCCAGGCTGATGCCGTCAATTTTGAGTTCGGCCACGTAGTCAAATGGCCCGTCATAGGTGCGCCGGCAGCGCGCTTCCCATTCGCGCAGTTCGTCAGGCGAATAGACGTTATCCAGCGACAGCATGCGAATCCGGTGCGGTACGGAGGCAAAGCCTTCGCTGGGGCGTCCGCCAATCCGCTGCGTCGGACTATCGGGCGTGATGAGGTCGGGAAACTCCGCCTCGATGGCCTGAAGCCGTTTGACGAGCTGATCGTAGTCGTAATCGCTGATGACCGGCGCGTACTGCTGGTAATACAACTCGTCATGACGCGCAATTTCAGCCCGCAGGGCTGCCGCTTCGCGCTCAGCGGCCTGCCGCGTCAATGGCAGAGATTCCGAAAACAGGGTGGGAGCAGCGTCAGACATCGTAGTGGGTTGCGGGCGCAGCGGTCAGTCGTCGGCCAGAAGTTCATCTATGGCCTGCTGCAACTCCGCTTCGGTCAGGGAAGTGACGACAAAAATTTCCTGGACGCCCCCACTGGAACGCGCCTGAAGTTTGAAGCCACCGACAATCGGCACTGTGACCCGAATCGTCAGAGGCAGCGGGCGGCCCTTGGCCTGTCCCAGGCGTCCCGGCGTCACCGTCTTGACGCCGGGCACTTTGCACAGGCGCGTCAGCACGGGGATGAGTCCCGGAATGTGGGTCGAATGGTTCCACACCAAACGCCCTTCGGCTGCTTCTGAAGACTTTTTCCTGACCATGCCGACGCCTCCCAAAAGAAAGCTGCCAGTGGAGGGCCTTCCTTATTAATTGCCTGTCCCAGGCCCGTTGCCCGGCCCGGGCAGCCGGCCTGTCACTGTAGCGTCATGGGCTTGGGCTGTTTCGGGTCGCTGTAGTCGTAAAAGCCGCGTCCGGTTTTGCGACCCAGCCAGCCAGCCGCCACCATGCGCGTCAGAAGCGGCGGGGGCGCGAACCGCCGTTCCCGGAAGGCATCGTACATGACATTGGCCACGTTGAGGAGGACATCCAGCCCCACCAGGTCGTTGAGCATCAGCGGCCCCATGGGATGCCCCGCCCCCAACTTCATTGCCTGGTCAATGTCGGCTATCGAGCCGACGCCCTCTTCCAGCGCACGGATGGCGTCGAGGGAGTAGGGCACGAGCAGGCGGTTGACGATAAAGCCCGTCTTGTCCGTAGCCTGAACAGGCGTTTTCCCAATCGCCTGCACAAAGGCCGTGACCTGCTCGGCCACGGCGGCGTCGGTCAGAAACGACCGGACGACTTCCACAAGCGCCATGCGCGGGACGGGATTGAAGAAGTGCAGGCCGAGAAAGCGGGTCTGCCGCGCCGGTGAAACGACACCCGCCATCTGGGTAATCGAGAGCGAGGAGGTGTTGCTGGCAAAGACCGTTTCAGGCCGGCACAACGCATCCAACTGGCGGAACAACGTCTGCTTGGCGGCCAGGTCTTCCACAATAGCCTCGATGATGAGGTCACATCCCGCCAGCGCCGAAAGCTCGGTCGAGCCACGCAGCCGCTGCTGGGCCGCACTTTTGGCTTCATCTTCCAAAAGGCCCTTCTCGACCAGTTTCGACAGGGATGAAACAATCGTCGTAAAACCGCGTTGCAGCCGGTCATCGTCCGTTTCGACCACCACCACATCCAGGCCAGCCTGAATCACGGTTTGGGCAATGCCGGCGCCCATCGTGCCGCAGCCGACGACGCCTATGTTGCGCAGTTCAGTCATACCGTTATGATTCCTTTCAAATGAAAAGTGCTTGCGCCTCAATGTCGCAAAAGTTCAGCTCCACAGCGCAAAAATTCGTGTCAGAAAAATTCGTGCCAGTCCGCCTGGCGGCTGGTAAGGTAACACCGATTTTCAGGAAACGAGGTCTGAATGTCTCATGGGCGCTTACACCGATGAACATGCCAGAAAGGGGCTGGATGCACCGCTGCCACCCATCGAGTGCTGGGCCAACCAGTTTCCGAACTACCGAATTACGATTCGCATCCCGGAGTTTACGTCCGTGTGCCCGCTCACCGAGCAGCCGGATTTTGGGACGGTGACCATCACCTACGTGCCCCGTGACCGCTGCCTGGAGCTGAAATCGCTGAAACTTTACATTCACGCCTACCGCCAGTTGGGGATTTTTTACGAGAACGCCATCAACCGCATCCTGCGGGATGTCGTTGCCGCCTGCGATCCGGTCGAATGTACGGTCACGGGCGACTTTACGCCACGCGGCGGCATCAGTTCCCTGATCGAAGCCACCTACCGGGCTACCCACCGCCCGGCCTGAACCCGTCCATTTGCGCCTACGGAGGAATTGTCCTATGACCGCACCTGCGCCGCTGAGTGTTCGTGACCGTGTCTCGCCGGAAGAATGGCAGGCGCGGGTTGATCTGGCCGCCATGTATCGCCTCACGGCGCTGTATGGCTGGGATGACCTTGTGTTTACGCACATTTCAATGCGCGTCCCGGGGGAGGACCACCACTTTCTCATCAATCCCTACGGTCTGCTCTTTGAAGAAGTGACGGCCTCGAACCTGGTCAAGATTGATCTCAATGGGCAGATCGTCATGGAAACACCCTACCGCATCAATCCGGCCGGCTTCACCATTCACGGCGCCATTCATGCCGCGCGGGAAGATGCCCGGTGTGTGTTCCACACGCACACGCCACATGGCATTGCCGTTGCCGCCCAGGCCGAAGGGCTGCGGCCGCTTTCCCAGCAGTCGCTCTTTGCCCTTGCCAGCCTTGGGTATCACGACTACGAAGGCGTGGCGCTCAATGAAGACGAAAAGCCACGTCTGGTGGCCGACCTGGGCGACAAGCAGATTCTCATCCTGCGCAACCACGGCCTGCTGACCGTCGGCCGGACGGCCGCCGAAGCCTTCCTGCTGATGTACGTTGTGGAAAGCGCCTGCCGCATCCAGGTTCTGGCGCAGTCCGGCGGGCAACCGCTCGTGACGATTCCTGAGCCGATTCTGCGGGGCATTCGCGCCCAGGCTGACCAGGTGACGCTTGGGTTGGGCGCCGAACTGGTCTGGCCTGCGCTGCTGCGCAAACTCGACCGGGTGGACGCCTCATACCGTAACTAGTGCAACGATACCGGAACCGATGGCAACCGTACCGCTGGCAACCTGGTTTGTCGCTCTGACGCTGGCCTACCTCATCGGCGGCCTGCCTTCGGGCTTCCTGATTGCCAAGGCCGTGACGGGTGAAGATGTCCGCGCTTCCGGGTCGGGAAGTACCGGGGCGACGAATGTCGTCCGCAAGGCCGGACTCGCCGCCGGACTGGCCACCTACATACTGGATGTTTCCAAGGGCATGCTGGTGCTGTGGCTGGCGGTGCGGTGGTTCGGATTGTCCGCGTCCACAGCTCAGGGCGCCGTGGGGCTGGCAGCCATCCTGGGCCACATGTTTCCGGTCTATCTCGGCTTTCGCGGCGGCAAAGGCGTGGCGACCGGAGTGGGTGTGTTTCTGATGCTGTCGCCGTGGGCCACGCTTCTGTCGCTCGGAGTCTGGGTGGTTGCCTTTGCCCTGACGCGCACAGTGTCGCTGGGTTCGCTGCTGGGGGTGGTCGCGCTGCCGTTTGGCATCTGGAGTTGTGATGGCTGGTGGGCGGGGCGTCCACCAGCCGTCTGGTTGCCGACCCTGGTGTGGTCGGTTGTGATAGGTCTGGTCATTGTTGCGCGCCACCGCGAGAACCTCCAGCGGCTCTATCGGGGCACGGAATTGACCTTTGGAGAGACGCGGCTGCGTTCGACGCCGCCACAGGGGTCATGAGCTTATGTCCAACACAGTGCTGGTGGTGGATGATGAATCCACTGTACGTCTGTTATTCAGAAAAATCCTGACCAGGGCCGGCTTTGCCGTACTGGAAGCTGTGAATGGCGAAGATGCCTTGCAGCAGGTGGATGCTGCCTTGCCGGGGGTGATTCTGCTGGACTGGGTGATGCCGGGTCTGGATGGGCCTGAGGTGTGCCGTTTGATTCGCACCAATCCCAAATTGCTCGACAGCCAAATCATCATGCTGTCGTCGCGCAGCGAACTCGAAGACCGGGTGCAGGGGCTTGATGCCGGGGCGGATGACTACCTGGTGAAGCCCTGTGAAACCAAGGAACTTCTGGCGCGGGTGCGCAGCGCCATGCGCATTCACGAACTCAAACACCAACTGCGCGAAAAAGCTGCCCAGCTTCAGGAAACCGTCGCCAAGCTGGAAGAGCTGGCCCATCAGCGGGAGGAGTTCACGGCCGTGCTCGTCCACGACATCCGCTCGCCACTCGCCACAGTCTATGGCGCATTGGAACTGACGGAACTCCGGGCGGAGGAAACCGGCATCATAGACGATGAACTGCGCCGGATTTTTCAGCACGCTTACCGTACCCTCGACCACATCACCCGGCTCGTCAACGAAGTGCTGGATTTCTCCAAGGCTGAAGCCGGGGAAGCCACACTTGAACTGGAGCTGGTGGCCGCCGGGGAACTCGTCCAGGAAGCGGCTGATCAGGTCTCCCTCAACGCCGAGCGCAAGGGCATCACCCTGCGCGTCGAGTACCCGGCTGACCTGCCCAGTCTGCTGCTTGACCGGGGCAAAATGCTGCGTGCCATCGGCAACCTGCTCTCCAACGCCATCAAGTTCACGCCTGCCGGCGGCACAGTGACGCTGCGCGCCGAGCGAACGGAAGGCGTCGGGCTGGACGCGGGTAAAAGTTTTCTGGTCATTCACGTCGAAGACACCGGGCCGGGCATTCCGGCCAAGGACCTGCCTTACATTTTCAACCCGTACTACCAGGCCCGGCAGCGCACCCGGCAGTTGGGCACGGGACTGGGACTCGCCATTGTGCAGCGCATCACGGCTGCCCACGGCGGGCAGGTGAGCGTGAAAAGCACCGAAGGCGTCGGAACCGCCTTTACCATCGTCCTGCCGACAACGAAAACATGCCCGCTTTCTTCCTCCTCTGCGCTGTCGGCCGCCGACACAGAAATGGGTTGACAAGGTTCTCCGTTATCATCCATCGTTCGTCCGTCATAACGGATGATTTGACAACCTGACGTGGCGATTTAGGCAACTTGCTCCACGCTAAAAACTGCTAAAGCGCCGGTGGTCCAAGCCGTATCTGCCCCGCACGCTTTGGGCAAAGCGTGCGGGGCAGTTGCTTTTTGGGCTGCGCCGGGTCACTTCACACAGGTCACTTTAGGGAGGATGTCCCAATGGCGGAATACCACTTCGATACCCTGGCCCTTCACGGCGGCTACGCGCCCGAGGCAACAACGAAAGCCCGCGCCCTGCCGATTTACCAGACGACCTCGTACCAGTTCGACGATGCCGACCATGCTGCGCGGCTGTTCGCACTCAAGGAGTTTGGCAACATCTACACGCGGTTGATGAACCCCACGACCGACGTGTTCGAGAAGCGCCTGGCCGCGCTCGAAGGTGGAGTGGCTGCGCTGGCGACAGCTTCCGGGCAGGCAGCCGAAACGCTGGCCATCACCACGATCGCCAGCGCCGGTGACAACATCGTTTCGACCAACTCACTCTACGGCGGGACGTACAACCTGTTTCGCTACACCCTGCCCAAGCTGGGCATCACCGTGAAGTTTGTGGATGCCGACGACTTTGCCGGCATCGAGCAGCTCATAGACGAACGCACCAAGGCCATCTACTCAGAGACCCTGGGCAACCCGAACCTGCTTGTGACCGACATCGAACGCCTTGCAGAGATTGCCCATCGCCATGGACTGCCGCTCATCATTGACAACACCGCGGCTTCACCGGCGCTGTGCCGTCCCATCGAGCACGGCGCAAACATTGTCATCGAGAGCGCCACGAAATTCATCGGCGGTCACGGAACGAGCATCGGCGGGGTCATCATTGACGGAGGCAACTTCGACTGGAAGGCTTCCGGGCGTTTTCCCGATTTCACGACGCCCGATCCGTCCTACCATGGCATCGTTTATACGGAAGCCTTTGGCCATCTGGCCTTCATCATCAAGGCGCGGGTGCAGGGCCTGCGGGATACCGGCGCGGCGCTGTCGCCCTTCAACGCCTTCCTGCTGGCGCAAGGGACGGAAACGCTCTCCCTGCGCATGGCGCGTCATTCGGAAAACGCCCTCGCTGTCGCCAACTTCCTCAAAAACCATCCCCACGTCGCTTGGGTCAACTATCCGGGTCTGGCGGAAGGCGAACAGAAGGCGCGGGTAGAGAAGTATCTGCCCAAGGGGGCCGGGGCGCTCGTGACCTTCGGGATTCAGGGCGGTTACGAGGCCGGCAAGCGCTTCATCAATTCGGTCAGGCTGTTCAGCCTGCTGGCCAACATCGGCGATGCCAAGTCCCTGGTCATTCATCCGGCTTCAACCACGCATTCCCAGCTTTCCGAAGAAGAACAGCGGGCGACAGGTGTGACGCCGGAGATGATCCGGCTCTCCGTCGGGATTGAGGACATCCGCGACATCCTGGCCGACCTTGACGCCGGGTTGCGCAGCGCCGTCATTTCGGAATCGCCAGCGGCGGCGCAATCGGCCACGGCCTGAGCTTTCGAGCTTCGTCGGCGCCGGCGCTCTTTTGTGACGGTTCGGGCTGAGAGAGTTTCCGTCCCAGCGCCCGGCGTCGGCGATGGTTTTTGCCAGCGGCGCTTTTCCTTCCCGGCGGGAAGGAAAAGTTGCCGGGGCTCTGAAAAAAACGCCATGGATGCCATCGAACCAACGGTCGAGTGCGATGTCACCCTCGACGAGCATCCCTTTCGCCTGGAAGCCGGGGGCGAACTGCCGGAGGTGACACTGCGGTGCGCCTGGTACGGCCAACCGGAAACGGCTCCCGGCGGCGTCATTCTCGTCTGCCATGCCCTGACCGGTTCAGCCCGGGTGGCCGACTGGTGGGGCGGACTGGTCGGGCCGGGGCGCCTGCTGGACCCGGCGCACTATGCCATCGTGGGCATCAATGTGCTTGGTTCCTGCTATGGTTCGACCGGGCCGACGACGCTTGACCGACGGCGTGGACGCCCCTACGGAGCGCGGTTTCCGCTGGTGACCATCGGGGATATGGTGCGCGCCCAGTACCTTGCGCTGCGGCAACTGGGCATCCTGCGCCTGACGGCCGTGATTGGCGGTTCGATTGGGGGCATGCAGGCGCTGCGCTGGGCCACGGATTTCCCCGCCCTGCTCGATGTCTGCTGCGCCATTGGCGCGACGCCACTGCCGGCCATGGGGTTGGCGCTGAACCATCTTCAGCGGCAGGCCATCCTGTCCGACCCCGCCTGGCAGGATGGCGACTACACGACGCAGCCGGTGGCCGGACTCGCCCTGGCCCGCGCCATTGCCATGTGCAGTTACAAGTCAGCGGCGCTGTTTGATGCCCGTTTCGGCCGCCGTCCCGACCGGTCAGGTGAAGACCCCCGAAAGACGCTGACCGGAAGATACGACGTAGCCGGCTATCTCGACCACCAGGGAGAAAAGTTCGTCCGGCGGTTTGATGCCAACAGCTACCTTGTGCTGAGCAAAGCCATGGACACCTTCGACCTCACCGATGCGGAACTGGCGCGGATTCGCGCCCGGATACACCTGGTGGGGCTGTCTTCGGACTGGCTTTTTCCGGCCGCCGGCGTACGCGCGCTGGCCCACCGGCTGCGGGCAGTCAATGTGGCGGTTCAGTATGATGAAATCATAACCGACCATGGCCACGATGGCTTTCTGGCCGAACCCGATGCTGTTGCCCCCTGCCTGCGTGCGGCACTCACAACCCAACCCACATGAACCCAACACCATCCCTTTCTGTGCCTTCGGCCGCCAACCCCGGGCTGTGCCCCGTGGTGATGAAGTTTGGCGGCACTTCGGTTCAGGACACGGCGGCCTTTGAGCGGGTGGCCGCCATCATTCGTCGGCAGCAAGGTCAGCCGCCCCGACAGCAGCCCGTCGTCGTGGTGTCGGCCATGGCCGGGATGACCGATGCGTTGCTGGATGCCGTCAAGCGTTCCCTGGAACAGGACACGACGGCGGCGCTGGAGTGGCTGGAACCCCATTTTGCCCGCTACAGCGAGGTGGCCGAACGGCTGACCGAAGGGAGTGCCTACGGTGAGTTCGTCCACGTGCTCTATGCCGCGCGCGAACGCATCGCGCAGGCATTGGAGGTGATGCGCCGCTATCCGGGCACCATTCCACCGCTGCGCGATGAAGTCGTGGCCTATGGCGAACACCTTTCCGCCGCGCTGCTGACGGCCGTTCTGGCCGGTGACGGTACGCCCTGTCGCACGGTGGATGCCCGGACGTGCATCGTGACAGATGATGTTTACGGACGCGCGCGCCCGCGCTGGGAGGCAACCCAGGCCTACACCCGTCAGGTTTTGGGGCCGCTGCTGGCGGAAGGAGTCATCCCGGTGCTGGGCGGCTTCATCGGCGCGACCTTTGACGGCGCGACCACGACACTTGGCCGCGGCGGCTCGGATTATTCGGCCACCCTGATTGGCGCAGCACTTCAGGCCTGCGAAGTCCAGATTTGGACGGATGTCGCCGGCATTTACTCGGCCGATCCACGTCTGGTTGCCCAAGTGCGGCGGCTGGACACACTGGCTTACGGGGAAGCCACCGATCTGGCGCTCTACGGGGCGAAAGTGTTGCATCCACGCACCATCGAGCCGGTCGAGCGGTTGAGCATTCCGGTGAGCATTCGCAACTCGTACGACCCGGAAGCTGGCTACTCGACGATTAGGGCTTCATCCGGCGCCCCGGCCGGGGCCATTCTGGCCGTCACCCACCGCAACGGTGTGGCCGCCGTTCACGTGCGTCCACGGGGGAGCTGGCGCACGGCCGCGGCCCTGGACGAAATGGCCCAGATTCTGGACGCCCACGGCATCCTGGTCGAGCACCTGGCGGCCTCGCGCCTGGGGCTGACGGCCACAGTGGAGGACGGCGAGGCACTGGAAGCGGCCCGGCGCGACCTTCAGACCTGTGGCGACGTGCAGGTGACGACCGACCGCGCGCTGCTGTGTGTCGTCGGCAACTTCGGAACTGAGGCCACGGAACTACATCCGGCGCTGAGCGAAATTCTGGCCGAGTTTCGTTCCACGCCGCTGTTGCCCCATCCATCGCCCCACGCGCGTCTGTTTCTTCTGGCGGAAGCTGCCGCGCCGACGGCCGTCCAGAAGCTGCACGCGCAGCTCATTGAAAATCCAGCCTGAGCGTGTCACCGTGTCACCCGTGAAACGCCCCAACTGCCGGAGGTGAGCCGCCATGGCGGAACTTTCCGATGCCAGCCTGCTTGTCCGCTCCTTTATGCGCGCCTACCGCTACACGGTATCCGTCTGGCAACCGGCGCGGCTGACCAAGCCGCTGTCCGCCTGCAAGGTCGGCTTGGTGACGACGGCCGCCTTTCACCTGCCCACGCAACCGACGTTTGACCTCAAGCTGGCCGGCGATCCGTCCTTTCGCATCATTCCGACCGACTGTGACCTCACCACGCTCAAGGTCGGGCATGTCAGCCCTTCGTTTGATCACACGGGTATCGAGCGCGACCCGAACCTGGCACTGCCCATCACCCGTTTTCAGGAACTCGTGGCGGAAGGTGTCGTGGGCGAACTCAACGCGCGGGCCTGGTCATTTTGCGGTTCGATTGCCAAGCCGGGGGAACTCATTGCCCGTACCGCGCCGGAAGCTGCCGCCCAGGCCCGGGCCGACGGCGTGGAAGTCGCCCTGCTGACCCCGGTCTGACCGATGTGCAATCAGTCGGTCGGACTGATTCAGGCTGCATTTGAAAACGAAGGCATCGTGACGGTCTCGATTTCACTGTACCGGTTCGTCACCGAGAAGGTACGTCCGCCGCGCGCCCTGTGGGTACCGTTCCCGCTGGGGTATCCCCTGGGCGAACCCCACAACCCGGCGCTCCAACGGCGGGTTATCCTGGCGGCGCTGGAGTTGTTGACCGCCGATGAGCCGTTGCCGCTCATCCGCGACTTTCAACCATGACCGATCTGCTGCATCGCCTGGCGGGGACCGTCCTGCTGCGTCCCTACGTCTTTGTGTTCCTGCTGGCGTACCTGTTTCTGGCTGTGGCGCGGCTGGGCTGGCTGCGTACCCTGGTCTGGACTGTTACGGCGTATCTCATCGCCTGGGCCTGTGAATGGAGTTCCGTTCACAACGGGTTTCCCTTCGGGCGGTACGACTACATTGACCGCACGAGTGACCGCGAACTGTGGGTGGCGGGCGTGCCTTTTTTTGATTCGCTGTCCTTTGCCTTTCTTTCCTTCATCAGCTTTGAAGCGGCTGTCATCCTGCGTACGCCGTTGACTTCCTGGCATGTGGCGCCCGATGACGCGCCAGCGCGGCGGTCATGGCTGACGACCGTCTATGCCGGACTGCTGATGATGTTTCTCGATGTGGTGATTGATCCGGTGACGCTCCAGGGTGAGCGGTGGTTTCTGGGGCAAATCTACGGCTACCCACACGGCGGCCCACACTTTGGCGTGACGATTGAAAACTATGTCGGGTGGTTTGTGGTCAGCGTACTCATCACCACGACCTTTCGCCTGTGGGAAGCAACGCTGCTGCGTGGTGTGGCGCGCACGGGAAGCTTTGCCTTTCCGTTCCAGCATGTTGCTCCGCTGGGGGTCTATTTCGGCATCTTTGCCTTCAACATTGCTGTCACGTTCTGGATTGGCGAGACGACCATGGGCTGGGCCAGCACCTTCATCGCGTTTCTCATCGGCTGGATGTTCGTGCAGCACGCCCTCTCGCCCTACCGAAGCCGGTCCGGCGAGTGACGGCGGAAACAACAGCCACAGAAAAACACCCCGGCCCGGCGGGTTTACACACGCCGGGCCGGGTGGGGAAGTCGGTGCTGGTGAACGTAAGGGCCGGTAAGTCGGTTGCGCCGTGTGGCGGACGTTACCAACTGGCCTTTCTGACACCCGGAATCTCACCCCGCAGGGCCAGTTCGCGGAACTTGATGCGCGACAGGCCGAACCTGCGCAGATACCCGCGTGGGCGTCCCGTGATAGCGCAGCGGTTGCGAATGCGTACCGGGGAGGAGTTGCGCGGCAGGTCCTGGAGCTTGTACAGCGCCGCTTCGCGCTCTTCGTCAGTTGCGTTCGGGTTGCGGATGATGGCCTTCAGCGCGGCCCGCTTTTCGGCATACTTGGCGACAAGGCGCTTGATTTTCTCAGCTTTGGCAATGCGACTTTTCTTGGCCATAACGACTCTCGTGAAATGAGCAATGTTGACTCACCCACCGGCTCTGGCGGGCAGCCGCCACAGTGTCTGTCACTTTGACGCCTTCGCCGCTGGTTTGTCCGCGGCCCCGGTCGTCTTCTTCCCATAGCGCCGGTTGAAGCGGTCAACGCGCCCGGCGGTGTCCACAAACTTCTGCTTCCCGGTGAAGAAGGGATGGGAAGCCGCGGAGATGTCCAGCATCACCAGCGGGTATTCCTGCCCGTCAATGGTGATGGTCTTGTTGGTTTTGACTGTCGAACGGATGATGTAGTTGACATCGGCGGATTCGTCCCGGAACACGACGGGACGGTAATTTTCGGGATGGATGCCTTTTTTCACTGCTCACCTTCCTGCCAGACGGGCGCCGGATGCTATGCCATTTTCACTGGACGCCCTGTTTGGTCTTGCACAAACTCACCGGCTGAGACGCGCCGGGCCGAAGCCAAAGCGAAACCGTAATCCTACACGGAAGCGCCGCCCTTCGCCAAGCGCAAATTTTCGGAAAGGATGTATCCCCGCCCCGGCCCCGTGTGCCTGCGGACTGCTGAGGAAGGCGGGACGTTGCCTATGTCACTTCAGGAACAGGTTGTTGTCATCACCGGCAGTACCGGCGGGTTGGGGCCGGCCGTCGTGCAGGCCTGTCTGCGCGCCGGAGCCGTGGTTGTAGCGGGTCATCGCGGACACGTTGCCCCCGATGAATGGCGATCCCGGTTTGAGGGCGCAGACGGGCAGCTTGCGCTTGTGTCAGCCGACCTGACGGATGAAACCAGCGTCCCGGCACTGGCCGACCACGCCATACAGCAGTACGGCCGACTCGACGGCTGGCTCAATCTGGTCGGCGGCTATGCCGGGGGAACGCCCGTCGCCGACCTCGAACTGGCAGAGTTTGAAGCCATGCTGACGCTCAACCTGCGGACGGCCTTTCTGGGCAGCCGCGCTGCCTTCCGCGCCATGCAACCGCGCCGCCGGGGCAGCATCGTCAATGTCTCCTCGCTGGGGGCGCTGCGCGGCACGGCCGGGCATGCCGGTTACGCTGCCGCCAAAGCTGCCGTCATCCGCCTGACCGAAACCCTGGCTGCGGAAGGAGCGCCCTACGGGATTCGGGCCAATGTCGTCCTGCCCGGCATGATTGACACGCCGGCCAACCGGGCGGCGATGCCGGGGGCGGACCGCGCCACGTGGGTTGCACCGGAAGACATTGCCGCCGTGCTGGTGTTTCTGTTGTCCGATGCCGCCCGGGCCGTCAGTGGCGCCAGCCTTCCGATAGGAGGCTGAAAGCTGGCTGGCTGGTTGTGTGCCTGGCGCGTCCGTTCAACCGGTGCTCAACCGGCGTTCGTACTGCCGGCCTGGTCAGGTGGGGGCGGCGCTTGTGGCGGGTCTGACTGGGGCTGGTCTTCGGCGGTGAAGTCGTACTCGACCGGAATTTCCGAGGCGACGAGGTTCCACGCCTGAAAGGACTTCATCATCGCCATGACGAGGCTCATGTTGCCCTCGATTTTGTAATCCGGCGATGACAGCGCCCGCTGCACGGTGATTTCACCCCGGTTGAGCCGGGCCGCCTTGTCGTAGGTCATCGTCGTACGCGACACGAAATTGGCGCTGAAGGGTTCTTCCCGCAGTGCCTGCCATGGGCTGGGGTGGTCTTCGTACTTCCATTCGATGGCCTTGCCCTGCTTGAACGTCCACTGGGTCCGCCGGTCCTTGCCGTCCGGGCCGTCATAGACCCGAAAGACGAACGTGCCGTTGAGTTTTTTGCCATCTGCCAGAAAGCGCGGGTCGGTCTCCATCCGCCGCGCCATTTCATCGAGCCATGCCTTGGAATAGAACTTGATCATAATGCTTCCTGAAGGAACTGGAGTCCGGGGGAGATTAACGCACAGTCATTCACCGGGTGCGTTGGCGTCAAGCCATGACAAGGACGCCATGGGGGACGTTCCGGGTGAACCGCGCCTGTGGTACGTCAACACCGATTTTGAGGCCGAACTGGCGGCTCTGTCGCAGGGGCGGCGCTACGTCCCGACCGGACGCTTTGCGGGACGCAACCGGGTGATCGCCTACAACCTGCTGAAATACCTGCTTCGGCCCGGTGATGCCCTGCTGACGCCCGACGCCTGGCGGACGTCGTTGGAGGACGTGGCCGCCCGGCGCGGCATCGCCCTGCTGCCGCTGGAAAGCACGCGGGAGGCGTCTGCCTACCACTTCACGCCCTGGGGCTGGACGCCCACGGCGCTGGCCGTTGGAGTGCGCGCTGGCGCGCGGCTGTCACCGCCGCCACTGAACAGCGTGGCGCGGGTCAACTCGAAAGTCTACAGCCACAGTCTGGAAGTCGAACTCGCTGTAGCCGATGAACGGGCGCGGCTGGTGGCGTCCGAGGCGGAACTCATGGCGCATGTGGCGCAGGTCTGTCCGCAGGCGGAAGCCAAATGGGTCATCAAGCACCCTTACGGCGTGGCGGCCCGCGAGCGGGTGCTGGGGCGGGGGCCCCGGGTGCCGCCGCCGGCCGCCGCCTGGTGTCGCCGGCGCTTTGCCGAAGGGGTGCCACTGCTGTTTGAACCCTGGTATGACGTGCAGCGGGAATACGGCCTGTGCGGCTTCATTGGCCCTGATGGCGACCTGCGGCTGCCGGGCGTCAGTCGTCCTGTCACCAATGGGGCCGGTGTGCTCATTGGCTATGAATTGCAGTCTGCATCGCTGCCGGCGGCGGTGTTGTCCCTGGGAAGGCAGGTCGGTGTGCGCCTGGCTGCGGAGGGCTACCGCGGCCCGTGGGGGATGGACATTCTTGAACACACGCAGGGGTGGCGCTGCCTTCTGGAAATCAATGCCCGCTGGACCGTTGGCTTTCTGGCTCTGTGTGTGATGGCCCAGTCCGCACAGGGGGTTGAACGCTGGGCGCTGGAGCTGCCGCCCGGCGCCTGACGCCGTGCGTTCCGGGCCTGCGCTGCGCGTTCCGGGCCTGATACGGAAAAACTTCAAAGAATTTTTTTGCGATGCCATAAACCGTTCTATAGCTTGGTTTCAGGCTCACCCAGTCCCTCACAGCCTTCCCCCCTCACCTGCCTGCTGGAAGGTGTGCGTCCCCGAATCGCGTGAGTCCCATCCGAGGCGTGTCCTGCCGGGAAAGCCGGCGGTGCGCTTGCTTTGGGTTTCAGAAGAGCGTTTTCGGGTATGAAGTTTCTTTTCATCGCACTCGATGGACAGGCCGATCTGGCCCTTGCTGTTGCTGCGGCGCGGGTCCGTGAGCAGCACGGCGTCAATCTCCAGGTGGCCTTTCACATTGCAGCCGAACTTGACCGGGCTGAGGCCATTGAAAAGCTCCGCGCCGACGCGGCGGAAGCCGACCTGGTGTTTGTCGTCCACCAGTTTGACGACGAAAAAATTGCCCTTATCCGGGAGTTGCTCCACCGCCATGCCGCCCGCTACCAGGCTGTCATCTGCGTGATGTGCGCGCCGTCGCTGATTCGGGAGACGCGCCTGGGACGCTTCATACTGGCCAAAAAGGATGAAGGCGAAACGCCGTGGTATTCGCCGCTGCGCATGATCCGGGCCGTCAAGGATTCCTTCAAAAAGGACGACGACCCGGCCGCCGAACCCAAGGCGGCCCAGCCGCCGGGACGCACCATGCTCACCATGCTCAAGAATGCCGGGAAGATTATGAAGTACATCCCCGGCACGGCGCAGGACATTCACGCCTACATGATGAGCATCCAGTACTGGCTCAATGCCTCGGCTGACAATCTGGAGCAGTTTCTGCTGTTTTTGCTGACGCGCTACACGGAAGCCTACCGTGGCCGTTTCAACCCGAAGCCGCCGGTTGAATACCCCGATGTGGGGCTGTTTCACCCCCGTGAAGGGCGCATTGTCGAATCCATCAGGGAACTGCGGGCGCACGTCCCGGCGCGGCCCAATGCCCCCACGATTGGCGTGCTGATGTTGCGGTCCTATCTGCTGTCGGGCAACCGGGCGCACTATGCGGCCGTCATTGAAGCCCTCGAACAGCGTGGCGCGAATGTCATTCCGGCCTATGCCTTTGGGTTGGACGGCCGGCCGGCGGTGGAAAAATACTTCCTCGAACGCGGCCGCCCGGTAGTGGATGCCGTGCTGTCGCTGACCGGGTTTTCACTCGTCGGCGGGCCGGCCTACAACGACGCCCTGGCGGCCGAGCGGCTGCTGAAGCAGCTTGACGTGCCCTACATCTGCGCGCCCTCGCTGGAGTTTCAGACCATCGAGGAGTGGCTCTCCGACACCCAGGGGCTGAACCGCCTTCAGGCCACGCTGATGGTCTCCATTCCAGAGCTGGACGGGACAACCGATCAGATTGTTTTTGCCGGCAAGTCCGGGAACTCGCGCCTGCTGGAACCCATCCCGGATCGGGTGGAGCGTCTGGTTGGGCGGGTCATGGCGCGGGTCCGTCTGCGCCGCCTGCCGCCGGCCAAACGGCGCGTTGCCATCGTGCTGTTCAACTTTCCGCCGAGCCAGGGCAACGTCGGCACGGCGGCCTACCTTGATGTGTGGACAAGCCTGCACCGTCTGCTCGGCAAAATGCAGCAGGCCGGCTACCACCTCACGGACGTACCTGCCACCGTGGACGAGTTGCGCGACAGCATCGTTCACGGCAATGCCGTCCAGTACGGCCAGCCGGCCAACGTCTGTGACCTGTTTCCACGGCTGGAATACGAGCGGCTTGTGCCGACCTACCGCGAAATTGAACGGTCGTGGGGACCCTCGCCGGGTGAAAAGAACGTCTATGGCGGGGACTTCGCCATCATGGGACGGGTGTTTGGCAACGTCGGGGTGTTTGTCCAGCCGAGTTTTGGCTTTGAAGATGACCCGATGCGCCTGCTGTTTTCGGAGGATGTCACGCCCAACCACGGTTTTACCGCCTTTTATGCGTATCTCAACCGGACGTGGGGGGCGGATGTCCTGCTCCACTTCGGAACGCACGGGGCGACGGAGTTTATGCCCGGCAAGCAGGTTGGGTTGAGCCGGTTCTGCTGGAGCGACCGGCTCATTGGCGACCTGCCTAACATTTATGCCTACTGCGCCAACAACCCGTCGGAAGGTCTCATTGCGAAGCGCCGGGGTTACGCGACGCTGGTGAGTTACCTCAGCCCGCCCATTGAGGCAGCGGGTCTGTACAAGGAATTCGTGACGCTCAAGGAAACCATGGACGGTTTCCGCAATGAACCGACCCGGCGCGAGGCCTACGTTCCGGCCATCGTCGAAAAGGCCAAGGAACTCAACCTGCTCGACCACGACTTCACTCCCGACGAACTGACAACCGAACGCTTCCAGAAGCTCTACAACGACCTGCTGGAACTGGAGTACAGCCTCATTCCAACGGGGCTGCACACGATGGATGACGGTCTCGACAGCCAGGAACTCGTCGGCATGCTGCGCGTCGTGGCGGATTTTCCGGTTGCCGGGCAGCGCCTGCCGAGCCTGACCAAAACCGTCCTGGCTCACTGGGCCGAACTGAACGCGAAGTCGGCCGCCGGAACTGCCGGAGGGGATGACGCGCTGGCGGCCTTTTCACGAAACGTTGAACTGGAGCGACAGGCGCGGCATTTCATCGGCGAGGCCATCCTGGAAATGCACCAGAAGCGTTCGGCCAGCGCCGGGGCCAGCCACCTGGCCAAACTCTGCCGCGCCAAACGGAGTCTGTTTGACGCGCACTTTGCATTTCTGTTTGACCTGCACGAAAAGCTCCGCACCAACGCTGAACTCGATGCCATCCTGCGGGCTTTGGACGGGCGCTACATTGCCCCTGTGGCGGGCGGGGATGTCGTGCGTGACCCCGGCATTCTTCCGACCGGGCGCAACCTGCATGCCATTGACCCGTACCGCATGCCGACCTATGCCGCAACGCGCGAAGCCCAGAAGTCTGTGGAGCAGCTTCTTGAGCGGTATGCGCGCGAACACGGCGGCACACTGCCGCGCAGCGTGGCGCTCGTGCTGTGGGGTACCGACAACCTGAAAAGTGGCGGCGTGGGCGTGGCCCAGGCCCTGTGGCTGCTGGGAGCGCGGGCCGTGGCCGATGAAATGGGCCGCATTGCCAACGTTGAACTCATCCCGCTGACCGAGTTGAGCCGGCCCCGGATTGATGTCGTGCTGACGCTGTCCGGCATCTTCCGGGATGTATTGCCACAGCAGATACGTCTGCTTGACCGCGCTGTGCGCCTGGCAGCCGAGGCGGATGAGCCGGAGACACAAAACTTCATCCGCGCCCACGTGCAGGAAATGCTGCGGCAGGGGGTGACTTGGGAAGATGCCGTCCGGCGGATTTTCTCGAATGCTGCCGGCAGCTACGGCGCCAACGTCAACCATCTGGTGGATTCGTCCACGTGGGAAAACGACAGCGAAATTGCCCAGACGTTCCTCTCACGCAAGGGCTTTGCATACGACCCGAACGGGCAGTTCGTCGCGGCCCGGGCCGACTATGAACGGGTTTTGGGCAGCGTCACGCTGGCGTTTCAGAACGTGGATTCCACCGAAATGAACATCACCGATATTGACCACTACTACGAGTACCTGGGCGGCGTCACCAGCGCCGTCAAGCACCTGCGGGGCGATGGCACCGCGCCGGCTGTGATGCTGGCCGATGCGACGGGAGCCGAAGCCAAGGTGCGCAGTCTCGAAGAAACGGTCCGGCTCGAATCCCGTACCAAGCTGCTCAATCCCAAGTGGTACGAAGCCATGCTGGAGAACGGCTACGCCGGTGTGAGCCAGATCGAACGGCAGGTCTCCAACACCTTTGGCTGGAGTGCGACCTGCCAGGCTGTGGATGACTGGGTGTATGACGGCGTGGCGCAGACCTACGTGCTCGACGAAGCCATGCGTGCGCGGTTGCAGCGCCTCAACCCCAGCAGTTTGTCGAAGTTGACCCGCCGGTTGCTTGAAGCCCATGGGCGGGGGCTGTGGAAAACGGACGAGGCGACGCTCGAACAGTTGCGTGAAGCCTACGCCCAGATGGAAGACGCACTGGAAAACGTGACTTTGTAATCCCCAAGCCTTTATCCGGGAACGAACCCCCCAAGTGAACTGCCATGAAGTTTGTACTCGTTGGCCTTAATCACCATACGGCGCCCGTTGCGGTCCGCGAACGCTTTGCCTTCAGCAAGCACTACCTGCCTGAAGCCCTCAACCTGTTCGTGGATGGGCAAAACATCTGCGAAGGGATGATTCTCTCCACCTGCAACCGGGTTGAACTGCTGGGTGTAACGCCTCACGAAGGAACCCAGGGTATCGCCTGCGTCAAGAACTTCCTCAAGGCCATTCATCAGAAGTGCGACAGCTACGACGAGCACCTGTACTACTACACCGACCAGGATGTGGTACGGCACGTCTTCCGGGTAGCGTCGAGCCTGGACTCCATGATCATCGGCGAGCCGCAGATTCTGGGACAGGTCAAGGACGCCTACGCCACGGCGCAGGCGCTGAACAAGACCGGGACGCTGCTCAACAAGCTGATGCACAAGGCGTTCAGCGTTGCCAAGCGGGTCCGCACGGAGACGAAAATTGGCGCCAACGCCATTTCGGTCAGTTACGCCGCCGTCGAGCTGGCGCGGCGTATTTTCACCAGTCTTGAAGGGCAGACCGTCATGCTGGTCGGCGCCGGGGAGATGGCCGAGCTGGCCGCTACCCATCTGATGAGCGCCGGAGCCAGCCACATCGTCGTGGCCAGCCGGTCCTTCGACAAAGCCGTTCAGTTGGCCACCAAGTTCAATGGCTCGGCGGTGATTTTTGACCGCTTCCGGGAGCGGTTGCCGGAAGCCGACATCCTTATCTTTGCCACGGCGGCCCCGCACTTCGTCGTGCGCGTGGCCGATGTGGCGGCGGCCATGGAGCGGCGGCGGCACCGCCCGATGTTCATCATTGACATTTCCGTGCCACGCAACGTGGACCCGTCCATCAATGACCTGGAACAGGTCTTTGTGTATGACGTGGATGACCTGCAGGCGGTGGTCGAAAGCAACCTGCGCGAGCGGAAACAGGAAGCCGAACGGGCCAGCCGCATTGTCGAGGAGGAAGTCGCGGCCTTTGTGGCCGAATGGCGCAGCATGGCCGCTGCGCCTTTCATTGCCGCGCTCAATGCGCACCTTGTGGAGATGGCCCAGACGGAATATGAGCGCCATCGCAAGCGCATTGAACGGCTCGGAGGCATGCCGCCTGAAGTCGAGCGGTACGTACGCGAGGTCATCATCACCTCGATTCTGCGCAAATTCGCCCATCCACTTATCGAAAACATCCGTGAAGCGGCGGCGCAGGGCGAGCAAAGCCGGCTGTGTGAAACCTTCGGGCTGGAAGTGCGGGTTGGTGCTCAACAGCAGGTGCGCCTGGCGCGTTCGGCCTGAAATGACATCTGTGATGGAGGGTTGGAACCGGCCCTTCGTCCCCTGACCAGTTTTCATCCATTCCAACCCCAGGTGAGGTGCTGATTCATGATCGTTTCAATCTACGGCAAAGGCGGTATCGGTAAATCCACGACCTCTTCCAACATCGCCATCGCCATGGCCAAGCGTGGCGCGCGTGTCCTTCAGGTGGGTTGTGATCCCAAACATGATTCGACCTTTACCATCACCAAACGGATGATCCCGACCCTCGTCGAAATCCTCGAAGAGCACGACTACCACCACGAGGAAATCGAGCCATCCGAGGTGATTTTCAGGGGCAAGATGGGCGTGGATGCCATGGAATCCGGCGGCCCGGCTGCCGGCGCCGGTTGCGGCGGGTATGTGACCGGCGAAGCGGTGAAGTTTTTGCGCGACCACAAGCTGATGGATGAATACGACGTGGTGATTTTCGACGTGCTGGGCGATGTCGTCTGCGGCGGTTTCGCCACTCCACTCAACCACTCGGATTTCGCCTGTGTGGTGACGTCCAACGATTTCGACTCGCTCTTTGCGGCCAACCGCATCTGTGCCGCAGTGATGGCCAAGGCCAAAAACTATCCCATCTACATTGCCGGTCTGATTGTGAACCGCTGCCCCGACACCGACCACGTCGAACGGTACTGCGACCGGACCGGCGCGCGGATTGTCGGGCACGTCCCGCAGATTGACGAAATCCGGCGGTCACGGCTGGCTGGGGTTTCCATCTTCGAGATGAAGCGCATCGGCGGAATTGCCCTGGCGCAGGATCGGTATCTCGAAATTGCCGACTACCTGCTGTCCGAACCGGAAGCCCTCAAGGTCAAGCCCCTGACCGACCGGGAAGTGTTCGAGCATCTGCGCAGTGAGTACATCAACATCAACATTCAGCGTTTCAATGCCGAAGACCTGGAGTTGCTTGAAGACCCTTCGTGTCTGGCTCTGAACTGAGGTTGTGAAGCGAGGAAAGCCGGCCCAACGCTGCCCACAGTGGAAGCCGTGGGCTGGGAAAAGATGAGCCGTGAGCGCCGGTAGCGCGCATTTTGGACGGACATGTTCCAGAAAGGCAATCTATGGCAACCCCACTGCCCATTGTGAAACCGGATGCCGCGGAGCGGTTTTCGCGCATTTGCAGCGACTGTGGCATCTGCACGTCCAGTTTGCGCCCGCACGTCAAGGAGGCCTGCGCCTTCCTGGTGCAAAAATACGATGAACTGGAGCTGACCGTGCAGGGACACGCCCGGCGGGCCGGAACGGATGAGGTGTATTTTGGGCCGTACAAAAAAATCCTGCGCGTCCGGCGGCAACGCCCCATCGCCGGGGCGCAGTGGACGGGGGTGGTGACGACCATTGCCATGCGCGCCCTGGAACAGGGGCTGGTGGAAGGCGTCATCCTGACCGGCACGGAACCCGGTACGCTCAACAAACCCCAGCCCGTTCTGGCGCGCACACCGGAAGAAGTGCTCGCCTGTCGCGGCAACAAGTTCGGCCTTTCACCGACCCTGGAAAAGATAGATGACGCCATCGCTGCCGGCCTGAAGCGCGTCATGGTAGTCGGCACGCCGTGTCAGTTCCACGCCCTGCGCGTCATCGAGTCAACCCTGCCCTTTGACGAGTTGTGGTGCCTGGGCATTCTGTGCAGCGACAACACGACGCACGAAAACTACATGACGTTTCTGAAGTCCGTCAGCCGTTCGCCGGACACGGTCGTGCACATGGAGTTCATGCCGGATTTCCGCCTGTGGATGCGGCATACCAACGGGGAAGTCGAAAAGCTGAACTTCGTCGAAATCCCGATGCACGAGATTGGCCCCGACCTCATCGCGCCTTCCTGCCGGGTGTGTTTCAACTACACGAACTCGCTGGCCGATTTGTCGGTGGGCTACATGGGCGGCGGCATGCCGGACAACCAGTGGTTGCTCATTCGGAATGCCAAGGGCTGGCGTTTGCTTGACCTCATCCGCGATGACGTGGAGTTGTCCGAGCCGACCGAGAGTGGCAGCCGCGCGCTGGCGATGAAGGGCTTTTTGTCCCAGCTTGGGAAGCCCTACACCAAAGGCGCGCCCCGTCCGGTCAAAAAACTCATCGCTTTTCTCCAGCGCCGGTTCGGGCCGCGGGGGCTGGAGTTTGCCCGGACCCGCGTCGAGATGAAGCTGGCGGAAGGGCTGTTTACGGTACGCCGCAAGGCCGGACACCGGGAGGCACTGCTCGTTCCGCGCTACGCCTATGTCCCGCTTGAAAAGTACGTCCTGCCGGGCGAGACCCAGCCGCCGCGTCCGCCTGTCGGCGTGAAGCGCCCGCGTCGGTTAGCGACGTTGGGTAAGCCCGTGAAGGACAGGATTCTGGAAAGCAGTGATCCGGTTGGCGTTGGCTGATGGATCACAGACACATCACACAGGTTCATCTGGGAGGTTACACCCGTGTCGACCTACACCCCGGAGCAGATGCTCCGCCGTCAGAAAAGCAAATGGATGCCAGTGCAGGCATTTCTGGCCCCGGTGCAGTTCGTCATTTTCTTTATCAGTTTGGCGCTCATCATCTATTTCCTCTCCACTGGCCGCGGATTCTGGCTGGCCAACATAAGCGTGATGGTCAAAGTCTTCGTATTGTGGGTTATGGCCATTACAGGGGCGTTTTGGGAAAAAGATGTTTTCGGCCACTATGCCTTTGCCAAAGAGTTCTGGTGGGAAGATTTCTTCTCGACCTTCGTCCTGATCTCACACACGCTCTACGTTATCGGCTTTTTCCTCAAGTGGGAGGAAATGACGCTGGCCTATGTGGCCCTTGTGGCCTATCTGACATACTGCATCAATGCATACCAGTTTGTGCGTAAGTACGTCATCAACCGGCAGAAACTGAAAAGCCACGGTTATACGATTGCCGGGGACATGCCTTGGGCTTCTGGTTCCTTAAACACCACGAAAGCAGAGTTCTTATGCCGGTATTGCAGGCTGTTGAAAAATTGGAGCGTTATGCGCCGGGCGGAGTAGATACGGACACGCCGAGTTGGGGGCGCGAAGGTGCCATCGTGCTCTACTGGTTGGGGGCTTTTGCGCTCACCTGGCTGTTCCGTATCCCGGAGCCTTTTGTTTTCAATGTCAACCAGACCATTGCCTCGGTCTGGGGCATTGCTCTGCTGATTGCGACCCTTGGCTTTTCCCAGTGGCTTTATGCCCAGGTGGCCATTCACGAAGAACGTCCATTCAATCTTGTTGGCACGCCCATCTTCATCATCGGCAACAGTCTTGGAGAGACACTGGCGTTTCTGCTGGTCTTCAAATGCGGGGCAGCAATAGGAACCTGGTTGGTGAACCTCGTGGGACTGACCGGGATACCCTTTCACCTGCTCGTTTTCGGCAGCGGCTTTTTCACCTTTCTCATTTACGGGGGCGCCATCCACGGTCTTTTCTGGATGCGCATTTTCCCTCCTCACTTTCGGGAAGACGAGTGGGCGCGAAGGATTCGGAAGTTTCGGCTCTGGTCAGAAAGCGCGCTTTCTTTTTCCTGGTGTTTGACGTTTTATGTTTTTGAGGATTTCTGGAGTGTCGTTTTCTTTCACGCCATCGTGGACACAGTGCTGATGCTGAGGGTACGTCCCCGGATTTTCCGTTTTGCTTCCCAAGGTGTCAGCTCCGGTCCGTTGAAGCTGGTATGAGATGAGCTTGGGTGAAACCAGGTAGCGTGCAGTTTCCGCCAAACAGGTTTGTTCATTGAACCTGTATGGCATCAGTTGTTTGAATCAATCAGGGATTACTGTCATAGGGAGAAAACATCGCCATGAGGAAAAAGCCCAAGTGCTTGTTTGTCAACCCCCCGGTCATCGAGAAGGTAGCCGAACGCTTCAGCTTCATCAGCATGCCGTTGGCTATTCTCTACATTGGCACGTTCATCCAGTCGCACGGCTACGAAGTTGAACTCTGTGATATGAACGCTGGCCAGGAGCCTGTCTTCGGGGATGACATTGATATCGTTGGCATCTCCTGTGACACAGTGAAATATACGGTTGGGATGCGGGTGGCCAAGGCGGCCAAGGCGGCCGGAAAGTATGTGGTGATGGGGGGAACGCATCCCACTTTTGACGATGAAGCCACCTTGCGCTCCGGCTACGTGGATGTCGTCGTGCGGAGTGAAGGGGAGTATCAAATGCTGGAAATCGTCCAGCAGTTTGAGGCCAACGGCAAGGTTGATCCTTCGACCATCAAGGGTGTTTCCTGGCTCGATGGCGACCAATTTGTGCGCAATCCGCCGATGCCGTTCATCAAAGACCTTGACAGCCTGCCGATTCCCAACCGGGAACTGCTGGATGTGCCGCGCTACTGGAAACAGACCCGCTCCTGGTTGGGGAGATTCGCTGATCCGGTTTACAACATTTCAGGCTCACGGGGCTGCCCCTATGACTGCTCGTTCTGCATTGTGACGGCCAACTACGGGGCCAAGTGGCGGTATCGTTCGGTTGACTCGATTATGCAGGAAATCGAGGAAGGTTTTTACAAGTACAAGTACCGCACATTTTTCTTTACGGATGACATTTTCAACGCCAGTCCGAAGCGTGCTATGGCTATTTCACAGGCCATTATTGATGCCGGTCTGGCAGACAAAATCAAATGGACAGCGCAGTGCGTCACCAACATTTTTGTGAAGTTCCCGGAAGTCGTCGAAATCATGGCTGCGGCCGGCTGCATGGGCGTCATCATGGGGATTGAGTCCATGGACCCGGAAACCCTCAAGGACTACAACAAGACGGCAACCAGCGACGACAATGCCGAGTGCATCCGCCTGTTGAAAAAGCACGGGATTGCTTCGATGGCTTCGATCATCATCGGGCATCCAAAAGAAACCCGTGAGTCACTCCAGGCGACGATGAAGTACATGTGCGACCTCAACCCCGAAATGCTTTGGATTAACATCCTGACGCCTTACGTCGGCACGACCATGCGGCGTGAATTCATTCAGTCGGGAAGGCTGCTGCCGAATCTGTCCTGGGAAGACTATGACATCTCACATGTGACCTTCAAACTGGACCATCTCGAAGCCTGGGAAATTGAAGTCACGCGCAAGGCCATGACGGCGATGTATTACACCCGTCCGAGATACATTCTGGAGAATCTTCCACGTCTGTTTTTTGGAAAAGTGCCTACGCCCGTGGTGAAACAGGCTGCCTGCTGATGACCTGTGGGAGCGCGTCATCCGGGCCTGTGGCTCAACTTTTTGCATCCCTCCAAGGAGACCCCTCGTTGCCATGCCTGTCGTCGTTCAAATCAAGCGTCGCAAGAAACTCGGCCAGCATCGTCCGCTCAACATCCGGTTGGTTTTGCCCCGGTACTACAACCCGGAAAAAGGACAGCAGCACAAGCCGTTCATGATTTTTCCAAACATCGTCCTGCCGACGCTGGCGGCGATTACGCCGGCACCGCACAAGGTGACGATTGTGGATGAGAATGTTGAGGAATTGCATATCCCTGACGACACCGACCTGGTGGCGATCACGACCTACACCCGCAACGTCCAGCGTGGCTACCAGATTGCGGATGAGTGCCGGGCACGGGGCATTCCGGTCGTCATGGGGGGCATTCACGTCAGCTTCATGATTGAAGAGGCGCTTCAGCACTGCGATGCCGTGGTGTCCGGCGAAGGGGAAGCCCTCTGGCCGCAAATTCTCGAAGATGTGCAGAATGACGACCTCAAGCCGGTGTATCAGGGGGGGCATTCGCAGGATTTGAATGAGTTGCCGGTGCCACGCTGGGACCTGCTCAAACTCGAACGTTACTTCAAGCCCATTCCCACGCTGAAGATGCCCATCATGAGCATTCAGACCTCCCGTGGGTGTCCGCACAAGTGTGACTTCTGTACGGTGCCGGTCTTTGCCGGCGGTAAGATGCGCTACCGTGACCCGGCGCATCTGCTGCGCGAAATTGATGCCTACGGGGCAGAATTTTTCTCGATTGCCGATGACAACCTCATCGTCAATCCCGATGCGGCGGCACAACTGTTCAAGACCCTGGCCAAGCGTAAGCTGAGCTGGTTTGGATTTTTTGACACCCAATCCATCAAGCGGCCGGAGTTGGTGGAGTTGGCCGCCAAGTCCGGTTGCCGCCGGGCCTTTCTGGGCATTGAAAGTATCCACCCGAACGAACTGGCCTCGGTGAACAAAAAGTTCAACCGGCCGGAGAAGTACGAAGAACTCATCCGCCTCTTTCACCGGAACGGCATTGCCGTGGATGTCGGCATTCTTTTCGGATTTGAGGATGAGACCGTCGAGAGCACACTGGAGACCATCGAAGAACTCAAACGGTGCAACGTGGAGACGGCCATCTTCTCCGTGATGACGCCCTTTCCGGGAACGGCGCTCTACCAGCGCACGAAGGATAAGCTGCTGCACACCGACTGGGACCGTTACACGGGTGAGGAAGTCGTCTGGGTGCGCGAAGGGACAGATGCCGAGCAGACCCGCCGGTTGTTGCAGCTTGCCTTCGAGCAGTTCTATTCCGTGCCTTCCATTTACAAACGGGTGCTGTCGCCACGCTCCCATGCCCAGCGCAAGCTGCTGGCGACCATTTCCAATCTCCGTTTCCGCAGCATCATCAAGCATCGGTTCCCAGAGCCGCTCCCGCCGGATTTCCTGCGCAGCGCCCGCCAGGCCCGTCTGGCTTATGCCTGATGTGGCTGGCCGCTGTCCGGTGCCACCAGCCGCAGCCGCCCGTCTGTGTTCCAGGATATGGACGGGCTTTTTTGGTTGTGCGGTGTAGCCGGTGCCGGCTGAAGTGTCGCGGAGACGCCCCAAGTGAGGTTCAGGCAAGAAAAAGAAACTCGGCGTTCCACTTGCCCTGTGCTTTGAGAATCAGCTCAATGGCTTCCCGGACGGCCCCGCGCCCGCCTGTCCGGGTGGTGACGTAGTGGGCCGCCTGTTTGACTTCCAAGACGGCGTTGGCTACAGCAATCGCCAACCCGACCTGCTGCATCACCGGGACATCCGGCAGGTCATCGCCGATGAAGGCTACCGCCTGCCGGGGGATTGCGTGGGCCGTCAGCAGTTCGGTCAGCGCCTGGGCCTTGTCGCTGGTGGCCTGGCAGAGGAATTCGATGCCGGTTTCGCGCGCCCGCTGTTCGAGCGCCGGTGAGTGCCGCCCGGTGATGACGCCGGTCCGAATGCCGGCCCGCCTGGCCAGTTTGAGTCCGTGACCATCCTGTGAGTTGAAGCTTTTGAGTTCCGTTCCATCCGGGAGAAGATGGATGAAACCTTCGGTCAGCACGCCGTCGCAATCCATCAGCAGCAGACCGATATGGCGGGCGCGTTCCGCCAGGGGATCGCTCATAGGCAGCCCTCCAGGTTGTCAGACAAAGGGAGGTTTGCAGGTGGGGCTGAAGGTTGAATGTGAGAGGGGCCGCCCCACCAGTGTTCCCCGACAGCGCGGCGCGCCACAAAAGCAGGGGTAGTCCCGCCGCCAGGTTTCAGGGTCTCCATCGGCAACTTGCAGGTGATAGTCCATGGTCAGTTCGACGCCTGGCGGGATGTCCGTAATCGCCTCGATAAAAACGCGGCCACTGGCTTCCTGGAGGCTTTCACAGTTGGGTTCGCAGGAGTGGTTGATGTAGCGCGCCAGGTTGCCGAAGCGACCGCCATCCAGGACCGTGTGTTCGTCCAGGATAAAGAGAAACGTATGGGTCGTCCGCTCCAGTTTGCGCGCATAGCGCCGGTCGGCTTCTTCCCGGCTGATGCGTTCGCCACGGTATTCAATGATGCGGGTGCGGGCTTTGATGAACGTTGTGGCAAAGACGCCCCAGCCATGAATGGATGAACGACGTAACTCGCAAAGGTGATGGCGTTGCATAGCGCCTCTGGCAACAGGGAGAAGCAGGGAGACTCCCGGTCGCAGCAAGCAGGGCCACACTTCCGGGAGCCACCGGCTGACAGTTTTGTGAAGAAGTTTCCGGTCAGCGGATTCAGGTCATCGGAATCGTGGACGCACCACTGGGTTGCCAGCAAATCCGAAACCGGCACTCCGGTGCCCCTTCGCGCCGACAGCCCGTGATGGTGACTTCAGGGTGAATGCCGCCACACAACTCGACGGCGCGGCGGAAATAGCCAATACCTGACTGGCAGTACTGTGACGGCGGTGCTGTGTCATACGCCAGGCAGACCGTCCCGGCGTGAACCAACCCCGTTTTGCCTTCCGGCTCATAGCGCGCACTGCCGAAGGTCTGGAACGTGGGGGAGACCACGGCCGAAAGCTGCAGAAACCCCTCCACATCCCGCTGCACCAGGCTTTCATAGGTGCCGCCGATGTTGAGTTCGGCGGAAAATGCACCGAGCGCCTCCGGCAGATCGGGTGTGGTCGCGCCCAATTCCGCCACAATCGCGGCATCGAGCCGGACGAGCAGCCCCAGCTCATACCACTCGCCCACAAAGACGGTTTTGGTGAGAACCGCCCGATCCGCTTCGCTAAGGCTCTGTAGAACGTGTTTGAGCGTGGCAATGCCATGCTTCATTTGCAGGTACAGCAAACGTGACTTGATAAGGCTGCCCTGAACTTTCCAGTGGCGGACTGTCGAAAGCTGGGCGGCGCGCTCTTCATCGGTAATGGGACGGCAGCAGATGGGGCGTGGCAGGGTATCCATAAGCGGACTCCACAGGCTTGGATAAGTTTCGCTGGTGGGCAGCAGGGTGCCTTGACGTGAGGTGTGTGACAGTACGGGGGGAAACCGTCAGAAGCCTGGCCTGCCACTTCATAAGTCTTCTTCCCAGAGGTTGTCAAAGCGGGTGCAGGCTTTGATAAAGGTCAGTTCAACCGTGCCCGTAGGGCCGTTGCGCTGTTTGGCGACGATGAGTTCCGCCCGCCCGGCATTGTCTTCCGTGGGGTTATACATCTCTTCGCGGAAAATAAACGCCACCACATCCGCATCCTGCTCGATGCTGCCACTTTCGCGTAAATCCGACAGTATTGGCCGATGGTCAGAGCGATTCTCTGACGCACGGCTGAGCTGGGACAGGGCAATCAACGGAATGTCGAGTTCCTTGGCCAGCCCCTTCAGATCGCGGGAAATCTGGGAAACTTCCGTCTGGCGGTTTTCGTGCCGTCCGCGGGCCCGCACGAGTTGCAGGTAATCCACAATGAGCAGATCAAGGCCGTGCTGCGCCTTGAGCCGCCGCGCCTTGGCACGCATCTCAGCGACCGAAATGCCTGGTGTGTCGTCAATGAAGATGGGGGCGGTCGTGAGTTCCTGGAGGGCTTCGGCGAGTTTTCGCCATTCCTCACGGCTCAGGTAGCCGCTCCGCAACCGCTGTGAATCCACGCGGCTCTGGGCGCACAGCAGGCGCATCACCAGCGATTCCTTGGACATTTCCAGGGAAAAGATGCCCACCCGCTTGCCGTCCGCCACGGCTGCATGCTGTGCGATATTGAGACAGAAGGCCGTTTTGCCCGCCGACGGCCGCGCCGCGACGATAATAAGGTCTGATGGCTGAAGGCCATTCGTCAGGCGGTCGAAGTCGGTAAATCCTGTGGCCAGCCCCGTCAGGCGGCCGCTGTTGCTCTGGGCGGCTTCAACCTGTTGGAGCTGTGTGCGGGCCACCTCGGCCACCGGTACGAAGCCACTGCGGATACGGGCTTCCCCGACCTCGAAAATACTGCGCTCCAGCTCGTCAATGATGCTGTGCGCGTCCTGTTCCTCCAGTCGGCAGGCCCGGATGCCGGCCTGACAGATGTCAATGGCCCGGCGGAGCATGGACTTGTCTTTGACAGTTTTGGCATAGGCCTCGAGGTTGGCCGGGATGGCATAGGCATCCAGCAGCGCCGAAAGGGCAGGGATGCCGCCGACTTTGTCGAGCTGACCCCGCTGGCGCAGGAGTGTGGCCAAAGTGGTCGGATCAATCGGCTGTCCGGTTTCCGACAGCTCGCGCATGGCCGCAAAAATCTGCTGGTGACTGGGCCGGAAGAAGTCTTCCGGCTGGAGCAGTTCCAGCGCCTCGTGGCACACCTCGTTGTCCAGCAGAATTGAAGCCAGAATGCTGCGCTCGGCGTCTAGGTCGTGCGGCAGGGTGAAGCTTTCTTCCGTGGTTTTGGCGTCGGCTTTGGACCGCCCCTTCGGAGAACCCGTGTAGAAGGCGAGCATGGGACCTTCGGAGTCGGTTTTGCCTGATCGTCCTGACATACTGGGCCTGACGTGGGGCAAAAGGGCGCAGGTCTGACCTCCAAGGTGAAGAACAGACGGCTGTGCCCGGTGTCGCTTGAACCTGGTTTCCCAAACGACGCTTGACGGATGGCGCGCCGGGCCCGGCAGGTCAGGCCCCGGCGCGGGTACATATCGTATGGTCTCCCTGGCAAACCGTACCAGACCCGCGGCTGGACAGCATACCGGTTCTTTGTGGGCGTAAGGCTCAGCACGGATAAGCCGGCGGATGAAATTCCTCCGGGAACAGCGGAGTGACGTTGACACTCCAGTAGCTGTCAGAGCGCTCCAGGCTGCCCACCGCCAGGATGATCAGGTGATTCATGCCGACGACCAGTGTACCGGCTGACCCTACAATGAGAAATCCCTGCTCTTCGAGCGCCTCCCGGGCCGAGCGATTTTTTTTCTCACAGAACGGTACAACAAAACCCTCCTGCAGGGCCTGTTTCCAGCGTGCCAGCAGGGCAAAGGCATAGGATTCAAGTCCGCCCACCGCAAGGGCTTCCGCCTTGGGAAAGGTTGCCTCCCAGAATTGCATGTTCATGGCCACACCTCGTACGCTCACCCGGAACGGACAAGCTCGTCAGTGGTTATCGGCAAGTCGTGCTGTCATTGGCATGCGTGCGTTGTCGGGTTGGGGACAGTTGTCAAAGATGTCGTTCTCAGAGGTCAGAGCTGCTGTTGACTAAGCGGCCAGAAAATCCAGTGCCAGCGCAGACATTGCCCGCACGCCGGTGGCAATACAGACTTCATCCACCGCAAACCTGGGGGTGTGGATGTCGCCCTCAATACCGGCCGCAGGATTGGAAACGCCCAGCGAATAAAACATCGCTGGCACGGCGCAGGCAAAGTAGGCAAAGTCTTCGGCACCCATCCGTGGGGCATGCTCAATCACGCGCTCGGCGCCGATCACCCGCTGGAGTGTCGGCAGCATCTGCCTGACCAGCGACTGGTCATTGACCAGTGGTGGAACGAGCCGTTCATAGCGAATGTCGCAACTGGCTCCGCTGCCGGCTGCCGCATTTGAGACGATCTGGTGAATCAGGTGCTCAGTCTCGGTCCGCACGGTTTCGTCAAAAGCCCGTACCGTGCCTTCCATGACAACTTCATCAGCGACAATGTTGTAGCGCCGTCCGCCCTGCATCCGTCCGACCGTCAACACCATCGGCTGCTGGGCGTCAATCATCCGGCTGCGGATGGTCTGAAGCATCATGACGATGGTCGAAGCCACGACGATGGCATCCACGCCCCGGTGCGGATAGGCCCCGTGGGCCATGCGCCCTCGGACGGTGATGGTAAACCGGTCACAGCTCGACATCATCACGCCCTCGTTGTAACCAAGCTGTCCGGCGGCCAGCGGCGGGTAGCAGTGCAGGGCAAACATGGCGTCCGGGCGCTGGGGTTCGAGCGCACCTTCGTCCAGCATCAGCTTGGCCCCACCTGCCTCGCCCGGCGGCGGCCCTTCTTCGGCCGGCTGGAAGAAGAAGCGAACGGTACCGCAGAAGTGCTGGCGCAGCCGTGCGAGCACCTCTGCCGTACCCAAGGCCACCGTCATGTGAACGTCGTGGCCGCAGGCATGCATCACGCCCGGCACGGTTGAGGCAAAGGGCAGTCCCGGTGGTTCGTCAATGGGCAGGGCGTCCATATCGGCCCGGATGCCGACGACCTTGCCTGGCTGCCGGCCGTGGAGCGTGGCCACGATGCCGTGGTGGGCGACGTTGGTACGCAGCTCAAAGCCACCGATTTCACGCAACCGGTGAACCAGAAAGCGTGAGGTGCGGACTTCGCGATTGGAAAGTTCCGGGTGCTGGTGCAGTTCGCGTCGGGTGGCAATGAGCCGGGGTTCGAGGTGGGCTACCAGATCGGCCACATACCGGTCACGGTGTTTGACCGAATCTAACGAGCGCGGATGAGTGGAAGTGGTGACAGCGTCATCGGGCATGGTCTTGCAAACAGCGATTCACGATTTCAAACGGCATTTCGGAGAAGTTCCATTGAGAAATAGTCCAATGGTAATCTTACCTGCGCCCGCTGGAAATCATACTTTGCAAAAACGGTCAGTCCACTGCGGCTGGGCGTGCAGTGCAGGTTGGATTGGACGCGCAGCGCGGGGAGGTCGCAGACGCATGCGGTGCAGGTTAGCCGGCTGGTGGTTTCTGGTGTTGGTGCTGCTGCCTGGGGCGCACCCTGAATCGGCAGTGGACGCCGCCGGGGCGCAAACCACAAATGAAACGAAGGTGGACTTCGCCCGTATCCAGCGCGAACTGCTGGATGTCATCAACGCCCAGCGCGCGCGGGCCGGTGCGCCGCCTGTCGCGCTCGATGACCTCGCCGGTCAGGTTGCCGAAGCCCATGCACAAGAGATGGCACAGTACAACTACCTGAGCCACTGGAACCGCGATGGCTTCCTGCCCTACATGCGCTACGGGCTGCGGGGTGGGACGGCCTACTGCGCCGAAAATGTCTCCATGCTTTCGGGGTTGTCACCACGTGCCGGCACGGCCGAAGTCAGGGAAGCCATCCTCCAGCTTCAGCAGTCCATGCACGATGAAACGCCACCCAATGACGGCCATCGCCGCACGATCCTTAACCCGGAGCATACCCACGTCGGTCTGGGCCTGGCGGTGGTTGGGAAGGAGCTGCGCTTGGCACAGGAGTTTCTGAGCCGCTACATCCGCTTTGAACCGCTGCCCACCAAGGCCCGGCCAGGCGACCGGTTGAATGTCGTCGGACAGGTGCTCAACCCGGATGAGTATGCCTTCTATGCTGCCGCGGTATATCACGAGCCGCTGCCACAGCCGCTGACGCTCGAACGCCTCCGCCAGCCGCGCCCCTATGCCCTGCCGGAAACCTCCCGCATGCTCAAACCCCGCCTCACCGACGGTTCGCAATATACCGATGGCACGACCGGGGAAGTTGAAGTCGGCGCTGGCGGGCGCTTCAAATTCGAGTTGTCTTTTCCCAAACGCGAGCCGGGCGTCTATACGACCCTCGTCTTCGTGCAGCGCGGCGTCAGGGGCAAACCCTTCCCGGCAGGAAGTCTCTGCTTCTGGGTCGAGTAGCGGGGGCTTGGCCGGTAATGAAATTTTCGTAGGACAACTCAAGTTTTTGGATGTCGCTCCGAAATTCTACATCCCCGATGCCGGGCTGCATCCCCGGCCATACCTGCAAGCGGGTGGCGCACGACCGAAGTTGCGCTATAAAATCAGACTCTACAACATTTTACGTTTTTACCTGAGTTACCTCCCCGTGTCTCCAGCGTCGGCGATGACCTCTTCCGTGCCGGTTGGCGATGGTTTGGTAAGGTAACGTCTGTGTGGCATCAAAGTTGCCTCTACCTGTCCGGGCAAAACCGGCAGCCAAAACAAGCCGGGTGGTTTTCTGCGCAGCAGAGAGGAGAAAGCAGTATGACGAACTGGATGAGTCGTCTGGTGTACGCCGTCGTCCTGGTGTTCGGGTTGGTGACGGCAGGTTATGCCCAACTCGACACCGGGACGATCACCGGGACGGTATCCGATGAATCCAAGGCTGTGGTTGGCAATGCGACCGTTACCGTGCGGAACGTCCGTACCGGGCTGACCCGCACGACCCAGACGGATGGCGACGGACGTTTCCGTTTCAGCAGTCTGCCCATCGGGAGTTACGAACTGACGGTGGAAGCCACCGGACAGTCCAAGTATGTCCAGCAGGGCATTGAACTGCTGGTCAACCAGGTGGCAGTGCTGGAGATTGGGTTGAAGGTCGCGGCGACCCAGGAAGTGGTCACGGTCACGGGCGATGCCTCGATTCTGAACACCACGAACGCTGAAGTCAGCACCCGTTTTGACTCCAAGCGGCTGATGAACCTGCCATTTGCGACGAATGGCAACGTGTACAACATCCTGTTGTCCGTTCCGGGCGTCAGTCAGCTCGCTTCCGGGCAGACCGGGTTTGCCAACGGCATCAGCTTTTCGTCCAACGGGGGGCGCGTCCGCTCCAACAACTTCATGGTGGACGGACAGGACCTCAACGACCCCAGCGTGGCCGGCGTGCAGCAGCCGCTCAACAACCCTGATCTCATTCAGGAAGTGCGTATCATCACGAGCCAGTTTGCGCCGGAGTTCGGACGCAACAGCGGTTCGGTGGTCAACATGGTCACCAAGAGTGGCTCGAACGAGTTTCACGGTTCGCTGTTCTGGTTCAACAACAACAACGCGCTCAATGCACGGAGCAACCTCGACAAGCGGGCCGGGCGGACGGAAGCCCCCTTCCGCGTCGAAAACCGCATCGGTGGCTCACTGGGCGGACCCATCTGGCGCAACAAAACCTTTTTCTTCGGAACGCTTCAGCGGTGGACCGACCGGGCGCTGGGTTCGGGCTTCACGCTGAACGGCGCGCCGACGGAAGCCGGCCGGCAGGTGTTGCAGTCGGCGGCCGGAAACCGTCCCCAGGTGGCCGCCCTGCTGCGCTTCCTCCCTCCGGCGCAGGCGCCGATTGGCCGCAGCGAGAGTTTTACCATTGGCAACCAGACCTTTACCGTGCCGCTGGGGTCGCTGACCGGTTCGGCGTCGCAGAAGTTTGACAACTGGCAGTGGTCCACCCGGATTGACCACCAGTTCGATGAGCGCAACCGGATTTCGGGCAGTTTTCTGTTCAACGACCAGCTTTCATCAGGTTTTGGACAGGTGACACCGCCGGGTTTGACCACCCGCGTCAAGCAGCGCCAGCAGGCGCTCAATCTCACCTGGACGCACATTTTTTCGCCGCGCTGGGTCAATGAGTTTCGCGCGGCGTACAACCGCTTCAACTCTGTCACCAATGCCAGCGACCCATCTTCCCAGGAAATTCCCTCCATTGAGATCAACTCGCTGGGGATGCTTGGCTTCAATGCCGCGCCCAGCCGGACGGCTATCGGTCTGGCGGTCAACCTGCCGCAGGCGCGCACCAACAACACCTACCAGTTTCAGGATGTAATGACCTACACGGTGGGTAATCACACGATGAAGTTCGGTGTGGAAGTGACCAACCGGGACGTGCGGAGCTTCTTCTTCCCGACGATTCGCGGACGGTTGCAGTACACCACGCTCCAGAACTTCGTCAACGACGTGGCCCAGATTGCCCAGATCAACCTGCCGCTGCGCGGCGGACAGGCCATTCAGTACTATGACTTCACGGATGTTTTCGCCTTCTGGCAGGATGAGTGGCGCATCCGGCCCAACTTCACCATCACTTACGGGTTGCGCTACGAGACGCCGGGCAATCCTATGGAAAACCTCTACCGCCTCAATGATCGCATTGTGGCGGCCAACGGCAACGATCCGAACTTCCGTCTCCAGGAGCGTCCCGGACGCGACACCAACAACTTCCAGCCGCGTTTTGGCTTCAACTGGAATCCACGCACACAAGCTGATGGCATCTGGGGCGCAATCACCGGGGGCGATAAACTGGTGGTACGGGGCGGCTACGCCCGGACCTTTGATGCTTCCTTCCTCAACATCGCGCTCAACGTCGGCACGGCGTCACCGTTTGCCGCAACGGTAACGTTGCCTTCCAATGGGGCTTTTGCCGCGCTGCGCGCCGTACAGCCTTTTAGCGGCAATCCCCGCCTGCTGGCGGCGACGATTGTTGCGCCGGATTTTCGCTCGCCTTTCTCTGAGCAGTTCAGCCTTGAAGTGCAGCGTGAGTTGACGCGCGACGTTGTGATGCGTGTCGCGTATGTTGGGACGAAAGGCACGGCGCTGTTCCAGACAATTGACGGGAACCCAAACCGTCCCCGGACGACTCCACCGACATCAACCGACCCGAATGTCCGCCTTGACCCGACTCGTGGCCCGGTGCGCCTGCGGGCCAATGCGGCCTCTTCGATTTACCACTCGCTCCAGATCAGCGTGGACAAGCGACTGAGCCGTGATTTCAGCGCCGGTGTGCACTACACCTGGAGCAAGTTCATTGACGAGGCTTCGGAGATATTCAACCCCTCGACGGGTGAAATTGCGCTCCCACAGGATTCGTTCAACCGCCGGGCTGACCGTGCCGTGTCAAGCTACGACCGGACGCACCGCCTGACGGGCAACTTCGTCTATGAACTGCCGTTCTTCCGTGAACAGCAGGGGGCTGTCGGACGCTTGCTTGGTGGATGGCAGACCTCCGGGTTTATCACCTTCCAGAGCGGCGCGCCGTTTACGGTGCTCAACGGTTCAGACCCACTTCAGTCGCTGGCTGGCATCAATGCGCTGGTAGGCGATCCGATCCGTCCGAACCTCAACACAACCCGCAATCTCAGCCGCATGACGGTGGCTGAAATCCTGCGGGCCGGGGGCGCGAGCCTGTTTGCACCCCTGCGTCCGGGGCAGCGCGTTGGTGACGCCGGGCGCAACATCCTGCGCGCGGACGGGATTGGCAACGTTGATCTGAGCCTCGCCAAGAACACGCGCATTGTGGAGGGGCATACCATCCAGTTCCGCGTGGACTTCTTCAACATGACCAACACGCGCAACTTTGGGATTCCGAACGCCATCCGCACGTCGGCAGCCTTCCTCAACCAGTGGGGCACCGACGGCGGCAACCGGCGCATCGTGTTTGCTCTGCGTTATTCCTTCTGAGTCGTCCTCTGGTTGGTGACGACGCCCCGTGCAGCCACACATGCTGCACGGGGTCTTTTTTTGGCGAGTATTTGCTCAGTGCTGCTTGACAAGCTGCCTTCCACTGGTCATGGCCTGCCTGCATGACGCCAGACACGATTCACCCTATGTCCTATCGGCTCGTCGCCGGTTCGCCAATGCTGACCGTTGTGATCTTTCTGGCGGCGCTGGTGGCGTTGGTGATTGGCTGGAAAACCTTCTGGTTTCTGACGGATGACGCCTACATTGCCTTCCGCTATGTCAGCAACTACCGGCTTGGTTACGGGCTGGTGTGGAACCCGCCGCCCTTTCGGCCGGTCGAGGGCTACACGAGCTTTCTGTGGGTGATGTTGCTCGCGTGGGTCTGGAAGGTCACCGGCTTTGATCCGCCGACGTCCGCCAACTACCTTGCGCTGGCCTGTGCGGCGCTGACGCTGGTGCTGACCGGCGTGGCCGTGCTGCGGCTCCCGCTACGGCCTTCCCTGGCTGCCGGACGCCACGCCCTGCTGGTGGCGGTGTTCATCGGCCTGCTGAGCAACCGGACGTTCCTTGCCTGGACGAGTTCGGGTCTTGAAACAGCCCTGTTCAACGCGCTGTTGCTGGCCTGGATGCTGGCCTGGTGGTGGCTGCCGCGTGGTACACCCGCGCGTCTGGCCGGGGTGGCCACCCTGGCGTCTTTGGTCTATCTGACCCGTCCCGATGGGCTGCTTTTTGCCCTGGCTTCAGTGGCCCTGTTTGCCGCCGATGCCTGGTGTCGGGAGGTCCGGTGGCGCGCCGCGGACTGGCTCGCCGTCACGCCCCTGCTACTCATTCCGGTGCATCTGCTCTGGCGGAAGGCCTTTTACGGTGAGTGGCTGCCCAATACCCACTATGCCAAGTCAGACCCGCGCTGGCTCTGGGTGATGAGCGGTCTGCGGTATGCGCTTTCCTTCATCATCGAGTACGCCCTGTGGTTCTGGATCGCGCTGGCGCTGGCGACGGTCTGGGTGGGGATACGCCGTCGCCAGTTCATCATGGGCTGGCTGCGGGAGCATCCGGCGCATCTGGAAAGCGCCCTGGGCTGGAGCATCATGGGATTCAGCATCGGGGTGCAGGTGGCCTACTACACGCTGGTCATCGGCGGTGACCACTTCGAGTTTCGCGTCTATAGCCACCTGCTGCCGCTCATCTTTCTGAGCACCCTCTGGATGCTGAATGTGCTTCAGTTCCGGTTTGGCTCGGTCGTCATCTTTCTGGCGCTCTTTCTGGCCGCCTCCCTCGTCATTCCGTGGACGCACTGGCTGGCGGCGAGAGACAAACGCACCCGCGAGGAAACCAGTTACCTGAAGGTTTCCGTCGCCGACGCTCTGGCGCAGCGTTTTCCAGCCCTGCCGGACATCGTTCTGGCGTATGTCCGGCTGTATGACCGCTTGCAGTTCTGGCTCATTGACCATGCTGCATGTATGCGCCACCAGGAACACAAGGGCTTTCACCTGTTTCTGATGCAGGTGCTGCCGCCGCGCGCGGTTGGGGAAAAGGTGCGGGATGATGCCTATCCGGTCGTGACCCAGACTTCCGTTGGTGTCATGGCGTGGGTGTTACCCTACGTCAACGTCATAGACGAGCATGGGCTGAACGATTACGTCATCGCCCGCAACCGGCAGGCGACGGGGAACCTCATGGCACACTTCCGCAGCCCGCCGCCCGGATACCTGGAATGCTTCCGCCCGAACGTGGCGATTCGGAACGGTCACGTCACCATTCTCCCACGGGACGTTCCGCTCACCGCCGATGACATCCGGCGCTGCGAGGAGAGTTTCAGACCCTGACGCGAGGCTTTTCACTCGCCACGCAATGCCACCCGCAGCGCCTTCTGGGCCGGAGTTGGGTTGGGCAGGGGGCCGACGGCCACATCGAGCGTGGTGATAACCTCCGGGGTCAGAGTGACGGTCAGGGGGCGTTTTTCCCGGAGGACCGTCAGCTTGACCGCTTTCTGCGGCTGAAGGGTGGACAGCACCGCCGCAAAATCGGCTTCACTGCGGACAGGTTTGCCGGCCACGGTGCGCAGCAGGTCACCTTCTTCAAGGTCAGATTCCCCGGCCGGCGAATCGGGATCAATCTCGACGATTTCCAGTCCGGCCGGCGTGGCTTCCAACTCGAAGCCGAAATCGAGTTCCGTCATGGGTTCGGCCAGCATGGCCATGCCCATGTGGTTCAGGGCCGTCTCCAGCGGCAGCTCGTCCGTTCCTTCCACGTAGCGCCGGAACCAGCTTTCCAGGTCTGTCCCAGCCAACTTGCTGGCCGTGGCTATGATGTCCTCGTGCCGGTAGCCCTGGCTTTCGGGCGGAAAATCCCGCATAAGCTGCCGCATGAGGTCGTCGAGACCGCGTGCATTTGACGTACGGGTGCGGATTTCAATGTCGAGCAGCAGCCCGACGATAAAACCCTTGCGGTAGTAATCGAGCGGGATGTCCTCGAAGCTGCTCGTGCCGGTCAACCACGTGCCGATGGACGCTTCGGCCAGGCTGACCTGCCGGGCGGCCGGGTTGTTGGCCAGATAGGTTAGCGCGCTGCGGATGGCTTCATCGAAATCGGCCGCGGAAATCAGTCCGGCCCGCCGCAGCCCGCGCCAGGCATAGTATTCCGTGACACCCTCGGCAAACCACAACTGCGGCGTGTACAGCTCGCGGTCAAGTGTGTAGTCGGCAAACTCCCGTGGCCTGAGACGTTTGACGTTCCACGCATGGAAGAACTCATGCGCCGTCACTACCAGCCAGTTCTTCGTCTGGGGCTGGTCGAGCAGGTCTTCCGGCGCGTAGTTGATAAGGGTTCCGTTGGCGTGTTCGAGGCCTTCCAGCCGCTCGTCGTCTTCGTCGGCGAAGGGCAGGTACTGGAACATGTACTGCTCGAAGGGCAGGCCGCCCATCAGGTCGGCGTAGGTTTCAATGATGGTTGTCACAGCCTTCTGCAACCCGGCTGGGTCTTTGGGCGGGCGCGTCGTGACAATGGCAATGGGTTTGTTCCGTACCGAAATGTCCAGGCGCGTCAACCTGCCAACCGCAATTGGGGCGTCAATGAGTGCGTCATAGCTTTCAGCCGTGTAACTCTGGTCAGCGCGGCGGGGTAGCGGCAGAGCCGCCTGCCAGCCCTGGGGAAGGTGGAAGGTAAGCGTTGCGGGCCAGTGTCGTCCATCCGGGACGTAGAGCAACGTTGCCGCGCCGGCAAGCTGCCCGTAATCCGGGCCAAGCCAGTTGGAATCCACGCTCTGGCGGTCGCACAGCAGTCCATACCGCAGGATGACCGTGGACTGTCCGGCACATCGGACGCGCCAGGTCTGTTTGTCCCGTCGCCGCAGCAGCAGCGGTTGCCCATCAGGGCCCTGGGCCGTCAACTCGAAGAGATGTTTGGCGTGGTTGAGAATTTCGTAGGAACCCGGCGTCCAGGCCGGAAGGGCGACATCCAGGGTTTCGCGCCCGTCAAGGTTGTGAATCGTCATTTCGACGCGCGCTTCATCGTCGCCGGGAACGCTGATGGTGATGCGGTATGCCACTGTCGGCTGCGCTACGGCCAGCAGTGGCGTCCAGCCGAGCAGAAAAAACCAGAGCAGAAGCTGCGACGGAAAGCCCGCCGGTCGAAAAAGTAATGACCGGATACGAAACGTGCGAACAGAAAAAAGCATCATCGGCAAACCTGATGTGAACAGAATGACCGGCGCGACGGATGCCTGATGGCACTGGGATTGTCAAGCTGCCAACCGCCCACGGTCGTTAGTGGACGTTGCCCAAGCGGCTGTGAAAAACTGCATTGCCCCAGCCTTGCCGGGGTCACGGTACCGTGCTGCAAGAACGTTCTCTCTGAGGGAATGCATGCTCACCGAACGCGCCATCGAGAAGTACATCCTTGAAAAAGAGCCTTACTACCTGCCGGTCGGCAATGAGATCGAACTGTTTACGGCTGCCTATCAGGCCAAGCTGCCCGTCATGCTGAAGGGCCCGACCGGGTGCGGCAAAACCCGGTTTGTCGAGCACATGGCCTGGCGGTTCAAACGTCCGCTGGTGACGGTGGCCTGTCACGAAGACCTGTCGGCAACCGATCTGGTGGGCCGCTACCTGCTGGAGGGGGAAGAAACTGTCTGGCACGACGGCCCCCTGACCCTGGCCGTCAAACACGGTGCCATGTGCTACCTGGATGAAGTCGTCGAAGCCCGCAAGGACACACTGGTGCTCATTCACCCGCTCACCGATGACCGGCGCATCCTTCCGGTTGAAAAGCGCCGTGTCATTCTTGAAGCCCCGGACGAGTTCCAGTTCGTCATTTCCTACAATCCGGGCTACCAGAGTGTGCTCAAGGACCTGAAGCAATCCACCCGGCAGCGTTTCGTCGCCATCGAGTTTGACTACCCGCCGTTTGACATTGAAGTGGCGATTGTGGCGCACGAGGGGCAGGTGGATGAATCCACGGCGCGCGATCTGGTGACGATTGGGCAGAAAGTGCGCAACCTGCGCGGGCATGGCCTTGAAGAAGGCGTGTCCACACGCCTGCTCGTCTATGCCGCACAACTCATCCGGGGCGGTATTTCGCCCGTCAGTGCCTGCACCGTAGCCATCGTCAACCCCATTACGGATGACCGCGACCTTCAGCGGAGCATCCAGGAAATCGTCACCACCGTCATTTAGCCCTTGTTCCTGCACCATAAGGTAAGCCGGCTGACATGACGCGCTGCGTTCTTGCGACGCTGTGCGTTATGTTGCGTCAGCGGAATGCACTCAAAAGGTTTTGCATTTTTCCCCGGAAAGTGTAAGTTTACTCACCCTGTCGGGTCCCAGCCTTCAAACTTTCCCCCACGCTTACGATCAAGGAGTTTCGCGTATGAGTGCACAGGCTACCGCGACGTACGAAGTTGCGCCTGAAGTCAAATCCTTTGTCGAGAAAACGCATCACCTGCTGATTGACGGTCAGTGGGTTGAGGCCAAACGCGGTCAAGTGTTCAAAGTCTATAACCCGGCGAACGGAGAAGTGATTGCCCATGTCGCCGAAGGCAATGCCGAGGACATTGATCTGGCCGTCAAAGCAGCGCGGCGCGCCTTTGAGGAAGGCCCGTGGCGCAAAATGACGCCCTCCGAGCGGGGGCGGCTCATCTGGAAGCTGGCCGACCTGGTTGAACAGCACCTGGAAGAATTTGCCCAACTCGAAACGCTTGACAATGGAAAGCCGCTGACGGTGTCGCGGGCAGCGGATGTGCCGCTGGCCGTGGATTTGTTCCGCTACATGGCCGGTTGGGCCACCAAGATCGAAGGCGAGACGATTCCGCTCTCTGTGCCGGGCGGCAACTATCTGGCCTACACGCTGCGGGAGCCGGTGGGGGTTGTCGGGCAGATCATTCCGTGGAACTTCCCGCTGCTGATGGCGGCCTGGAAACTTGGCCCGGCGCTGGCGGCGGGCTGTACAGTGGTGCTCAAGCCGGCCGAGGAAACGCCGCTTTCAGCGCTGCGGCTGGGTGAACTCATCCTGGAAGCCGGCTTCCCGCCGGGCGTGGTCAACATTGTGCCGGGGTACGGCGAAACGGCTGGGGCGGCGCTAGCCGCGCATCCCGACGTGGACAAGGTGGCTTTTACGGGTTCGACAGAGGTCGGCAAGCTCATCGTGCAGGCGGCAGCCGGCAACCTCAAGAAGGTCACGCTCGAACTCGGCGGCAAGTCACCCAACATCGTCTTCAAGGATGCCGACCTGTCGGTTGCCATTGAAGGCGCAGCCAACGCCATCTTCTTCAACCACGGTCAGTGCTGTGTGGCCGGTTCGCGGCTTTTCGTCGAGGAAGACATCTTTGACGATGTCGTGTCCGGCGTCAGTGAAATTGCCAAGCGGATTCGCGTCGGCGAGGGCTTCGATCCGGCAACCCAGATGGGGCCGCTTGTGTCCGAGACGCAGCTCCGGCGGGTGACGGGCTATCTCGAATCCGGTGAAAAGGATGGCGCCAAAGCCGTCGCCGGCGGACATCGCATCGGCGACAAGGGGTACTTCGTCGCGCCTACCGTGCTCACCGACGTGCGGGACGATATGAAGGTCGTGCAGGAAGAAATCTTCGGTCCCGTTGTGGCGGCGATGAAGTTTTCGGACATTCGGGAAGTCAGTGCCCGCGCCAACAACACGGTCTATGGGCTTGGGGCCGGCATCTGGACGCGCGACATCAGCAAGGCCCACGCTCTGGCGGCCGAAATCAAGGCCGGCACGGTGTGGATCAACTGCTACAACGTTTTTGATGCTGCGCTGCCCTTCGGCGGTTACAAGCAGTCGGGTTGGGGGCGTGAAATGGGCCACGCTGTGCTCAACGCCTACACCGAAACGAAATCCGTCTGCATCAAGCTCTGACCAGCGGCGGTCATCGGTTGGCAGATGACTGACGGGGCAGGTGGGCTTACCGCCTGCCCCAATCTCCAGAGGCTGTTCCTTTCCTGTTCGTGAAAGTCACGGGTTATGTTTGAAACCACATTGCTTGCTGGGAAAAACATTCTCATCACCGGCGGCGGCACGGGGCTGGGGCGCGTCATGGCGCTGCGTTTTGCCGAACTGGGGGCCCGGGTTGCCGTGCTGGGAAGACGGCCTGAACCGCTGGCCGAAGTCGTGCAACAGATTGAAGCCCAAGGTCGAGAAGCTATGGCAGTTTGCGCTGATGTTCGGGATGCTGCCCGTGTCAGTAGCGCTGTGGATGAGATCGTTGCACGCTTTGGCACGCTCGATGTGCTGGTCAACAATGCCGCCGGGAACTTTCTGGCGCTGACCGAGACCTTGTCGCCCAATGCCTTCAACGCCGTGGTGGGGATTGTGCTCAACGGCACGTTTCACTGCACGTCGGCGGTAGGGAAGCACATGATTGCCCAGGGGAAGGGAGGCTGCATTCTCAACATCGTGGCCACCTACGCCTGGACCGGTGCGGCTTACGTTGTGCCCTCGGTGTGCGCCAAGGCCGGTGTCCTGGCAATGACGCGCTCACTGGCAGTGGAATGGGGGCGCTATCGGATTCGGCTCAATGCCATTGCACCGGGGCCATTTCCGACCGAGGGGGCCTGGTCGCGGTTGATGCTGCCGGGGATGGAAGAGGAAGGGAAACGCCGCAACCCAACGGGTCGCTTCGGCGAGCCGCCCGAACTGGCCAACCTGGCAGCCTATCTCATCAGCGATGCCGCCAGCTACATCAACGGGGAATGTGTCACCATAGACGGCGGCGAATGGCTGATGGGGCAGTCGTTCAATACCCTGACGATGCTGCCACGCGACCAATTCCAGGCGCTGGCCGAGGCGCTTCGCCCCAGGAAATCTGATGCTTCTCCCGCCGGATGACGACTGGCTGAATCCGTCGCCCTCTGGCCGAACCCTGACCTCAGCCGGGAATACACTTGACGGCGATTCGTCCCGTGAAATCAATCCGGTTGAGCAGCAGGTGGAAGCCATGTTCTGCCAGGTACTCATCTATGGCCTTTCTGTGGCCTTGCCAGTACCCGTAGTCATCAACAATCAGGACACCGCCTGTGGACAGCCTGGGAAACAGGTGGGTCAGTTCGTGTCTGGTGGACTCGTACCAGTCGGTGTCGAGTCTCAGCAGCGAAATCCGGTCTGGCGCTGAACCGGGAAGTGTCTCTTCGACTTTGCCCTTGATGAATTTGACCCGGTTCATGTCGTAGCCGGTGCTGGCCATGTTCTGGCGAACCTCTTCGAGTGGGGCATAGCACCAGGAAGAGCTGTCTTCACCTCTTTTCGTGGCCTCAAACTCGACCAAGGCGGGTTGACCGGTATAGTCCACGTCGGTGGCATCCGGTTTCGTCATGCCCTCATACGTGTCGAAGAGATAGAGGTTCGTCTTGTCCTGGCCGAGACGCCGGAGCGTATGTGCAACGGCCATCATGCTGCCCCCCCGCCAGACGCCACACTCGACAATATCGCCGGGGATATTGGCCTGGACGATGTATCTGACCGCCTGAATCAGCGCAAAGATGCGCTCGATGCTGGTCATGGTGTAAGGCTGGACGGCCTGGATGATGTCAATCGCTTCGGGGTCAAAATCCGGTGGGAAAACAGGTTTGACTTCGGCCGGACCGGCGGCCTTGGGAGGGGCGCTTCGGTAGCGCACGATGTCAAAACCTGTTCGTCGGATAAGCTGGCGGACGATGCGTTTCATCCTGGATGTTTCTCCTGAAGTGGTAGGTCTGCCGGATGACATGACTATGGGTGAACAGCCCGGCTGGCTGCGTCTGCCGGTTGAAACCGGTCGGCAGCCGGGTCGGCAAAGAGCCATCTGACGGCTGAAGCCCAGTCCTGCCCGTCCCGGTTCTGCCCGTCCCAGTCCTGCCCGTCAACGTCAGTGCCATCGGTACGCAGGACCAGAAAGACCGTCCGCGTGCCATGCAGACGGACGGCGGTATGGGCACCCAGGGGAAAAATGGACTCGGTCAGCGTTGCCTGCCGGCATTGACCGTCAAGCCAGACGACAGCCGGGTGGACGTACAACAGCGGTTCGCGGGCCGGATGCCAGTTGATCTGAAAGGCAAGCTGGGGAAAGTCCGGTTCGGTCACGAGGATGTCGCATTCCGAGGTTGTGCCGACCGAAAGCCAAAGTCGGCTGTCCTCGAAGATGACGGTGGTACGCGACAGGAACTGCCCGGCAACGAACAAGAGGACGGTCAGCCGGCGTGGCTGGCAGGGCAAGGTTGGTGACATTTTTCTGAAGACCCACTTTGCTGCAAGGCGCAAAGGCTGTGCCTTTGGTTGTGTTTTTATAGTCGGTTGGGCTATGTAGGCCAAACGCAACTTTCATAACCAAGGGAGACTCAGGCATGGCCTACGAAACCATCCTCGTGGAGACGCAGAACGCCATTGCGCGGGTGACGCTCAACCGTCCGGACACACTCAACGCCATGAACCAGACTATGATCGGTGAGCTGACCGAGGTGTTTACCGGGCTTGCCGGGCAGTCCGATGTCCGGGCCGTAGTGGTCACGGGCGCCGGCCGGGCCTTTTCATCGGGTGGCGACATCCGTGGCATGCTGGCGGCAGCCCCGGAAACGGCTGCAGAAGCTGTCACCGCCATGATTGAGCGCGTCAACGGCATGGTGCTGGCTTTGTACAACCTGCCACAGCCGGTGATTGCCGCCATTAACGGCCCGGCGCATGGGTTGGGCATGAGCCTGACGCTGGCCGCCGACTACCGGATTGCCGCCATGAGCGCCAGCTTTTCCCAGGCGTTCATCAGGATTGGACTTGTTCCCGACGGTGGGGGGACGTTTCTCCTGCCGCGCATTGTCGGTTGGGCCTGCGCCACGGATTTGATGTTGACCGGGCGGACGGTTCCGGCCGGAGAGGCCAAAACCATCGGTCTGGTACATCAGACGGTCGCTGATGCTGAGTTTGCCAACACGGTTCAGTTATGCGCCCAACAGTTTGCTGCTGCTCCGACCCAGGCCATCGCCCGGACAAAAGCCCTCCTGCGTAGCAGCAAGAATGCTGACTTTGCCACGCAGTTGAACCATGAACGCGACCACCAGGCGGCCTGCGCGACAACACACGATTTCCGGGAAGGCGTCACCGCGTTTATCGAAAAACGACCGCCGGTGTTTACCGGGCGCTGAAGCCTGGAACGCATGTGAACATGGCTGCCACGCCGCTGCGAAACGGCAATCCGACCGTGACGCTCCATGAGCGTGCTGAAGCGAACCTGCGCTTCATCCGTGACACCATGGAGCGGGCTACGCTGTTTACGGCTGTGCCCGGCTGGGGCATGGTGGCCGTCGGGTTGACGGCTGGTGTGGCCGTAGTTCTGGCGGCGCTTCAACCGACGCTCTGGCGCTGGCTGCTGGTGTGGATTGGGGAAGCCATTCTGGCGCTGACCATTGGCGCAACGACGATGTGGCGCAAGGCGCGTCGGCAGGATCACTCGCTGGCTTCGGCGGCGGCGCGCCGCTTTTTCTTTGCTTTTGTCCCGCCACTGGTGGTGGGCAGCCTGCTCTCAGTGGTGCTGGTCAGGCACGGCGCGTATGACCTGCTGCCCGGCACGTGGCTGCTGCTCTATGGCACCGGCGTCACGGCAGCCGGGGCTTTTTCTGTCCGTGTCGTGCCGTTGCTGGGCCTGGCGTTTTTGCTTCTGGGAAGCGTCACGCTGTTTCTCCCGTTGCCCCTGACGCACTGGGCGATGGCCTTTGGGTTTGGTGCACTCCACGTCGGCTTCGGACTTGTCATTGCGCGAAAGTATGGCGGCTAAACGGAAAGCCAACAAACCAGAACCTCTGCCCGCCCCGCCAAAAGCCGTCGTCTCGGCGGCCAAGGTGGTTTGCGAGGGCGTGGACAAGCTCATTCACGAACCCCTGCGGCTGGGTATCCTGTGCGCGCTGGCCGGAGTCGAATACCTGTCCTTTACGGAGCTGCGGCGACTGCTCTCCACGACGGACGGCAATCTGAGCGTCCACCTGCGGCGGCTGGAAGAAGCTGGCTATCTGCACTGTGAAAAGGGCTTTCGGGGACGGATGCCCCACACGAGGTATCGGCTGACGGCCACTGGCCGCGCGGCGCTGGAAGACTACGTCAGCCACATGGAAGCCATCCTGCGGCATGCCCACCGGGTCGTTCGGCCCAGATAAACGGTCTCCACTTACCTCTCCAGACAGCAGGCGCGCAGCCGTGGCGCAGTTTCTTCGGGAATGGTGTCGTTGATGAAGGCCCCGGCACCACTTTCACTCCCGGCCAGATACTTGAGCTTGGCGGCCGTCCGGTGCGGCGGCAGAAACTCGATGTAAAAGCGGACGTAGGGATAGTCCTGCCCGTCGGTCGGCCGCTGGTGGAGCGCCATGATGTACGGCAGGGAAAACCCAAAGAGCCGGTCATAGCCAACGAGCAGGGCCTTGAGGATTTCTGCCAGAAGCTGACGTTCGCGCGCATTGAAGTCCACAATGGCTGTGACCTGCCGTTTGGGCACAACCAGCGTTTCATACGGATAGCGCGCAAAAAAGGGAACAAACACGACGAACGCTTCATTTTCGCAGACGATGCGCCGCCCATCGTCCTGCTCTGCCACCAGGATGTCGCCCAGCAGGTCGCGCCCGGTGCGCGCCCAGTGCTGCCGGGACTGCGCCAGTTGGCGGGCAACACGCGGCGGGATGAACGGATAGGCGTAAATCTGCCCGTGCGGATGGTGGAGCGTGACGCCGATGGCTTCGCCCTTGTTTTCAAAGATATAGACGTAAGCCACCTCTTCCCGCGCGCCGAGTTCGGCAAAGCGGTCACACCAGACGAGAATGAGCCGCCGGATGCGCTCGACGCTTTCTTCGGCCAGCGTCGTCGTGTGGCGGTCGGTATAGACCACAACCTCGCAGACGCCCTGCGCCGGCCGTACCGGATAGAGCGCGCTGCCTTCAACGGCTGGCAGTGGTGGTACAGCCTGCAGGCTCGGAAAGCGGTTCTCGAAAACCACGATGTCGAAGGCCGGAGCCGGAATTTCGGTTTCAAAAGCGCCCGGTTGGGTCGGGCACAGCGGACAGTAGTTTGCCGGCGGCAGAAACGTGCGCTCCTGCCGGTGCGTGGCGGTAATGGTCCACTCACCCAGCAGAGGGTTCCAGCGAAGCTCCGACATTGGGTGTCATTTCGTCTGGCCGCCGCGCGGCATCCGCCGTTTCGGTCGGCTGCGCAAAGGTATAGAAGATGAGCCGCCGGCCATCAGGCTTGATGATGACCTGCCGCGTCATAGTGGGTTCCGGTGGTATGGTGGAAGTCTCGGTCATCGTCCCTTGAGCAGTGCCGGCGCAAGCATCGCGCCGCCAAAGATGGTCATCACCAGTCCCCACCAGAGGTTGATGTTGATGCCCAGCGATTTGTCGTAGAAGCCGGGGACGCCATTGGTCATCCAGCCGTAGAGGACGAGTGTCAGACCCATCAGCACGAACATGACTCCAATGGGCAGGCGCACGTCGAGTCCGATACCGCCGCTCATACACAAGGCTCCTTCCGGAAGAGGATGGCTAGAAGAAAATCAGGTTGAGCAAAAGCGTACCGCTGAGGACGACGACGGCCAACGTTCCGGGGCGCTGCCAGAAGGACGCCTCTTCCGTCGGCTTGGGCGTCAGGGCATAGACCAGTCCGGTAAGTTCTTCATCGGGACGCGGTTTCGTAGCCAGGCTCACGGCAATGGTGACGATGAAGCACACCGTCCACGCGATGATGGCCGTCCAGAAGGTCTGGGCCAGTTCGCTGCGGTAGGGCGACAGAAGGACGCCGAAAAAGCCCCCCTTGACGCCGACGGTAGCTCCTTCGGGCAGGGAAATCCCGTGATGAAACGCGGCTGCCAGCGTGCCCGCCACCAGACCCCAGAACGCGCCGTGTCCCGTGGCGCGTTTCCAGAACATCCCCAGCAGGAACGTCGCAAACAGCGGCGCATTGACAAAGGCAAACACAAGCTGGAGCACATCCATGATGTTGTTGAAGGCCGCAGCCACGTAGGCCGTCGCTACCGAGAGTGCAATTCCGCCGACGGTGGCGGCGCGGCCCATCCAGAGGTAGTGCGCATCGCTGGCGTCGCGTTTGAAATAGCTCTGATAGATGTCATACGTCCACACCGTGTTGAACGCCGTGACATTGCCCGCCATGCCGGACATAAACGACGCCAGCAGCGCCGTCAGCCCCAGGCCGAGCAGTCCGGCCGGCAGGTAGTGCGCCAGCATGGCCGGTGTGGCCAGGTCGTAGTCAATAACCGGGCGCGCGTTGGTGTCGCGGAGCACTTCGCCAGCATCAGTTGTCTTGGCCGGGATGATGCCGACGCGGGCGACGGTCGCCGCTGGCGTCGCTTCCCGGCGCGGCTCGACAGTCAGGGCAATCATCCCCGGCAGGATAACCAGAAAGGGAAACAGCATCTTGGGAATGGCGGCAATGAGCGGCGTGCGGCGGGCCGCCGTCATGGAGTCGGCCGCCATGGCGCGCTGCACAACGAGAAAATCCGTGCACCAGTAGCCAAACGACAGCACAAAGCCAAGCCCCATCGCCAGCCCGAACCACTCGACGCCAACCGGATTGCGCGTGGCGTCTCCCATAAACGCCCAGGACTGCGTGTAGGCTGTCGGTGCATAGCCCTGCGTCACGGAGTGCGTCATAAGGCGCGCCTGAAGCCCCTCCCAGCCGCCAACGTCTTTCAGCCCGAGCAGCACCAGCGGCAGAAAACCAAAGACGATGAGGAAAAACTGCAGGACTTCGTTGTAGATGGCGCTCGTCAACCCACCCAGGAAGATGTAGGCCAGCACGATGCCAGCGGCGACGAGCATGCTGGCATCTTCATCCCAGCCGAGCAGCAGCCGGAACAGCTTGCCCATGGCATACAGTGACACGCCGGAAGAAAACACCGTCATCACGGCAAAGGAAATGGCGTTCAGGGCGCGGGTTTTTTCATCGAAGCGCAGCTTGAGGTATTCCGGCACGGAGCGGGCCCGCGAGCCGTAGTAAAACGGCATCATGAAAACACCCACAAAGACCATCGCCGGAATAGCCCCGATCCAGTAGAAGTGGCTCGTGGCAATGCCGTACTTCGCGCCGGAAGCGCCCATGCCGATGACTTCCTGCGCACCCAGATTGGCGGAAATGAACGCCAGTCCGGCGACCCAGGCCGGAATGGCGCGGCCTGACAGAAAGTAGTCGGTACTCGAACGCATGAAACGCTTGAGCGCCACACCAATGCCAATGACGAAGGCGAAGTAAATCGCCATCAGGACGTAATCAATCCAGGCCAGTCGAACGTCAGTCATGTCTTGTCAAGCCGGCGCGTCATGCCGAAGAAATGCACGCCGGCTGTGGTGAAGGGAGTTGTCACTGTCGGTCAGGACACGTTAGCGAATTCGAATCCCCGTGGCCAACATCATTCTTCACTGAAGCGGCGCTGCCAATCCACGAGGTTGATCGGTATGCCGGGAAAGAGCTGAAGAAGCTGATGCGGAGGGCGGCCGATTGAGCGCAGCCCGGAAGGGCGGGGGATGCGGCTGCCGGGGTGGCACGTGCCTGCTGCACGGCAGTACGAGGCGCGCTGACAGATGATGGGTGACCACCGCACTTCCGGCGCAACTCGGCTACTTTCCGGCCGGGCCTGAAAGAAGAAGCCTGAGCAACACTGGCCTTCCTTCACTTCGATTGTGGCTTGATCCCCCTCCGTGCCACTGGGTTGTTCGGATAAGCTCTCAGCCGCCATTTTGCATTGTTAATAACCACTTCGCTATACTCTGTCTTACACGCTCCAAACGCTCCCGTGAAATTTCACCAATTGCACCAAGAAGCAGGTCGCCCGACACAACAGCCAGGCGCCCTGCCCGGATGACACTCGCTACCTTCAAGCCACTTTGTTCAAAATCTTCATCACCTTCCCGAACCACTTCATCAAATCCTGCAAGATAATGCCGCGTCTGGGATGAAATCATGCAAATCAGCCAGTCGTCATACTCGCCAGGAAGTTTACCGAAAAAACGCCGTAAAGCCCTGCACTTTAGGGCAGGGATATAAGGCGCACGCTGTTTTATCAAGCCAAACCTGTGATAAAATAGCAGTATGAGAGTCATGGAAGCCAAGCTACTCAACGGGACAGCAGAGCAGTATCAGGCTCTGGATGAAGCCATCCGTACCGCACAGTTTGTCAGAAACATACGTGTGCGGTACTGGATGGACAACAAGAGCGTCAACAAAGCTGTTCTCTATGCCCACTGCAAAGACCTGGCCAAAGAGTTTGACTTTGTCAGGAAGTTAAACTCAGCGGCAAGGCAGGCAAGTGCAGAGCGAGCCTGGGCTTCCATTTCCCGGTTCCATACCAACTGCAGAAACAAGGCGGTCAAGAAAGGGTATCCCAAGTTCAGGAAGCATTGCCGTTCTGTGGAATACAAGGTATCTGGCTGGAAGCTGTCAGGGGATGGGATGACTATCTCGTTCACCGATGGCTTCAATGCTGGCTCGTTTGCTCTGTACTGCAATGGTGAGGCAAGACACCATATCCTAAACTCCAAAATCAATCGGGTGCGGGTGATACGCAGGGCAGATGGATACTATGCCCAGTTCTGCCTGGATGTGGAGCGCAAAGAGCGGGGAGAATACACAGGCAATGTTATTGGCATTGACTTGGGCTTGCGGGCTTTCTACACCGACCAGAACGGCAACCCTGTAGAGTATCCTAAGTTTTTGAGGCGTAGTGAAAGAAGGTTAAAGCAACACCAGCGCAGATTAAGTCGGAAGTTCAAGAAGAGGGCAAAATCCCAATCCAAGAACTACCACAAGCAAAGAAAGCGACTGGGCAAAGTGCATCTGAAAGTCCAACGCCAGCGTAAAGACTGGGCAATTAAGCAGGCACGGTGCGTGGTGGCATCTCACGATGTCGTGGCGTATGAAGACTTGCAGGTGAAGAACCTGGTCAAAAATCATCATCTTGCCAAATCCATTCATGATGCTGGCTGGTCTCAATTCACTGCGTGGCTGGACTACTACGGCAAGGTGTGGGACAAGGCAGTCGTCAGCGTACCGCCGCAGTACACCACACAGGACTGTAGTCACTGTGGGCATTATGGTAGTAAAAACCCTATCCACCAGAACCCATAGTTGTCCTCAATAAGGAAGCAAGTGGCGAGTGGCGAGTGGTTCAGAGGCGAGTGGTGAGTGGCGGAATTGGCGAGTGGCGAATGGCGAGTGGCGAGTGGTTGATCGCTACTCGCTACTCGCTGCTCGCTACTCGCTTCACTCGCTACTCGCTGCTCGCTCCCTGTTCGCTATTCGCTACTCGCCACTACAGTACCTTTGGGCAAAAGGGAACTGCCTCGAAAGAGGGAACGCTTGGGGAGAGATGCACCGCTGCTTTAGAGGGGCAACCTGATGAAGTAAGTGCGCTCGCAGAACCAAGAACAAGAATCCCCTGCCTTTAGGCAGGGGAGTATGTCAACCAACAGGAGTGCAGGTCCTAGCTTCCCTTCTGCCAGATCAGCTTGTGGAAAACGAAAGACAACAACCTGCCCCGCTTTTTTCATACAAAACTTACCTTGATGTCTGCCGTGCTGTATAACGCAGGCTCATCCTCCATATCCCGCACGGCTGAAGATAACGACAAAGCTCCCCACTCCTGCTTTTCCTGCTGCTCTGCCTTGACGAGAAGATACTGGATAAAGCTAAGCAACTCTTCCTGGAGTGACCGGGGAAGTTTTTGCACGGATTGGAAAACTTTTTCATCGAATGCCATGATCTGTTCTCCTGTAAATAAAGGGAATGTTTCCTTTGAACTGTTTTATACCAAAGCCTCTGGGTAGCGTAGGTGGGGATTAACTGGGTCAAACGTCAGACATGTCCTGTCAAACCGGCGCGTCAGGCCGAAAAAACGCACGCCGGCTGTGGGTGAATGGAGTTGCTACTGTTGGTCGGCACACGTTAGCGGATTCAGTCCCAGCGGCCAACAGCCATTTTCGTTGTTGTTACGTGGAGGGACGCGGTAAGCTCAGCGGTCACATGACATTTTCCAACGACAGGGACGGTTCGAGACGTGGTACTGGATTTGTTTCGTCTGGATGGGAAGGTCGCGCTGGTGACGGGTGCGCTTTCCGAGATTGGGACGGCCATTGCGCTGGCGCTGGCCGAAGCCGGCGCGGATGTCGCCTGTCACGGTTCGGCCCGCCCGCCGGAAGCCCTCTGTGAGCAGATTCGGGCGCTGGGCCGGCGGGCGCTGGCCGTGACGGGAGACCTCTACGACCGCGCCTTTCACCGTCATATCGTGGCCACGACCCTCGCCCATTTCGGGCGGATTGATATTCTGGTCAACAATGCCAGCACAATCCGGCGCGGCGCTGCCGTGGAACTGAGCGACGAAGACTGGGATTTCATCTTGGGCATCAACCTGACAACGGTGTTCCGGCTGTCGCAGATGGTGGCCAAGGACATGCTCGAACGGCGGTCAGGCAAGATTATCAACATTGCTTCCCTGCTGGCCTTTCAGGGCGGCTGGCAGGCTCCGGCATTTGCGGCCTCGAAAGGCGGCGTCGTGCAACTGACGAAATCCCTGGCCAACGAATGGGCCGCGCGGGGCGTCAACGTCAACGCCATTTCGCCGGGTTATCTGGAAGTCGAAAGCACCCGTCCGCTGCGGGAGGACCCCGTGCGTCACCGCCAGATCACGGAGCGCATTCCGGCCGAGCGATGGGGGCAGCCGTCCGATCTGGCCGGCGCAGCGGTGTTTCTGGCCTCAGCGGCCAGTGATTACGTCCACGGCCACGTGCTCGTCGTGGATGGCGGTTGGATGGGGCGCTAGCGTTCGCCGGTAAGTACGAGGTCATCCCGGTGGATCACCTCGTCGTGCGCGCGGAAGCCAAGCCGCTGCGCAATCTCGGAGGACTTCAGTCCACGGATGGTTTCAGTTTCATCGGCGCTGTAGCTGGTCAGTCCACGCGCGATTTCGCGCCCCTGCTCATCGCAGCACGCCACGACATCCCCGGCGGCGAACCGTCCAGTGACCCGGATGATACCCGACGGCAGGACGCTCTTGCCCTGCGTCACTACGGCGCGCACGGCGCCGGCGTCGAGCGTCAGGGTGCCTTTCGGGCGCAGGGCGGCAATCCAGCGCTTGCGGCCGCCGAGGGCTGCCGTTGCCGGTGGGAACAGCGTCCCAACGTCGTCCCCCGCTATGACGCGCTCCAGGATGTTTGACGCACGACCATTGACAATGACCGTCGTAACGCCAAACCGCGCCGCCGTCCGCGCTGCCGTGAGCTTGGACTGCATGCCGCCCGTGCCAAAGGCGCTTTTTCCGCTGGAAGCCAGTTCCAGCGTTGCGACCGTGACTTCCGGGACGAAGCTCAACTGCCGGGCTTCCGGGTACTGTTTGGGATCGCGGTCAAACAGACCGTCCACGTCCGAAAGCAGCACGAGCAGGTCGGCATCCACGATGTTGGCCACGAGCGCGCTCAGGAAGTCATTGTCGCCGAACTTGATTTCAGCCGTGGCCACGGTGTCGTTTTCGTTGATGATGGGCACGACGCCGAGCGTCAGCAGCGTTCGCAACGTGTGCCGCGCATTGAGAAACCGCTCCCGGTCGCGGGCGTCGTCGTAGGTCAGCAGCACCTGTGCCACCGGGACGGGCGCAAAGGCCTGCTCGTAGTAGCGCATCAGAAAGGGCTGACCGATGGCTGCCGCCGCCTGCTTGAAGGACAGGTCCCGGCCCAGCGGCAGATGATGCGTCCGCAGATACGTCATGCCGCAGGCGACCGCGCCGGAGGAAACAATGACCACCGTGCGCCCACCCGCGCGCAGCGCCAGACATTGCCCGACGAGATGCCGCAGCACAGCTTCAACCAGACCAACCTCCGGCTCCACGAGCACATTGCTTCCGACTTTGACGACAATGCGCCGGGCCGCAGCCAGGGCGGCGCGGGCCGCAGCGGCATCCTGTCCCGGGTGACGACTAGGCTGCGCCATGCTGCTTGAACCAGGCGAGCATTGCCTTCCAGGCCGCTTGGGCGTCCTCCCTGCGGTAGGACGCGCGATAGTCAGCGTGAAAGCCGTGGGGGGCGTCGGGATAGACGATGATCTTCGACCCGGACCTGCCCTTGGCCAACGCCGCCCGCATCTGTTCAACGGTTTCGAGCGGAATGCCCTGGTCCTTGCCGCCGTACAGCCCAAGCACTGGTGTTCGCAGCGTCGGCGCAATGTCAATCGGGAATGTAGGACGCAACGGGTCAGGCTTGAAATCCGGGTTGTTGCGTGGGTTGGCAACCAGTGAGCCATACCACGCCGCAGCGGCTTTGACCCGTGGTTCGTGGGCGGCAAACAGCCAGGTCATGCGCCCGCCCCAGCAGAAGCCCGTCACGGCCAGCCGTTTGATGTCGCCGTAGCCGGTTTTGGCGGCGTAGGCAACGCACGTCGTCAGGTCAGAAAGCACCTGCGCGTCCGGGACCTTCGACACCACCTTGGAGATGATGTCGCCGATGGTTTCCAGTTTGGAGACATCACCCTGACGGGCAAAGAGTTCTGGGGCCAGTGCGAGATAACCGACCTTGGCCAGTCGCCGGCAGATGTCCTTGATGTGCTCGTGAACGCCGAAAATCTCCTGAATGACAATGACCACCGGGAAACGGGTGCCTTTTTCAGGCCGCGCCAGATAGGCCGGAAAGGCAATGTCGGCCGCCGGGATGCTGACTTCAGCGGTGGTGAGGCCGGCTGTGTCGGTCACAATGGTCTGGGCGCTGATGGGTTGCGCGGCCAGTGCAAAGCCGGCAGCAAGTGAAGTCAGCACGAACTGCCGCCGCGAGAGTTCCGCATCGGGAAGCAGGCTTCTGGTGTGTTGGTCAAACATGACAGGCAGGGAAGTCGTGGGATGAGAGCACAGTCAACGCAGGGATTCAAACGCCCGAACATAGCGCAGAACCGGGCCATCATGCGATACTGAACGCTACCGGTACTTCAGCGAAAGGTTTTCTCCAGCCATGTCGAACTCTGCTGCTTCTGGCGCGGCGCCGGCCCCTTCGGCCGTGCCGGATACGTTGCTCGATGCCATCGAAATCATCGTTGGCGGGCGAAACCTTGATGCCCCGACGGCGCAAGCTCTGGGGCTGGTGGATGTCATTGCCACCGAGGCGCATTCAGCCGTCGAGGTCGCCGCACAGTTGGCCCGTGAGTACATCCTGACGGGAACCGGCCCGCTGGCCGAAGCGTTTGCCCGGCGGCAGGCGGCGCTCAGCCAGTGGGCCACACCGCAGCCGGGGCTTTCCCGCGCCGAGGTCGAAGCCCATCCGCGCGTGGCACGCCTGCTGGCACAGGCGCGGGCCGTCGGGCGTGAAAAGGCCGTCCAGCGTGCTCTGGACTGTGTGTTTTTTGGCCTGGAGCAGGGCTATGCAGCCGGACTCCGGCACGAAGCCAACGTGTTTGCCGAAGCTGTGGCCGACCCGGAGGGCGGGCAGGCAGGTATTCAGGCGTTTCTCGACAAGAAAAGCGCACCCCTGCCACCGCGCCCGCTCATTATGGTTGGCTCACCGGAAGAACAGGCGCTGCTGGAACGCGGCGAACTGCTCCCGGTCGGAACGCCGTTTTATCCCGGTCTGACACCGCTGCCGAAGTATCAGTACGCCCAAGGTATCATCAAGGACCCGATGACCGGTGCTGCTCTGCACGGTGAGCCGAAAGACGTGGAACAGCACTTCATCGTGCCCGTCCCGACGCCCAGCCCGGCTGAAGTCCTGGTGTATGTGTTGGTAAGCGAAGTCAACTTCAACGACATCTGGGCGCTGACCGGGATTCCCATCTCCGTTATGGACGACCATGACCAGGATTTTCACATCACCGGCTCCGGTGGCATCGGTCTCATTGTGGCGATGGGCAGCGAGGTCAAGCGGGAAGGACGGCTGCAGGTGGGCGATCTGGTGTCCATTTACTCCGGCCAGAATGACCTGTTTTCACCGCTGGTCGGGCTGGACCCGATGTTTGCCGATTTTGGCATCCAAGGCTACCAGGAACCGAACGGCTCGCATGGGCAGTTTTTGCTCGTGCAGCCGCCCCAGCTTCACCACAAGCTCGAAGACCTGACCATCGAGGCGGCGGGAAGCTACATGCTTAACCTGGGCACGATTTACCGGGCGCTGTTTACGACGCTCAAGGTGGCGCCCGGCAAGCGCCTGTTTGTGGAAGGCGCGGCCACGGGCACCGGCTTCGAGGCCCTCAAGGTTGGTGTGCGCAACAACGTAAAGGTGACGGGCATGGTGTCGAGCGCTGAGCGGGCGGAGGTTGTCAAACAGCACGGGGCAACGGGTGTGATCAACCGGCGGGCGCCGGAACTGGAGCCCTGCTTTACGAAAGTGCCGGAAGACCCGGCGCAGTGGGCCGCCTGGGAGGCCGCCGGTGAACCCCTGCTGGCGATGTTCCGCGCACAAAATGAGGGGCATCTGGCCGACTACGTGGTTTCCCACGCCGGGGAGCGTTCCTTTCCACGGAGTTTTCAACTGCTGGCACCGGGCGGGACGTTGACCTTCTACGGCGCATCATCCGGCTATCACTTCACGTTTATGGGCAAACCCGGCGCGGCTGCGCCGTCCGACATGCTCCAGCGGGTCGGGCTGCGGGCCGGGCAGTCGGTGCTGGTCTATTACGGCATTAGTGAAGATATCGTGGATGAGACCGGTATCGAGATTATCGAGGCCGTACGGGAAGCGCATGCGCGGATCGTCGTGGCGACGCAGACGGATGCCCAGAAAGAGTTTGTCGCCAGTCTGGGTTTTGGTGATGCCATTCGGGGACTGGTCAGCATCGAGGACCTGCGACGGCGCTATGGCGCGGACTTCGTCTGGCCGGCCACGATGCCGGCGTTTCCTGACCCCAAGGCTGACACGGAAGCCTTCAAGGAGGCCGTGCGTCTGTTCAACGAAATCAACTTCAAACCTTTCGCGGCGGCCGTGGGACGGTTGCTGGCCGCGCCGGACAATCCCCGTGGCTACCCGGACATGATTTTTGAACGCGCCGGACAGGACACCCTGGGCATCAGCACGACCCTGGTCAAGCCCTACACCGGGCGCGTCGTCTATGCCGAGGATATGTCCGGGCGGCGCTACAGTTTCTATGCGCCACAGGTCTGGATGCGGCAGCGCCGGATTGACATGCCGACGGCCAACATCTGGGGCACACACCTCAACAACGCCTACGAGGTCGTGGCGATGAACGATGCCGTCGCGGCCGGGTTGCTGGAAGTGACACCGCCGGTCGTCGTCGGGTGGGCCGACCTGCCGGAAGCGCATCAGGCGATGTGGGACAACCGCCACGCCGGGGCGACTTACGTTGTCAACCATGCACTGCCCCGGTTGGGACTGAAAACCAAGGCTGAGTTGTTCGAGGCCTGGGCGGCGCAGTCGGCAGAAGCGACGACCGAGGATGATGCCGCCACCATTTTCCGGTAATGCCGAAGCCGTGCCGGGTTCACGACGGCACGGCAGCCTGTTCCTCGCCTGTGGTTTTTGGGTCAACGGCAGGCTTGGAAGTACCGGAGGCGGGTGGTAAAGTCAGCTTTGGTCAAATCCTGAATAGCTTCATCAGTAAGCCTTTTGGGTTTTGCTACCCAAGCGAAAGGGGAGACCGGTGCAGACGCGGCCGGGTGCCGGTCAGCGCTGCGTCACACCGTCTGCCGGGTGGAAAGTTTTTCAAGGATGCGGGCAATGAACAACCTGGTGCTTGACGCGACGAAGGTAACACCAAGAGTGCATTTTGATGGAGCCAGCGGGGTACTTGAAATCGAGGGGGATTCCTACCCGGAGCACTCGCTTCAGTTTTACCAGCCGGTGTTCAAGTGGCTGGATGATTTCATCCAGCGGACGACGATCCCCATCGCCTTTCATTTCAAGCTGTCCTATTTCAACACGAGTTCTTCCAAGTGCATTCTCAACATCCTGGAAAAGCTGGAAGAAGCCAGTCGCAATGGACGGCAGGTGAGTCTGCACTGGCACTATCGGGAAGATGATGAGGACATTCGGGAAAGTGGAGAGGAATTTGCCGAGGATTTGAGCTTGACGTTCCAGTTTGTCAAGCACTGACCCGGTTCGGGGAATACAGCGCCCAGCGCCGTCGGCTTTGGGCGTCCGTAGCAGGGACGGTAAAAGGGCGTGGGCACTGAAGCGCAGGCAAAGCGAAATGCAGAGGCGGTGTACGCCGAGGAAGAAGCCGTTGCCGCGGAAGCGGCCCGGGTGGCCGCTGATCCGACAGTGACCTTCGATGCGCTGCACGAACACTACCGGTTTTTAGCCCGGAAATACCGCCACGCCATTCGCCAGCTCATCAAGCTCACGCACGTCAGCGACATGTTCCAGGGCAAGCTGCTGCGGATGCAGGCGGAGCTGGAGCGACGCAATGCCGAACTCGAACAAGCCCGCGTGGACCTGGAACAGGCCAATCAGGCGCTTCACCGGCTGTCCTATCTGGATGCCCTGACGGGCGTGGCCAATCGGCGGCACTTCAACGAGTATCTCGATCAGGAATGGCGCCGGGCCATGCGCAAGCAGGCCTCGCTGTCGCTGATACTTCTGGATGTGGATCACTTCAAGCGGCTCAACGACATAGCCGGTCATCCGTATGGCGATGACTGTCTCCGGCAGGTGGGGGCGGCGCTGGCGGCGAGCGTGCGGCGTGCCGGCGATCTGGCCGCCCGCTACGGCGGCGAGGAATTTGCCGTCATCCTGCCCGGTGCCCAACCGGACTGGGTGATGTCCTTTGCCGAGGAGGTCCGGCAGGCGATTGCGGCGCTGGAGATTCCGCATCCGGTGTCGCCGTATGGCGTCCTGACGGTCAGTGTCGGGGCGGCGACGGCTGTGGCCGTGGAACAACAAGGGGTGAGTTCGCTGATCGCGGCCGCTGACAAGGCGCTGTATGCCGCGAAAGAAGCCGGGCGCAATCGGGTTTCATGCGCGCCCATCCTGTCGGTAGGCAATGGATGACCGATGCAACCCGTCGGCCGGTTGATCTGGAGGCACAATGATGGCGGAAGACCTGTTCCGGCTCTATCAGGACATGAGTCAGCGTAAGATTTGGCTGGCCTTCAAAGGGGCGATCTCGCAGGATGTCCTTGTGGAGCTGGGTACGCTGCTCAAAAACAAGTCGGTCCTTGACCGCAAGGTGAAAAAGGTTTTCGCCATTTTCATCGAGATGACCCAGAACATCCTGCATTATTCGGCCGAGACGGAAACCGTTCCCTTTGGGGGCAATGGTGCGGTGCATCCCGTCGGGGTCGGCGTGGTGGTCGTATCGGAATCGGCGGATGACTACTCGGTGTCGGCCGGCAATGTCATCACGGCCGAGCAAATGGATTACCTGCGCGAGCAGTGTGAGCGCATCCACAACTCGGATGCCAGCCAGCTCAAGCAGTATTACGACGAGCGGCTCAAGGCAGAACAGGTTCGGGCCGGAAGCAAGGGTGCCGGGTTGGGCCTGATTGACATTGCCCGCAAGGCCGATTTTCCGCTGGACTATGAAATGCGCCCGATTGCTGACGGGCGGGCTTTCTTCATCCTCACGGCGCGGATTGCCAAGACACTGTCCGCCTGATCGCCTGACGGCGACAGTGAACCCTTCACGACCAACCCTTCGGACTCCAACTGGTCTGGACTGCCATGGCGAAAGATTCCAACCATGCCAATGCGTTCGAGCTGTTTGCCGAGGAACGCGCGCTTGTGGCGGCCGCCCATGAACTGGTTCAGCAGGGTGAATTTTCACCGGCGGAGTGGCAGTCCCACTATGCGAAGCTGCTCAGGAAGTATGAAACCCTGTTGCGTCAGGCCATCAAGATCACGGGTTCGGGCGATGCCATTCAAAGCCGTCTCATTCGGACCCAGGCCCAACTCGATGCGCGCAACACGGAACTGCGCCACGTCAACGACCGCCTGCGTGAACTGGACCGGGTCAAGGCGGCCTTTACGGCCATGCTCGTCCATGACCTGAAATCGCCGCTGAGTGTTGTCAAAGCCACGCTCGAACTTCTCGCTGAAGAACCGGCCGTTTCGAACGGGCCTTATGCTCAACTGGTCACAACTGCCAGTAATAGCACGGAAGCCATGCTGACACTCATCAACGAGATGCTGGAAGTGGCGCGGTCGGAAAGCCAGGAAATCACGCTGGAGAGGCGGCGGCTGGACCTTGTGCCCTGCCTGAACGAACTCCTTGAGGAAGTGCGTGTGGCGGCGCGTCCAAAGCAGATTGATGTCCTGCTGATGTGCAGCCCCGTCCCGCCGGTTTTGGGCGACTGGTCGAAGCTCCGGCGGGTATTGACGAACCTCACCTCCAACGCCATCAAGTTTACGCCGGTCGGTGGGCAACTCCGGCTCAGTTGTCAGGTGGAAAGTCACCCCGAAAAACCACGCCAGAAGCTGGTCGTCATCCGCGTTGCCGATACCGGGGAAGGCATCCCCGAAGCCGACCTGCCTTACATTTTTGACCCGTACCGCCAGGTGCAGGCTTCTGAGAAGAAAGGGCTTGGCGTCGGGTTGGGGTTGGCCATTGCCCGGCGCATTACCGAAGCCCACGGCGGAACCATTGCCGTAGAAAGCCAGGTCGGACAGGGAACCTGCTTTGCCATTACTCTGCCGGCGGCTGAAACGAGCATCCGCCCGACACCGGCGGCCGGTCTCGCCGCCCCAAGTGCTGAGAACCCGGCCTGACGGTTGGCCGTCGGTCCGGGCCGCCCGTCTTGGGTTTTCGCGCTTCCACGACATTGGTATAGTCGCAGAACCGTCCTTTGCCCGCGCAAAGCCGGATGGGCAGGGGACTGGGTGCGCGGGAACAATGGATGGCGATACCGGGTGATGTGACCGTTCCCCGCCCTGTCTTCAGACAGCTTTTGGGAGTAGGTTTTGGATGTTTGGCGTACGTGTCGTTTTCTTTGCCAGCGTGCTGTTTTCCGTTGCAGCTTCCGGCACGGCAGAAGCCTCGGTGGCAGGGAGGGTCGTTCAGGTGGCCCCCTGGAAAAGCCAGTCGCCACAAAAACCGGCGCCGCCGCCCGGCGCGCCGGACCGCGAGCCGGAGGCAGAGCCGGATGAAGCGCAAGAGCAGGCTGCTGACTGGCGGGAAATGGGAACCCGTGACCCCCTGCTGGAAAAGCGGGCGCGCAAGAACATCGAAGTGGCGGAATTTTACGCCCGCCAGAAGAACTTCCGGGCCTCCATCAACCGGCTGACGGAAATCTACGAGGTGTATCCGCAGTTTACACGCTTTGACCGGATTCTCTTTCTGCTTGGCAAGTATCATCTGGGGCAGCGCCGTCTTCTGGAAGATGAGGCAAAGCGACTGCGGAAGCAGGGGCAGAGCGATGAAGGACAGCGCAAAGCCGACGAAGCGCGCACCTATGATGCTGAAGCCCGCCGGTACTTTTCCGAACTGCTCGAACGTTTCCCGGAAAGCGAGCTGGTCAAGGATGCCCGCAGGGAACTGGAACGTCTTCCATCGCTGGCGTCCCCCCTCCCACCATTCTGAGACCGCTATGTTTTCACCCGTGACATCGTAACCATGCTTGAAGTGCTTCAGGTTCGGCCCCAGGCCGGTGTGCCGGGCGGCCTCATCATTATTGACTGTCGGGGATTCGATGCCTCGGACTATGCGGACTGTGAGGTGTTGTTTGGTGAGACACCGGGCCGTATCGTCAGCGCCTCGCCCGACCGGGTACTGGTCACGGTGCCTGACGATGTGACCAAAGCGGACCGTCTGACCGGCTTGCAGTTGATGTCCGCTGGAAGAACCAGTCCCCGTATTCCCTTTCTGGTCGCTGAGCTTCTGGCCGAAAACATGCATCCGGTGGCCAATCCGGTCTGTGACCCGGAAACCGGAGCGATATTCACCACGATTTCCGGCTCACGCGGCAAAAAAGTTGAAGTTTCGGTGTGGCGCATCAGCCAGGAGGGGCAGTCCACACCCTTTCTGGACAACGTCATGAACCCGACGGGGCTGGCCATTGACCGCGAGGGGACGCTCTACATCACAAGCCGGCACGATGGGACGCTCTATCGGGTGTCTCCTTTCCGGGAGGTTGTACCCGTGGCCGAAAACCTGGGGATTGCCACCGGGCTGGCGATTGACCGGATGGGCAACCTGTTTGTCGGCGACCGGCAGGGGACGATTTACCGGGTGACGCCGTTTGGAGAGGTCAGCCCTCACGCCCGCCTCGAACCGAGCATGGCTGCCTATCATCTGGCTTTCTCGCCGGATGGTCATCTCTATGTGACAGCCCCAACGCTGGCCGGCACCCGCGAGAGCATCTATCGGGTGACACCGGGTGGTGAGGTCGAGCCGTGGTTCGTCGGGCTGGGACGGCCACAGGGGCTGGCCTTCGACCGGGCCGGCAATGCCTATGTCTGTGCCAGTCTCAATGGATTGCGGGGAGTCATCAAAATCACGCCCGATGGGCAGGAGGCCGAACCCTTCATCGCCGGCGCCCGGCTGGTCGGACTCACCTTCGACAATCGCGGCAATGCCATTCTGGCTTCCAACCATGAAATCTATCGGGTTCCGGTCGGGGTCATTGGCTACGATCCCGCCCGCGCCTGATGGCTCAGTTTTCCGAGAGGCACCATGCAAGGTATTCATCTGGGGAACGTCGTCCTGGGCTTCGTCGCGTTTCTCTTTTCACTGTGTGTCCACGAATTTGCCCATGCCTGGACGACGGAGCGTTTCGGGGATGACACCGGGCGCTACCAGGGACGTATCACCCTTGACCCCCGGGCCCACATTGACCCCATCGGCTCGATCCTCTTTCCGTTGATCGGTTTGATTGGGGGTGGTTTTATCTTTGGCTGGGCCAAACCGGTCGAGGTCAATCCCAATCGTTGGAAAAACAAGGTTGTGGCCAACATCGTGGTGTCGGCGGCCGGCCCCATCAGCAACCTGCTGCTGGCCCTTGGTGCCGTGCTGCTGCTCAAGCTTCTGGTGGTCACGGGGGGCGTCGGGCGGGGCGATGTGTTGAGTATGTTCAGCGGCCACGAACCGGCCAATCCCCAGGCCCTGCTGGGGTTGGCTGAGCCGGTGCTGATTTTTCTGCGGATGATGATTGTCGTCAACCTGCTGCTGGCCGTCTTCAATATGTTGCCCATCCCCCCACTGGACGGCAGCCATATTCTGTCGAGCCTGCTCAGTGTGGTGAGTGTGCCGCTGATGGAAGCGTACGAGAGCCTGCGCCCGTATGGCTTTTTCATCATCATCCTGGCTTCTCTGACCGGCCTGCTGTCGCAAATCTATCTGCCGCTGATGAGATTTTTCCTGGTCCTGCTGTTCAGCCTGCTCTGAACGACCAGACTGCGCCGACCGCCCATTGTCCGTTGGTCAGACCGATGTCTTCCATGGCGATGCACGCTCAGCCACCTGCTGAAACCAGAACGGAGGAAGCCAAAACGGCGGCCGTTCCCGACGACAGCCGCCCCGGAGACTACCGGGTGCGGCTGGAAGTCTTTGAAGGGCCGCTCGACCTGCTGCTCTATCTCATCAAGCGCCATGAACTCGACATTACCGACATTCCCATAGCGCGGATTACGGCGGAATATCTTGCTTACATTCAGGCGCTGCGCGAACTGGACTTTGATGTTGCCGGTGAGTTTCTCGTCATGGCAGCCACGCTGATCCACATCAAGTCCCGGATGCTCCTGCCCCTGCCGGCTGAACCTTCCGCCGAAGCCGTCGCCGACGACCCACGGGCGGAACTGGTACGCCAGCTTCTGGAGCACCGGCGCTACCGGGCCGCTGCCGAAGACCTGTGGATGCGGTACGAGCTGGAGCAGGGCGTTTATACCCGTCGTACTTGTGAAACCGCCGCTTCGGAAGAAGTCAACGTCACGGTTTTTGACCTGCTGGAAACGTTCAAACGCATTCTCGACCGCCGCCGCCAGCGGCTTGAACTGACGATTGCCCACGAAGCCATAACCCAGGCGCAAAAGCTGGCCGAGTTGCGGGCGCTGCTCGCTGAACAGCCGCGCCTTGATGTCACCCGGCTCTTTGAAGCGGCCCGGACGAAACGCGAAATGGTCTGCCTCTTTCTGGCCATTCTGGAGCTGCTGCGGGAAGGGGCCGTGCGCTTCATTCAGACAGAGACCTTCGGTAGCATCCATCTCGAACAGGTGACAGCGACAGCAGAAGTGACCCCAGCCCTATGACTCCTGAAACGCTCAAACCGATTCTGGAAACCCTCATCTACGTGGCCGAGGAGCCGCTGACGCGCAAGCAGATGGCCGAGTTGCTGCCGGAAGCGGCTCCGGCGGACATTGACGCAGCACTGCACAGCCTGGTCAACGACTACGCCGGGCGCGGCCTGGTGCTGCGCGAGATTGCCGGCGGCTGGCAAATTGCCACGCGCCCGGAGTTGAGCGAGTACGTCCGGCGCTACCACCGTGCCCGCCCGGCAGCGCGGCTCTCCCTGGCGGCGCTGGAGACCCTGGCCGTGATTGCCTACAAGCAGCCGATTACCATTCCCGAAATCTTGGAAATTCGCGGAGTGAGTTCGTCTTCCGCTATCAAGACACTGCTTGACCGGAAGCTCATCGTGCCCAAGGGGCGCAAGGAGTGCGTCGGGCGTCCCATTTTGTACGGCACGTCAAAGGAATTTCTGGTGCAGTTTGGGTTAAAGGATTTGAGTGTCCTGCCCAGTCTGGAAGACCTGGCCGAACTCGACGCGCCAACGACCTGAGCAGCATTATCGTTGGGAGTCTGTAGTCATCCGGCCGGTTGGTCATCTGGGAAAAACGGTTATGCAGGAGCCAGGCATGTCTGAAAAGCGATTGTTGATGACGGTTCTGATGTCGCCTGACATGGCGAATTTTTCCGGCCACGTCCACGGCGGGGCCATGTTGCGGTTGCTCGACCAGGTGGCTTATGCCTGTGCGTCACGCTATTCAGGCAGCTATGTCGTGACCGTTTCGGTGGACCAGGTCGTGTTTCGGGAGCCGGTTCACGTTGGTGAACTGGTGACGTTTCGCGCTTCGGTCAACTACACGGGCCGAACTTCCATGGAGATTGGCATTCGCGTCGAGGCCGAAAACATCCGCGAGCGCACGTCCCGCCACGTCATGACGTGCTATTTCACGATGGTGGCCGTGGATGAGCAGGGGCATCCGCGCCCTATCCCGCCGGTTCCAATTGAAACCGAAGATGACCGGCGCCGGTGGGCTGCCGCCAAGCTCCGCCGGCAGTACCGCAAGGAGATCGAACGGCACAGCCTTGAAATCCGGCAGCATCCGCAGGAACTGATGCAGGAAATGCTGGAATCCCATGCCGTGGCCCGGCACGCTGCCGAACGGCTTGGGGCGTTGCCACCGGAGACGCCATCACTTGCCCCACCGGCAGCACCGGCCGAAACGGGTTCATAACACCGCCATGCAGGAACGGTTACAGAAACTCATTGCCGCCGCCGGACTGGCCTCACGGCGGGAAGCCGAAACGTGGATTCAGAACGGGCTGGTGACGGTCAATGGCCAGGTTGTGGACACGCTGGGGGCCAAAGCCGACCCGGAACACGATGCCATCAAGGTCAAGGGCAAGCTCATCAACCCGAAGCTGGCGCAGCGGAAGCTGGTCTATTACCTGCTCAACAAGCCGAAGGGGTATTTGTCGAGCCTCTCCGACCCGGAGCAGCGCCCGCTCGTGACGGACCTGCTGCCCAAAGGCGCGCCGCGCGTACATCCCGTCGGCCGCCTCGATTTCAACACCGAAGGATTGCTCATCCTGACCAACGACGGGGCCCTGACCAACCTTGTGACCAAAGCCGGCGACCACTGCCCGAAGGTCTATCACGTCAAGGTCAAGGGAACACCCGGCCCTGCCCAGCTTGAACGGTTGCAACGTGGCATCACCATTGACGGGGAAGTTCACCGGATTGCCAACCTGACCCCCCTGGAACACACGGATCACAACAACGCCTGGTATGAACTCGTGTTGCACGAGGGCAAAAACAACCAGATTCGGCGCATGTTTGACGCCATCGGGCATTCCGTGCTCAAACTCCGGCGCGTGGCCATCGGCCACCTGACCGATGCCGGCCTGCCGGTCGGAGCCGTTCGGGAGTTGACTCCGGCTGAAGTGCAGCGGTTCTTCTCGAAGCGGAAAATTGCCCCACGGGTTGTCGCCAAAAAGGCAGCAGCGCAAAAAACCGGCAAGCCCCGTCCGGTCGGGGAAGCCAAAGCCCGCCAGCGTGAGGGGCTGGCAACGACCATCGGCCGCACTGCCCAGTCCCCCGCCGCACCGTCCCAGCGGCTGGTTCGTCCAGCCGCCAAGCCGGCAACTTCAGGGCCGGGAAGCCCCAAGTCACCAAGGGGTTCTGCCCCGGCCCGTCCCGCGTCACGGAGCCGGACTCTAGCTTGCCGTATAGTACGCGATAGTGTATAGTAATGCGCATGGAAAGCACTATAAGCACAGGCAAGGCGGCAAAACTCCTTGGTGTCCCGGTCAAGACGTTGCAGCGTTGGGGACGTTGCAGCGTTGGGAACGCGAAGGAAGGCTGATTCCGGTGGCCCGAACGGACAGCAACCGCCGCCTCCACACTGAGACGCAGATCCGTGAGTTCATCGGTTTGCGGCAGGCCAACCATGCGCCAACAAAGCTTGTCGCCTACTGTCGGGTATCGAGTGCGGCGCAGAAGCCGGACCTGGCGAATCAGCGCAAAGTGCTGGAAGCGTTCGTGGTGGCGAAGGGATTGGCGGGGGTCGGGTTTATCGAGGAAGTGGGCGGCGGGCTGAACTTCAGGCGCAAGCGGTTTCTGGCCCTTATGGACGAGTCGGGCGACGGGAAGTCAGGATGCTGATCCTCGCTCACCGGGACCGCCTCACCCGTTTCGGCTTTGAGTGGTTCGAACATTACGCCCAAACCCATGGCTGCGAAGTGCTGGTCCTCAACCAGGAACGGCTGTCTCCCGAACAGGAAATGGTGCAAGACCTAATGACCATCGTGCGCTGTTTTTCGTCCCGGCTATACGGTTTGAGGAACTATCGAAAGAAGTTGGATGAAGCGCTGAAACAGGATGCGAATGACGTCAAAAAGGCCCAACAATGCAACTAACCCACAAGATCGCTCTTTGTCCGACTCCTGAGCAAGTGGACTACTTCAAGCGCGCCTGCGGCACGGCGCGGCGTGTTTGGAACTGGGCGCTCAATGAGTGGAACAGGCAATACGCAGCAGGCGGCAGGCCAAACGCCATGGCGCTCAAAAAACAGTTCAACGCCATCAAGTACACCGACCCGCAGTGGCTCGATGAGAACGGTCGGCCTTGGTTGCAAGACATTCACCGGGATGCCCACGCCCAGCCGTTCAGGAATCTCGCCAAAGCATGGGAACGGTTCTTCGCCAAGGAGGGCAAAGAAGCGCACGAGCCACGGCTCAAGAAAAAGGGCCGTTGCCGCGACAGCTTTTATGTTGCCAACGACAAGTTCACCCTGGAAGGCAAGACGATCCGTCTGCCCAGGATCGGTGAAGTCGCCATGACCGAGGAGCTGCGCTTCGCGGGCAGGATTTTGGGCGCAACGGTCTCCCGCACCGCGGATCGTTGGTTTGTGGCCATACAGGTCGAGGTGCCTGATGCGCAATTTTATCGGCGTCGCACGTCGCACGAGGTCAACGGCAGCGACCTGGGCATCAAGGCTGCCGCAACGGTCTCCAGCGGTGAAGTCATCGAGGCGCCAAAGCCGCTCAAAGCAGCGCTGCGCCGTCTGGAAATCCGTAGCCGACGTCTCAGCCGCAAGCTGGAAGCCGCCAGGAAGGCAGCAGGATTTGAACGCCATGCCCGCCTGCCTGAAGGAACGCGCCTGCCGGTATCGAACAACCGGCAGAAGTCCGCTGCGATATTGGCACGGCTCTATGCCCGCATGGCCAATATCCGAGCGGATTTCACCCACAAGCTCACGACTCGACTCTGCCGCGAAAACCAAGCGTTGGTGATCGAGGATTTAAACGTCAAAGGGATGCTGCAGAACGAGAAACTCGCCCGCGCCATCTCTGACGTGGGTTTTGGGATGTTGCGCTCGCCGTTGGAATACAAGGCCCGGCGCTACGGCACTCATCTTACCATCGCTGATCGCTGGTATCCAGGTAGCCGACTGTGCTCCATCTGTGGCTGGAAGAACGAGGCGCTGACATTGAGAGAGCGAACATGGGTGTGTGCTCAATGTGGTGCGCACCATGACCGTGACCTCAATGCGGCGCTGAACCTGAAACGGCTGGCAACCGAAACTGCCCTACCCGTGGCGAGTCCGTCCAGCAATGGCGGCGCTGCGGCGGGGACGGTCCCCGCCGTAGTCGGGAAAGTCACGCCTGTCAGATACGACGGTGGTCAACAGGACGCGTCGGGGCAGGAAGAGAACCGTGCGCACTTTTGCGCACATTCTTGATAGCAGGAAGTCATGACGTTGCCCAAACCCGAAGACCTCATCATCCACTCGCTGGGGGAGTGTCGGTTTCCGTCGCCGCTCCAGCTTGGCGCGGCTTCCGGTGAATACCACGGGGAGTTTATGTCCGACGCCGCCAAAGTCCGCTTCCACGTCGAACTGGAACGTCTGGAAGGGCGTCCCGATGACCTGTTCTTCGAGCGGGCCGGCCCACGGGAGCGGCTTTTTTTTGATCCCTCCAAGGTCAAAGCCGCCATTGTCACCTGCGGCGGGCTGTGTCCGGGCATCAACAACGTCATCCGGTCGGTTTTTCTGTCCCTCAAGTACAACTACGGCGTCCCGGAAGTCTATGGCATCCGCTATGGCTACCGGGGCCTCAATCCGGCCTATGGCGACGGATTCATCCGCCTGACGCACGAGATGGTGGAAAACATCCACCTGCATGGGGGCACATTTCTGGGGTCATCCCGTGGGCCGCAGCCGGTGGAAGTCATGCTCGACACCCTGGCCGACCGTGGCATTGACATGCTGTTTTGTGTCGGCGGCGATGGAACGCAGCGCGGCGCTGACGCTCTGGCCCAGGCGGCCCGCCGACGCAACCTGCCGCTGGCCGTGGTCGGGATTCCCAAAACCATTGACAACGACATCCCCTACGTCTTTCGCTCCTTCGGCTACGGTACGGCCGTCGAAAAGGCGCGCGAAGTCATTGCCGGGGCGCATGCCGAAGCCAAGGGCGCGCCCAATGGCATCGTCATCGTCAAGCTGATGGGCCGCAATGCCGGTTTTATCGCGGCCGGCGCGACGACGGCCAGCCAGGAAGTCAACTTCGCCTTCATCCCCGAACTGCCCTTTGATCTCGACCCACCCAACGGCTTTCTGGCGCACCTGGAAAAGCGGGTCCTCCAGCGTGGGCACGCCGTCATCGTCGTGGCCGAAGGAGCCGGGCAACACCTGTTTGGCGATCTGCCGGTTGAACGCGACGCCTCCGGCAACATCAAGCACCACGACATCGGGACGTACCTGCGCGACCGCATCATTGCCCACTTCCGCGAGCGTCGCATCGAGGCGAATGTCAAATACATCGATCCGAGCTATCTCATTCGGAGCGTCCCGGCCAACTGTGACGACGCCCAGTTGAGCGACCGCTTTGCGCGGTACGCCGTGCATGCCGCCATGGCCGGAAAGACGGATTTGCTCATTGGATACTGGCATGGGCTGTTCGTCCACGTGCCGATGCACCTGGTGACCAGCCAAAAGAAACACCTCTCGCCCAAAAGCAGTATGTGGCTTTCGGTGCTGGCGGCAACCGGGCAGCCGGTGCTCATGGTCAACGAACCAGTCCCGGAAACAACGGCGTCATGAGCAGCGAATCCACCAGCCACACGCCGAACGCCTCCCGATTGGACAACCCGCTGGCTGTGACCATTGCCGGCCTGACGTTCAAAAATCCGGTCATCCCGGCCAGCGGGACGTTTGGCTACGGGCTGGAATTTCTGCCCTTTTTCGACCTGTCCCGGCTGGGCGGTTTTTGTACGAAGGGCCTGTCGCCGCAGCCGCTCAAAGGCAACCCTCCGCCGCGCATCGTGGAGACACCCGCCGGCATGCTCAACGCCATCGGGCTGCAAAACATCGGAGTACGGGCTTTCGTCACGGAAAAACTGCCACTGCTGCGCGCTTATGATACGCACGTCATTGCCAACGTCTTTGGCTTTTCCATCGAAGATTTTCTGGAAGTCGTCGCCGTGCTCGATGATGCCGAAGGTGTATCGGCCTACGAGCTGAACATTTCCTGCCCGAACGTCAAGGAAGGCGGGACGCAGTTTGGCAACGACCCCCGGCTGGCGGCCCGCGTCACGGAAGCCGTCAAAAACCGTGCGCGGCGGCCGGTCATCGTCAAGCTGTCGCCCAATGCACCAAGTGTTGTCGAGGTGGCCCGCGCCGTCGAGCAGGCCGGAGCCGATGCCCTGTCGCTGGTCAATACCTTTGTCGGCCTGTCCATTGATGTCTATACCCACCGGCCGCGGTTGGGTTTTACGACGGGCGGACTGTCGGGCCCGGCCATCCGTCCGCTGGCCGTACGGATGGTGTATGAGGTCTCACAGTCCGTCGGCATTCCCCGGCTGGGCATGGGCGGCATCACCAACTGGATGGACGCGCTGGAGTTCATCCTGGCCGGGGCGACAGCCGTGCAGCTCGGCACAATCAACTACACCGAACCGTGTGCCGCCCTGCACGTCATCGAAGGGCTGGAAGCCTACTGCCGCGAGCAGGGGACAACCATACCGGCGCTGGTTGGTGCGTTCCGCCCCCATGCGGTCAGCCCGGTGACGGAACCGGCGTCGCATCAGGCCGGATCGTAGCCCAGGTTCGGACGCAGCCACCGCTCGGCCTCGGCAACCGTCCACCCTTTGCGCGCGGCGTAATCCTCGATCTGATCGCGTCCCAGCAGGCCGACGGCGAAGTAATGCGCGTCGGGATGGGCAAAGTAGAGACCGCTGACCGAACTGGCCGGCCACATGGCGCAGCTTTCCGTCAGGCGGACGCCGGCATTTTCCTCTGCGCCCAGCAGGGCAAACAGCGTGCGCTTTTCCGTGTGGTCGGGCGAAGCCGGATAGCCCGGCGCTGGGCGGATGCCCCGGTAGCGTTCCCGGATGAGGTCCTCGCGGGTCAGGTTTTCGTGCCGTCCGTAGCCCCAGAGGTCACGGACGCGCTTGTGGGCGAGTTCGGCAAAGGCTTCCGCCAGGCGGTCGGCCAGCGCCTTGGCCATGATCGAATGGTAGTCGTCGTGGTCAGCGTCGAATGCGGCGCAGAGTTCGTCCAGTCCCAGCCCGGCTGTCACCACGAAGCCGCCGATGTAATCCAGCCGGCCGGTATCCTTCGGGGCGATGAAGTCCGCCAGGGCGATGTTGGGCTTCCCGTCTGTACGCTCGACCTGCTGCCGCAGGGTGTGGAAGCGGGTGAGCACTTCGGTTCGGGTTTCGTCGGTGTACAGCTCGATGTCATCGCCGACGGCATTGGCCGGAAACAGCCCAAAAACGCCGCGTGGATGCAGACGGCGTTCCGTGATGATGCGTTCGAGCAGGCGCTGGGCGTCGTCGAACAGTTCGCGGGCGCGTTCACCAATGGTCGGGTCGTCAAAGATTTTCGGATAGCGCCCCCGCAGTTCCCAGGTATGAAAGAAAGGCGACCAGTCAATGTAGGGCACAAGGGCGTCGAGCGTGACATCGTCGAACGTCATGACGCCAAGCTGTTCAGGGACGGCGACAGTTTCGGCGTCAAACCGCAACTGTGGACGGCGCGCACGGGCTTCCGCCAGCGGCAGCAGGTGCTTGCGGTCGAGGCGGGACTGGTGTTCTTCCCGTAAGGCAGCCTGTTCGGCCGCGTTCTGGGCAATGAAATCCTGGCGCTGCTCGTGGCTGGTCAGCGCCCCGACGACGCCAACGGCGCGCGACGCATCGAGAACGTGAACCGTCGTCCCGCTGTAGGCTGGCGCAATTTTGACGGCCGTGTGCAGCTTTGAGGTCGTCGCCCCGCCAATGAGCAACGGCACGGTGAAGCCGGCCTCGGTCATCGTTTTGGCCACGTGAACCATTTCGTCCAGCGACGGCGTGATCAGCCCGCTGAGACCGATGACATCCACATTGTGTTCGCGGGCCTTGGCCAGGATGACATCACAGGGCTGCATCACGCCCAGGTCAATGACCTCGTAGTTGTTGCAGCCCAAAACGACGCCGACGATGTTTTTGCCAATGTCGTGAACGTCGCCTTTGACCGTTGCCAGCAGCACCTTCCTGCGGCCGGAGCCATTGGCCGTCTGTCCGTTGGCGGCTGCCTTTTTCTCGGCTTCGAGGTAGGGCAGCAGCACGGCCACGGCTTTTTTCATGACGCGCGCCGATTTGACAACCTGCGGCAGGAACATCTTGCCGGCTCCGAACAGGTCGCCGACGACGTTCATGCCGTCCATGAGCGGCCCTTCAATGACCGCCAGCGGTGCGCCGTACTTCTGGAGGGCTTCCTCGACATCGGTCTCGATGTAATCGGCATTGCCTTTGATGAGGGCATGCTTGAGCCGTTCCTCGACGCTGGTCTGCCGCCAGGCTTCGTCCTTGACCTCGGCCTTACCGGCCCCCTTGACCGATTCGGCGAAGGCAATCAGCCGCTCCGTGGCATCCGGGCGCCGGTTGAGTACCACATCTTCGACGAGTTCGAGCAAATCCGGCGGAATTTCGTCATAGACGGCAAGCTGTCCGGCATTGACGATGCCCATGTCCATGCCGGCCCGGATGGCGTGGTACAGGAAGACCGAATGCATGGCTTCCCGGACGACGTTGTTCCCACGAAAGGAAAACGACAGGTTGCTGACGCCGCCGGAAACCTTGCAGCCGGGCAGGGTCTGCTTGATGACGCGCGTGGCCTCGATGAAATCCACGGCGTAGTTGGCGTGTTCTTCAATGCCAGTGGCAATGGCCAGAATGTTCGGGTCAAAGATGATGTCTTCCGGCGGGAAGTCAACCTGTTCGGTGAGAATCCGGTAGGCGCGGGTACAGATTTCGATCTTGCGCGCTGCCGTGTCGGCCTGTCCGATTTCGTCAAAGGCCATGACGACGACGGCCGCGCCGTAGCGGCGGATACGCCGCGCCTGCTCGATGAACACGGCTTCGCCTTCCTTGAGGCTGATGGAGTTGACGACGCACTTGCCCTGAACACATTTCAGCCCGGCTTCGATGACGTGAAACTTCGAGCTGTCAATGACAATCGGGACGCGCGCGATGTCCGGGTCGGCGACGACAAGGTTGAGAAAGCGCGTCATGGCGCGCACGCTGTCAAGCATGGCTTCGTCCATGTTGACATCAATCATCTGCGCACCATTGGCTACCTGCTGGCGGGCAATGGTCAGGGCGTCTTCGTAACGTTCGGCACGGATGAGTTCGGCGAATTTGGCCGAGCCGGTGACGTTGGTACGTTCGCCGATGTTGACGAAGTTTGTCTCCGGGCGGATGACCAGGGCTTCCAGGCCGCTCAGGCGGGTGTAGCGCGACGGTTTGGGAGGAATGCGCGGGGGCATGCCGGCAACGGCTGCGGCAATGGCAGCAATGTGTTTAGGGGTTGTCCCGCAGCAGCCGCCCACGATGTTGAGCCAGCCATGGCGGGCAAAGTCGCGCAGCAGTTCGCCCATGATGTCGGGCGTCTGGTCAAATCCGCCAAAGACGTTCGGCAGGCCGGCGTTGGGGTAGCAGATCAGGTAAAACGGCGACTTTTCGGCCAGTTCTTCGACGTGCGGACGCATTTCGGCGGCTCCGAAGCCGCAGTTCATTCCGAGCGCCAGCAGCGGTGCGTGTTCGACGGAAATGAGAAACGCCTCGACGGTTTGCCCGGAAAGCGTCCGCCCGCTGGCGTCGGCGACCGTCACCGAGGCCATGACCGGCACCCGCTGCCCACGCCGTTCAAAGACTTCCTCGATGGCAAAGAGCGCTGCCTTGAGGTTGAGCGTGTCGAAGGTTGTTTCGGGCAGGAGCAGGTCCACGCCGCCGTCGAGCAGTCCTTCGGCCTGCTCGGCATAGGCGGCAACGAGCTCGTCGAAGGTCGTGCCGCGTGCGCCGGGATCGTTGACATCGGGCGAGATCGAGGCGGTTTTGTTGGTCGGCCCCAGCGCCCCGGCGACAAAGCGCGGGCGCGAGCTGTCTTCCCTGAGAAATGCCTCGACGGCGCGCCGGGCGCACTGGGCCGCAGCCAGGTTCATTTCGTAGGACAGGTCTTCCAGTCCGTAATCGGCCTGCGAAATCCGCTGGGCATTGAAGCTGTTGGTTTCGATGATGTCCGCGCCGGCTTCAAGATAAGCGCGGTGGATGGCTTCGACGATGTCCGGGCGGGTCAGGCACAGGAGGTCGTTGTTGCCTTTGAGGTCGTGGGTATGGCTGGCAAAACGCTCTCCGCGGTAATCGGCTTCCTGGAGTTTGTGGGATTGGATCATCGTCCCCATAGCGCCGTCGAGGACGAGAATGCGTTCACGAAGGGCTTGTTCGAGCAGGGCTGTGGTTGGAGAAGACATCGGATAGGGAAGTAGCCGTCTGTGAGAAGCAACTTGGGGCTGAGAAGGCGGAAGTCTAATCGGTTGCTCTCACGTCGGCTAGTCCGACTGGCCGTAAGTCCCTTGGGAGCGCGGGCAGCTCTGGGGGCGCGGGCGTCCCGCCCGCGTGGGCTTCAGGGTTGCGCGCTCTCTCAAGCATCCCGGCAGTTCAGTTGGTACGCACAATGCTGCCGCTGCTGGGTGTCAGCCGCTTCTCTCACTTGTTGTTGGCCTTGATTTTTGCAGCTCGCTCTTCAAGCTGCTCCGCTTCGGCAATCCGCTTGGTCGCACGATAGAGTTGAGCCAGGTTTTTGAGGACCGTCGCTACATCGGGATGGTTGGGACCCAGGGCCTTCTCCCGGATGACCAGCGCGCGCTTGAGGAGCGGCTCGGCTTGGGCGTACTGCTCTTGGGCCAGATAGACAACAGCCAGGTTGTTCAGGCTCTGGGCCACAGCGGGATGGTCGGAACCCAAGGCCTTTTCCCGGATAGCCAGCGCACGCCTGATGAGCGGCTCGGCTTGGGCGTACTGCCCCTGTTCCCGATAGAAGTCAGCCAGGTTGCCCAAGCTGTTGGCCACAGCGGGATCGTCAGGGCCGAAAGTTTTCTCCACAATGTCCAGCGCGCGCTTGTAGAGTGGCTCGGACTGGTCGTACTGCCCTTGGGCCTGATGGGACTTGGCCAGGTTGCTCAGACTGGTGGCCACATCGGGATGGTTCAGCCCGACGCGCTTCTCGGCAACCTCCAGCGCCTTTTTCGCCACGGTAGCAGCGCGGTCATATCTGCCAGCCCGATAAAGCGTCCGCACTTCCTCGATGAGTGTTTCCCACTCGATGCCCGCACCTTGGGCATAAGCCGGCCCGCCGGTCAGGCACAGCACAGCCGCCAGAGCCATCACCTGCACCAGATTGATCATTGGTATTCCGCGCAGACACCTAACCATTTGTCGGTGGAAAATGGAGAATGAAAAATGAGCGAAAGTGAGGGATATCCTGCGGGTTGCTTCACTTGGCCGTTGACGTGACACCATTCGGGGTTGACGCCTTCAAAGCTGGACGCCTAGCAAGCCACACAAACTGTCTTGGCGACAGGATTCAACTGTTTCTCTCACTTGTCGCCAGCCTTGATTTTTGCCGCCCGCTCCTCAAGCTGCTCCGCTTCGGCAATCCGTTTGGTCGCACGATAGAGTTGAGCCAGGTTTCTGAGGGCTGTCGCCACGTCGGGATGGTTTGGACCCAGGGACTTTTCCCGGATGGACAGCACCCGCCTGAAGAACGGCTCGGCTTGGGCGTACTGCCCTTGGGCTTTATAGATGATGGCCAGGTTGTTCAGGCTTGTCGCCACATCGGGATGGTCAGGTCCTAAGACCTTCTCCCTGATAGCCAGCGTGCGTTTGTGGAGTGACTCTGCTTGTGCGTACTGCCCTTGAGCTTGATAGAGACCTGCCAGGTTGTTCAGACCCGCCGCCACATCGGGATGGTTTGGACCCAAGGACTTCTCCCGGATGACCAGCGCGCGCCTGAAGAGCGGCTCGGCCTGGGCGTACTGCCCTTGGGTTTGATAGAGACCAGCCAGGTTGTTCAGGCTCGTCGCCACATCGGGATGGTTGGGGCCCAGGGCCTTCTCCCGGATGGCCAGCGCACGCCTGAAGAGCGGCTCGGCCTCGGCATACTGCCCTTGGGCTTGATAGAGACCAGCCAGGTTGTTCAGGCTCGTCGCCACATCGGGATGGTTGGAGCCCAAGGCCTTCTCCCGGATAGCCAGCGCACGCCTGAAGAGCGGCTCGGCCTGGGCGTACTGCCCTTGGGCTTGATAGAGACCAGCCAGGTTGTTCAGGCTCGTTGCCACATCGGGATGGTTGGGGCCCAAGGCCTTCTCCCGGATAGCCAGCGCACGCTTGAAGAGCGGCTCGGCCTGGGCGTACTGACCCTGGGCCTCGTAGAGCAGGGCCAGGTTGTTCAGGTTTGTCGCCACGTCGGGATGGTCGGAGCCCAAAGCCTTCTCCCGAATGGTCAGTGCACGCTTGAAGAGCGGCTCGGCCTGGGCGTACTGACCCTGTGCCTGGTAGAGCGCCGCCAAGTTGTTCAGGCTCTGCGCCACGTCGGGATGGTCGGGACCCAAGACATTTTCCTGGATAGCCAGCGCACGCATGAGGAGCGGCTCGGCCTGGGCGTACTGCCCTTGGGCTTTATAGATGATAGCCAGGTTGTTGAGGCTCGTTGCTACATCAGGATGGTCGGCGCCCAGGAACCTCTCCAGGATGCCCAGCGAGTGCTTGAGGAATGGCTCAGCCAGGTCGTACCGACCCTGTTCACGATAGATTTCAGCCAGGTTGTTCAGGGTCGTGGCCATATCGGGATGGTCAAGACCCAAGACATTTTGCTGGATGCCCATCGCGCGTGTGTAGAGCGGCTCAGCCTGGGCATACTGCCCTTGGGCTTTATAGATTTCAGCCAGGTTGTTCAGGATCGCCACCACATCGAGATGGTATGAGCCCAGGGCCTTCTCCCGGATGTCCAGCGCACGCTTGTAAAGCGGCTCGGCCTGGGCGTACTGCCCTTGGGCTTGATGGAGACCAGCCAGGTTGTTCAGGCTTGTCGCCACATCGGGATGGTCAGAACCCAAGGCCTTTTCCCGGATAGCCAGCGCGCGCCTGAAGAGCGGCTCGGCCTGGGCGTACTGCCCTTGGGCTTGATAGAGACCAGCCAGGTTGTTCAGGCTCGTCGCCACATCGGGATGGTCGGGGCCCAAGGCCTTCTCCTGTATAGCCAGCGCGCGCCTGAAGAGCGGCTCGGCCTGAGCGTACTGCCCTTGGGCATTATAGAGATAGGCCAGGTTGGTCAGGCTTTTCGCCACATTGGGATGCTCTGTCCCGACGCGCTTCTCAGCCACCTCCAGCGCCTTTTTGGCAACCACGACGGCTTGGTCATATTTACCGGCCTGATAAAGCTTTATGACTTCCTGGTTGAGTGTCTCCCACTCGCGGCCTGCACCTTGGGCGTAAGCCATAGCGCCAGTCAGGTACAGCACAACAACCAGAGCTATCACTTGTCTCCATTTGACCATAGGTGCTCCTTGCAGACACCCAACCGCTTATCGCCGGCTTGGTTGCCTTATCACAGTTATGGTTTGTGACGTTTAGAATCGTTTTTTCGGATTGTAAACAGGTTTATGGCGAGTGGTGAGCAGCAAATAGCAAATAGCGAATAGCGAATAGCGAGTAGCGAGTGGTGAATGGCGAGTGGTGAGTAGCGAGTGGCGAGTAGGTGGAAGTGGGGGATGTTTTGGGGGGTGCTCTGAGGCAGGCAAAGCCGTTGTTGTGAAGCCGAACGGATTGTCTCCCGCCGTCGCTGGTCGTCCGCACTCAGCTGGTGTTTGCGGATAGTCGTGTTGCCGGCGAAAATGACACCCGAATAACAATCCGGGTAGCTTTGGCGGCTACGACAGAACAAGCCCACCAACAAGGAGAACGACATGAACCCCCTCAGTATTCAGGAAGCTCAAGCATGCCTGGCAGACCTCATTCACCGCCTGTCCCCTGGTGAGGAAGTGATTCTCACAGAAAACGGTCAGCCTGTCGCCAGACTGGTTGCTACCTGCACACCACCACCGCGCCCGGTCCCGAAGCTTGGCACGCAACGCGGTTCGGTATTGTCAATGGAGCACTTTGACGATCCGCTGGAAGAGTTTGAGGAATACCAGTGATGCGGTTACCGAAAAAAACGCCGTAAAGCCCTGCACTTTAGGGCAGGGATATAAGGCGCACGCTGTTTTATCAAGCCAAACCTGTGATAAAATAGCAGTATGAGAGTCATGGAAGCCAAGCTACTCAACGGGACAGCAGAGCAGTATCAGGCTCTGGATGAAGCCATCCGTACCGCACAGTTTGTCAGAAACATACGTGTGCGGTACTGGATGGACAACAAGAGCGTCAACAAAGCTGTTCTCTATGCCCACTGCAAAGACCTGGCCAAAGAGTTTGACTTTGTCAGGAAGTTAAACTCAGCGGCAAGGCAGGCAAGTGCAGAGCGAGCCTGGGCTTCCATTTCCCGGTTCCATACCAACTGCAGAAACAAGGCGGTCAAGAAAGGGTATCCCAAGTTCAAGAAGCATTGCCGTTCTGTGGAATACAAGGTATCTGGCTGGAAGCTGTCAGGGGATGGGATGACTATCTCGTTCACCGATGGCTTCAATGCTGGCTCGTTTGCTCTGTACTGCAATGGTGAAGCAAGACGGTTGATTCTTGAATCCAAAATCAATCGGGTGCGGGTGATACGCAGGGCAGATGGATACTATGCCCAGTTCTGCCTGGATGTGGAGCGCAAAGAGCGGGGAGAATACACAGGCAATGTTATTGGCATTGACTTGGGCTTGAAGGCTTTCTACACCGACCAGAACGGCAACCCTGTAGAGTATCCTAAGTTTTTGAGGCGTAGTGAAAGAAGGTTAAAGCAACACCAGCGCAGATTAAGTCGGAAGTTCAAGAAAGGGGCGAAACCTCAATCCAAGAACTACCACAAGCAAAGAAAACGACTAGGTAAAGTTCATCTGAAAGTCCAACGCCAGCGTAAGGACTGGGCAATTAAGCAGGCACGGTGCGTGGTGGCATCTCACGATGTCGTGGCGTATGAAGACTTGCAGGTGAAGAACCTGGTCAAAAATCATCATCTTGCCAAATCCATTCATGATGCTGGCTGGTCTCAATTCACTGCGTGGCTGGACTACTACGGCAAGGTGTGGGACAAGGCAGTCGTCAGCGTACCGCCGCAGTACACCACACAGGACTGTAGTCACTGTGGGCATTATGGTAGTAAAAACCCTATCCACCAGAACCCATAGTTGTCCTCAATAAGGAAGCAAGTGGCGAGTGGCGAGTGGTTCAGAGGCGAGTGGTGAGTGGCGGAATTGGCGAGTGGCGAATGGCGAGTGGCGAGTGGTTGATCGCTACTCGCTACTCGCTGCTCGCTACTCGCTTCACTCGCTACTCGCTACTCGCTGCTCGCTCCCTGTTCGCTATTCGCTACTTGCCACTACAGTACCTTTGGGCAAAAGGGAACTGCCTCGAAAGAGGGAACGCTTGGGGAGAGATGCACCGCTGCTTTAGAGGGGCAACCTGATGAAGTAAGTGCGCTCGCAGAACCAAGAACAAGAATCCCCTGCCTTTAGGCAGGGGAGTATGTCAATGCTTGACTCCCACGCTCTGATCTGGAGCCAGGACGACATCAGTCAGTTGTCGCCAGTTGCACTTGCCGCCCTTTCAGACCCAGCCAATGACCGCCTCATCAGTGTAGCAACCGTCTGGGAAATCGCCATCAAGGTTGGCAAGAAGCGGCTTCCCTTATCGAAGCCGTTCCGGCAATGGATGGAGATCGCCATTGCTGATCTCTACCTGACGCTGCTGCCAATCACCCTGGACCATACTGACCGGCAGTTGGCATTGCCGCCCCATCATGGTGATCCTTTCGACCGCTTGCTGATTTCACAGTCCCTTGTTGAGGGCATACCGATTGTCGGGAGCGATACGCAATTTGACGCCTATGGTGTAACCCGTATCTGGGACTGAGGAATGGGGGTGAGTGGCGAGTAGCGAGTGGTGAGTAGCGAGTGGGAGATGTTTTGAGGGTTGCTCTGAAGCAGGTGTGGGGAAGTGGTGTTCTGGTGCGTGAAGCTGAATGAATCGTCTCCGGCTGCGCAGATCGTTTGCACTCAGCCGGTGTTTGCGGATAGTGGCGCAGGTTTGCCGGGCAGGTCCGTACACCAGTCCCGTAACCAGTCGAGGTTGATGCTTTCTAAGCTGCCCCTCCCGACAAGCGGCACACACCGCCTTTGCGACGGAACTCAGCCGTTTCTCTCACTTGTTGTTGGCCTTGATTTTTGCAGCCCGCTCTTCAAGTTTCTCCGCTTCAGCAATCCGCCTGGTCAGGCGACAGAGTAAGGCCAAGTTTTCAAGGCTCGTTGCCACATCGGGATGGTTGGGACCCAGAACCTTCTCCCTGATAGCCAGTGAGCGCCTGAAGAGTGGCTCCGCCTGGGCGTACTGACCCTGGATATCGTAGAGCCTGCCCAGGTTATTCAGGATCATCGCCACAACGGAATAATCGGGGTCTGTAGCCTTTTCCGTGATGGTCAGCGCGCGTTTGTAGAGCGGCTCAGCTTGGGCGTACTGCCCTTGGGCTTGATAGAGACCGGCCAGGTTGTGCAGGCTCTGCGCCACATCGGGATGGTTGGGGCCCAAGGCCTTCTCCCGGATGGTCAGCGCGCGCCTGTAGAGCGGCTCGGCCTGGGCGTACTGCCCTTGGGCTTGATAGAGACCGCCAGGTTGTGCAGGCTCTGCGCCACGTCGGGATGCTCGGAACCCAAGGCTTTTTCCCGGATGTCCAGCGCCCGCCTGAAGAGCGGCTCGGCCTGGGCGTACTGACCTTGGGCATCGTAGAGCAGGGCCAGGTTGTTCAGGTTTGTCGCCACATCGGAATGGTCGGGGCCGAGGGCCTTCTCCCGGATGGTCAGCGCGCGCCTGTAGAGCGGCTCGGCCTGGGCATACTGCCCTTGGGCTTGATAGAGATCAGCCAGGTTGTTCAGGCTCTGCGCCACATCGGGATGGTTCGGGGCCCAAGGCCTTCTCCTGTATAGCCAGCGCACGCATGAGGAGCGGCTCGGCCTAGGCGTACTGGCCTTGGTTTTTGTAGAGCACGGCCAAGTTGTTCAGGTTTGTCGCCACGTCGGGATGGTCGGGGCCCAAGGCCTTCTCCTGTATAGCCAGCGCGCGCCTGAAGAGCGGCTCGGCCTGAGCGTACTGCCCTTGGGCATTATAGAGATAAGCCAGGTTGTTCAGACTTTTCGCCACATTGGGATGCTCCGGCCCGACGCTTTTCTCAGCTACCTCCAGCGCCTTTTTGGCAACCACGAGGGCCTGGTCATATTTACCGGCCCGATAAAGCTCCATTACCTCTCGGCTGAGTGTCTCCCACTCGCCACCTGCGCCTTGGGCGTAGGCCATCGCGCCGGTCAGGCACAATACGGCAGCCAGAGCCATCACCTGTATCCGTTTGATCATTATGTTCTCCTCGCCGCATCCAACCACTTCAGCACCGACTGGTTGCCTTATCACGTTTCAGGTTTTGTGACATTTAGATAGAAGCAATTTTTTTTCGGGTTGTGCAGGTTTATAGTGAATGGCGAATGGCGAGTGGCGAGTAGCGAGTGGTAGGGGCGGGTTCCGAACCCGCCCCGGAACCACCCGGCATCCAGCGTTTCGCACCCTCGGGAGTAGCGAGTGGTAGTACGGGCGGGTTCCGAACCCGCCCGTACGGGCGAGTGGCGAGTAGGTGGAAGTGGGGGATGTTTTGGGGGGTGCTCTGAGGCAGGCAAAGCCGTTGTTGTGAAGCCGAACGGATTGTCTCCCGCCGTCGCTGGTCGTCCGCACTCAGCCGGTGTTTGCGGATAGTCGTGTTGCCGGCGAAAATGACACCTGAATAACAATCCAGGTAGCTTTGGCGGCTACGACAGAACAAGCCCACCAACAAGGAGAACAACATGACCGAAACGATTGCCCGCACGTTTCCGGTGACGGCCGTCCAGTCCAAATTGCCTGAACTTCTGGCTGGAATGGCTGGCGGCGAGGAGTTGATCCTGACGGCTGATGGTGTACCTGTCGCCGTCATCAAGCGCTTGGAGCGCACGAGTTGGCCAAGTGTTCCTGGCACAGCCAAGGACCGCTCGTTCTGGATGTCCCCCGATTTCGACGCCCCACTTGAAGACTTCGCGGAATATATGGAATGAAGTTGTTACTTGATACGCATACGGTGCTGTGGTTCTGGTGGGATGACCCGCAACTGGGGGCAACGGCCAAAGCTGCAATCTGCAATCCGGCGAACCAGAAGTTCGTCAGCCTTGTCTCGCCGTGGGAAGTCGCTATCAAGGTCAGCCTGAAAAAGCTCGACATCGGCGGATCGTACGCCGGATTCTTCCGCCAGCACATGCTGCGCACGTACTTTGAGTGGTTGCCATTCCGCGATGACCACTTCAACTGCCTGACCACGCTGCCATTCCACCACCGCGATCCATTTGACCGGATGTTGGTTGCTCAGTCGCTGATCGAGGGCATGCCGCTCCTCAGCGCCGACACGATTTTCGACACTTACGGCGTAAACCGCATCTGGGACTGAGGAATGGGTGTGAGTAGCGAGTGGCGAGTAGCGAGTGGTGGGTAGCGAATGGCGAGTGGCGAGTGGGAGATGTTTTGGGAGTTGCTCCGAGCAGGCGTGGGGAGTGGTTGTTCTGACGTGTGAAGCTGAATGAATCGCCTCCTGCCGTCGCTGCTTGTCCACACTTAGTCAGTGTTTGCGGATGGTGGCGCAGGTTTGCCGGGGTAAGCCCGTAACCGGTTCTGTAACCAGTCGTGATGCTTTCAAAGCTGGCTTCCCGGCAAACCGCATAAACTGCCTTTGCGATGGAATTCAACCGTTTCTCTCACTTGTCGTTGGCCTTGATTTTTGCTGCCCGCTCCTCAAGCTGCTCCGCCTCGGTAATCCGCTGCGTCGCACGATAGAGTAGCGCCAGGTTTCTGAGGCTCGTCGCCACATCAGGATGGTTGGGTCCCAATGCCTTCTCCCGGATAACCAGTGAACGCCTGTAGAGCGGCTCGGCTTGGGCATACTGCCCTTGGGCATAGTAGAGCCGGGCCAGATTGTGCAGGCTCTGCGCAACAGCGGGATGGTCGGAACCCAGGGCCTTCTCCCGGATGGCCAGCGCCCGCCTGAAGAGCGGCTCCGCCGTGGCATACTGCTCTTGGTCTTGATAGATACCAGCCAGGTTGTGCAGGCTCGCCGCCACATCGGGATGGTCAGGGCCTAGAGCCTTCTCTCTGATAGTCAGTGAACGCCTGAAGAGGGACTCCGCTTGGGCGTACTGACCCTGTTTGGCATAGAGCATGGCCAGGTTGTTCAGGCTCGTCGCCACATTGGGATGGTCGGAGCCCAAAGACTTCTCCTTGACGGTCAGCGCACGCCTGTAGAGCGTCTCCGCTTGGGCATACTGACCTTGGTCCTGATAGATACCAGCCAGGTTGTGCAGGACTGTCGCCACCGCAGGATGGTCGGGTCCCAAGGCCTTCTCCCAGATGGCCAGAGTGCGCTTGTAGAGAGGTTCTGCTTGGGTGTACTGACCTTGGTCGGCGTAGAGCAGGGCCAGGTTGTTCAGGCTCAGCGCTACATCGGGATGGTCAGTCCCCAAGGTCTTCTCTTGTATGGCCAACGCGCGCTTGAAGAGCGGCTCCGCTTGGGCGTGCTGACCTTGGGCATAGTAGAGTCCAGCCAGGTTTCTCAGGCTCAGTGCCACATTGGGATGGTCAGGCCCCAGGGTCTTCTCCCCGATGGACAATGCGCGCCTGAAGAGCGGCTCCGCTTGGGCGTACTGACCCTGTTCTCGATAGAGGTCAGCCAAGTTGTTCAGGCTTGCCGCCACATTGGGATGGTCGGGTCCCAGGGCCTTTTCCCAGATGGCTAGAGCACGCCTGTAAAGCGGCTCCGCCTGGGCGTACCGACTCTGTCCTCGATAGATTTCAGCCAGGTTGCTCAGGTTCGTCGCTACGTCGGGATGGTCGGGTCCCAGGGTTTTCTCCCTGATGGCCAATGTGCGCCTGTAAAGTGGCTCGGCCTGGGCGTACTGCCCTTGGGCTTGGTAGAATCCAGCCAGGTTGTGCAGACTCGCCGCCACATCGGGATGGTCAGGTCCTAAGGCCTTCTCCAAGATAGCCAGCGCGCGCCTGTGGAGCGGCTCCGCCTGGGTGTACTGACCCTGCTTGGTGTAGAACAGAGCCAGGTTGTTCAGGCTCTCCGCCACATCGGGATGGTCGGATCCCAAGGCTTTCTCCCGAATAGCCAGCGCGCGCTTGTAGATCGGCTCTGCTTGGGCGTACTTCCCTTGGGCACGGTAGAGTCCAGCCAGGCTGCTCAGGCTCGCTGCCACATCGGGATGGTCGGGACCCAGGGCCTTCTCCAAGATAGCCAGCGCGCGCCTGTGGAGCGGCTCCGCTTGGGCGTACTGACCTTGGTCTCGATAGACGGCAGCCAGGTTGTTCAGGCTCGCCGCCACATCGGGATGGTCAGGACCCAGGGCCTGCTCCCTGATGACCAATGAGCGTTTGTAGAGCAGCTCGGCCTGGGCGTACTGCCCTTGGGCACGGTAGAGTCCAGCCAGGTTGTTCAGGCTCATCGCCACAACCGGATGGTCGGGACCCAGGGCCTTCTCCATGATGGCTAGCGCACGCCTGTAGAGTGGTTCTGCCTGGGTGTACTGACCTTGCTTGGCGTAGAGCAGAGCCAGGCAGCTCAGGCTCGTTGCCACATCGGGATGGTCGGGGCCCAGGGCTTTCTCTCTGATGGCTAGCGTGCGCCTGTAGAGTGGCTCCGCCCGGGCATGCTGACCTTGGTCTATGTAGATACCAGCCAGGTTGCTCAAGATCGTTGCCACATCGGGATGGTCGGAGCCCAGAGTCTTCTCCATAGTAGCCAGCGTGCGCTTGAAGAGTGGCTCTGCCTGGGTGTACTGGCCCTGAACATAGTAGAGCGCGGCCAGGTTGTTCAGGCTCGTTGCCACATCGGGATGGTCAGGGCCCAGAGCCTTTTCCATAATGGCTAGTGAGCGCTTGAGGAGCGGCTCCGCCTGGGCGTACTGACCTTGGGCATGGTAGAGCGCGGCCAGGTTGCTCAGGCTCGTTGCCACATCGGGATGGTCAGGGCCCAGCACCTTCTCCTGAATGGACAGCGCGCGTTTGTGGAGTGGCTCTGCTTGATCGTACTGCCCCTGGTTGGCATAAATCATGGCCAGATTGTTCAGGCTCTGCGCCACATCAGGATGGTCTGCCCCCAAGGCCTTTTCCGTGATGACCAGCGCGCGCTTGAAGAGTGGCTCCGCTTGGGCATACAGACCTTGGTCACAGTAGAGTGTGGCCAGGTTGTTCAGGCTGGTCGCCACATCAGGATGGTCGGTACCAAGTACCTTCTCCCTAATAAACAGTGCGCGCCTGTAGAGTGGCTCAGCCTGGGCGTGCTGGCCCTGGTTTTGATAGATACCAGCCAGGTTGTTCAGGCTGGTCGCCACATCAGGATGGTCGGTGCCCAAGGCCTTTTCCCGAATAGTCAGCGCGCGCTTGTAAAGTGGCTCGGCCTGGGCGTACTGCCCTTGGGCATCGTAGAGTCCTGCCAGGTTGCTCAGGCTCATCGCCACATCGGGATGGTTGGGGCCGAGAGCCTTCTCCCGGATGGACAGTGCGCGCCTGTGGAGTGGCTCTGCTTGGGCATACTGACCCTGTTTGGCGTAGAGCATGGCCAGGTTGTTCAGGCTCAGCGCCACATCGGGATGGTCAGAACCCAAGGCCTTTTCCCGGATAGCCAGCGCGCGCCTGTGGAGCGGCTCCGCTTGGGCGTACTGCCCCTGAGCTTGATAGATTTCAGCCAAGATATTCAGGCTTGTCGCCACATCGGGATGGTCCGGCCCGACACGCTTCTCAGCTACCTCCAGTGCCTTTTTCGCAGCCACGAGGGCCTGGTCATATTTACCGGCCCGATAAAGCTCCGTTGCCTCTCGGTCGAGTGCCTCCCACTCGCTGCCCGTGTCTTGGGCGTAGGCTATCGTGCCGGTCAGGCACAACACGGCAGCCAGAGCTATCACCTGTATCCGTTTGATCATAGGTGCTCCTTGCAAAAAGCCAGCCAAGTTGAGGGCAGGCTGGTCGTCTGACTCACTGTTCAGGGTGTTGTGACATTTAGAATGGTTTTTTTCAGGTTGTAAACGGGTTTATGGCGAGTGGTGAGTAGCGAGTGGCGAGTAGGTGGAAGTGGGGGATGTTTTGAGGGGTGCTCCGAGCAGGCGCGGCAGATGGTGTTCTGGTTTGTTGAAGTAATGAATTGCCTCTGGCTGCTGGTCGTACACACCCAGCCGGTGTTTGCGGATAGTGGCGCGGGTTTGCCGGGGTAAGCCCGTACACCGGTCCCGTAAACAGTCGGGGCTGATGCTTTCAAAGCCGGCCCGACAAGCCGCATAAACCGCCTTTGCGACAGATTCAGCCGTTTCTCTCACCTTTTGGTGGCCCTGATCTTTGCGGCCCGCTCTTCAAGTTTCTCCGCTTCAGCAATCCGCCTGGTCAGGCGACAGAGTAAGGCCAGGTTTTCAAGGCTCGTTGCCACGTCGGGATGGTTGGAACCCAGAACCTTCTCCCTGATAGCCAGTGAGCGCCTGAAGAGTGGCTCCGCCTGGGCGTACTGACCCTGGATATCGTAGAGCCTGCCCAGGTTATTCAGGATCATCGCCACAACGGAATAATCGGGGTCTGTAGCCTTTTCCGTGATGGTCAGCGCGCGTTTGTAGAGCGGCTCAGCTTGGGCGTACTGACCCTGTTCCCGGTAGAAATCAGCCAGGTTGTTCAGGCTTGTTGCCACATCGGGATGGTCGGAACCCAGGGTTTTTTCCAGGATGTCCAACGCGCGCTTGAAGAGCGGCTCCGCTTGGGCGTACTGCCCTTGGGCCTGATGGGACTTGGCCAGGTTGTTCAGACTTGTCGCCACATCGGGATGGTTCAGCCCGACGCGCTTCTCGGCAACCTCCAGCGCCTTTTTCGCAATCACGGTGGCACGGTCATATTTGCCAGCCCGATAAAGCGTCCGCACTTCCTCAATGAGTGTTTCCCACTCGATGCCTGCACCTTGGGCGTGGGACGGGACACCGGTCAGGCACAGCACAGCCGCCAGAGCCATCACCTGCACCAGGTTGATTATTGGCACTCCTCGCAGATACCTAACCATTTTTCTCACTTGTCGTTGGCTTTGATTTTTGCCGCCCGCTCTTCAAGCTGCTCCGCTTCGGTAGTCCGCTGCGTCGCGCGATAGAGTAGCGCCAGGTTTCTGAGGCTTGTCGCCACATCAGGATGGTCAGGGCCCAAAGCCTTCTCGCGGATGACCAAGGAACGCCTGTAGAGCGGCTCGGCCTGGGCGTACTGACCTTGGGCGCGATAGATGCCAGCCAGGTTGTTCAGGCTTGTCGCCACATCGGGATGGTTAGGCCCGACGCTTTTCTCGGCCAACTCCAGCGCCTTTTTCGCAACTATGACGGCCTGGTCATATTTACCGGCCCGATAAAGCTTCCTTGCCTCCTGTTGGAGTGTCTCCCACTCACTGCCCGCGCCTTGGGCGTAAGCCATAGCGCCAGTCAGGCACAGCACGGCAGCCAGAGCCATCACCTGTATCCATTTGACCATAGGCGCTCCTCGCAGAAGGCCAGCCAGGTTGAGCGCCGGCTGGTTGCCTGTTCAGGGTGTTGTGAGATTTAGGATGTTTTTTTCAGGTTGTAAACAGGTTTATAGCGAGTGGCGAATGGCGAGTAGCGAGTGGTGAGTGGTGCGTGGCAATGAGCTTCTCTGTGCCGCCGATGGCCAGGACCTTCTCCGGGTTCCGGCTGCCGTCGTCAAATCGTCACGGAAACTCCAGTGGCGCAAACTGATGTTCCATTCGCCATTCGCTATTCACCCCTCTTCCACTCGCCACTCGCCATTCACCACTCGCCATTCACCATTCGCCACTCGCTACTCGCCACTCGCCATTCACAGGGTTCTTGAAAAAACGGGGCGTGGCGCGTCGGTTTCCAGATAGGCGTCGAGCGTCATGCAGATGTTGCGCACGAAGGGGCGTCCCAACGGCGTGACAACCAGGCGTCCGGCGTCAAAGCAGATGAGGCCGTCGGCTTCCATTTCACGGAAAGCCGCGCGCTGCCGCTCGAAGTCGTCCCGAAGAACGGCCACCGGAAGCTCCATGTGGCACATCAGGTAACGAATCGCCTCCCGCCGTCGCTGGTCGTCCGCACTCAGCCGATGGCCGCGCACGACAGGCAGCTCCCCCTGGTCAAGGGCCGTCTGGTAACGTCCCAGCCGGGCATCATTCTGGGCATAGAAGTCTTCCAGTTCGCTGATGCCGCTCATCCCAAAGGCAATGAGATTGGCCGCCGGACGCAGGGTGTAACCCATAAAGTTGCGGTGGAGACGACGCTCGTAGGCCGCCACGGCCAACTCATCGTCCTGGCGCGCAAAGTGATCCATGCCAATCCACACGTACTCGTGCGCCGTCAGCCGCTGGCGCGCATCGTCAAACATGGCAAAGCGGGTGGCGACATCCGGCAGGTCTTCCGTACGGATGTGCCGCTGGCGCGGACGAAGTTTTGGCACGTGGGCGTAGTTGAACAGCGCCAGGCGGTCGGGACGCAGTTCCAGAACGGACGCAACCGTATGCTCGAACGTGGCGCGGGTCTGCCGGGGTAGTCCGTACACCAGATCAAGGTTGATGCTTTCAAAGCCCACGTCCCGACAGGCGGCATAGACTGCCTTCGTGAGAGCTTCCGGCTGATGCCGGCCGATAGCCGCCTGTACCTCCGGGTGGAAATCCTGGACGCCCAGACTGATGCGCCGGAAACCGAGTGACCGGATGTGCTTCAGTTGCGCCGGCGACGCAATGCGCGGGTCAATCTCGATGGACATTTCCCCGTTCCAGTCCAGAACGAAGGCTTCTTCCAGCAGGCGTACGAGGCGCTCCATCTGGCGCGCCGTCAGCGTGTTGGGCGTACCGCCGCCCCAGTGCATCTGGACGACGCGCCGGCCGCGTCCGAGCTGTTCAACCACCAGCGCCACTTCCCGCGCCACCCGGTCGAGATAGGCATCCACAACTTCCGTTTTGCTGGTGACGGCATTGTTGCAGCCACAGTAGTGGCACGCCATGGCACAAAACGGCAGGTGAACGTAAAGACAAAGGTTTTGGGCGTCTGGCGTTTCCGAAAGCGCCTGAAGGGCCGCGCGGTAATCGGTCGCTCCAACCTGTTCACTCCACACCGGGACAGTGGGATAGCTCGTGTAGCGCGGCCCGGGGCGGCTATATTTTTGCAACAGTTGGTCGATCCTCATCGTCAGCCTGCTCCCTTTTGCCCAATGACACCAGCGGAGTCGGGGGTACGGTCTGCTCACGCGGCCCGCCACAGGCGGAGATGGAACCCAGGTAGTCCACGTCGGCACGCACCGCGCCCGGACCCTCGTTGAGCGCCGTGAGCTGTTCCCGGGTGAAGACCTTGGACGAATCAAAACCAAGGTCCACCTCAACCCCAAGCCCCTTGCGCTTGACGCGCCCCAGGTCATAGAAGCGTTTGGTGGCCGTCATCTTGAGAAACGCCTTGAGGCAGCCCAGCATGTATTTGCGCTTGAACGAGTCCCGGATGAAGGGATATTCCAGGAACGCTTTGCGGCTGTAGAACCTGCCGTACATCTTGAGCACCCCTTTGAGCACGTCCTCGCGTTCCATTTCATCAGGCTGCATGATGGGCGTGACGAAGTTGTAGCGCGAATAGTCGCGGACCTCGACGCGGTCCTTGAGTTCCTCGAACAGTTCCGAGAACGGCCACGGCGTGTACATGTTCCAGTTCGCCATGTCGGGATTCCAGTCGAGCGCCAGCCGATAGGTTTCCTGCAGGGTTTCGGGCGTTTCGTTCTCCAGCCCCATGATGAACTGCGCTTCCGCCACCATGCCGTTGTCCTTGAGAAGCTGAATGGCGCGCCGGTTTTCCTGGATGGTCGTTTCCTTGCGGAAGCGGTTGAGGTTCATCTGCGTGGCCGCCTCGGTGCCGAGCGAGACGTGAACCAGCCCCGCCCGGCGGTAGAGCGGCAACAGATCGGCATCGCGCAGGATGTCCGTCACGCGCGTGTTGATGCCCCAGTGCACGTCGAGCTTGCGGGCAATCATCTCCTCGCACAGCGCCACAAACTTCTTCTGGTTGATGGTGGGTTCTTCGTCCGCCAGGATGAAAAACCCGACCTGGTGCTCTTTGACGAGCGTTTCGATTTCATCCACGAACTTGCGCGGCGAGCGTGTCCGGTACTTGCGCCAGAACTTCCACTGCGAGCAGAACCGGCAGGTGAACGGGCAGCCCCGCGCAAAGTTCGGGACAGCCACCCGGACGTTGAGCGGAATGTAGATGTACTGGCTCCAGTCGAGCACGCTCCAGTCCGGCGTCAGCGAGTCCAGATCGGCAATCGGCGGATGGGCCGGCGTGGCCACGACGTTGCCCTCGTCACTGCGAAAGGCCAGTCCGCGAATCTCATGGCGGCGCTGGCGGTCATCCCCGGCCTCGATGGCGCGCAGCAGGTTGACGATGATTTCCTCGCCTTCGCCGCGTACGATGTAGTCAATCCACGGCGCTTCGGCCAGCACCTGCCCATACATAAAGCTCGGATGAATGCCGCCCAGGATGGTCACGGTGGACGGGTTGATGTCCTTGGCCAGTTTCAGGGTGTCCTGGGCCTTGTAAATCATCGGCGTAATGGCGGTGGCCATGACGACATCCGGCTGGTTGGTACGGATGATGTTGGCGACGGCTTCATCCGACAGGTCGAGCGCCATGGCATCCACGAAGCGGTAGTTGGTGTAACCGGCCGCCCGGATGGCCCCGCCAATGTAAGGGGCCCAGCTTGGCGGCCAGTTTCCAGCGATTTCTGCGCCGCCGCAGTGGTAGTTGGGTTGAAGCATCAGAATTTTCATGACGGTGCGTCCTCACAGCTTGGAACTGCCGACAGAAGATGAAGGAAAAGGTCGGGGTGGGGACGCGCAAAAACACAGGCTTGAACGAAGCCTTCTTTTTCCAACGTACAGCGGCGGAAAGGCAGGTGTACAATCTTTTCAGGCCTGCAAAGGTTTTATGTCAAAGGTCAAGTCAGCCGGACCCGGCAGAGGTTTCCGGCTGGAAAACCGCTGCCGTCACCCTACCGTCTGGTGCATTGCCGTGGTTCGCGCTACTTTTTGAAGGCGTAACAACTGTTTTGAAAGCCAAAAAACGGCCGATGCCAGGCATGTGTTGAACCGTCACCTTGGGCGTTGGCCGGCAGGTCGGCATCCCGCGTGACTGGCTAGTCTTGAGCATTTAGAGAAAGATTGCACTGTTTGCCGGTTTTACTTATGGTGCTGCGCCGTGTGAACAAGCCCAACGCAAACAAACTCATCAGTACTTTCCTGCGAGCCGATCTGCACTGTTATGATTCAGGGGCGAGCGAACTACTTCAACAATTGGTTCAAGAAGGCGACAGGCAGGAAGCTCTTCCCATACCAGCGTGCTCTCGCCCAAGGCGGGCGACTTCCCGAGTTGCTCGAGGTGCCGACGGGCACGGGGAAGACGGCTGCTGCAATCCTCGGCTGGTTGTGGCGTCGGCGATGCCATCATCAGGGCGAGACCGTGTGCAACGCGACGCCGCGCCGTCTCGTGTACTGCCTCCCCATGCGCGTGCTCGTGGAACAGACGCGCGCGTGTGCTGTCCGCTGGCTGAACAACCTCAACCTGCTCGCCGGCACGGCGATCTTCAAAGGCAACCGGCTTAAAAGCTACGAAGTCGACTGGAAGCAGCAGAACAAGATCGCTGTCGTCACGCTCATGGGTGGCGAGGCCTAGCGCGATTGGCGCGAGCATCCGGAACACGAGGCGATCCTCATCGGGACGCAGGACATGCTTCTGTCTCGGGCGCTTAACCGCGGCTTCGCGATGCCTCCCCAGGAGTGGCCGATCGACTTCGGATTTCTTAACGTGGACGCGCTCTGGGTGATGGACGAAGTCCAGCTCATGGGGCCGGGGCGCACGACGAGCGTACAGCTCCAAGCGTTCTGGGACGCTGCACCTCCGTCCCATGGGCTGCGCCAGACGCTCTGGATGAGCGCCACACTCGGCAGCCAGGCCGGCTCGCTCCAGCTTCCGAATTGGATGCAAACGCCTGAAAAGAGCCAGTCGCTTGCATGTCAGCACACACTTGCATGTCAGCACACAAACGCCGACCTTCAAAACCCGGCGTTCGCCCTGCGGTGGAACGCTCCTAAGCGCCTGGAACTGCACCTGGACTCCGCCGAGCCAGGCAAGCGCGGCTGGACCGTCGAGAGTCCCGGGCTGCTTAAGGCGATTTGCAATGAAGCGAATAAGAATAAAGCGAAAGAAAGACGCCTCGTGCTTGTCTTCGTGAACCAGGTCAAGCGTGCGCGCGAACTCCACGCTCGTCTTCAGAAGGCTGCCGCGGGGTTGGAGGTTCTCCTCGTCCACGGCCGCATGCGCCCGTGCGATCGGCACGCAGTCGTGAGCAAGCTCGGGACCGCCACACCTGCTTCCGGACGCATCGTCGTCACGACACAGGTCCTCGAAGCCGGCGTGGACCTCGACGCCGATGCGCTCTTCACGGAACTCTGTCCGTGGCCGTCGCTTGTGCAGCGGCTTGGACGGCTGAATCGCAGCGGCACGCGGCCGACCGCGCAAGAGGTCGCTTCAGGGACGCGAGAGCCCGCGAAGGCGGTGGTCTTCGAGCCACCGTGTCCCCCACAGAAGGATGGAGAGTCTGCATCCGATTACGAGAGCCGCCGCGCGCGAGAGCAGAGCTTACCGTATGAGCCAAATGCGCTCCAAGAGACACGAAAGCTACTCGACAGCGTCAAGGATTCTCACGACGGCTCCCTCTCGCCCGAGACGCTGTCGACTCTTTCGATCTCGCTCCCGCTCGAAGGACCCGTCCTCCGGCGCTTCGATCTAGACGATCTCTTCGACACCGATCCGGATCTGTCTGGTGGCTACACGGATGTAACGCCTTATCTGCGCGCCGCCGATCGCGACGTCGATGCGTACCTGCTCTGGCGGCGGATCGGGCGGCGGATCGAAGGTGGGCTCGATGCAGACGAGCAGGTGCCGATTCATCACGACGAGCTGTGCCCCGTGCCGTTCTACGAAGCGCAGGAAGCGTTCGCGGAACGCGAGGTCTGGATCCTCACGCTCGCCACTGGCCGGAAACGCCGCGCCGCGTGGCGGAAGGCGACAGGCCGTGAGATTCGCGCGGGCGACACCGTCATGGTCGATCGTGAGGCCGGGTGCTATCGCAAAGACGTCGGGTGGACCGCCAGGGACGCAGACAAACCGAACGTGATCATTGACCGCCGGGAGAAGGACGACGGCAAGCGCGTACGCGCCTGGGTCCGCCTCGACGGTGGAACGGCGCCGCTCGTTTGCGAGATCGACGAGCACATCGTGGGCCCACGCGCGCGGCTCGAAGATCGGCGGTGCTTCACCAAGGACTGGATGGAGCTCTAACCTCACCTGCTCCTCGCGGAGCAGAAGGCAATGGACCTCGTGGGAAGGCTCGCGTTGAATGGCACCGTCGGCGAATCTGTCATCCGAGCCGCGCGTTGGCACGACGTCGGGAAGGCGCTCGAGCGGGATAGAAACGGTACATTCACCCGGCCGTTTCAGGAGTACTTGCGGCGCGGCGGCACGGCCGTCGGGCCACATCCGCGCGGCAACGCTCTCTATGCGAAGTCCAACGGACGGAAGCCGGGCGATACCTCAGGCTTCCGACACGAGATGGCCTCGCTCCTCGCGTTCCTCCAGTCGAAGCACGTGGACGACGACCTCGCGGCGTTCCTGATCCTCGCTCACCACGGCAAGGTGCGGCTGCTTCCCGAGGCGTGGGACGATGATGACCCCGTGGATCTGTGTGGCGTGCGGGACGGCGACAGGATCCCCGCGGCCGCCTTACCCGTCGGAAATAACCCGATCGTGCTCAACACGAAAATCGTGCTTCCATCCCGCCAGCACCGGGGATGGCAAGAGCGCGTGCACAAACTTCTCAAAAAACACGGGCCGTTTCTCCTTGCCTACCTGGAAGGCCTCGTGCGCGTCGCGGACTGGAGGGCGAGCTGATGGCAGCGGTCGTTCTCGGCGGGGTCTCGCCGCGTTCGCTCGGCGATCTCCTCAAAGGCTTCGGCATCATGGCCATCGTGGGGGAGAACTGTCCGGACGCACTGTTCTGGTGGGACGACGCCTTTCACCTGGCGGTCGAGCGGCCCTGCGACGATGGCGCGGATCAGACGAAGGCGAGGCAGGCGATCGAGGATGTGGTGCGCGGCCACCTGCTCGGGTGGGGGAGTGTCGTTGCGGAGGCGTTCAAGCCCGTTCGCGGCGACAAGAAGAAGGGCCTCGAACGGCAAGATTCGAAGCTCAAGCTGCGCGATAACCATGATCGGTTCGAGCCCCAGATTGCGGCATGGGCACGGGCGATCGCTCTTCCCGACCCGGACAAGGAGAAGACCGAACCGCACCCGCTGTTCCCGGCCCATGGGCAGGAGGGCAGCGGCGACTACTTCTCCCAGGTCGAGAAGGCAGTCGAGGCGGCCAGAGGTGCTCCGTTGGACATCGCGTGGTCGCTCTTCGCGGAAGGGAACCCCACACTCAAGAAGGGGCTCGACAGCGGCTATCTCTTCTTTCCCGAGCCAATGAAACGCTACGCGACGGGCATCGCGAAGTGGGTGCAGGATCGCGCTGCGCTCAGCCCATGGTGCTTCCTGCTGGCAGTGCGTGGGGCTGTGCTTTTGCGTGGCAGCCTTCGTCGCCTCCGCTGGGGTCGCCGCGCGTACCCCGCGTTCCCGTTCGTGTTCGAGGGCTCGGTGGTCGAGCTCGGGAAGGGCAAGTTCTTCCGGAACGTCGAGATCCACCTCCCCACGTGGAACGCCGACTGCCCTCGGACGCTCGCGGAGTTTGAGGTCCAGATGCGTCAGTTCCAGGCACGTCTGTCAGGCCGGGGCTTCGCCGCCACCGCAGCAGAGTTCCGGGCGGCGGTCGTCGGGCGTGGCCCCGGTGCCGCCTTCGACACCTTCCATCGCTTCGTCCTCGAAGGGCGCCGCCCAGGGAAGGGCCAGCGGATGCGTCAAGGCATCCCACGCGGTTCGACGCGCGTTGGGGGCAAGGGCAAGGAACACGCAACGCTACGGCTGATGCTGGCACCGCTCGCGGAAACGGGATGGTTCGACCAGTTCAGCACGGATCGTTTGCGCGCGGAACGTGCGCGCGCGGAGGAGGCCATCCATCGCGCAGTCGATGAGCCCGGGCCCGATACGTATCGTGGCATCCTCAAGTCGCTCTGGGATCTCAACCAGGCGCTTGTTGTGTCCGGTGCCCTGCGCCGGGACCTCGAGGACACACGCCGGAAGCCGCGCCCACTGCCACCGCTCCCGGCGCTCCTATGGGAGCGTGCACTCGGGAACGGGCCAGACCCGGCCCATCGACTGGGACGTGCCATCGGTTCGATCCTCGGGGTTCGAGCCGAGGGTGCGGTTGTCGGGCCCATCCTTGAGCACATGCTCCCGGTTCGATACCGCTGGGACGACTGCGCCTGGACGGTTCCGGAATCGCCTCCGTCGCGTTCTCTCCGGTGGTCCGGCCTGAACCCCCTCGGTGACTTCGGGGACCTCTTCTGGTACCGCTGGCTCGACAGTGCCGAGTTGCCGAAGCTGCCGTTTGCCGCCGCGCGCTTCGCGCGCCTCGCCGACATCGCCGCCCTGCTTCGTGGTGACGTGAACATTCGGGAGGTCCATTGCCTCGCTGGTCTTTACGCGCTTCTCGACTGGGAATCGTTGGGAACCGGGCGGGGTGAAGCGTCAGGTGCATGCGTTCCTGTGCCGCCGTCGTACGCCGCGCTCCGTCTGTGGCTCGAGCTGGGCATCGATCCGCCGCCGGAGTCGCGGCCCCCGCGCGACGGCACTGTTGCGCGGCTTCTCTCGTTGGGCAGCGCCAGCGAGGTCGAGAGGACTGTTGAATTGGCGCTCCGGTGCCTGCGAGTCAACGGACTCCCTTGGAGCACGAATCCGAGACCGACCGGAAAGGCTGTTGCGCGCTTCGCCGCGACGATCCCGGGTGACGAGGCAGCGCGAATGCTGCTCGCAGTTCTCGTCCCCATCTTGAAAGACGACACGCTCGCCCTATCGCGGCGTCTCTGGGTGCCGATTGACGAACAGGAGCCGGACTCTAGCTTGCCGTATAGTACGCGATAGTGTATAATAATGCTCATTGAAAGCACTATAAGCACAGGCAAGGCGGCAAAACTCCTTGGTGTCCCGGTCAAGACGTTGCAGCGTTGGGAACGCGAAGGAAGGCTAATTCCGGTGGCCCGAACGGACAGCAACCGCCGCCTCTACACTGAGACGCAGATCCGTGAGTTCATCGGTTTGCGGCAGGCCAACCATGCGCCAACAAAGCTTGTCGCCTACTGTCGGGTATCGAGTGCGGCGCAGAAGCCGGACCTGGCGAATCAGCGCAAAGTGCTGGAAGAGTTCGTGGTGGCGAAGGGATTGGCGGGGGTCGGGTTTATCGGGGAAGTGGGCGGCGGGCTGAACTTCAGGCGCAAGCGGTTTCTGGCCCTTATGGACGAGATCGGGCGACGGGAAGTCAGGATGCTGATCCTCGCTCACCGGGACCGCCTCACCCGTTTCGGCTTTGAGTGGTTCGAACATTACGCCCAAACCCATGGCTGCGAAGTGCTGGTACTCAACCAGGAACGGCTGTCTCCCGAACAGGAAATGGTGCAAGACTTGATGACCATCGTGCACTGTTTTTCGTCCCGGCTGTACGGTTTGAGGGACTATCGAAAGAAGTTGGATGAAGCGCTGAAACAGGATGCGAATGACGTCAAAAAGGCCCAACAATGCAACTAACCCACAAGATCGCTCTTTGTCCGACTCCTGAGCAAGTGGACTGCTTCAAGCGCGCCTGCGGCACGGCGCGGCGTGTTTGGAACTGGGCGCTCAATGAGTGGAACAGGCAATACGCAGCAGGCGGCAGGCCAAACGCCATGGCGCTCAAAAAACAGTTCAACGCCATCAAGTACACCGACCCGCAGTGGCTCGATGAGAACGGTCGGCCTTGGTTGCAAGACATTCACCGGGATGCCCACGCCCAGCCGTTCAGGAATCCCGCCAAAGCATGGGAACGGTTCTTCGCTAAGGAGGGCAAAGAAGCGCACGAGCCACGGCTCAAGAAAAAGGGCCGTTGCCGCGACAGCTTTTATGTTGCCAACGACAAGTTCACCCTGGAAGGCAGGACGATCCGTCTGCCCAGGATCGGTGAAGTCGCCATGACCGAGGAACTGCGCTTCGCGGGCAGGATTTTGGGCGCAACGGTTTCTCGCACCGCGGATCGTTGGTTTGTGGCAATACAGGTCGAGGTGCCTGATGCGCAATTCTATCGGCGTCGCACGTCGCACGAGGTCAACGGCATCGACCTGGGCATCAAGGCTGCCGCAACGGTCTCCAGCGGTGAAGTCATCGAGGCGCCAAAGCCGCTCAAAGCAGCGCTGCGCCGTCTGGAAATCCGTAGCCGACGTCTCAGCCGCAAGCTGGAAGCCGCCAGGAAGGCAGCAGGATTTGAACGCCCTGCCCGCCTGCCTGAAGGAACGCGCCTGCCGGTATCGAACAACCGGCAGAAGTCCGCTGCGATATTGGCAAGGCTCTATGCCCGCATGGCCAATATCCGAGCGGATTTCACCCACAAGCTCACGACTCGACTCTGCCGCGAAAACCAAGCGTTGGTGATCGAGGATTTAAACGTCAAAGGGATGCTGCAGAACGAGAAACTCGCCCGCGCCATCTCTGACGTGGGTTTTGGGATGTTGCGCTCGCCGTTGGAATACAAGGCCCGGCGCTACGGTACTCAGCTTACCATCGCTGATCGCTGGTATCCAGGTAGCCGACTGTGCTCCATCTGTGGCTGGAAGAACGAGGCGCTGACATTGAGAGAGCGAACATGGGTGTGTGCTCAATGTGGTGCGCACCATGACCGTGACCTCAATGCGGCGCTGAACCTGAAACGGCTGGCAACCGAAACTGCCCTACCCGTGGCGAGTCCGTCCAGCAATGGCGGCGCTGCGGCGGGGACGGTCCCCGCCGTAGTCGGGAAAGTCACGCCTGTCAGATACGACGGTGGTCAACAGGACACGTCGGGGCAGGAAGAGAACCGTGCGCACTTTTGCGCACATTCTTGATAGCAGGAGACCCGTGTGGATCGGCAAGCCATCGAATGCGCCAAGGAAGTCTGCGGTCGGTGCCCTAAGAGTCTGTCCGGTCCTGGTGGCCTCGGCCGTGTCTCGCCTGTCCTGGCACATGAATACGGAACAGGCGGACGGAGCTGGACGCTGACGGGACGGCTTGGCTTCTGGCTTCAGCTTACGTTTGACGAACCTGTGAGCCTCAATTGGCCACTCGGTGCCGACGCACACTTCGGTGCCGGGCAGTTCGCACCTGTGGACCAATCCGAAGAAACGTGATCAACGCCTTCGGTAGCACGCCGGCTAACAGCAGCATGCAGCGGACACTGCCGCGCGCCGCTGAACTCTGGCGTCAGACCCTGTCCGTGAGCACCGAGGCACACCGCTTGTTGCGCTTGTCGAGGATTGTGCAAACCGTGGCAGTTGGTGCGGAATGCAGCGCACCGGCTGGGGCACGTCACCATTAGCGTGGTGAAGAGTGTCACCGTTGCGAAGCAGCCTGCCGGGCAACGAGTGGCGACCTCGTATCGAAGCACCGCACGACCCGTCAACCATTGAGGTGGCTACAGGCCGAGCTTCCGAGGCTTGCCAATCGTGTGCCGCATGGCAGAGTTCAGACTTGGCTTCGTCCGCTCCGGCGTGTCGCTTACAATTTGTGCAGGATGTTTTTCCAGCAGTGGAAAGAGAGGTGCAACCATGTCATCTACGGCAGCCATTATGACAGTAACAAAAATGCTGGAATCTTTGCCCGAATCGGTACAGGAGCGGGTAGTCGAGCATTTGCGCGAGTATCTTGCTGACCTGCAGGATGAATTGAAATGGGATAGCCTGTTTGAGCAGACACAGTCCCAATTGGTGACCGCTGCCCGTCGTGCGAAACAGGATATTGTGCAGGGACGCGCACAACCAATGGACGATGAGCAATTATGAAGTCAGCCGTGTTGCCGTCTTTCTGGGCGGCGTATGACATGCTCAATGCCGACGTCAAGCATAGTGCCAGAAAAGCCTATCGCTTGTGGGTGGAAAATCCCTTTCATCCATCCTTGTATTTCAAGTGCGTCAATCGCGAAGAGAATGTGTGGTCGGTAAGGATCACACGCGGCTATCGTGCTTTGGTGTTCTTGAAGGTGACACGGTAACGTGGTTCTGGATTGGCAGCCATGATGAGTACGAATGTTTCGTCTCATGATGGAAAACCATGGCGGACCAACCTGCCGCATTTCTGAAACTTTGTGCAGACAAAGAACGCTTCCGATGGCTGGAGCCCCCTGTGACGACACACAAGATCAATGTCCTGCACCCTCTGGCAGCCAGGACTGCCGCAGACCACGCCGTTGCCATCCTTGAATGGGCGCAAGCCGCCCGGCAAGCCTGGTCGCTGCACCACGAGCAGGTGCAAGTGGGCGGCACAGCTTCGCCGATGAGTCCTAACCCCTCGTCTAAGCTGACCCGCTGCGGCAGGCTTACAGTGACTGCCTACGCGGGCAGCCTGGCTCAAACGTCAGGCACCACCCCGCACTGGGGCTGGATTGGGAAGGGAAAGTGTCATGACAGAAGGCACTTACAAAACCCGGCTTCAAACTGCCTTTGGCAAGCCGTGGTGTGACCGGGTCCTCACCGGCGACTACCGGCCAGCCGTACCGTTTTCGATTCAGGACGTGGACATTACGGCGACGTTGCCAGCCATCTTCTATCTTTCCCGCTATGTGCAGCGGCGCGGCAAGGGGCGGCTGGCCGAGGTCTTCGGCGGCGGGGACAAAGAGTCTTCAGTGGCTTCCGTTGCCAGTCAGCTTGCCCAAACCCCCCATTTCAGGGGCTTTGAAGACGAAACCACCCGGCACATCCTGGGCGATCTGCTCATGGGGTTCTGTCTGGAAAACCGCAGCCGCTCGGAAGACAAGCAGGAACCGCTCCGGCGGGCGCTGCCGACGCACTACTTTGCCGGCTGGCTCGATCTGCCGGAACGCAGCGTCAACCTGCGTTACGTGCCGGAGACGATTGTGGCCATGCTGGCCGGTCAAAACGGCCCGGTCGTCACCGACTCGCCGGCCGATGATCCCACACCGTTTCCTGTCGGGCGGCGGTTTCGGGAAAACCTGCTGCTCAAGCCCTTCCTGCATGGGGTGAAACCACCGGAGCCGTTCAGAGACCTTTCCAGCGACCAGTTTGATGAAGTCACACCGGTGACACTCCCGGAATGGTTGACAATCCGGCTGGCGGAAGCCCTGGAGCAGCCGCCGCGACCGCTCAGCGCCAGCGCCGGGGGGGCGGCTATCCCCAACCAGCAGCCGCTGGCCTGCATTGCCGCGCCGCTGCGGGAAGACCTGGAGGTGTTCATGGCGGCTTACGGCGAAACCATGCCGCGTGGCGTCCTCATCAACCTGCTCGACGCGGCCCTGGCCGTGGGTCTGTCAACCATCCTGACGAGCACGGCTGTCGCCCTGACGGCATGGGCGCAGGACGGGCGTCTGCCCTCCCAACTGCCACGGCTGCCATTGCTTGTGGATGCTTCCAACGGGCTGGACAGGGAACTCAAACGCGCCTCGAAAAAGGTTTTTGAAGCGCAGAGCCGGTTGTTGGCGGAAGTGCCGGTGATCCTGATGGCCTTGCGCCTGCTCGACGCGGAAGTTTCGGCCATGGCAACACTTTCAGCGTCGTTGCCCACCCGGACCCCGCACGGCGACGCCTATCTCAACCTGCTGGGTGAGGTGCTCTGCGGACGCCATCCCGCTTCCGGGGCTGTCCTGAAGGCACTGGCTGAAAAAGCGGCCCGGATAGCTGAACTGTGGGCAGAAGATGACCCCCAGATCGTGCGCGACCTCCAAGCGGCGCAGCGGCCTTCCCACGAGTCGGTATGGCGGCTGGCCCGTGTCCTGACAGCCCTGCGCGGCAGGAAACAGACCAGGAAGTGGTTTGAGCTGCTCGATGCCTGCTTTCTGTGCAATCACCCCTGTGGTCTGGTGACGAAACCGGCGGCTGCCGGTAGTCGCGCGCGCCAGGAAACGCGGCATCCGACCCTGACCGATACCATGCTCGATTATCTGGTGCACCTGTGGGTGGCGCATCAGCTTCGGGAAAAGCAGCCGCCCACGGTGGAGGGGTTTTTCAGGTGGTTGCGCAACCGTTACGGCCTGTATGTTCACGAGCCGCTTCCCTCCCAGGCACCGGTGCCGGCGACCCTGCTGAGAAGAAACCGGCAGTGGACAGAAGACCGTCTGCGCGATCTGGGCCTGTTCGTGAGCGTCAGCGATGCTGAGTCCGGCAAGCGCCTGCTGGCGCGCTTTCCCACGGCCCACGAGTGAACGGCCCACGAGTGAGAAGCCCGGAGGAGATCAGGGATGACGCGGTTCCTGACCAGCATTGAACACTGGGACAAACAGGCGGATGTTCTGGCACAGGCTTTCCTGCGGCTGCTCGGCAAGGCGCATCCGGGCAAGGTGGCCTTTGTGCGGGATGCCCCACTGGATGTCATCCGCCGGCTGGCCTGCGACCTGCACTTTCAGCAAGTTCTGAAGGAACAGCACTGGCAGGTTTACGGCGTTGCTGAGCGGGAAGACAGGTACGACAACATCATTACTTCTGACCAGGCTGTGGCGCTGCGGGAACAGAAAGGCCCGGCGCTGTTGCTGCTCGTGGACCGTCAGAAAGCCGGCCCCGGTATGGACGGGGTTTATAGTGCCTGCCGGGAAATCAAGGAAGAAAAACTCTTCAAGCAGGCCTGTGACGAGGTCGTGCAGGGGATTGAATCACCCACTTACCGCAAATGGCTGCGCCACCTGCTTAAAGAAACGAGTCAACAGCAGGAACATCGTTCACCCTGGTTTCGGTTTGATTTTCTTGTGCGGAGCGCCACCGACCCCTCATCCTGGGGGAAGTTCTTGTGGTTGCTCGGACTATGGCCCGTGGTTGGCTTCCCCATCACCAGCAAGGCTGATGAGCAGAAGGCGCTGCTTTATCTGAAGCAATCTGCCCGGCTGGTAGCTGAGGTGCTGGACACAAGAGACCCGCTTTTGTCGGTTGCAGAACGTCTGGCGCGGGCCCAGGTGCGGACAAAAACCGAAGCCGACACTCTGGCGCTCCAACAATTCCTGGAAACCAGACGGCACGAACCGACAGAAGCCCTGCTCCGGGCGTTGTCCGAACATCCACACTTCTGGCTTGGTGAGATTGAGCTTGCCTCGGCCGCGACCAGCCTGAGTGCGATTGAACTCAGTCCCTGGCGTACCAAGCGCGGCACTGCTCCCTTCAAGTGGTCGGGACTCATTGCGGACGAACAGGAAAAAGACCCCGTGTGGGTCATCAGCCCGGATGACGACGAGGGGCAGCTCCAAATCAAATGGAAAACTGTGCCGCCGGAACTGCCGGAAGGCAGCGTGCAGTACCACTTGTCCATCGTGGCTGAAGACGGCCAGGCACTGGCCGGGAAACAGGTTTCGCATCGCGGCAAAAAGGAAGAGGTCGCCGCCTTTACCTCCGATGAGCTGACGGACGATACCGGGCAGCTCTACGTCCGGGCGCGGGTGCGCCTCACGGCTGAAGACGGGCAGACGCGGATTGAACAGGAAACCGAGCCGTTCATCATCCGGTATGGCGATCTGCCACCCGACGCTGCACACTCACGGTCATTTCCCCGGGTGCGGACGCTCAGTGAGGGCCTGGTGCAACTGGATGAACTAGAACAGGCCAGCGCCGCCTATACCTCCCTGGAAACAGTATTTGCGGAGGGTCAGGTGGATTTGTCTGTCTGCCGGGGGCGTGGGTTTCGTCTCGCCCATCCGGAGCTGTTTGACGAAATCGCCTCACGCTGGAAGGGAGACATCGTACGGTGGCGGCTCAAAGTCCGCACTTCAGGGCGCTGGCAGGCTGCCGACCTGTGTCCTGTACCCGTGCTGCCCGGTGAGGAAATATCGGTTGGTCTCTGGCAGCGCACGCAGGCAGCCACCGAAGCCCTGTCCGAGCTATGCCACCGGGTCAGCATGAGTGGCCTGTGTTATGTCGTCGGCACGCCCCAGGCAAAGCTGATCGAAGATTACCTTGATGCCTGGTGTGAACTGCTGGCGGTCGGCGACCCGGAGTTGGCGCTAGTGGGGACGGTTGAAGTCCGTGACGGACAGGACAACGTCCGTGGGCTGATCGTGTTGCCCACCCATCCGCTGCGGCTGGCCTGGCAGGCCGCCTACGATGACCTGCTGTTTGAGCTGCGTTTCAGGCAGGGTGCAACGCTCAAAGGACGTAAGCACGACCTGAGTTATCTGAGTGGCGCCTGGTTTCCGGGTTGGTTGCCGGGTGTGGACGGCGTGCGTGCCTTCGTCTTTGCTGACACGCTGGGCTTTCACGCTGTGGTGCTGACGCCCGAAGCCGACCCCGAACCCAAAGCCACAGTGGCCCTGCTGGCGCAGGCGCTCGACAACGGCGGGCAGGAAAGCCAGGCGCAGGAATCCCTAGCCGAGCGGAGCGCCGGCCTGCTCGGTGAAGAAATCAGGGTCTATGCTGCCGGACATCCTGACCAAAAGCTGCTACACGTCCACGCCTTGCGCGCCGGCGATGCCAGGGTGGTTGTCCGGGCGCTAGGCCGGTTGCATCAGACGGCTCCGGCAACAGCCACCCAAACCAATACCGAAGACGACGCTGAAACAGAAGCCGACAAACCACCGGCTTTTGTGCTGGAGTTGTATGCGGCATCCGCCGGTACGCCTACGACGGGGCAGTTTCTGCATCGCCTTCTGGCACGCTCCCGTCACCGGGGCGCAAACCATCTTTCCCAGGAAGACCGCTGGGTGAGTGGTGTGACCCGTTATGAGCCGGAGGGCGTTAACCAGCCTAACTTGCAGTGGGTACAACGGATGAAGTCACTCCCGGAGACGCCCGCTCACTTGGGGGTTGTATTTGACCTCTTTACTTCGCAGGTCACGGTTGTGGACGAGAAGGCAATGGGTCCGGCTCGTCGCCCGCCGGCGGCGCTGTACGGCCTGCTGGCAGGTCTGCATCGCGTGTACCATCCTGACCCTACGCCCCGATGGACAGCCTTCCTGCCTGATTGTGGTCGCGCAACCGATCATCCCGCCGATGCGCGACACACGGCGCGGCTGAAAAGTCTCCAAGCCAGCCTGGATGCCCTGCTGGCAAAGCATCTGGGGAAGACATCGGGTGTGCTGGCGCTGCAAACGACGCTTTCGGAAGAACGCCAGCTTGAGCTGCGCCGGATGCATGAGCAGTGTGACTGGGTGCTGATCCTCGACCATTTCGCCGGCGTGGAATACTTCGACCATCCCTACGTCCACGGCGAGGTCTATGAAGCCCACGTTCTGGACTGTGTGCCCGAACGGGATGATCTGGCCGATCTGCGGCTGGTGGCTTCCACGGCGCTGGTGGAAGAAGTCCAGGAACTTCTCGCCGAACTCATCAGACAGGCCGGCGGCGACCCCAGCCCGGAAGCAGCCCGGTTCTTTCTGGCGCGGCTTAGGGAAATCAGTGGCCGTTTGCCAATTCGGCTGGCGGGAGCGCGGCCTCCTGCCAAAGAACTGCTCGCCGTAGCTTGGGCGGCGGCGCATTGCCGGAACGCCACTGCGGATGACCCCTGCTGGGTTTCGCTGCGCAAGGGCATCCTCGTGCCCCTCGATGACCTCACCGATGTGCTCGGAGAACCGCCACGGGCAAAACAACCAGCCGACCCCTCCACGCCACATGAGCGCCGTGCCGACTTCCTCTATACCTTTTGCCATCCGCAGGGGACGCTGGCCGTGCGTTTCATCGAGGTCAAGTATCGCCAAAACCTGGAGAACTTTTCGCCTGAGCAGGTCAATGTCCTGCTCGACGACATTCGCCGCCAGGTTGAAGCCACACAGAGGCAGTTTCGTGAACAGTATCTGGACGGGTCCGCGCCACTTTCCCTGCGTGCCCTGCGGCAGGCGCGGCTCGTGCGTGTGCTGCGTTCCTATCTGGACAAGGCACGGCGCCACAACCTTGAACCGGAAAGCTACGCGGCGATCGCGGCCGAACTCGACCGCATCCTGCACGCAGCCGGCGATTACCGGTTTCTGGTGGAAGAAGGTGAGCATCGCGGGTGGGTGTGTTCTCCAGACTGTCAGGCGGTGAAGCCGGTGGAGCTGTCCTGGGCTGGCTGGCCCGTCAGAACATTTCGTTTCGGCCTTCACCTGCCGACCCAGGATGACCACCCCATTTCCATTCAGAAACCAAAGGAAAGTGAAACACCAGAGCGCACCCCGGACGACGGCTCCGGTGAGTTGTCAGGCGGCTCAGCCAATGCCGCACAGAATGGTGAAACCGACGACCAGGTGACCCGACCGGACAAAGAGGCGGAGGGAGAGCCGCCGGAGCCGGACATCCTTCTGGGGAAGACGAACCATGGCGCGGACGTTCACTGGAAACTCACCATTCGGGGCAATCCCCACCTGCTTGTCGTCGGACTGCCCGGCATGGGCAAAACCACCTGTCTGCTCAACCTGTGCGTCCAGATGTATCCGTACGGCGTGTGCCCGGTGGTGTTTTCCTACCACCAGGATTTTGATGAGAAGCTTCAGGCGCGCATCCCGCAGGTGGATTTCCTCAACGTCGGACAGCTCAGCTTCAACCCGCTGGAGGTTCCGAACCCAACCCATCCCCGGACTTACGTGGATGTGGCCGGTGCTGTCCGCGACCTTTTCGCGGCGATGTACCCGGACCTGGGCGACCTTCAGCTTGGAGCCATCCGCCAGTCCCTGGTGGACAGCTTCCGGGAATGCGGCTGGGACGATCAGCGCGCCGGACAGACGCCACGCTTTGGACGTTTTGTTGAGATCGTGCGCCAGCGGGCGGTCAAAGATGCCGCCCTGAAGCGGTTGCTGGTGCGCCTGACCGAGTTGGAAGACTATGGGTTTTTCCAGACCCTCTCCGGTGAAGTGGCACGCGATCTGTGGCAGCGGGATGTGCCGGTTGTCGTCTGCCTGCACCGTGAGCAGAGTGAGCTGGTTCAGCGCGCCTTTGCCATGCTGGTGTTTTACAAGCTCTACAAGGACATGTTCCGGCGTGGGCTTCAGTCCCGGATCACGCATGCCGTCATTTTTGACGAAGCCCACCGCGCCCAACAGCTCAGGCTGATTCCGACCATGGCCAAGGAATGTCGCAAGTACGGCATTTCGCTGGTGCTCGCTTCGCAGGAAGCGCGGGATTTCCACGAAAGCGTCTTTTCGGCCATAGCGCACCAGTTAGTGCTGCGCGTCAATGAAGCTGACGCCAAAGCGCTGGCCCGGAACATGGCCACGGCCGCCGAGCAGCGGACGGTGATGGACCGCCTCAAGTCGCTGCCGAAGTTTCAGGCGCTGTACTTCAGTGAAGGGGAGCCTGTGCGCCACGTCCGGTTGCTGGCTGACGGTGCATAATGTTGGAACGGTCTTGGTGCTTGACCGGCAGGTGGTGGCGCAATGGTGCCGGCCCTGACCTGTTTCAAAGCCAAAGGATGCTATGACCATGGAACGCCAACCGCGCCGCCTCAAATGGTTGAGTGAGGTTCAGAAAGCCTACCCCGGGGCGCGTCGGGGCAACTGGGAAACCCACGGCCTGGACAGCCCCTTTGCCCACCAGACCTACGTGCCGACCGGTCTGGAGGAAGCGCTCTACCGAGACGTTATCAACCGGCGTTTTCGGCTGGTCGTCCTGTGTGGGAACCCCGGCGACGGGAAAACGGCCCTGCTGCAAAAACTGGCCGGTCAGTTAGGCATAGACAAAACCCGTCAGCCCACTGGAACCATTGAGCATCGGCTGCCGGATGGACTGCTGGTGCGCCTCAATCTGGACGGTTCGGCCGCCTGGGAAACGAGTTCCTCGAATGACCTGCTCAACGACCTGCTCCGTCCGTTTGCCAACGGTGCGCCAGCGGAAGACATTGTGCATCTGCTGGCCATCAACGACGGCCGTCTGATGGGCTGGCTCGACGGGCAAACAACGCCTCTGGCCCAGTCCCTGCGCCGGTTGCTCAATGGACAACCCTCCGACGCACCGCACATTGGCTTTTTCCACCTCAACAACCGCTCGCTGGTGGGCGAATTCGATCAGCATGGCAACCTGCGGACAGATTTTCTCGACCAACTGCTGGACCAGCTTTACGGAGGCGCTGAAGCTGGCAGGATTTGGCAGAAGTGCCAAACCTGTGTGGCGCAACCCCGCTGCCGGGTCTTTGAGGCAGCAAGATATTTTGGACCGGCTAACCTGTCCGGCATCGAAGATGAACGCCGACGGCAGCATGCCCGGCAACAGCTTTACCGGCTGTTTCAGGCCGTCCACCAGCGGGGAAAAATCCACATCACCATCCGGGAACTGCGCGGGGCGCTGGTCTATATCCTGTTCGGAATGGCCTCGTGCGACACCTACTGCAAGGCAGACGGTGCAAAAAAGCCCTATCCACCTTTCTGGGAGCGTGCGTTTCGGGTGGCGACGCCTGACCGCCAGGGACGGCTGCTGGAAGAACTGGCCTCCTTCGACCCGGCGCTGGAAGCCCATGCCCGGCTCGACCGGGCGCTGCTCAGGCACTACCGGGGCGTCCACCGGCTGGCCGAGGCGCGGCGGCGCGCTTACTTTACATGGCTGCCGGAAGAAATCGAGCGGGCTGGGGGGCCGGGAACCACCCTCGATCTGGCGCGCGGCCGGCATCTGGACACACTGCGCCGGCTGCCGCTGATGTCGGACGAAGAAAAGCAGGCAGTGCTGGCGCGGCTGGGCCGTGGCTTGTCGCGCCTTGAGCCACTGCCGCAGCCGGCTTACCGTCCGGGCCGGATTCCCTTCCGGCTGCATCCGCGCACACCGACCGATACCATGTTCTGGGTCGAAACCCGGCTGGAAGATTTCACCCTGGAATCACCGCTGCTTGGCACCGGAGTCTCGGAAACTGGTCGGCGGGGACTGCCCGCAGAGGCATTTCTGGTGTATCGCTTGCCAGCAGGCAACACGGTGCGTCTACGCCTGACAGCCGATCTGTTTCACGTCCTGCTGGAACTGGAGGGGGGCTATCAGCTCAGTGCCGCGACATTGGAGCAAACTTTTGCCCACCTCTCCCTGTTTATCGAACAGATGATTCACGCCCAAAACCAAGTGTGGTACGCCTGGCATCCGGCACAGGAAGACCGGGTGTATCGGCTTGCCATCGAGACACGTGACCTGGGATTTGGTTATCATCAGACCCTGCGCATCGTCCCGGAAAACTGAATCCCTACGGCAACTCTGGAAACCGGCTTTCCCGCATCGGAGGCAGCAGGCAGTCCATGGAAGACCGTTCCGACCGTTTCCTCATCATCGGCGCCGGCCCGACGGGGCTGGTTGTGGCGCGCGCGCTCAAACAGGCAGGCATTCCCTACGAGCAGGTCGAAGCCGACGAAGACGTGGGCGGCAACTGGCGGCACGGCGTCTATACCACGGCCCACATCATTTCCTCCCGGCGGACGACGTCCTTCCCGGAATACCCCATGCCAGCGCACTACCCTGATTTTCCCAGTCGCGCGCAGATGCTGGCCTACCTGTGTGATTATGCGCGCCATTTCGGACTGCGCGAACACATCCAGTTCCGGCAGGAAGTAACCGCAGCCACGCCCCTGGAAGACTGGTCGTGGCGGGTTCGGCTGGCCAACGGTGAGGAACGCCGCTACAAAGGCGTCATCGTTTGCAACGGCCACCACTGGGACCGGCGTTTCCCAACCTATCCGGGGACGTTTACGGGCGAGTGGTGGCATTCCAAGGACTACCGCCACCCGGAGCAGCTTGTCGGTAAGCGGGTGCTTGTCATCGGAGGCGGGAACTCCGCCTGCGACATTGCCTCCGAAGCGGCCCGTGTCAGCGTCTGTAGCCACCTCAGCCTGCGCCGGGGCTACTGGTTCCTGCCCAAGACCATGTTCGGCATCCCTACAGTCGAAATCATGCGCGGCTGGATGCCGGTTCCCCTGCAGCGCCTGCTGCTGCGCGTGCTGCTGCGGATTATCGTGGGCAAGTACACCCAGTATGGCCTGCCCGAACCCGACCACCGCATCTTTGAGCGGCATCCGACGGTCAACTCCGAACTGCTGCACTACCTCAAGCACGGGCGCATCCGTCCACGCCCGGATGTTGCCCGGCTGGAAGGCCGCCGGGTGCATTTCGTGGACGGCACGTCGGATGAGTACGACCTGGTGATTTGCGCCACCGGCTTTCACCTGAGTTTTCCGTTTCTGCCGCCCGGACTCGTCGAGATCAAGGGCAGCACGGCGCAGCTTTACGCCGGGGTCATCCCGCCCCGGACCCGCAACCTGTACGTGTTCGGCACGAGCCAACCCCGCTATGGCTTCGGCCCGTTGGCCAGCCCGGCCGCCGATCTGTTGGCTCAGTTCATTCAGCTTCAGGACAGCATGACGCTGCCGTTGAGTGTCGTATTGGAAATGGGCGGGGAGAAACTCCCGACGACACACCTCGTGGACCCGCACGCGGCCCTGCGGCGGATGAAACTCGCGCGTTATTTCCTGCCGCTGCTGGCCCGCCGGGAGCGGCGGCTGCGCACCTCACCCCGGGCGCGCGCCATCACGCTGTGGACGCCGGCGCGCACGGCCTGACACTGCCCGAAAAAACCGGGGGCGACCTTTCAACCAAGGCCGCCCCCAAAAACATTTCCGACGAGATTGAAGGTGATGCGTCAGCGACCTGGGCCGTCCCTGACGCATCACCCGCCAGCTAGAAGTTGAACTTCAGGGCAAACTGAATCTGCCGGGGCGGAGCGGCCAGCGTTGGCGCGCCGCTCAACTGGTAGCTGGGGTTGATCTCCGTGATGTTGACGCGGTTCAAGGCATTGAACATTTCAAAGATGAACTCCAGATTCCGTGCCGTCGCGTCAGCATCGCGTGAGAAGTAGAACTTGCGCGCCAGCCGGAAGTCCACCGAGATGAAGTTTGGCCCGGTGAAGGCATTGCGTCCGACATTGCCCAGGAACGCTGAAACCGGCAGCCCGAAGTTCTGGGGCAGGCGACTGTCAGGCGGCAGCGTGAGAAAGCCGTTGCCGCGCGGGGATGGGAAACAGGTGAGACCGGCCGTCCCGGGTGGGCAGGAGGTGACGAAATTCGGGCGCGCCGTGGAGGAGCTGTTGACCTGGGTCTGATCCACCCCGATGAGCAGCGTGTAGGGGCGTCCGGCGCCGGCTTCGACAATCGGTGCAAACGTCCAGTCCGCCAGCAGGTAGCGGCCCGGCCCCTCGTTGCGCTTGAAGGGGCTGTTGAAGACGGCGCTGAAAATGAAGCGGTGGCGCTGGTCGAAGTTGGAGTTGGACCGGTCAAGCCGGGGGTTGCTGTTGTCCTGCGGTTCCTGCAGCGTCTGCACGTCGGTCGAATCGTCAATGGCGTGCGACCAAGTGTAGGACGCCAGGAACTGGAAGTTGTTGGAGAAGCGCTTGTTCACGCTGAGCGTCAGGGCGTGGTAAATCGAGCTGCCTGACGACTCATAGTTCTTGGCACTGCCAAACGGTACGAAGGGCGCACCCTGCAGGCGGGGCAGGTTGAAGCGGTTGGTCAGAGCCGTGAGTAGCTGCTGGGCCTGGGCCACCGGAATGTTCAGCGTGGCGGCGGTGTAGAGCAGGTTTGGCCCTGTCCGCCGGAAGTCATTGAAGAGGAAGCGCCCAATCGGGGCCACCTGGGCGGGAAGCCCCGACAGACCCGGCCCCAGACTGTTGGGCAGGGGGTTGTACAACCCGGCAAGTGGCCCTGTGCCAAAGAAGCCGACCGTCTGCCCGCCAACGACAATCGGGTTGGTTTGCGCCTGAGCGTTGGCCTGAAGCAGCGCCAGGTTCTGCTGGTTGACGTTGCGCGGGCGCACCAGTTGCAGCCCGCGAATGTAGCTGTACGTGGCATTGACCGTAATCGTCCGTCCGAGTTGCCGCTCGATGGAGAGGTTGCCTTGTTGGGTGTAGTCAAACTCGAAGCCCCGGTTCAGGTGCAGGGTCTGGGAGGTGATGGGTGAAAACAGCAGCGACCGGATAGGGCCGCCGTTGAAAATCTCGAAGCCCGGATCGAGCGGGTTGTACCGCTGCTGTCCAACCTGGTAGCCGGGCAGGGGCGGAACAGGGATGTTGACCCGTTCATTGCGGAAGATGGCCCCACCACCGAGCAGGCCCGGAAAGACAAGGAACGGTGACTGGGCTCCATCCACCACGTCGGACAGGAAGATCAATCCCGCCAGAGGCGTGCCGTAAAACAGCCCGTAGGCGGCGCGAACGACCGTCTTGCCGTTGTTGAACGGGTCCCAGGCAAAGGCGATACGTGGCGCAATGTTGTTGTAGTCACGCGGGATGCCCTGCTGGATGCCGACGATTTCCTCCCCAGCGGCAAACAGGTTGGGCATGTTGATGAGGCCGACGTTGCCGGGTCCAGTGAACGGCTCCGGCTGGACGGGGCGAATCTGTTTGGTGTACTGCACGTCGTACCGCACACCATAGTTGAGGGTGAAGTTCGAGCGAATTTTCCAGCTATCCTGGGCAAAGACGCCGAGCACCGGATTGTTGAAGTTGCTGTTCGGATTGCCGACGTTCTGCACGTAGGACTCCGGCAGCCCCAGCCCATAAGCCTGGACTCCACTGAAAGGCGGAAACCCCTGTGCCGCCGGGAAGAGCTGATTTGGTGGAAAGCCATAAACGCCGCCGAAGTTGACCTCAAACAGGGCGTTGTAGAGCAGGAGGTTGAAGTCGGCACCGAACTTCATGGTGTGGTTGCCAGCAATCTTGGTGAGGTTGTTCGTCACCTGCCAGCGTTTTTCAACACGCCGGGCGGGCGAAAACGGCTCGCGCCCAAAGGAAGCAAAGCCCGGTATTTCGACCCCCACGGTCTGGCCCTGCGGGCCGTAATCCACGCCCCGGCGGGCAAACTGGAAGCGCGACTCGTTGATAAGCGTCGGGCTGATAGTGGCCAGGTTCTGGGCAACGAGGGCCACATCGCGGGTGCCCTGGAAGCCCGTGCGGGTGAATTCGTTGAGCGCCGTGGGCTGGTTCTGCCCGTTGGAGGGGATACCTCGTACTGTCGAGGGGGTGACACTGACCCGGACAAAAAACTGGTGGATGTCGTTGAAGCGGTGGTCAATGCGCAGCGCCGGCAGGAAGGTGCGCTCGCGCACCGTGTAGTTCCCCAGCAGCGTGTTCATCGGACGGAAGGCGCCGGTGCCGAGCGGAACCGGAGAGTTGACACCGGGATTGGTGATACCCAGCGCCGCCAGCGTCGGAAAGATGGCCTGACCGTTGGTCTGGCGGCCGGTCAACCCAACGCTGGAGCCTTCCCGCGCCAGGAAGTAGTAGGTGTTGAGCGCCTGGAAGGAGGCATTGGTGAGCAACGCCGTTTGAACCGCCGGCGGCAGTGCCGTGAACGGTGTGCTCAGGGGAATACCAGTCGCTTGGGACAGGCTGTTGAGTGCAGCATTCAGAAAAGCCGCCTGCTGCGGTGTCACCTGGGCAACCTGACCGCCGATGGGCACGAAGATACCCGCCGGGAGAAATCCCAGGTTGGGGGAGGTGGCCAGCAGGGCCGGCGGCGTAAACGTCGTAAAGCCAAAACCATTGCGCCCTGTGATGTTGAAACCTGTGCCGTTGAGGGTCTGGGCTTCAAAGGACAGAAAGAAAAAGGTTTTGTCCTTGACAATGGGCCCACCAAGGGTAAAGCCACCCTGGAACCGGGTTTCCGGGTACTCCCGCACGCCGGCAAAGGCGTTGTTGGCCGAAAACGCCTGGTCGCGGAGGAAGGCAAAGACGTTGCCGCGCAGCTCGTTGCCGCCGCCCTTGGAGACAATGTTGATGACGGCCGATGAAGCCCGCCCGAACTCCGGGGCGTAACTGTTGGTCAGAATCTGGAATTCCTGGACGGCTTCCTGGGAAACCGTCGCCCGCACCCCGTTGACACCTGAATCCGTGGCATCGGCACCGTCAATGGAGACATTGTTGGCGCGGGCGCGCTGTCCGCCGAAGTTCAACCCGGAGGTTGGCGCCACACCCAGCTTGGGCTGGTTGTCGCGTGTCGTGGTCGAGGTCAGCAGCGTAAACCCGACGTAGTTCCGGCTGCTCGTCGGGAGGTTGTTGATGGCACGCTGGTTGATGGTTTCCGCCACAGAGGTGCGCGAACTTTCGATGACCTGCGTATCCGCCGTCACCACGACTTCTTCCGTGGTCTCACCCACGCGCAGGGTAAAGTCGAGCTGCGCTGCCGCACCGATGGTGAGGATGACATTCCGGTTGACGGCGCGGGCGAAGCCGGGCGATTCGACCGTGATTTCATACGACCCCGGCGGCAGGGCAATGAACTGATAGACGCCGACCTCGTTGGTTGTAGCCTCACGGGTAAAGCCCGTGCGCTCGTCACGCGCCATCACCTTGGCCCCGGCAATGACCTTGCCACCTTCATCACTGACCGTTCCACGCAAGTCGGCGGCGTTGACCTGTGATTGGGCGAACGTCGTCGCCGGCAAAAGCAACGAAGGCATAATCAGCGAACCTGCGCCAAGACATAAGCCAATCAGCCCACGGCGCAAATGACACAGCAGCATGGAAGTAACTCCTTTTTTTCCATAGATTGCCCGGAGCAACCGAGTTGATGGGGGCCGGACATACGTGTATGAGTCAACGGGCGACATCTCACGGGACATAAACCGACCGTCATACGTCCCGGCACTCGATGCCTGAACCTCCAGTACCAAAGCACTTTAGCTTGAGGAAAAAACCGTGAATGTACAGCTTTCTAGCACGTGGTGCGCAGGTGGTGCAAGTCTGCGTCAGATGCGTCAACCTGTGTGGAAACCGTATTTTGCAGTGCGTCATCAGCCCGGCCGGAGCGTCTGGCGACCAACCCTGGCCGGTCTTCTGGGGCTGGGTGTCGCCCTGTCCCTTCCGTTGGGTCTGCCACCGGCCCCTGTCCTGGCTCAGATTGGCGCAGCGCAGACGGCCGAAGCGACGATCTCCCAAGGGTTCTCGTCCATAGGGCCGCCGCTGCGAGCTGCCGAGATTGAGGGGCGCGTCCGGGAAGCCTACCTGCGCAACCGCGAAGTGGACGATGTTGCTGCCGATATTGACCAGCGGGGGATTGCCTTTGAGATGACCGAAGCCTTCGGGCGCAAAATGCGCTTTCTGCGCGCCGCCCAGGTCGAAAGCGCCCTGTGGCGGGCTGATGAGCGCCGGCAGGCCGTTACCGCCCGCCCCCAGCGCCCTGTGGCGCTGATGACCGACAACCCGAACGTTCCGGTCTATCGGGAGACACAGCCGTTTATCGAGCAGGTCCGCGCCGTGGCCCAGGCGTATGTCTCCAGCCTGCCGGATTTTACCGTCCGCCAGCGGGTGCAGCGGTACTACCGGGTGGCCGGCCGCCCCTGGCAACTCGGCGACTACCTTGAAATCGCCATTGCCTACTCGGCCGAAAAAGGCGAGAAACTGGAACTCAAGCTGCACAACGGCGTCTCCACCTCGCTCGGACTGGACGAAGTGGGCGGACTGACCTCGACCGGGCAGTTTGCCGGACTGCTCAAGTCGCTGTTTGATGAAACCTCACAGACGACCTTCCGGGATGCCGGGACGACGAACTTCTACGGACGGACGTGCCAGGTCTTTGCCTACGTTGTCGAGACCGCGTACTCCCGCCAGACATTGCAGGTCGGCAAGGCGCGCACGATTGCCGGCTACCGGGGGCGGATATTCGTTGACCCCGAAACCCGGCGGATTGTCCGGCTCGAATCCGAGAGCTTTGACCTGCCACCGGATTTTCCGGTTTCCGAGGCCGTCTCGATTGTCGAGTTCGGGTGGGTCACGGTGGGCGAAAACGACTACCTGCTGCCGGTTGCAGCACGGGTCGCGCTGACCGACCGCAAGGACCGGATCACCTCCCTCAACTGCATTACTTTCCAGAAGTACGGCAAGTTTGAGACGACGGTGGTCGTTGAATAAGCCCATCAGGAGACTTCTTCGACCGTCGTGGCCAGGGCTTCCGGGCTGGTGTGTTTCTGCGCCTGCCCGGCTTCCCCGGCGAGGTTGAACGCATAGGCGGCCAGCGGCGGTCCGATGGTTTCAAACACCGCCACCGCACCCAGCACCACGGCGGCGACACTCGCCGCTTGGTCCGGGAACAGTTCCGCCGTGGTGCGCGTCAGCCCGATGGCCATCCCGGCCATCGGGATCAGCAACATACCGCGCGCCACAGCCTTGTTAAGCGCTTCCCGGGTGGCGGCCGCCACGGCCACCACGCCCCCAACCTTGGCCAGACTGCGTGTCACAACCAGCAGGATGACGACCGGCGCCAGCGTGATGAGGTCATGAAGGTGCAGGTTGGCCCCGGCCGAAACGAACAGGACGATGAAGAACAGCTCGAACGATTCACCGAACTGAATCTGCGACACCGTATCTTCCTGTTCGAGGTTTTTGACCACGATCCCCAAAACCAGTGGCGCATACAGTGCCGACAGGTTGAAGACGTTGGCCAACCCCGTGGTGAGCATGACGCCCCCGATGACAAAGGCCAGCCGGTACTGCGTGGCCTCGCGGGTACGGTGGGTCAACACATACACCACCGCCCCGGCAGCGCACCCCAGAATGAGTGAGCCAAAGAACCGGTAGGTTGGCAGGAGCAGAATCTCGCTCCAGCTTTTACCGGAAGAAAACTGCACCAGCGGCAGCAGGGCCGAAAACGCCACGAAGGAAACAACGTTGTTGATGGCGACAAGGGTTTTGGTGGTCTCGGTCACGTCGCCTGACGCGCGCACTTCGTGGGCCACGTGCAGAAGCACGGCCGGAGACGAAGAAACGACAATGGCCGCCACCAGCCCGGCGACCGGCAGGGCAAACCCGGCGATCCAGAGAACGCCGGCAACGACGATGATGGTCAGGGAACTCTCGGCCAGTCCCATGACACCCAACGTCACACGCTTCCTCAGCAGGGAGAGGTTGAGCGAAAGCCCCAGCCGGTAGAGGATGAGTCCCAAGGCGATGTCCACCAGAATCCTGGACTTGGCCAGGGTCTCCTCGTCGAGGACAACCAGCCCGCTGGGCCCGAAGAGCAGTCCGATGAGCATAAAACCCGTGATACTTGGCAGCCAGGGGAAACGATGGGACAGATAGCCCCCCAGTGCGCCCAGAATGAGCAGCAGACCGAAGACGGTCATCGTGTCGAAGGCGATGGGCCAGGTCGGCAGGAAGTTCATGGCAGCGGTCGGTTCACCTCCAGCAGCTATGGTTGGCGGGGACGTTGCTCCGCTGGCGGACGTGCAGCGTTTGGTTGGCCGTCGCCTTCCACCACGATCCGAAAAGGGGGTGCCGGGGAGCGCCGGGCTTCGCTGTCGTGAGGAACGGGTGTTTGCGGACCATTCCGCAGTGCCGTGATCTGGGGGGACATGATTTCGATGCCGGCAGCGTCAAAAGCGTCCCGGATGTTGGCATGCAGGGCCGCCTAAGTGTATGGCATCAGCCAGGCGTCGTTTGTGTAGGCATTGAGTTCGTAGGACACGTGAACATCGTTCAACTGCGTTTGCCAGACAAACGGCGGCGGTTCGGCGCGGATACCCGGCGTGGCGCGCGCCGCAGCGATGAGCAGTTCCTGCGCCTGCCGCCACGGAATGTCATAACCCAACGTCACGGTTGTGTGCAGGATAATGCCGCGTGTCCGGGCCAGCGTCGAGTAGTTGATGATGGTGCCGTTGAGTACCTGGGAGTTGGGAATCGAGACGACTTCCTGCTTGATGGTTTCCAGACGGGTGACGAAAAGGGTTTTTTCCACGACATCCCCGGTCGTCGTGCCAATCTGAACCCGGTCGCCGATGCGAAAGGCCCGGGTGTAGGTCAACACAATTCCGCTCACCACGTTGGCAATGGCCGAACTCGAGGCCAGGGAAAACAGGGCCCCGATGAAGATGGAAACCCCGCGAAATGCCGGCGACTCGACGCCCGGCACGTAGGGAAACGCCACGATGAGGCCGGCCGCGACAAGAAAGATGACCACCAGCTTGTAGGTCGGACGCGCCCACTCCGGGTCAAAGCCCCCGATGACGATGACACCCCGTTCGAGCGCCAGCGCAATCAGGCGCGCGCCCTTGATCGCCGCCCAGGTCAGGACAATCACCGTCAGAATGAACAGCAGGTTGGGGATGTAGAGAATGAACGCTCCCCACAGCGTCACGAGTGGCGTCAGGACGGCTTCCCAGAATGACCGCGACAGTCCCTGCGTGGCCGGAAAAAACGTGAACAGCAGCGGCAGGTAGGCAATGACAATCCCAGCCCGCGTGAGAAACCAAAGCCCCGTCAGGGCCGTCAGCCGCGCTTCACGCAGCCGTCCCCCGACCAGGACATCCAACCGGTTCAGCAGCCGTGACGAGTGTGGCGTGGAAGATTCAGCCCGCCACGCCCGGCGCAGACGTGCGACCAGTTCATCCACTGCCCGCCAGACCGCAGCAATGACGACGGTGGCCAGCAGGGAAAACAGCACCCCGGTCAGCAGCGATTGCCACGAAGTGGCCTGACGCACACGTTGCAGAGCCGCTTTGATGTTCCCGGCGGTACGTTGCGCCAGCTCCGCACGTGGCAGACCGGCGGCAACGGCGTCGGCTTCCGTAACCACCGTAATCACCCGGCTGCCCAGCACAATTTCAACCGTGTCGTCATACTCGACCGGGCGCAGGTCTTCCAGATTGAGAAATGGCGTGGCGGCCAGCTCGACCAGCCGCCGCTCAACAATGGATGCCCGCTCTGACGGCGACAGCGTGCCCAGTCGCGCCCGGATGCGAAACACCGTCTCTCCGCCCAGTTGCACCGGCACGCCGCTTTCAACTGCTGGAGCCGGAGCCTGGAGTTCATCGGCCAGAACCGTTTGCACTGTGGGCAGAGCCGGCAACAACAGCAGAACAAGCAGCGCCGACATAAGGGACGGAAAACGTGCACCCCACCGGCGCCAGGTGACTGGACAGGCCGCGGCCGGAGAAGTCTCCCGTGCGGATTTTCGTTGCCTTTGCCTGGACATAGACCAAAAATAAGGCTTCCTGAACATTTCGGCTTCCTTAGATAGCAGACCCCTTGCCAGCAAGCCATGCCCCATCCTGTCGTTGACGCCATTCGGAACGGAGCTGCCCCGCGTGCGGCAAAACTGGCCGCCGCCAATGGTTTGTTGCCGTTGGCCCCGGATGACAACCTGCTCGTGTTGTCCACGCTGGTTCACGATAGTGACGAGGAAATTCGCACGGCCGCCCAAACCTCAGTCACGAAGCTTGACCCAACGGTTGTGCTGCCTATTGCGCGCGATGACCGTACCGATCCAGCGATTCTGTCCCTGCTGTGCACGGCCAGCACCGATCCGTCCATCACCGAAGCCGCCGTTTTGAACCGGGCCACCCCGGATGCCGCCGTCGAGGCGCTGGCGCTCAAAACAACGCAGCCCCACATCCTTGAAGCCCTGACCATCAACCAGCAACGCCTGATTCGCCGCCCGGCGCTCATTGAGGCCATTCTGCACAATCCCCACCGGACGCCGGAAGCCGAGCGCCGGGCGCGGGAGGTCAAGGCCGAGTTTCTCGAAAAGGAATTCGGGCGCCGCCAGGTGGCCGGTGAACGGGCGGCGTCCACGCCCGAAGTTCCGCTCAAGTCTGCGGCTGACCTTGTCCCGGAAGCCTTTGTGGATGCCCCGCCGGGCATCCCTTCCGGCCCGCCGCCGGTGACATCCACGCCGTCCCCGGCCGGGCCACCTGCCGCGCCGCCTTCTCCGCCGCCGGTGACGGCTCCCACGTCGTCTGGCGTCAGCGCGCCACCACCGCCGGCCAAACCGCTCAAGCTGTCCAAGTCGCCCCCGGTGGCCATGATTCAGCAGGGGAAAGCCCCGCGCCCGGCCAAACTCATGGTGGCGCAGGGGAAACTCCCGCTGGCCCCGGAAGACCTGCTGTTTGCGCAGGTGCTTCTGACAGCCGATGCGGATGCGGAAATTGCCGAGGCCGCCCGCGCTTCGCTCGCCACGCTGGACTTCAACACCCTGCAACCCGTGGTACAGAACCCGGAAACGCCGGAGGAAGTGCTGCATTACCTGCTTCTGCACCCCGGCCTTCCAGAGCGGTTTGGCGAGCAGTTGTTGTTGCATCCGGCGCTGCTGGATGAATCGGTACTCGAATTCGTCCGGCAAACCACGAGCGGGTATCTGCTGGAAGCTGTCACCATCAACCAGCAACGGCTCATCCGTCTGCCGGCCCTGCTGGATGCCATCCTGGAAAACCCGGCAAGCACGTTTGAAGCCAAGCGCAAGGCACGTGAGGTCAAAACCGAGTTCTTCGAGAAAGAACTTGGCGCGGAGCGGGTTGCACGCGAACAAAAGGCGCGGGCGGCGAAATTTGCGGCCGTCCTCGACCTGCCGCCCATGCCGGATGAGGCCTTCGAGGCCGAGTTTCAGTCCGTCCTGGCCGGTTTCGAGGCCGAAGTCGGCCAGACCTTTTCCGATGAAGCCCCCAGTGAAGCTGACGCCGACGCCGACTTTGAGGCTATGCTGGCTGCGGTCAAGAGCGAGGAAGGCATTGATCTGCGCCAGTCAAGCGACCCGGCAACCAAGGAGCGCCTGTCCATCTATCAGGCATTGGCGCGCATGTCGGTCAAGGAACGTATTTTTGCGGCGCTCAAGGGGGGACGCGATGTGCGGGCCATCCTCATTCGTGACTCGAACCGCATGGTCAGCACGGCGGTGGTCAAAAACCCACGTATTTCGGAAGCCGAAATTGAGGCCATCGCCAACATCAAGGGGATCAACGAGGATGTTCTGCGCATCATTGCGATGAACCGGGCGTGGGTCAGCAACTACGCCATCATGCACAACCTCGTGCGGAATGCCCGTTGTCCGCTCAACTTCAGCATGCAGTTCATCAACCGGCTTCAGAGCCGCGATCTCGTCAACCTGACCAAGAGCAAGTCCATTCCCGACGCGCTGCGGCAGGCCGCCAACCGGCTGGTTGCCAAACGCCGCGAGACCGGTGGGTGATGTTGATGCCCTTCCCAGACTGAAGACCGGGAAGGACACGGGGCAGCAGGGGCGGATGGCCATTCGCCCCGGTATGGCGGGGCTTGTCGTACCAAGTCAGACCGTGATGGCATTGCCACGGTGAATCCGTGACAGGTAGCGGCTCTGCTCCGGCTCCGGGGCCGGGGCCGCCGCCAGCAAAACGGCATCTACAAAGCGCTCCAACTCCTCACGTTCTTCCCGTTCGTTGCGTGGTTCTTCGACTCGCGCCCGGCGCGTCAGGTCCACCTGGTTGACCGTTGGATGGTGGGTGAACCGCTCGCACTCCACGGCCAGCGTCGCCGTCAGCGCGTGAAGTGTCGTCTTGACGAACAACGCCAGGGCAAACTCTTCACGGGATGAGTTGCGCGAGGTTTTGGGCGTAACGAGCACAATCTGCGACTTGTCCTGCAACGCCGCCTTTTTGGCCACCCGGAAGTGGTGGGTGATGTGGGTTTCGACAAGCTGCTCAAAGTCCTTTTCGTTGAGCACGCCGCGCCAGTCATCCGTTGCCGCCAGCGGCTTGAGCGGCAGCGGGTCAAAGGGTGTGGACACCACGACATCCAGATGCCCAAACCGTCGGATGAGGTCATCCATGGCGGCCTCGACGTTGGCACCGGCGCTGAAGATGTGCAGATTGTTGAGTCGCTGGGCGGAGAAATAGTGCCGCAGCGAATCCGCCCGCTCCGCCGTCTTGGTCAGGATGATGCAGTTGCGGACGACGAGCTGAATGGCAAAGGCTCCGACCAGCCACCGGAGTTCCTCTTCCAGATAGTCGCCGATGAGCAGGACGTTCTTGCGCCGCAGTTCCATGAGGTGTTCGTTGCGCGGCAGACCGTAAAACTCCCCTTCCGTCACCGTCCGGTCGAACTTCAACCCCCCCGAAGGATGCAGCGTTTCACCACTGATGTTCGGATCGGAGAGGTAAAAGACCGTCGCAATCGCAATTTCCTCTTCGGTGGGCATCCGTCTCAGATTGAGCATCGTCAGGATGCCCGATTGGACACGCTCGGCTTCCCTGTCGATCTCTTTTGGGTCAAAAAATGGGTCAGGTGGTTCGGGCAACTCCCGCAGAAAAGCCAGCGTAAAGGCTTCCCGGTCTTCGACCGAGGTCAGATAGCCCCCCTCGAACAGCCGGTGGAGCAGTTTTTCCGCAATCTTGCGCGTCATGAGGTAGTGGCTGTCCGAGTGGCCTTCATTGACGGCGGCGGCGCGCAGATGCGTGATGAGTCTCCGCACGGGTTCAGGCGGACCGGCCGCCAGCACATCCTCAAAGTGGTTGTGCGCCAGCGCCCCCAACGTGGACTTGACAGCTTCACCTTCGCGCCACGCACGAATGACAGCATCGTGGATGTCGTTCAGACGCTTGTTTTCGAGAATGAGCCGCGCCCGGCGGGCATACAGCCCCGGTCGCGAGCCTTCCCCGCGCAGCCGCTTGCCTTCGACCGGACCCGGCGAGAGGGCGTTGATCTGGATTTCGGGTCCCAGATGCCGCGCCAGAATCTCGGCCAGCGCCCGTTGCCCGGCCTTGGAAACGGCATAATCGCTGCGGTTGGGATAGGCCACGGCCACGTATTTCTCACCGCCAAAGTACGAGCTGACGTTGAGAATGTAGCCCGCGCCCTGTTTTTTCATCAGCGGCGCGATTTTGTAGATGAGCGAATAGTTGCTGAGCAGGTTTGCCTTGAGGGTGTGCCGCCAGGCAGCCAGTGGCAGGTCAACAACCATTTCCTCCGCCCCGGCAATGCCAGCGTTGTTGATGAGGAAGTCAATGCGTCCGAACTTGTCCAGGGCGAATTTGACCAGCCGCCCCAGGGCCTCTTCATCCGCCACATCAATGTTGGCCAGGGTTTCAACCCGTGTTTCCGGCTGCGGGTAGCCAACGGCAAACAGTTCGGCGACGATCTCGCGTTTGAGCGCTGCCAGTCGTTCGGCATCCCGCGCCGCCAGAACGACCTTGGCCCCGGAAAGCGCCAGGTAGTGACCAATTGCGCCGCCGATGCCGGCGCTGCCCCCGGTGATGACCGCCACCTTGCCGATGTGCAGGCCGAGCAGCGTCCGGGCAATGTCGCGGGGCAGTTCGGTCTTGCCGGTGGTGCGCTGGATGTTTTCGGGAACGTAGAGGTTCAGTTCGTCAAAGATACGGACGCGGTTGGCGAGCGTCGCCAGCCAGTCGGCCGTGAACTTGAGGTTGTCGGGTTCAGCGTTGGCGTAGCGGACAATCTGGTTGGTTCGCACGGCAAAGCGGCGCGTTCCGGCCGCCACCTGCAGCTCGTCTTCGTGCCGCCACACCCGCAGCAGTTGTTCCACGGCCGCGCGGTAGATGTCTTCAAAGGCGTTGGTGGCGCCGTCGTGTTCGTTGGTGACGAACAGGACGTTGACCGGTTCCTGGAGTTCGTTTTCGGCGTCGAAAGCGAGCAGGAAGCGCGAAAGTTGCGCCGCAAAAGCCGTCGTTCCGAGAATGGCCTCGTCGGTGAACTGCCGGATGCGTTCCGGCTCGTCCGGGATGAGTTCCGGGCCGTAGTGACCCGCCGCGTGCGCCGGAAAAACAATGACCGTATCCAGCCGGTGGTAGCGTTCCCGGATGAGGTCAAAGACGCTCGTCACGGACTCCCGCCGCAGGGGGTCGAGCCAGGTGACGGCGATGCTGTGGTTGAGTCCGCGGCTTTCAAGCTGGGCCTTGGCCGTATTGACGGCTTCCGGCTGCCGGAACGTCAAAATGACTGATGCCCCGTACGATTGCTGGCTGGCAGCAATGGTCACGGCATCGTGAACCTGCTCGCCGCCCACGATGAGCACGACGCGCCGGCTGAGGTCAATGAGCCGCTGGTCAGGCCACGCCGTGAGCTTGGTGCGGCTCTGGGCCTTGACCTGCATGCCGTGCGTAATCTCGAAGTTGTGCCCGGAAATGGCGGCTGATTCGTCCGAACCGAGAAAGAGTATGACGTGCGCGACATCGGCCTGGGTCGGATAGCATTTGGTCGGCGCTTCACCCCCGCGCGCCCGCGCCAAAATCATGATGTCGAAAAATTCCTGCGCCGTCGTTCCTTCAGGAACACCCTTGAGGCGGTCCATCGCCCCAAACACGGTGCGGATGCGGTCGGAATCAATCGGCCCTGGAAAGACCGTGTTGACGCGCACGGCGCGGTCGGTCGTCCCAAGCTGCTTGGCCAGCCCCAGCGACAGCGCATTCAGGGCCGATTTGGGCACGACGTAGGGAATCCGCCCGTAGTAGTTCGTCCGGGAAAAAATCGTGGAGACATTGATGATGCTGGCCCCGACGCGCAGGTAGGGCAGCGCCAGGCGCGTCAGGTGCCACGGCATGCCCAGCAGGTTGGCTGCCGATTCGCGCATGGTTTCGGTTTCGGTGAAGCCTTCGGCCGCCAGTTGGGCCAGGTCTTCCAAGGTGAAGGGAATCCGAAACAGAGGCTGTTTGGCCCCGGCCGAGCCGGCATTGTTGATGAGCACATCCAGCCCGCCCCAGCGCGCTGCAATGGCTTCGATGGCTGTCTGCATGCCTGCCAGGTCTGTGGACGCAAAAGCCACCGGCAGGATGTCGTCGCCGGAGAAGCCTTCGGCCATGAGCGCCGCCCGGAACTGCTCAGCCCGTTCGAGCGACCGGCTGGAAATGGCGACGCGCGCGCCTTCCCGCAAATACATCCGTGTCACGACACTGCCGATCCCGCCGGCAGCGCCCGTAATGAGAGCAACTTTTCCGTTCAAACGCATGGTTGACTCATTGCGGCGCAGACACTCCGGTTTCGTCCGGCGCACCTGCCGCCGCTACTTCAGTTCCCGTTGTTGATGAGCTGGTTTTTGCTGCGCGAGATTTCGGCCATCTTGGCTTTGAAGTCCACCAGTTCGCGCTGGAGCTCCGGGTTGTCCGCCGCGACAATCTGGACGGCAAGGATGCCGGCATTTTTGGCTGCGCCGATGGCCACCGTCGCCACCGGTACGCCGACCGGCATCTGGACAATGGAGAGCAGCGAATCCAGCCCGTTGAGCGCCTTCGACTGAATCGGCACGCCAATGACCGGAAGGGGCGTCAGGGACGCGACCATGCCCGGCAGGTGGGCCGCGCCGCCCGCCCCGGCAATGATGACCCGCAACCCCCGCATGTGGGCCGTTTCGGCATACATGAACATGTCGCGCGGCGTCCGGTGGGCGGACACAATTCGCATCTCGTGCGCGACCCCGAACTCACTGCAGATAGCCGCCGCATCCTTCATCACCGGGTAGTCGCTGTCACTCCCCATGATGATGCCTACGGCTGGAAGCTCATGTCTGGCCATGTTTCCCTCCGCTTGCACGTTCCTCGGTTTTGGAACGGTGTTTTGTCAACTCCAGCTTGGCGATGGTTTCCCGGTGCACTTCGTCAGGGCCGTCGGCCAGGCGCAGGGTGCGCGCCTGCGCCCAGGCGTAGGCCAACCCGAAATCGGCGCAGACCCCGCCGCCACCGTGCGCCTGAATGGCGCGGTCAATGACCCGCAGCGCCATGTTGGGGGCGACGACCTTGATCATTGCAATCTCTGTGCGGGCGGCTTTGTTGCCGTAGCGGTCCATCATCGCCGCCGCCTGCAGGGTCAGTAACCGGGCCTGATCAATCTCGATCCGCGAGTCGGCAATGGCCGCCCGGAGCACGCCCTGTTCCGCCAGCGACTTGCCGAAGGCCGTCCGGGTCAGCACCCGTCGGCACATGGCCTCCAGAGACCGCTCGGCAAGGCCGATCAAGCGCATGCAGTGGTGAATGCGGCCGGGGCCAAGCCGCCCCTGGGCAATCTCGAAGCCCCGCCCTTCCCCCAGCAGCAGGTTGGATGCCGGAACCCGGACGTTTTCAAAAATGACCTCGGCGTGGCCGTGGGGGGCATCGTCATAACCGAAGACATCCAGCATGCGGACGACCCGGACGCCGGGCGTGTCCATCGGAATGAGCAGCATGGACTGCTGCTGGTGCTTGGGCGCTTCCGGGTTGGTTTTTCCCATGAAGATGATGAGCTTGCAGCGCGGATCACCTGCCCCGCTCGTCCACCACTTCCGGCCGTTGACGATGTAGGTGTCGCCGTCGCGCTCAATACGGGCTGAGATGTTGGTGGCATCCGAACTCGCCACGTCCGGTTCGGTCATGGCAAAGCACGACCGGATTTCGCCAGCCAGGAGCGGTTCGAGCCACTGCTTTTTCTGCTCCGGCGTGCCGTACCGCACGAGCACTTCCATGTTGCCGGTGTCCGGGGCCGAGCAGTTGAACACCTCCGGCGCCAGAAACGACCGCCCCATGATTTCGCACAGCGGGGCGTAGTCGAGATTGCTCAGCCCGGCGCCATATTCGCTTTCCGGCAGAAACAGGTTCCACAGCCCGGCCGCTTTGGCTTTGGCCTTGAGCGTTTCGACGATGCGCGTTGGCTGCCAGCGGGGGCCGGCGGCAAGTTCATCCCGGAACGTGGCCTCGTTGGGGTAGATGTGCTCGTCCATAAAGGCCAGCAGCCGTTCGCGGAGTTCAAGGGCTTTGGGTGAAAACTCAAACATAGCCGGAACCTCAACCAGGATGCCTAAACCAGAACGCGCAGAATCCACTCCGCGACACAGGCCGGCTTGTCCGCGCCGTCCAGTTCCACGGTGCAGTTGAGCGTGAGGTCAAGGCCGTTATCGAGCGACTTGACCTGGGCCATGGCGAAGCGTCCCCGGATGCGGCTTCCGGCCGGGACCGGCGTGACGAACCGCACCCGGTTGAGACCATAGTTGAGCGCCAGCCGCGCTCCCTCGAAGTGCAGGGTCTGCTCCACCAGATGCGGAATCAGCGACAGCGTCAGGAAGCCATGCGCAATGGTGGTTTTGAACGGGGATTCGACAGCCGCCCGTTCGGGATCGCAGTGAATCCACTGGGTGTCGCCGGTGATTTCACCAAAGCTGGTGATGCGCGCCTGGTCAATGGTGAACCAGTCGCTGACGGCCAGTTCCTGACCGGCCAGGGCGGAAAGCGATGCAAGCGAAAAAGTCGTGGGCATGGGACGTAAAAACCGCAGGAAGTAACGTGGGGTGTTTCTTCCATGCAACCACTATTTTGTGCGTTTGCCAACCGATTCAGCGGTTCCGGCCCGCCGGGTTGCCATTATTCACGGGCGAGGCCGGAAGGCGGACGCGAAGCGGTCTCAGGTCTCAACGGCCAGCCGGTTGACAAGCCATCGCTGCCAGTGGGGACGGTAGCGATGCAGCAGCCAGGCGATGAGCGGCGGCAGCAGGCAGGTCACGAAAAAGGCCAGTACGACGAGCAGAAAGCGGCCTCCGAAAAACTCATCGGCCAGCCGGCTGAAGTCCATCCAGTGGCCGCCACCCTTGGCGTCTTCGTAATCGAGGCGCGCCGCCTGGCTGGTCAGCAGCTCAAAGGCGAAGCGCAGGTCATGGAACTGGATGTAAAACCCGGCAAAGGCATAGATGGGACGCTCCAGTGCATGGACAAGCGAGGTGCCGCTCCACGCGCGGTAGAGAAACACGGTGGCAAACAGCAGTTCGCCGCCGTGCCCCATGGCGATGACGATGGCCTCGTGCCAGGACGTTGCAGCCGTGGTGATGTACGCCCCGGCGAGGCTGCTGATGACGAGCAGCGTCCCCGGATTGCGGCGGAAGCAATACAGCAGCCAGGCAAAGGCGGCCAGCCACAGCCCGGTAAGCAGCCACTGCCGGTCCTGGTGAAGCGTCACCCCGCCGCCATACACGAAGTCGAACGCCGGAATCGAAGGATAGCCGTAGAGCCAGCCGGCCAGCGTGTGTCCCAGTTCATGCACCAGGGTCACAAGCGGGTGCAAAAGAAACGAAATGAAGCCAAAAAAGGGCAGGAAAACGACGGCTGCCGCCAACCCGGCGCCGCCAAGGATGGACTGGTAGCCCGGCCGGTCCACCCGTTCCGCCTCCAGCGGCGGCTGCCAGGCTTCGTGATGCGCCCACCCCAGCGGCAGCGGCATCCCGCAGCGGACGCAACTGGTCTGGGTCAACGGCTGACGAAGCTGACAGTGGGGGCAGGTCTGGTGGTGCATCGGGTAGCTTTACGTTCACGAAAGGTTGGGCGGCCAGTGAAGGCGTGCAAATCCACTGGTCAGTAGCGGCCGGCATGGTGACATGCCGGCCCACAGGCGGCAATCCCACGCCCTAAGTGCCGGCCGGGAGAAGTTGTGACGGGTTGTCCGTACACTTCCCGGCGAAAAAAGCCGGATTGCGTTTGCGAGGCGGATTCGATACGCTCGCCGACTTCGTTTGCTGCGTATTGCAGAGACCATCCCTGGGTGAGGTGTAGTGTTCCCCAATGGCTCAGTCTGAAACGTCTTCCACACAACCGGCGTCCAAGCCGCGGCGTACCCTGTTGATCGTTGTCATCTGCTTCCTGGGTTTCGTCATGGCGCTGGCGTACTCGTTGCCCTCCCGCTCCCTCTTTGGGGCGAGCGGCCCCAAGGCTGTACGGCCTGTGCCGGACGACACGGTGATTGCCCGCGTCGGAAGCCGGACGGTGACGGCCAAGGAGTACACCGACTCGCTGAAAAATCTCGTCGCCATGTACCGCCGTTATGCGGAGCAACTGATGTCCGGCGGGGGCAGCTTCCCGATGACCATTCAGCAGTTGCGTCAGCAGGGCAGCGACCGGGCTATTTTGCAGCAGTTGGTACGGCGGCGCGTCATCGAACTCGAAGCCGAGCGTCTGGGCCTGACAGCCACTGAAGGTGAAATCCAGCAGCGGTTGCGGGAGCAGTTCCGCGACGAAAACGGGCGCTTCATTGGTGTGGAGAAGTACAAGCGGCAACTGGCGCGCATGGGCACCAACTACGTGGACTTCGAGCGCGACCTGGCCTACACCATCGCGGAGGAAAAGCTGCGCAACTTCATCACCAGCGGCATCCAGATTTCCCCAAAGGAAGCTGAAGAGGAATACCGGCGGCAGAACACCCGTTTTGAGTTGAGTTATGTGGTACTGCCGGCTGCCGATTTTGAGAAGGAAGTTGGCGAGCCGACTGAAGATGAACTGCGCGCCTACTTCGAGGCGCACAAGGAAGACTTCCGTCCGACGAAAGACCGGCGCAAGGTGCGCTACATCTACATCAGCCAGGACAAGGCCGCGGAAATCATCCCGGTTTCCGATGAGGAGTTGCGAAGGGAATACGATCCCAACAAGCAGGTCAAGTCAGTCCAGGTCAGCCAGATCGTCCTGAAAGTGCTGACACCCAAGGACGAAGACAAGGTGCTCCAGAAAGCCAACGATCTCGTGGCACGTGCGCGGGGCAAGGAAGGCGCACCGCCGGAAGACTTCGCAGCCTTGGCGCGGGGGAACTCCCAGGACCCGGCCACCGCCGTCAAAGGCGGCGACTTGGGCGTGGTTGAGCGGGCGAATGTCAAGCCTGGTGATGCCGTTGAGGCGGCATTCAATCTCGGCGTAGGGGAAATCAGCGAGCCGGTCCGACGGGGCAATGCCTTCTACATCTTCAAAGTGACCGACCGCACCATCAAGTCATTTGAAGAAGCCAAGCCGGGTTTGCTTGCCATCGTGCGCAACCGGCTGTCCTATGCCAAGGCGTCGCAACTGGCAGACGAGGCGGTATCGCTGCTTTCCCGGACGCGCAACTTTGAGGAAACGGCGGCCTCCATTGCGACGAAACTCAATGTCAAACCGGAAGAGGTCAAGCGCGAGACCCCGTTTTTCGCTCCGGGTGACGACGTGCCCGACATCGGCAGCAACCCGTCATTCGAGGAAAAAACATCGGCTTTGACCGAGCCGAACGAAGTGGGTGAGAAGGTTGGCATCCGGGGTGGATTTGCCGTTCCCCAGCTTGTGGAAATCAAAAAGCCCGGCGATCCAACCCTGGATGAGGTACGCGATAAGGTGGCGGCCAAGGTCAAACAGGAAAAGGCTCTGCAAAAGGCGTACGAGCGCGCCAAAGAACTCATCGCTGCGGCCAAAAATGCTGCCGGCCTGAAGGCTGCGGCCGAGGCCAGAAAGCTCAAGGTTGAAGAAATCAAGGATTTCAACGACACGGCCTACCTGGACAACAAATCCTTCCCGGCCGCCTTCCCGAATGCCGAAAAAGTCAAGGTCGGTGAGCTTATCCCGATGCCGCTCTACTCTGCCCGCAATACCGTGCCGACGGTGGCCGTTGTGGCAGTGACAGCGCGCAAGGATGCTGACCTGACGAAGTTTGCCGAGCAGCGCAAGCAAACCATGGATCGCCTGCGTGGCGACCGTGCCAACAATCTGTTTGAGACCTACATTGATGGCGTCAAGGCGCGACTGAAGGAAAGCGGACAGCTTCGGGTGGATAAGGCGCTGGCGGAACGGGTGGTGGTTGCCGCCGCCGCCAGCGAGACCCCAACCGAGTAGGGGCGGGTTCCCATACCCGCCCAAATGTAGGGGCGGGTTCCCATACCCGCCCAAATGTAGGGGCGGGTTGGCGGCCCGCCCCTACGCACAACGGGTTTTTGGGTATGCAGCTTGGAGCGTTAGGGACGGCGACGCGCGCTGTGACACCTCGTGCCTACCTGCTGGAGCGGCTGGGGCAGCGGCCGTTCATACCCGACCCGCGCCTGACCAATCCCCATCTGCAAACCATTCTGGGATCGGTGCTGCCCCGGCGGTCGCCGCTTGTCGGGCAGACCGGGCAGCCGCGTACCTTTCACACCTGCCCGGATACGGCCGTAACGGCCGTCTGCCACTGGCAGCCCGGATGCGCCCCGGCTGATCGTCCGACTCTGCTGCTGCTGCACGGCATGGAAGGGTCGGTCGAGTCGAGCTACATGCGCGGCATTGCGGAGAAGGCGCTGCGGGCCGGCTTCCACGTCATTCGGCTCAACACCCGTACATGTGGCGGGACGGAGCATCTCTCACCACATCTTTACAATGCCGGGCTGACGGAAGATGCCCGCGCCATCATCGCCGAGCTGGCTGAGCGGGACGGCGTTCAGGATGTTTATGTCGTCGGCGTTTCGCTTTCCGGCAACGTCGTGTTGCGGTTGGCCGGGGAGTACGGCGCGCAGGCCCCCCGGCACGTACGCGGCGTCGCCGCTATTTCTCCGGCGGCCGATCTGGCCGCCAGTACAGCCGCCATCGAACGCCGTTCCAACTGGCTGTATCACCGGCGCTTCGTCCGCAGCCTGAAAGCGCGCATGAGGCGCAAGGCCGCCCTGTTTCCTGATCGCTACGACGCCGGACGGCTGGCGCAGATTCGGACGATTCGTGAGTTTGATGAAGCCTACACCGCCGTGGCGGCCGGCTATGAAAACGCTGCCGATTATTACTACCGGGCCAGCGCCGTACGCATTGCGGCGGCCATCCGGCTGCCCACGCTCGTCATTCACGCGCAGGATGATCCGTTCATTCCGGCGACGCCGCTGTACGAGCCGGCCTTTGCCGACAATCCCTGCATCGCGGTACTCCTGACCGAGCGGGGTGGGCATGTCGGATTTCTCGCGGCCCAGCAGGGCGATGAAGACTGGTACTGGGCCGAACACCGCATCGTGGATTTCGTTCGGGTTCTGGACGCTGTGCGGCGGCGGTGACGCTGACGGCCACAGGTCCTGACCGACCGCCGCCTATGTCCGCCAACCCCATGTTGCCAGACACGCTCGCGCCGCTGCTCCCCGCCACACCGGTGGATGTTTTCCTGCAACGGGCACTGACCGGTCAGCCGGTGGTTTGGGAGGCGGGGCTGTCGGTGGCGGAGGTCATCGCTGTTTTGCAGGCCCATCGGCTGGGGCCGTTACTGTGTGCGCAGTTGTTGCCAGAAACCTGGGCCACCCTGCCTGGCGAGTTGCAGACATGGCTGAAAGCCAGTGCGCGGGGGCAGGTGGTGCTGGACCTTGAGCAGACCCTGGCGCTTCAGGAACTGCTCCCCCTGGCGCAGGCGCGGGGCATCCGGGTGCTGCTGCTCAAGGGCGTGCCCGTCGGTTATCGGTACTATGCCGAACCCCACCATCGCGTCAAAACCGACGTGGACCTGCTCGTTTGCCCGGCGGATGTTGCCGGTCTGGTTGCCCTGCTGGAGGAACTGGGTTACACGCGCTCGGTCGGCATTACCGGAAAGCTCGTGAACCGGCAGACGACACTGGCCCGGGGTGACGTGGCTTTGGATGTTCACTGGAGCGCCGCCAATACGGCGCTCTTTGCCCACGTGCTGGACTTCGAGACTATGTGGCGCGAGCGTCTGCCCATTTCTGAACTCGGTGCGGCCGCCTATGCCCCGGCGGATGAGGACCTGTTCCTGCATGCCTGTTTTCACCTGGCACTGCACATCAGCTATGAGTTTGCGCTGGTCTGGCTCTACGACATCCACCTGATGGCGACCCGTTGGCCGCCGGAAGTGCTGGAGCGGTGTTTGCTCCGCGCCCGGCGATTGCAGATGGCGCGGGTCTGCCTGGCCTGTCTGGCGCTGTCGCGGGCCTGGTTTGGCACGCCCTGTGCCGATGATTTCTGCGCGGAACTGGTGCGGCAGTCCACATCTGAGCGATCAGCGCAGGTGCTCGTCCGTCACCTGAGCCGCTGGCAACGCTTCCGATTGGAATTACAGGCGCTGTCCTGGAGCGAGCGGATACTGTTTTTGCGGGAACTGGTATGGCCATCGGCAGACTATCTGCGACGGCGCTACAGTGACAGCACCACCTGGCTGCCCTGGCTACACGTCAAGCGGTGGCTTGGGCAGCCAGGCAAAGCGGATGCGCCGTCTTCTGATGCCGAAGGCCAGCGTTGACGAAATGCTGCCCGGCGGCAATACTCGCCCGATGGGTTATCCAGGTCATCTGGCTGTGGCGGTGTAGTTGCCCGTTGGGAACCACTGTACGGGATGATGTGGGCGCTACGCTGTCTGCCTGCCATTGAAAGGAGCTTGAAGCCCTCTTCCCGGCGCACTGGGCGGGTGTTGCCAGGGGCGAGGGTTCAACCGTGTTGCGCGCATGAAAAACATCGTTGTCGTCGGAACGCAGTGGGGTGATGAGGGCAAGGGCAAAGTCGTCGATCTCATTGCTCCGCATTTCGACATCGTGGCCCGGTATCAGGGCGGCCACAATGCCGGCCACACCGTCATCGTCCGGGGAGAGAAGTTCGTGTTGCACCTGCTGCCTTCGGGCATCGTGCATGCGGGCAAAAGCTGTGTGATTGGCAACGGGGTGGTCATTGACCCGACCGCACTGCTTTCCGAAATGGATGAGCTTGCCGCCCGTGGGATTGACTTCACGGGGCGGCTGCACATCAGCAACCGGGCGCACATCATCCTGCCCCACCACCTGGCGCTTGAACGCACGAGCGAACAGCGGCGCGGCATCCGGCAGGTCGGGACGACCCTGCGCGGGATTGGCCCTGCTTACGAAGACAAAATCGGCCGCCGGGGACTGCGCGCTGGCGATCTCTTGCACCCCGAACGGCTCAAACGTCAGCTTGAAGAAATCATCGGCGAAGCCAATGACATCCTGCAGATGCGCGGGGCCGAACCCATTGCCCTGGCCGCTACCGTGGATGACCTGCTGGGCAAAGCCAGTCGTATCGCCCCCTTTGTCACCGACACGGCCCTGTGGCTCAACCGGGAGATGTCCGCCGGGAAAAGTATCCTGTTCGAGGGAGCGCAGGGAACGATGCTCGACATTGACCACGGAACCTATCCCTACGTTACCTCATCAAGCGGAACGGCTGGCGGGGCCACGGTCGGCACCGGCGTACCGCCAACCGCGATTACCGGTGTGCTTGGCATTATGAAAGCTTACACGACGCGCGTGGGCAGCGGGCCTTTCCCCACGGAACTCACCAATGCCACCGGCGAACGGCTGCGGGCGCGCGGTCACGAGTACGGCGCTTCAACCGGCCGTCCCCGGCGATGTGGCTGGTTCGATGGCGTCGTGGCCCGTTATGCCCGGATGATCAATGGATTGACGACAGTGGCCCTGATGAAACTGGATGTCCTGGACGATTTCGAGACCATTGACATCTGCACCGGCTATCGGCTGCACGGGGAAGTGCTCGACGCCATTCCCCACGACGCCGAAGACCTCGAAGCTGTTGAACCCATCTACGAGACCCTGCCGGGGTGGCAATCCTCGACCGTGGGGCTGACCGACTTTGCACAACTTCCCACGAATGCACGGCGCTATATTGCGCGGCTTGAAGCCCTGGTGGGCTGTGACATCGGGCTGGTATCCACGGGTCCCGACCGCCACGACACCATTCTGCGCGCCGATTCGCAGCTTGCCGGTTGGCTGACCTGACCGGTTGACGATTCCTGACAATCGGTTGACCCAATTTGACGGACTTTGGAGCGACGCCCGGCGTCTATAGGGGTAGCCGTCGAACCGAGCCGTTCACGGCTTCAAGTCCGTCCCCTGGGGCAAACGCAGGGGCAAATGCAGCGAAGAGAAGGAGTATCGCGTATGTTGTACCGTTTCAGCTTACGTCCCTTGATCGCCGTCGCCTTCCTGGCCTTCATCCTGACCGGGGTGATGGGCGGGGTGGCCTATGCAGCCGGGCGCGACCGTGGCCCCGGACGCTTCATGGGCTTTTTCATCCAACGCATGGCCGCGCAACTGGGCCTCAGCGAAGAACAACAGACCCAGATTCGGCAGATTATGGAAGAGGAGCGGGCTGTGGCGGAACCGCTCATGCGGCAACTCAAGTCCGTTCACGGTCAACTCCGCACTCTCGGTACAGATGGTGTTTTCAATGAAGCGCAGGTGCGTGTGCTGGCCCAGCAACAGGCACAAACGATGACCGAACTCATCGTCGTCAAGGAACGCACAAAAGCGCGGGTTGCAGCCGTGCTGACGCCGGAACAGCGTGAGCGTGCCAAACAGATACTGGAGCGGTTCCACCAGCGGATGCAGGGCGGTCCCAGGTGGCATCACGGGCGCGGCTTCGGGCCTGTGCTGCCGCCCCCAGCCATGTAAACACTTTTCGGCTCGGAGTGGCGGCGGTCGTTCGGCCGCCATCGGTCAGGCAAACCGGCACACAGCATACGGCGCGCCAGGGTAGGCAACCCAGCGCGCCGTGTGACCTTTCTGAAAAGCTGTTTTCAGGCGGTAGCCATCCGTACGTTCGGGTTGGTGAGGTTATCGTTGAGCGTCTGGGGAGGCTTAGCCTCACTCTGCTCCGTGGTTGGAGCGAAAAACGCCTTCGATCCGTTTCCCCCCGCCGATGCCGGGGATTCATCGTGAATGTCCACCGGCAGCAGCCCTTCCCGGTAGAGGGCATAGCCACTGCGCGAGCAGGCAATGACGGATGGAATCCCACGTGATGCAAACCACTGCTGCCACTTTTCCAGGTCACGGTACTGAGGTGAGTTCCGGCTCTTGACGTAGGTCGAAAAACGATTCTCCTCAGTCAACTTGATGCGTGCCATCACTGATGCCTCCTTGGTACAGCTCAGAAAACCCGTGGGAGACGTACCCACGGCGATGTCAGCGGCGGTATCCGGGAAGGACCGGACGCCGCCAGACACCTGTTTGGGGACGCAGTGTAAAACCTTACTTTCTTGTAAGGTTTTACAGTGAGAAGTATAACCCTTGGAAACTGTTAGGAAGCTAACATTTGGTCGGTAGGTGTCGCTTCACCGGCACGCGAGCCGGTTTCCACGCGAGCCGGCAGGAACCCGGAAAACGCGCATCCAGTGTGTGTGGGCGCACGGTTGAATCCAGTTCTGCCCGGATGATGAACCCACCCCCGGCAAGGTGAAACACAGGGCTTGTTGCCGCCTGTTCATCTGGCGTAACACAAGGTGGCTGCTGTCATGACGAAACGCATTCCGAAAGACATCCTCGAACGTGAAGTGATAGGGCTGAATCTGGCCGGGCGTACCCTGGCCGGGCAGTTAACTGCACCGGTCAATCTGCTCGTCTTTCTCCGGCACTTTGGCTGCGTCTTCTGCCGCGAAATGGTGGCCGATGTGCGTAACGCGGCCACGCAGGACGCCAACTATCCGAACGTGGTCTTCTTTTATCAGGGGACGGTCGAGCAGGGGCAGGATTTTTTTGCCAACCTCTGGAAGGAAGCCCGCGCCATCAGCGACACACCGCTGGTGTTCTACAAAGCACTGGGCATTCAGCGTGGCGGGTTGCGCGAGATGTTCGGCCCCGAAGTGTGGGCTTGCGGATTGCGCGCCGTGGGCAAGGGACACTTCATCGGTCTGCCGGTTGGTGATCCGTTTGTTATGCCCGGCGCTTTCCTGGTGTCGTCAGCCGGTGACGTTCTCTGGCAACATGACTTCAGGCATGCCGGTGATCATCCCGACTGGCAGGCAATCGTACCTGCTGCTACTGCCGCGAAGGCATGACGCGCCCGACGATCATTGCCATCCACGGAAACGGTGGTGGCGCTTTCCGTTTTGCACGGGTGGAGCCGTTTTTTTCAGAAACCTCTCCGGTCGGCTTTACAGCCCTGACCCTGCCGGGTTTTGGCGGGACGCCACGGGACACACAGTGTGTCACGCTGTCGGATTATGCCGCGCATATTCAGCAGTTCGTGACGCACATTGACGCGCCACGCATCCTGCTTGGGCACGGCATTGGCGGTTCGCTGGTGCTGGAATATCTCCAGCATTTCGCGCCCTCCGTTGCTGGCGTCATTCTGCATGCGCCAGTTGGTGCGCGGCTGGACACCCGCTGGTTTCCACGGCTGATGTCCTCCGAAACAGTCCGTGAACTGGGCAAGCGGATGTTGGCTTCGGCGTTGCTTCGTCCGCTGTGGAAGCGGCTGTTTTTTTCGCAGCCGGTCCCGGATGAGTTTCTCAACCGGTTTTTTGCCGAATACGGCACATGTGAGGCCTTCGGGCAGATGTTCGAGCTGATTACCGCTGAGTGGTTTGCTGCACTGAAGCCCGTCACGCTGCCTTCTGTCCTGCTGTGGGGGGCGCGCGAGCGGGTGTTGCGGCTCGATCAGGCGGCTGAGTTTCGGGCCAAGCTGCCGGCAGCCACTATGGAAATCGTCAACGACTGGGATCACTTTCCCATGGTTGAGCAGCCGGAAGCCTACGCGCACAAGCTCATGCAGCTTGCCTCCAAACTCACCGCCGAACGGGCTGCCACCGCGCGCTGACGTGCAGAACGCTGGCAGTGAGACTGTTGGGACCGAAAAAGCCATGCCGGAAACAGGCGACTTTGTTGTGTGGTTGGGGCGTTCACCGTGGCCGGCGCGGGTTGGGCCGAAGGCAGACTCTCTCCACCGCGCAAAGGCGGCCGGTTTGCCGGTGCCGCCGGGTGTTCTTGTCGTGGAGGAAGCCCTGACCCACAGCCTGCACAGGGGATGGATTCGCGCTACCGGGGAAGGTTTCGTTATCGCCGACCAAGAAGCCCTTCAGAAGGCGCTCGACCTCCCGCCAGTAGCTTCCAGAGTGGCCGTGCGTTCGGCTTTTTCGCGTGAAGATGGCGAAAGCCAGAGTCTGGCAGGCTACTTCGCTTCCTTTCTAAACGTTCCCTTTCCAGAAGTCTGGCCGGCGGTGTGCCGGGTCTGGAATTCGAGTCACCGTCTGGATGCACCCTTCCGCCGCGACGTGCTCATCATGGCCATGGTTGACGCGCGTCATGCTGGAGTTGCCGTCACCGAAACCGAGTATGAGGATGATCTCGTCAATGTGACGCAGGGACTGGGCGACCGTCTCGTGAGTGGACTCGTAGCCGGTGAAACCCTGCATCTGCCAAAGCTGCGTGCCTTCGAGAAACCAACGGAAGCCGGCTTTGCAGGGCGGTTGCAGCGGCTTCTGCGTGACGTGCGCCGCGTGTTTGGGGCACGCAACTGGGATGTCGAGTTTGCCGATGACGGGCAACAGTGCTGGTTGCTTCAGGTACGTCCGCTGACGCGCCCGGTGATACGCAACGAGTGGTTCACCTATGCCAACCACCGGGAAATTCTGCCGCCGCTGCCGTCACCGTTGATGACGAGTCTCATCGCGTCCTGTGCGTCTGACCTGTTTGATTACTACCGTGGGTTTGACGCGCGTCTGCAGGAGCACCGGCCGTTCATTGAGGTCTTTGCCGGAAGACCGTTCATCAACCTGTCGCTGCTGACGGACATGATGCGCCTCTGGGGCCTGCCGACGCGCCTCGTCACGGATGCCATTGGCGGGCGCGACATTGGCACACAGGGATGGCGATGGGGACGCCTGCTCTGTTCTCTGCCGGTGTTGATACGTCTGGGATGGGCGCAGTTGAGAGCGCCGTCCTCGGCGCGCCGGTGTATGGCCTGGCTTTCCGGTTTTGGCCATGCTCCACCTGATACGGACAGTTTCACCAACTGCATAAGCGATTTGCAGACGGTTTACACGGCGCTTGTTCGTGAGATGTTTTCACTGACCCAGGCCATGAGCGGCCCGCTGGCGCTGCTCCGCCGGCTGGGTGTGCTTTCCGCGCTGGCGGCGTGTCATGAAACGGTGACGACGCGCCTGCTGACCGATCTCGATCCGCTGCGTGAATATGTACAGGCTCATCCCCATCTCACGGCTGTCCTGGCTGAAGGAAGGGTGCCCGAAGACGATGGTTTTCAAACGCTATGGCAGGCGTATCTTGCGCGCTATGGCTTTCGGGGCGTTTTTGAAAGTGACATCGCGTGCCCGCGTTATCACGAGCAACCGGAGACGCTGTTGTGCAGCCTGCTTGCTGAGCGTCCCAGGCAGGCCCCCCTGCCGCTGCCCTGGTTGGCATGGCTGGTGTATCCCCTGTGGCAGCAGGCCCGCCGGGCACTCGATGCGCGGGAGGAGTTGCGGCATGCCGCCATGCAGACCTTTGACCGCATCCGGCAGCGGATGAAACGCCTTGCCGCGCAGGCCCTTCAGGACGGACGGCTGCCGGCGGCAGATGATCTTTGGCTTTTGGACATCGAAGAACTCCGGCAGCTTGACGGCGGCTGGTGTGCAACGCCGGACTTCCTGGCTGTGCGCCGGCAGGCACAGGCGACGCTGGCCGGCTATGCCTTCCCGGACGTGTTTCGGCGTTTTGATAACTTTTCGGCTTTTCTGGCCGTGCCTGCCGAAGGAAGCCGTCCGGCCGTCCTGCAGGGAACAGGACTGACCCGTGGTGTTGTTGAAGGACGCGCCTGGGTCTGCCACACACCATCTGTCCCGCCGGTTTCGACTGAACCGCTCATTCTGGTTGCCCCGGCTGTGGATGCCGGTTGGGTTCCGGTCTTTGCCGGTGTGGCAGGTGTTGTCGTTGAAATCGGCGGTGACCTTTCACATGGCTCGATTGTCCTGCGCGAGCTTGGTCTGCCAGCGGTGACGAATGTCCGTCATGTGACGCGCGTCATTCGGACGGGCGACCGGATTCGGGTGCAGGCGGCGCTGGGCGTTGTGGAAATCCTTGGATTGGAGTCGGCTGTGACATCGCTTGCGTCGGTCGGCGTACGCGGATAAGAATGCAGCTTCCGGTCAACGATCCCAGTGCTGCTTCAGCTTTGCGGGGGGCTTTCTGTATGCCGACACATCCGCTCACGATGTTGTGTCTTGCCAGTTATGAAAAAGGCGCGGAGTTTATGCGCGAGACCAAGCGCCAGGGGTGGCGGGTCTATCTGGTCACTTCGGAAAGCATCCGGGACGCTGCCTGGCCGCGTGAAAGCCTCGACGACATCTTCCTGATGCCCGATGAAAACAAAAAGTGGCGACTCAACGACGTGATTTTGGGTGTCAGTTACCTGGCCCGTACCCACCGCATTGACCGCATCGTGGCGCTGGACGATTTTGACGTGGAGACGGCAGCCGCCTTGCGGGAGCACCTGCGCATTCCGGGCATGGGAGAAACAACAGCGCGTTATTTCCGTGACAAGCTCGCAATGCGGGCCCGGGCGCGTGAATATGGCGTTCCTGTGCCGCCCTTTACGCCGGTGTTCAACGATGAGGTCGTCAATGCGTACCTGGCGGAAGTACCGGGTCCGTGGCTGGTCAAGCCGCGCTCCGAAGCTTCGACCATTGGCATCAAGCGCACCAGCTCCCCTGATGAAGTGTGGGAGATATTGAACCAGCTTGGCGACCGGCGTTCCTACCACCTGCTGGAAAAGTTCCTTCCGGGCGATGTCTATCACGTGGATTCCATTGTCTCGGAGCGGGAGGTGGTGTTCGCGGCGGTCAGCAAGTACGCGCGTCCACCTATTGAGGTCATGCACGATGGGGATGTGTTTGCGACGCGCACGGTGGAGTACGGGTCGGAGGACGAGCAGCAGCTTCTGGAGTTCAACCGCCGGGTGCTGAAGGCGATGGGGCTGGTACGCGGCGCGTCCCACACGGAGTTCATCAAATCCCACGCGGATGGGACGTTTTACTTTCTGGAGACTTCGGCGCGGGTGGGCGGGGCCAACATCGTCGAGTTGGTCGAGGCGGCGACGGGCGTGAACCTGTGGGCGGAGTGGGCCCGGCTGGAATGCGCGGAACCGCCGGAAACCTACCGTCCACCACAGGGACGGCGCGAATATGCCGGGTTGATCATTTCGTTGGCGCGCCAGGAGTGGCCGGACACCAGTGCCTACAATGATCCTGAAGTCGTCTGGCGGCTCAACAAGGCGTTTCATGCCGGCCTGATTGTGAAGTCGCCTGATTACGGGCGCGTCAGCCGCCTGTTGGATGACTACATGGCACGTTTTCGGGTGGATTTCTTCACCCGCCAGCCGGTGCCTGAACGCCCGACGGCCTGATACTTTCAAGGGGTATCTCAGGGATCAGCCGTGCCGTCCGACGGCGACTTGCCGGAGAGAACCAAAGCCCGGCCCATGTTTTCAAGGATTTGGAATGCGCTCTTTCCAAAAGGCCGGCTGGCAAACCAATCGGCAGGCAAGATTTCGTTTGACGATGTGGCTGTTTCATACAGCCCGCCTGATGGTGCTGCGCGTCGCCTCGCCTGGGCAGACCTGCAAGCGGTTGAAATCGTCACCACCAGCGACGGGCCGTTTGCCGTGGATGTCTTCCGGGGGTTGTTGTCGGACGGTCCGCCGCTGGTCATTCCGCAGTCAGCCGACCGTTCGGGCGTGCTGTTGAAACGCCTTCAGGAACTGCCGGGCTTTGACAACCACGCCTTTATCGTCGCGATGGGTTCAACCGATGACGCGCGTTTCCTGTGCTGGAAGCGGACTTGACGCCATTTTGCCACTTGTCTTCCTGATACAACTATGCAGGAAATCCAACTTCCGAGCCTCAGCTCAAATTGATGTAAGCTACTGTTGACCAGTGCTGAACCCAGGCAAACCCAGCTTGAGAGACACAACAAAACTGAGAAGGGCAGGCTCTGCTCTATGAAAACATCACATACCTTCGGCGGTGATTGGACAGAGCAAAAGCTGGAGCGGCTCCAAAAGTATCTGAAGGCTTATACGACGATATTTACAAAGAATGAACGTGCTCAGAGTCTGATCCCGATTTACGTGGATGCATTTGCCGGTACTGGCTACCGCACCAGCCCGCTGCAACTGACTAAATCATTGAAGCTTTTTGAAGAATTTACCGAGCCGGAAGTTGACAATTTTTTAAAAGGAAGTGCCCGGCTGGCGTTGGAAGTTGAGCCTTCATTTCAAAAGTATATTTTCATTGAGCAAAATACCGCCCGTGTAGAAGAACTACAGAAATTACAGACCATCTTTCCCCAAAAACAAGGCAATATCCAAATTATCCAGAGTGATGCAAACAGTTGGCTGCAAGGTTGGTGCCGTGGTACAGACTGAAAAAGACACCGGGCAGTAGTATTCCTCGATCCCTACGGAATGCAGGTGGAGTGGACACTGATTGAGGCGCTTGCCAAAACGAAGGCTATTGATTTGTGGCTACTGTTTCCACCTGGCATGGCAGTAAATCGCCTGCTGACGAAGGGAGGAAAACCACCAGCGGCTTGGGAACAGGCATTGACACGAGTGTTTGGTACTGAAGATTGGCGTAAGAATTTTCTACTCACAAAAGACTGAGCCGACGTTGTTTGGTGATATTGATGTCACTGTTAAGGAAGCAGACTTTGTGAAAATCGGGAAATTCTTTGTCAACCGGTTGAAGACAGTTTTCAGCGAAGTTGCTGAAAACCCCTTGCCACTGCGAAACAGTCGAAACACGCCACTTTACCTGCTTTGCTTTGCGGCAGGGAATCCGAGAGGTGCCAAGACGGCAGTGAGGATCGCGCAACATATCCTGAGACCGTAACCATGGCTGACAATTCAAAAATCGAATGGACTGAAGCCACCTGGAACCCAGTGACAGGTTGTTCCAAGATTAGTGATGGCTGCAAAAATTGTTATGCAGAGCGGTTGGCGTCACGCTTACGGGTCATGGGGAGCGCCCGGTATCGCAACGGCTTTGACATCACCCTGCATGCTGATCTGCTGGAGATGCCCAAACGATGGCGCAAGCCGCGTGTGGTCTTTGTCAACTCTATGAGCGACTTGTTTCACGATCAGGTACCGTTGGAATTCATCCAGCGTGTGTTCGACACGATGCAGAATTGCCCGCAGCACACTTTTCAGGTGCTTACCAAACGCACAGCGCGGCTGCGCGCCATAGCCGACAAATTGCCTTGGCCGAAAAACGTCTGGATGGGCGTTAGTGTAGAAAACGCTGCCGTAATGCACCGGATTGATGATTTGCGTGCTGTGCCGGCCGCAGTACGGTTTCTGTCCTGTGAACCTTTGCTGGGACCGATGCAGGACCTGAGCTTGGAAAGTATTCACTGGGTTATTGTCGGAGGTGAATCCGGCCCCCATGCACGTCCAATAGACAAAGCCTGGGTGATGGGAATCCTGCGGCAGTGTCGGCAGGCTGGCGTTCCATTCTTTTTCAAGCAATGGGGTGGGGTGCGCAAGGACTTGACCGGACGTAAGCTGGAGGGTCGTACTTACGACGAAATGCCGTATCAATCCGCCGCTTTTTTGACCGCATGTGGATGACAAAGCGGGGGTGTTTCACTTTGGAAACCCTGTACTCCCCGGTCTCAGCAGCGGAGAAAATTGGCCAGGATGCGCTGCCCCAACGGCGTTCCAATGGATTCAGGGTGAAACTGGACACCGTACACCGGCCAATCCCGATGCTGAAGCGCCATGATGATGCCTTCCACGGCGTCACGCGCGGTGACCATCAGGCAGTCCGGCAGTGTGGCTTCGTCCGCCACCAGCGAGTGGTAGCGCATGGCCGCAAAGCGTGGCGGAAGTCCGTCAAACAGCGGTGAATCGGCGGTAATCACCATCTCCGAGGCCTTGCCGTGAACGATGCGCGGCGCCTGGACAGCGCGCCCGCCGTAGGCAACGGCAATCCCCTGGTGTCCCAGGCAGACGCCCAGAATCGGTGCCGCCAGTTCGGTGGCTGCCAGCAGGATGTCCCGACAGACGCCAAAATCACGCGGGTTGTCGGGACGCCCGGGCCCCGGCGACAGGACGATGCGCGTTGGTCGCCAGTCCCGCAAGGTGGCCAGGTTCACAGCATCGTTGCGGACGACAACCACTTCTTCGGCTGTCTGCATTTGCAGCATCTGGTACAGGTTGAAGGTAAACGAATCGTAGTTGTCAACAATGACGATCATACGGGTCAGGGCCGTTGGAGCGCCGTTATACCGGAGCCGACGGGCCTTCATGGGTGGAGTGCCGTGTTGGGGGCAGGGTTTGCTGTTCGGCCAGATAGAGCGCCGTCAGGACGCTGCGCGCCTTGTTACGAGTTTCTTCGGCTTCGAGCTGCGGCTGCGAGTCAAAGACGACACCGGCCCCGGCGTTGATGTGGGCGATGCCGTCCTGCATGAGCGCCGAGCGGATGGCAATGGCGCTGTCCGCCTGGCCGGCAAAGTCCACATAACCCACCATGCCGGCATAGAGGCCGCGCCGTTCGGGTTCAAGCGTCGCCAGCAGTTCCATGGCGCGGATTTTCGGCGCGCCGGTCACGGTGCCGCGCGGAAAGCAGCTTCGGATGACATCAAAGGCCGTCAACCCCGGACGCAGTTGCCCGGTCACGTCCGTTGCCAGGTGCATCACGTGGGTGTAGCGCACCAGACGCGCCACTTCACCAGTGGCGACTGTTCCCACCTGCGCCACCCGGCCGACATCGTTGCGCGCCAGATCAACCAGCATCCGGTGCTCGGCCAGTTCCTTTTCGTCGGCGCACAGCGCCCGGGCCAGCGCCTCATCTTCTTCCGGCGTCTCGCCGCGTGGGCGCGTGCCGGCCAGGGCCCGCAGCGTGATGCTGCCCTGCCGCACCGTGACGAACGTTTCCGGCGAAGAGCCAACGTAGGTAAAGCCCGGTGTTCCCGTAAAGCGTCCGAACTTGAGACAGTAGGCATAGGGTGATGGATTGAGCGCCACCAGCGAGCGGTACACCGTAAATGGCGTCGCACTGATCCGACGTGAAAAGCGCCGGGAAGGCACAATCTGAAAGACCTCGCCGGCCGTGATATAGGCGCGGCAGCGTTCAACCAGCGCGCCGAACGCGGCATCGTCGAGTGAGGTCTCGGCATCGGCAAACACGTCGCGGCTGCGTAACGACGCCGTGGCATCGCGCAGTGGTGGGAGCGGCGTCCGGCGGCAGACCCGTTCGTATATCTGCTCGACAATGGCCTCGCCACCGTAGGAGACAATGTGCAGCTTGCGGTAGAGATGGTCAAACACCACAAAGGTGTCATAGAGACCAAAGCAGCCGTCCGGCGCGGCATAGGGTATCGCCGTCTGGATGGGAATGCCGGCCAGACAGGCGGTGGCCCCATAACCAAGATAGCCGACAAAACCTCCCTTGAACGGCAGCATCGGCGGCAACGTTGGCATCTGGTCAGCAACCTGTGCCTGCTCGCGCTCCAGGATTTCACACAGAAACCGCAGTGGATCATCCGTCTGTGTCTGGCGCTCGGTCTGGCGGTGAAGGTCACAAACCGTCACGCGCCGGTCCTGAAAAGCCACGACCAGACGCGGCTCGATGCCGATGATGGAATAGCGCGCCAGGCGGGCGTCACCTTCGGCGCTTTCAAGCAGGAAGGCCACGTCGGAAGCAGCGGCCAGCTCATGGTAAAGGGCTGCCGGCGTTACGGCATCTGACAACACGGTAAGGATGCTCATGCCGCACGCTCCACTGGGCAGGGAAGCTGGCGGCCAACCGCCTGCGCCACACGGGCTGTTTCACGGACAAGCTGCTCCAGCTCATCGAGCGACAACGCCTGGGCGGCATCCGAAACCGACTGCTGGGGAATGGGATGGCATTCCACGATGAGACCATCGGCCCCAACCGCTACGGCGGCCCGGGCGGCCGGAATGACCAGTTCCCGGCGACCGGTCGCATGGCTTGGGTCAACGATGACCGGCAGGTGCGTCAGGCGCTTGAGCAGTGCCACCGCGCCCAGGTCAAGGACGTTGCGCGTGGCCGGGTCGAAGCTGCGAATTCCGCGTTCGCACAGGATAACCTGCTGATTGCCCCCGGCCAGAATGTACTCCGCCGCACCGAGCAGCTCCTCAATGGTGGCAGCCAGGCCACGTTTGAGCAGGACGGGTTTGCGTACCTGCCCGAGCGCCTTGAGCAGTTCAAAGTTCTGCATGTTGCGCGAGCCGACCTGGAAACAGTCGAAGACCTCACAGGCGCGTTCGAGATGGGCCACCGACATCACTTCACTGACAATGCCCAGCCCGTAGGCGCGCTTGATGTCGTGGAGAAGCTGGAGACCTTCGTCCTGAAGCCCTTGGAAGCTGTAGGGCGACGTGCGTGGCTTATAGACACCAGCCCGCAGCAACCGGATGTCGAGGCAGGTCAGACATTCTGCGACGGTGCGGAGTTGGGTTTCCGATTCGGCCGCACAGGGGCCGGCAATCACAACCATGGACGGCCCACCCACCGGGACACCGGCAATCGTGACCGTCGTATGTTGTGACGGGGAACTTTGGCGAACGAGCATGGCAGCAGGTCCTCACTGGAAATGGCCAAAAGCAAAACCGCCGACCCCCACGCTTGGGAAGGTCGGCGGCTTCTGGAAAAATTTGGCGGAGTGTTGTTTCAGTCGTCAAGCACGCACGCCAGCGCAGCCGGTCGAGCCTTCCCATTGGGGCTCCACCAATACCAATAGCCGCTAAACGTAAAGCTGCGTACGTGCATACCGGAAACGAAAGCTGAAAGTTGGCTACAGCCTAGCGTGAAGCCGCGCCGGACGCAAGTCCCGATGTTCCTCAAGGGTGGCAAGCAGCGCCTGATACACCATGTCGGGCGTTACACCGGTCAGGCAGCGGTGGTCAATCGGGCAGTCCTTGAGCAGGCAGGGCGCGCACGGAACGAGCTTGCGTACATGCCGCGCCGTCGGCGAAAAGGGCGAAATCTGGTTTGGGTCGGTCGGCCCGAAGATCGTCACCAGGGGACGGTCGAGCGCGGCCGCGACATAGGCCGGGCCCGTGTCGTTGCTGACCACGGCGGCGCACCGGGAAAGCAGCGCCACGCTTTCACGCAGGGACAGTTCACCGGCCAGAATCGTGACCCGTTCGGGGCACTGCATTCCCTGACGGATGGCTTCGCACAGGGGACGTTCAACCGGCGCGCCCACCAGAAACAGCGGCCAGTCATGCTCTGCGGCCAACCGGTCAAGCAGGGCGGTAAACGCCGCGGCCGGCCACTGTTTGGCGCGGCTGTTGGCGGCACCGGGAACAACTGCCAGCGGGTGCGCAACCTGCCGGAGATCGGGCCGTTTGGCGTCGAGGGCCGCCTGCGCCGCCGCTGAGACGGGCAGCCGGTAGTCAGGCGTCTCATAGTTGACGTGGTTGGTGCCCGTCAGGTGGGCTTCCAGTTGGGCAACGAGGTCCAGATAGAAGTATAGCTGGTGCTTGCGTCGGGTGGCCGGCGTCACCGGGAAGGCATCCGTCAGCAGGAAGCGGCGTCCATCGGTGGCGAATCCGATACGGCGTGGAATGCGGGCCGCCGTGGCCAGCGCCGCGGCTTCAAAGGCGTTCTGGAAGAAAATGGCGGCGTCAAAACGGCCGGCTTTGAGTTTGGCCACCCCGGAAAGGAAGGATTCCTGGCGGTTGTCGTACAGCAGCAGACCGTCGGCCAACGGCGTGTCGGCAAACAGGTCGGCTACCCATGGGCGTACCATCAGCGTCAGGTGCGCCGTGGGAAACAAGCGCCGAAGTTCGCGCAGCGCCGGGAGCGTCATGATGCTGTCGCCAACCCAGTTGGTGCCGCGCACGAGCAACCGCTGAAACATCATCCTGTCAAAGCCGGTAGTTGGTTTTCGGTTGACCGTCGCCTTTCCGTTCGGGCTGCTTCGTAGGATGTGGTTGCTTCACTTCCACATCCAGAGATTTTTCGTCAGAACATCTCCTGGTAATACGGTTCTCATGTTTCTTAAAGGAAACAGCGGCGCAGTCACCTGACAGGCAGTATTCTCACATCAGCAGGTAGGCAAACCGTATTATTGCGTTAGTCCAGTTCCGAGTTTCCTAAGCATCTTTTATCGTCAGATGATGTTCACTTGTACCCGGTATATGTAGTAGTGGGGTCACCAGATTTCATCTACAAATCAATGACTCTGTGTTCAACGACAACGTCGAATATGAGCCGCTTGGTGCATGAGCTGCTCGGTGCAGAAGAATGTACTGCACTCCCAATGACAACAGGTTAAGTGCCAGCGTCAGCAGAAAACAGCCGCCGGAAATAGGTTTCTAAATAAACAACAAGGTACTCTGCCTTTGGCAGGCTTACCTTTTGAAGGCGTGACTTCAAGGATGCAGTACTGATTCAACAGTTTCCAGAGTTTCGGCGTTTCTATGAAGAACTAGAGTCCACCTGTTGTCGCAGCAACTTGTTAGTAGCACGTGTGTTCTCTTCCAAATCAAGGAAAAGATATACCAATTCACCAATAGCGTAGCAACTCACAGCTAGTGCACTGCCAATAATAACAGTGACTACAGCTGCCGCAACAAGGTTAGGTTGGCCTGTGAGGAGCATGACAAATCCAGACAGTATTGTAATGACCAAGATCAACACCCCGAGCGTTTTATAGAAGGTGCCTATGATTCTAAGGGCTGGGTAACGCTTCTCCATTCTAAGCCTCCTTTCGGAATTGGAGTATTTTTACTTAAAGGGCTTACGGGGAAACGCCGGAGCGTTGTGTAGCCGACGGCCAAAGCTTCCCCTGCCCCGTGAAGCGCAGTGGAAAAGCACCAAGTGCAACATATCACGATGGCGCGGCCACCACACTTCTTAAGGAAATAGTCATGCAATCATTTTGCGTACGGTATAATACCATCACATCAGCAGGTGGGCAAGCCATACTATTTGCAGCGGACAAAATTCGCTTCGTCTGAGTGCAGGCGACAGCAGTTACTGCTACATCTCATGGCGTGGACCGGTGACTGCGTGTTCAACAACAGCATCAAATATCAACCGCTAGCGTAAAGAATATGAAACCTGTTACTGCCAAAAGCAGATTACATACCAGCAGAAAAAAGCCACCAGACTTAGGTTTCTAGCGAGACGCCAGCGTAATCGTCGTTTCCTAGGGAACAATGTCAGACAGGACTCTGTTCATCATCGGGCAGCCTCACCAGACCGGATGAGAACAATCAGTTGGTTCCCACAAGTGTCCATTTATAAACACATTGTGAGTATTATGATCAAGCGGGTTGCCAAGTGCCTTTCTAACCGGACCGCTTCTAGGGGCCAAGAAGACACTGAGACCGGAGGCGTGGCAGGCGTTGCAGTGTAACGGTGTCCGGGCAATCGGGTCGCCTCCTTGACAAAACCTGCAAAAGGCTAACACCGCTCCCGTTCAATGAGGGAGTGAGCGGTACGATGATGAACACCTGGCTGTGCCTTGCATACTCCATCCAAAGGCTTGTTGGACATTGTTCAAGTCATCATAACAAGTCCTTAAGCTCATCAATTGTCAGTCCGATTTCGCGGATTATTGTCCACAATGTCCCTTTTGCTATTTCTTTGTGGTCTGGCACTGTCACTCTCCGGTGTGGAGGGTCTATTTGCCGGAGTATGATATGGCTGCCTCGCTGTCGGTCTTGCTCATAACCTATCTTCTTGAGAGCTTTGACTAACTCACGTCCAGAGATTTTAGGTAGGTCGCTCACGATGAAACATCCACGATTTCTTCAGAAATTGGAGGCGGGACAGGTTCACCATGAGCTTTCAGGCTCTCCAGGTATCCTGTGATAGCTTCCTTAATGTTTTCCAAAGCCTCAGAGCGAGTTTTTCCCTGGGAAACGCAGCCGGGCAGAGAAGGTGCTGTTGCAACATACACATTGTCTTCATCCTGCTCAATGAATACTCTATATTTCATCTTGAATTCCTCTTATTTACGTGTTTGCGTGATGTTCTCTGAACTGGCTTATATTGGACAGGGCAGGGCAAGACCAACTTTGCTGTTGTAACTCTTCGGCGATAAAACCAAAGCCGGCCTGCGCCCTGCCTGCTCGTGCCCGGCTTGCGGAGTGAACATGATCCAAACGATGTCACCACTGTCGGGAATGTATGCCATAGCTTCACCAGGCTTCATCTCCTACGGCAAAACCGGTCTCGACTTCAGGATGGAGATTGTCCTTGGTGATACCTGCCAGCAATTCGTCAAGTGTCCAGCTTGGCGCTGGAGCCGGAGTGATAATAATTTTGCCTTCGACGATACTGATTTCTACAAGTGAGTCATTTTGAAGCTGAGCTTCAGCCGCAAAGACTTTCGGTATTCGCAGGGCAAGACTGTTACCCCATTTCTGAATTTTTGTGAGCATAAGGATAACTCCAGACTGTTTCTACAACGAAGATACGCCTTTTGCTCCACTTTTCAAAGGCTGGTTCAGCAAGGGGCGTGCCAACGGTTGGTTTCAGCCACTGCGTCCGGTTTCAGGGGGCAAGGAAAACACTGAGACCGGAGGCATGGCGGGCATTGCGGTGTATGCGGTGCGTCGCCGGCTGGAAATCGCTGTCACGCGCCTGAAAGATGTTGTCCAGAAAAACCTGTGGGTTGCGGTCAACAAGGGGAAACCACGAACTCTGTACCTGTACCATGATGCGGTGTCCGGGCTTGAAGCAGTGGTCAACATCCTGAAGCTCAAAGGCAATGCGTTCGACACGTCCCGGCCGGAGTGGCTTTGGACGTTCAAAGCTGTCCCGGAACTTCGCGCGCATGACTTCAGCACGTACCAGCATCTGATAACCGCCCAGGTGGACGCCCGGCGGCAGATCGGGCAGGTCCGGGGTGTCGTCGGGAAACACGTCTATGAGCTTGACGATGAAATCGGCATCAGTGGCCGTCGTGGTGACGAACAGCTCGGCGCGCAGCGGCCCCGTCATCGTCACCGGCGCCGACAGAGGCGGCGTCTGATAGGTAAGCACATCCGGCCGTGCCGCAGCAAAACGCTGGTCTTCGATCATGTAAGTGATGCCGCGCCGGTTTGTAATCTGGTTCGTGTAGGGCACAGGGGTGCGCGGGTCACTGAGATACTCGTCAGCGCCAGAGGGTTCCCGGGGCGGATCAAACGACAGTTCGCCGTTGGCCCGGAAGTACAGCCGGGCCGGTTTGAGTCCGGCGGGTGGATACTGCGCGTAGCGCCGCCATTCGTTCGAGCCGGTCTGAAAGATGCAGGCTTCGGGTAGTCCGGGATCGGGTGCGTCCTTCAGGTGGTGGGCGAAAAACCTGGCTTCAATCTCGCGGCGATAAAATTCCGCCGTCGGTTGTCCGAAATCAATCGGGCCGAGGCGTCTTCCGTCGCTGCGCGCCCAGCCGCCGTGAAACCAGGGACCCATGACGAGTGCGTTTTTCACTGTCGGGTTCTGGCGCTCTGTGCTGGCATAGAGCTTGAGTGGGCCGTAGAGGTCTTCAGCGTCAAACCAGCCGCCAACGAACAGCACCGCCGGCGCGACACGCCTCATGTGCGGCACAAGATTGCGCGCCTGCCAGAAGGCATCGTAGTTGGGATGCGCCGCCATTTCAGTCCAGAACGCGATGCTGCCCTTGAAGTACCGTTCCTCGATGTGCCGCAGCGAGCCGACATCGAGAAAGAAGCGGTAGGCATCGGGCGTCGGAAAACGGAAGCCGGGCGGCGTTTTGGTAGTAGGTTCAGGACGGGCCTGGCCGAAGGAAGAAAAGAACGTGAAGGAATCAATCAGAAAGAAAGCGCCGTTGTGGTGCATGTCATCGCCGATGAACCAGTCGGCGATGGGCGCCTGCGGGGAAACCGCCTTGAGCGCCGGATGAGCGTCAATCATCCCGGCGGCGGCATAAAAGCCCGGGTAGGAGATGCCCCACATGCCAACCCGGCCGTTGTTGTTGGGAACGTTGTGGATAAGCCATTCGATGGTGTCGTAGGTGTCAGATGACTCATCCACTTCCTGCCCGCGCTTGGCCGGGTTGTGGGGGCGCATGTTGACGAACTCGCCTTCGGACATGTAGCGCCCGCGTACGTCCTGAAACACGAAGATATAGCCCTCGCGCATCATTTCGTCCGAGGGGCCGATGCGTTGCCGGTAGGCGTCGCCATAGGGAGCGCAACTGTAGGGCGTCCGGTTGAGAAGGATCGGGTAGGGACGCGAGGTGTCGCGCGGGGCGTAAATGGTGGTAAAGAGCTTGACGCCGTCGCGCATGGGGATGCGGACTTCAGTCTTGGTGTAGTGGGCCGCAACGTCAAAGGTTTCGGGTGGCGTTGCCTGCCGGGCGGTAGCTGGCGGCGCGGCAACTGCTGGAAGAAGCGGCAGGCTGAAAAGTCCACAGAAGGCAAGAGCGAGCGCCAGTGCCGGCCAGACCCGACGCTGCAGGGGTGGACGTGTCATGGTGGTACGAAACTCCGTCGCCGGCCGACTTGAGCCGGACGCCATCAGGTTTTGTCTGCGGCTGCCGTTGTGTGCCTATCGGTCGTAGGTGAGCAGGGATGTAACCGGGTACCGGGCGAGTTTTTCACGCCCCCCAAGGAAGGTCAGCTCGACGAGAAAGGTCAAACCGACGACTTCGCCCCCCAGCTTTTCCACGAGCGCGGCGGTGGCGGCGGCTGTCCCGCCAGTGGCCAGAAGGTCATCCGCAATCACGACCCGCTGGCCCGGCTGGATGGCGTCCCGGTGAATTTCCAGTGTGTCACTACCGTATTCGAGGTCATAACTGATACGCTCGACTTCGCCGGGCAGCTTTTTGGGCTTCCGCACAGGCACAAAGCCCGCGCCAAGCTGGTAAGCCAGCGGCGGAGCAAAGATGAAGCCACGCGCCTCAACACCAATGACCACATCAACAGGTTGGTTGGCCAGGGCTTCGCTCATCCGGTTGACGGCCAGCTTCAGGCCACGGGAGTCTTTGAGCAGGGTCGTAATGTCGTAAAAAAGAATGCCGGGCTTGGGAAAATCAGGAATCTCACGAATCAGGCGTCGTAACTCGTCCATCGCGGTCTCCGGTGGGAAGGGCATTGCGCAGTGGGACTGAAACCTACCCACAATTACCCCATAAGTCCATGCATGGCTACCCAGTGCCTTCAAGCTGCGAACAAAAGAGCGCCCGCATCCGCCGTTTTGCAAAAAGCCGTTGGTCAGGCAGTTCTCCGGCGTGTGGATGCTATTCAGCCTGGCGGCGCTTGATGGAGAATAATTAAGAGGGCAGGATAAAGCATTTTTAATTGCCCATTCTCAATTGTCCGTTTCCATTAGCGCCACTACCGCAGGATACGGAACTCATCATATTTGATGGAAGCATCGGCTTCCGTGACCTCAATGCCAGTCACCTGGGCGTTGTAGGGGCCAAAACTCAACTCGTGCTGGAAAGTTTCCAGGACATTCGGAGACCCTTTGGCCCAGGCTTCGACGCTTCCATCGGGAAGGTTGCGTACCCATCCGACGATACCGAGTTCACGCGCCACACACAGCACAAAATAGCGATAACCGACGCCCTGCACCCGCCCCGTGATGCGAAAGTGTCGTGCGATGACCGCCATTTTCTGTTCCGTATGCAAGCTAAGGCCAAAAGGGCGATGGCCGCAGAGCGTCCCTGCTCTCACAACCATCGGGTCGGCAATTCGTGCTGTGGACGACAAAAATGTGGTCGGGGCGAGAGGATTTGAACCTCCGACCTCACGGTCCCGAACCGTGCGCTCTACCAGGCTGAGCCACGCCCCGTGCAAACCGTTCCAGCCACGAATTCTGCCGCTGTTGTTGGGCGCGGGCTGAAACAGCCGTCAGACTACTCAGACCCGGCGCACTTTGTCAAACGAAAAGGTATTGTCCGGCGACAGCCGCAGCGTGGGTGCGCGCCTCCACCTCAAAGGTGATGTTTTCGTAAGCCTGAGTCAGGCTGTCGCCACGCAGGACGTTGGTGAGAAATTCCAGCCCATAACGCAGCGTGAAGCCGAAATACCCATGGCGGCGGTACTGGACGACATGGGTCAGTTCGTGGGCAATAAGTTCCAATCCGGCTGGCGTGCTGGGGGCATAACACCCTGGAACAACCCAGACCAGTGCGCCGAAGGTGATGGCCACGGGCGGCACGACCGCCAGGCGGCGAACCCACCACGGAAGCTCACCCACGCGCCAGAGCACATCCCGGCCAAGGTCCAGCTCTGAAAAGAAAGGCTGTAACTGCTGGCAGGTCGCTGCCGGCAGGTGCTCCCATCCGGGAGGTGGTGGTCCTTCCCACGGACGCACCCCAAGGGCCAGGGCGAGAAGGTGCAGTGAAGTCCACATACCTGCCAGCCGCACTTCCTACCGCACGCTGCTTCCGACGGCCGGTGGGGCAAAGTGTTCGGCGTGCCAGCTTTCGGCAAACGGCCGCTCCCAGCGGCCGGCCCGCACTTCCCCCAGCGTACGGACGGTGCCATCAAACACAAGGGTGTCGGGCCGGATGACGCCTTCCCGCACCAGTCGCCGGAAGGTGGGACGGTCAACGAGTTCGACACCATTCGGGCCGCAGTAGGCAATGTCGGCCGTGTCGGCCAACGGCACACCAGCGCGGCCTACAGCCGCCTGTACGGCACGAAACATGCTGTCAATCGAGCAGCCCGAAACATCGTTGGCAGTTTCATCGGCAGCAACAAGGATGAAACGTCGGTTGCAGATGGCGAAGCCACCACGTACCCGCTGGCCGTGCGACATCCAATCGGCGACAAAGGTTTTCAGCCCGGTTTCGACCAGTGCGGCCAGGTCGTCTGTCAGGGGCGCCGCCGTGGTGAACACCCAGACCCGTGACTGGTCCGGCAGCGCCGCAAGGGATGATAGTTCCGCATTCGTTCTGAGTGACATGGGTTCTTTCCTTGGAACGACATCGGGATGAGGTTGCCCATCGGCACTCTACCATGCCGGTGTGGCTTTGCTGTGCCGGGCATCCGGTGTCAACTCCCCACGCTGGCTTTCCGGCCGGGGCGCATCCTTGGGAAATAATTTTCAGAAAAGCCGTCGCCGACCGTTGCTTTTCCCAGCCACGCCCCCTATGATGGCGGCAGTGTACACCTTCTCTTGCTCATCAACGGTGACGTGCCTCGTTTCGGATAGTGTGTTGGGCGTGGCGGTTTCGGATAGTCAGAGATAGGAAGGTTTAGGTTACTACGAAATCCGCCGCTTGCCGGTCAGCCGTGCGTCACTCTTTTGCACCGTTTCCAGAGTGCGTTTCCGGCGTGGGTTTCTTCATCCGAAAGAGGAAAACGCATCCATGAAGCTGTATGTTGGTAATTTGAGTTTTCAGACCACAAGTGAGGACTTGCGCGACCACTTCTCAAAGGCTGGGACAGTGGAATCGGCGCAGGTCGTCGAAGACCGTGACACGAACCGTTCACGTGGCTTTGGTTTTGTCGAGTTCACTTCAACCGAAGATGGCAATCGGGCCATTGAGATGTTCCACGGCACTGAGTTCAACGGACGGACGCTGACCGTCAACGAAGCCCGCCCGCGTGAAGAGCGGAACGGCGGCGGCTATGGCGGTGGCGGCAACCGTCGCGGTGGTGGTTACGGCGGTGGCGGCCGGCGCGGTGGCGGCGGTGGCGGTTACGGCCGTGGCGGCTGGTAAGCATCGCACCGGGCGCTGAATACGCCCAAAGCCAAAAATCTGTGGGACGTGCCCTTGCGGGTGCGTCCCTTTTCACTTGGTGCTTCATTGGTGCAACGTGCCGTCGCCCGTACCCCGGGCCCGGGGCTGGCAGGTCGCATGCCGTTCCGGCCGGGAAGACAGGCAGCCCGTTTGGCCAGCCCGGTCAGGCGAATGGGGAAGGTCATGACGGATTGGCAAAAAGACAGGAAAAACCTGAAGCCTTGTTGACATTGCCAAAGGTGTTATTGATTCTGAAACAGCTTCTCCCGGAAGTGCAATGTTGGCGGGCAGGTATGCCTGGTTTCGGGAGTCACGGCGCCGGTTATGAAGGGTGCCTCCCTGCTGACGGAAAGGCCATCACGCTTTCAGAAGAAGGTAAATCCGATGTTGAAGACGACCGGAAAACACCGCTGTGTCGCCGGGGTTGTGGCCCTTGTGGTTGTTGTGCTGATGCTGGGCGTGCCGCCCGGCTTCAGCACCAACGCGCAGGTGGAGCGTCGGTCTGACCGGAAGGCGTCCGGCTTCGTCCATGAGCCGCAGCTTTACCGCACGCTGTTTCACACCATTTTTCTGCTGAATGAACAGGCGGAGGAAGCGGAACGGGCTGGACGGACGGAGGCGGCGCAGGCGTTGCGGCGCGCGTTCAAACAGGAAGCGGGCCTGGAGGTGGAGCAGGGGGTGGTCCTCGACCGGTTGGCGGCAGCGTGTGAGCAGGCGGTGCGGGCGGTGGATGCACGGGCGAGGGCAATCCTTGCGGCGCGGCGGGCGAACTATCCTGACGGGAAGCTGCGGGCGGGACAGCAGCCGCTGCCGCCATCGGCGGAACTGTTGGCGTTGCAGCGGGAGCGGGAGGCGGTGGTGCTGCGCTACCGTGACCGGTTGCGGGCAACCTTTGGGCCGCGGGCGTGGGAGGAGTTTGAGCAGCGGGTTCTGCTGCCTTTTGCCGCCGGGCTGAGCGCAGGCGGTACTCAGAGGCACCAGCCGGTTGAGGACGGTTCTGGAACGGGCAACCTGACGACACAGGCGGGAGAGTCTATTGTCACCGGCTCGGTGCTCATCAGCTACGACCCTGAGACGAACCTTGTGACGGGGGTGGCCACGACCGAACTCGATTATGCTGCACAGGATTGGTATGTGGGGCAGGTGGCGTGCAGCCTCCGCGACGGGAACGGAAACCCGCTGGCGAGCCAGAGTGCCGAGGACACCGACGGCGATGGGACGGTGTCGGTCATCGTGCAGATGGTGGGGCAGGAGGGGCTGACGACCTACGGGGCGCGCGGGGAGTACAGCCTACGGCTGGATATTTATGATCCTTTCTGTGGGTGCTGTGGTTGTTACCTTGACCCCTGGAACTTTCAGCGGGCGCTGCTGGGCGGTTGGGGCTGGGGGCCTTGGTACTGCACGGTATTTTCGGGGCACGGTCCGTTTTGCACGATGCGGTCAGGTACGCTGTTTCTGGGAGCAAGGGATGTCACCTTTCAGGTAAAACCGCTGGTCGCTATTAGGAGGCTGAGGTTTACCAAAAATCCCATCAAGGTCAACATTGACTCCACCGATCTTGATGTGACTGTTAGGGCCTCACGGGCAGGGCTTCAGGATAGGGATTTTGCGGTCTTGGAAGTCAATCTCATCACTGGACCAAGCAACCCACAAGTCAGTTTTGCCTACCCACCGGGAGTAACGGACGACGTTGAATTGGTGCCAGGAGGTTATACCGACGCGAGGTTCACTATTCTCTCAATCGCACCACCTGGGAATTATTTGCTTGAGGTAAGAATCATAGATGTCAGGCGACCCGATGGGCAGGGTGGTTCGGACAGCATCGCGGATAGGGTTATTATCGGTAGCCCAGTGGAGATCACCTTGACCGTAACGGAACCGTGAAGAGCAGAGTAGCGGCTATGGTGGCGGCAACCGTCGTGGCGGCTGGTAGTCACCGCACCGGGCGCTGAATACGCCCAAAGCCAAAAATCTGTGGGACACGCCCTCGCGGGTGCGTCCCTTTTCGTTTGGTGCTTCATTGGTGCAACGTGCCGTCGCCCGTACCCCGGGCCCGGGGCTGGCAGGTCGCATGCCGTTCCGGCCGGGAAGACAGGCAGCCCGTTTGGCCAGCCCGGTCAGGCGAATGGGGAAGGTCATGACGGATTGGCAAAAAGACAGGAAAAACCTGAAGCCTTGTTGACATTGCCAAAGGTGTTATTGATTCTGAAACAGCTTCTCCCGGAAGTGCAATGTTGGCGGGCAGGTATGCCTGGTTTCGGGAGTCACGGCGCCGGTTATGAAGGGTGCCTCCCTGCTGACGGAAAGGCCATCACGCTTTCAGAAGAAGGTAAATCCGATGTTGAAGACGACCGGAAAACACCGCTGTGTCGCCGGGGTTGTGGCCCTTGTGGTTGTTGTGCTGATGCTGGGCGTGCCGCCCGGCTTCAGCACCAACGCGCAGGTGGAGCGTCGGTCTGACCGGAAGGCGTCCGGCTTCGTCCATGAGCCGCAGCTTTACCGCACGCTGTTTCACACCATTTTTCTGCTGAATGAACAGGCGGAGGAAGCGGAACGGGCTGGACGGACGGAGGCGGCGCAGGCGTTGCGGCGCGCGTTCAAACAGGAAGCGGGCCTGGAGGTGGAGCAGGGGGTGGTCCTCGACCGGTTGGCGGCAGCGTGTGAGCAGGCGGTGCGGGCGGTGGATGCACGGGCGAGGGCAATCCTTGCGGCGCGGCGGGCGAACTATCCTGACGGGAAGCTGCGGGCGGGACAGCAGCCGCTGCCGCCATCGGCGGAACTGTTGGCGTTGCAGCGGGAGCGGGAGGCGGTGGTGCTGCGCTACCGTGACCGGTTGCGGGCAACCTTTGGGCCGCGGGCGTGGGAGGAGTTTGAGCAGCGGGTTCTGCTGCCTTTTGCCGCCGGGCTGAGCGCAGGCGGTACTCAGAGGCACCAGCCGGTTGAGGACGGTTCTGGAACGGGCAACCTGACGACACAGGCGGGAGAGTCTATTGTCACCGGCTCGGTGCTCATCAGCTACGACCCTGAGACGAACCTTGTGACGGGGGTGGCCACGACCGAACTCGATTATGCTGCACAGGATTGGTATGTGGGGCAGGTGGCGTGCAGCCTCCGCGACGGGAACGGAAACCCGCTGGCGAGCCAGAGTGCCGAGGACACCGACGGCGATGGGACGGTGTCGGTCATCGTGCAGATGGTGGGGCAGGAGGGGCTGACGACCTACGGGGCGCGCGGGGAGTACAGCCTACGGCTGGATATTTATGATCCTTTCTGTGGGTGCTGTGGTTGTTACCTTGACCCCTGGAACTTTCAGCGGGCGCTGCTGGGCGGTTGGGGCTGGGGGCCTTGGTACTGCACGGTATTTTCGGGGCACGGTCCGTTTTGCACGATGCGGTCAGGTACGCTGTTTCTGGGAGCAAGGGATGTCACCTTTCAGGTAAAACCGCTGGTCGCTATTAGGAGGCTGAGGTTTACCAAAAATCCCATCAAGGTCAACATTGACTCCACCGATCTTGATGTGACTGTTAGGGCCTCACTGGCAGGGCTTCAGTCTGAGGATTTTGCGGTCTTGGAAGTCAATATCTTGGATCGACCAAGCGAAGGACACCTCACTTTTGGCGACCGAATAATCGGCGTTCGATTGGTGCCGGGAGACATTACCACGAAGATGTTCAACATTGTCTCAAGCAATAGGGCCGGGAACTATGTGCTTGAGGTAAGAATCATAGATGTCAGGCGACCCGACGGGCAGGGTGGTTCGGACAGTATCGCGGATGCGGTTATTATCGGTGGCCCGGTGGAGATCACCTTGACCGTAACAGAACCGGAAGAGCAGAGTAGCGGCTATGGTGGCGGCAACCGTCGTGGCGGCTGGTAGTCACCGCACCGGGCGCTGAGTACGCCCAAAGCCAAAAATCTGTGGGACGCGCCCTTTGCCGGTGCGTCCCTTTTCGTTTGGTGCTTCATTGGTGCAACGTGCCGTCGCCCCGACCCTGAGCCAGGGCTTGATGCCGCGCATTATGAGCGGTGGACGGTCAGCCGCCCTGGCGTCCCGGCTGCCAGGCGGCCGATCCGGGCGGCGCATGGCGTCTGGCGGCGCTTCAGCTCTCTGACGAGGTCTTCTACTGTTTCCGGCGCAACGGCCAGCAGCAGACCGCCCGAAGTCTGCGCGTCGCACAGCAGCAGTTGGTCGGTTTCGGTCACTTCCGGCGCGTAGGTCGTCCAGTCCTGCAGGAAACGCCGGTTGGCATGCGTGCCGCCGGGAACGAAGCCCTCCGCCGCATAGTGTCGCGCCGCCGCCAGGATGGGAACGTCCGTCAGGTCAACTTCTGCCGCGCAACCACTGGCATAAGCCAGATTGCGCAGGTGGCCCAGAAGGCCAAAACCGGTGACATCCGTCGCTGCCCGGACGCCGACAGCGCAGGCGGCTTCGGCGGCCGCACGGTTGAGGGTCCGCATCAGTTGGATGGCTTCACCGATGGCGCCCAGCGTGTCCACGTCGTTTTTGGCGGCCGTGGTGATGACGCCCACCCCGATGGGTTTGGTCAGTACCAGCCAGTCGCCCGGTCGTCCGGCGGCGTTGGTCAGCATCCGGTCGGGCGCAACTGTACCGACTACGGCCAGCCCGTAGATGGGTTCTTCGCTTTTGATCGTGTGGCCGCCGACGATACTGACCCCGGCCGCTTCCGCCACGGCGGCCGCGCCGCGCAGGATGTCGCCGAGAACCTCCGGTGGCAGCCGGTCATCGGGAAAACCGACCAGGTTGAGCGCCACCCGTGGCGTGCCGCCCATGGCATACACGTCGCTGAGCGCATTGGCGGCGGCAATGGCTCCAAAGTCGGTTGGGTCGTCCACGATGGGCGTGAAAAAGTCCGTTGTCAGCACGAGCGCCAGCTCGTCGGTCAGCCGGTACACGGCGGCGTCGTCGGCCGTGGCGCTGCCCACCAGCACCTGCGGATCGCGGAGCGGTGGAAGCTGTCCCAGCAGGGAAAACAGGTAGCCCGGTGGTTGCTTGGCGGCACAACCGGCCCGCTTGGCCAGTTTCGTCAGGCGGATAGTTGAAGTCATAACGGATTGGCAAAAAGACTGGAAAAACCGGAAGTCCTGTTGATGCTGCCAAAGGTGGTGATTAACCTGAAGCAGATTCTTCCCAAAGTGCAACATCAGCCGACGGCGATAGCAGGTTCTTGGGAGTCACGACACCGGTTGGGAAGTGCGTGTCCCCGGTGACGAAAAGGCAATCACACTTTCTGCAGGGAGGTAAACCTGATGTTGAAGGCGACCGGAAAACACCGGTGTATTTCCGGGATGTTTGTCTTGGTTGGTCTGGTGCTGATGCTTGTGGTGCCGCCCGGCTTCAGCACCAACGCGCAGGTGGAGCGTCGGTCTGACCGGAAGGCATCCGGTTTTGTCCCTGAGCCACAGCTTTACCGCACGCTGTTTCACACGGTGTTTCTGCTCAACGAGGAGGCGGAGGAAGCGGAGCGGGCTGGGCGGACGGAGGCGGCGCAGGCGTTGCGGCGTGCGTTCAAACAGGAAGCGGAACTGGAGGCGAAGCAGGGTGTGATCCTTGACCGGTTGGCGGCGGAGTGTGAGGCGGCGGTGCGGGCGGTGGACGCACGGGCGCGGGCAATCCTTGCGGCGCGGCGGGCGAACTATCCTGAGGGGAAGCTGGGGGCGGGGCAGCCGCCGCTGCCGCCGTCGGCGGAGTTGTTGGCGTTGCAGCGGGAGCGGGAGGCGGTGGTGCTGCGTTACCGTGACCGGTTGCAGGAAGCCTTTGGGCCGCGGGCGTGGGAGGAGTTTGACCGGCGGGTTCTGGCACGGGTTCGGGCGGGGATGCGCACCAGCCGCGCGCTGGCGCGTGGTGGGGAGGGGCAGTCTGGAACAGGCAATCCGGTGCCGCAGACGCCAACGGAAGCTGTGGCTACTGGAGTGACCCTCATCAGTTATGACCCTGAGACGGGACTTGTGACGGGGGTGGCTACGGTCGAACTCGATTACACGGCGCAGGACTGGTATGTGGGGCGGGTGACGTGCAGCCTCCGCGACGGGGATGGCAACCCGCTGGCGAGTCAGAGTGCCGAGGACACCGACGGGGATGGGACGGTGTCGGTCATCGTGCAGATGGTGGGGCAGGAGGGACTGACCTACGGGGCGTGTGGAGAGTACCGCCTACGGCTGGGGATTTATGATCCGTTCTGTGGGTGCTGTGGTTGTTACCTTGACCCCTGGAACTTTCAGCGGGCGCAGTTGATCGGTGGGGGTTGGGAGAATTGGTACTGCCTGGTAGCTTCGGGGTACGGTCCGTTTCGCACGAGGCGGTCGGATGAGCTGTATCTGGGAAGAGGGAATGTCATCACTCAAGCTAGAACGCGGGTCATTGTTCGGAATCCAAGGCTTACCAGGAATCCCATCAGGGTTAGCCTTGACTCCACCCATCTTGATGTGACCGTCAGCGTCTCAGGGAGTGGTATCCGGCGTAGGGATTTTGCGGTCTTGGGAATCACTATCCTGGAAGGTCCAAGTTCAGGAATCACTTTTGCCCATCCGCCACCGCCAGGACAAGAAATCGCCATTGAGTTGCTGGAACGAAACAATACCAACGCAAGGTTCACCATTGGTTCGGCCAATACGGCTGGAGACTATTTGCTTGAAGTAAGAATCATGGATGTCAGGCGACCCAATGGGCAGGGTGGTTCAGACAGTATCTTTGATCAGGTTACTGTCAATGATGACGGCGTAACGATTACCTTGACCGTAACGGATTAGTGCCCCCGGCGGGTTGCCTGACCTGAAGCCTGTCTGCGTGAAGCACCGGGTAGCAGCTATGAAGCTATGAACGCGGCAGCCATTGATCAGCGCGACACCGGGCGCTGAGTGCGCCCAAATCCAAAACCTGCGGGACGTGCCCTTATCGGGTGCGTCCCGTTTTGTTTGGTGCTTCGTTTGGGCAACATCCCGTCGCCCGGACCCCGGGCCAAAGCTTGGGGACGCGCGTCAGGACACAGCCGCGAAAACCTCCATAACGTGTGAAACTTTTTCGGCGCATTTGGCACATGCTCCATGACGGAGCAACTTTCGCCAGGAGCACAGCGTATGCCGTCGGAGTCAAATCGTTTTGGGAGTCACCGCACCTGTCATGGACGATGCGTCCCTACCGACTGAATCACCACCGCTCCCGGATGCGGAAGCCTTTCGTCACTGGTTCGACCGGTATGCCCGTTCGGTATTCAACTTTCTGTGTGCGCTGGTCGGCCGGCGGGAACTGGCCGAGGAGCTGACCCAGGAGACTTTCGTGCGGGCCTATGAGCAGCGCGCCACCCTGCGGGATCGCGCCCGTGTGGCGGCGTGGTTGTTTGGGATTGCACGCAATGTGTCGCGTGAGCATGTCCGTGAATATGCCCGCTGGGATTCGTTGGATGACATCTTTGACGGCGAGCGCCAACCGGAACCGACGGATGGCACAACCCCCGATGCGCAGCTTCTCGATGCCGAACTGCGCTTCGTCGTACGGGCGGCGCTGGCAAAGCTTGAATCCGACAAGCGCATGGTGTTCGTCCTGCGAACGTTCGAGCAGTACAGCTATGAGGACATTGCCGCGATCACAGGCTTTTCGGTCGGCAAGGTCAAGACGGACCTGCATCGCGCGCGGTTGGAAATGCGCCGCCACGTCCGACCGTACCTGTTGGCAGGACATGGAGGTAACTGATGGATTGTGAACGTTGCCTCGAACAACTCGATGCCTATCTGGATGGTGAACTCGACGCGCCGGACGCCAGCCTGCTGGCCGCGCACCTGCGCCAGTGTCCGAGCTGTCAGGCGGAGTACCGCGCCCGCGAATGGGAAAACCGGCTGTACCGCGACGTAGCCGCCGGGGCTTCGCTCCCGGAGGGGTTGTGGCCGCGCATTGCTGCCGGCATGGCGGCGGTGGACGAGCGTGAACAGCGTCGGTCAAGTGGGGGGCGCACAGACTGGTTCCGGCCGGAATGGTCTGGCTGGTGGCGGCTGGGGCCAGCGCTGGGTTGCCTTCTGGCGCTGGCTATTGGCCTTTGGCTCTGGCTGCGTCCGTCCGCCACGCCGGAGCCGCTTCTGGCTCAGGAGCCGACTCCGCCCAGCCGGTCGGATACCGGCGGCTTGCCACGCATCTCGCCGCCCGCAAGCCCTTCACCGTCGGTTTCGGAAACGCTGGCGCCGGCGGATACTGTCATCATTGAGCCACCCCGGCGGCGTACGGGAATGGCCAGCCCGCCACCCATACGCGAGCGCCCGCCCTCCGAGGCGGAGCAGGTTCTCGCCCAGGCGGAACAAACCTATCTCGTGGTCATCGAGGGCCTTCAGTCCCAGGCCCGGTTACGGCGCATGAGACTCGATCCGGCGACACGGACGGCCATGGACCGGACTCTGGCCGGACTGGATGCCCAGATTGCGCAGACCCGGGAGGTTGTCCGCCAGTCGCCGACCGATCCAGCCGCCCTGCATTTTCTGGTGACGGCCTATCGCAGGAAGGCGGAAGTGCTGAGTGAAATCATTGTCATGACCGAAGGGGAAGGTTCCTGAACCTGTCCTTTCGGAAACGGAACGGGTTGGCTCCGAAACAGGTTGGCCCGTGGGGGTAAGGAAACGACGCATGCGGGGGAAAGTTGCTATGAAATCGGTTGTGTTGATGGCGCGCGTTCTGGCGCTGGGCTGGCTGCTCGGCAGTCTTTCGGTGTTGGCGCAGGAAATCCGGCAGCCCATCGAGCGCAACGGTCGGGTCAAGGTTCTGTGTCAGGTAGGGGAAGTTACCGTTACCGGCGGTGATGAGGCGGTTTTGACGGTCACGACGGATGGCAATCCGTCCATGGTCAAGGTCAAACAGCTTGCTGATGGAGCGTACGGTATTTCGGTCGATCCGCCGATGATGCCACATCGGCTACGTATCACTGTCCCACGGGAAGCCTCGCTGCAGGAGGTCAGGACGCGCAGCGCCAACGTGACCGTCCGCGCAGTGGCGGCCGCCAATGTGGCGACGGTCAGCGGCGGGGTCCTGGTTGAACAGGTGCCCGGTCCGGTCAACGTGGCGACGACGAGCGGACGGGTCCGTTTGACTGAAGTGGGGACGGTCCAGCTCCGTACCGTGAGCGGCGATGCGCAGGTGCAGGCGGTGATGGGCCGTGTGGCGGTGAGTGCCGTCAGCGGGAAGCTGGAAGCGTCCGACATTGGGGGCGATCTGACGGCCCAGCTTGTCAGTGGCAATGCCAGCATCCGGTGCAGCCGGGGTCGGGTTGATGTGATGACGGTCAGTGGGGAGGTCAGGCTGAGCCGACTGGAAAATGAAGTGGCTGTCGAGACGACAAGCGGGAATGTGTTTTTTGTCGGGGCGCTGACGCCGGTCAGGCGGTGTACCATCAATGCGTTTTCGGGTGACATCAAGCTGGCTGTGCCCGAAACCTGTGGTTTTGAGACGCGGTTCAAGAGCTTCAGTGGAACGTTGAAGTCGGATTTTCCGGTGGGCGGTGCGGATGCCAGTGGGTCAGGCCCGGATACGGAACCGCTGCCGGGACCCGGGGCGCCGCCACCGCCACCGCGTCACGGCCGTTTCGTTGTCTGGCGACACGGGGATGGTGCTGCCAAGGTTCTTTTGAGTACCTTCAGCGGGACGGTCTCGCTGGTACGGGCGGACACCGAGTCTGAGCCGCCCTGCCGTCGGCCCTGACGGCTGGCAGCTTTGCTGGCGCAGACTTTCCTTGCGTGGCCGGCACCAAAGTTGTGGGCTTCAGCATTGGATGTGGTGTATCACTGCGACAGATACTGATCAACCAGCGGGGATGTCGCCGGGATGCAGCCGGTCAGCGACCCCGACAACTTCATCACCACGGAAGGAACCTTCTACTCCTGGGTCAGGGACACAACCGGCCAGCACGAAAGTGCGCCGCCCGTACGGTGGCTCGCCGACCTGAAAATCCGCCACCAGGTTGAACCCGCCGGAGATGTGCGGCTGGTTCGCCTCGAAGCCACACCACGGGCTGAGCTGTACTTCACTCTGGACGGCTCCAATCCCAGAGACGGCGGCGCTACGACGGTCCCTTCAAGATTGGTCCGCAAGCCTGCCGCCTGCTGGTGAAGGTTGGAGAAAAAATCCCGTGGATCGCCTGCTTGGCGAGGAACTGTGTGTCCTCGCCTGGGCTGTGGAGCGGATGAACCTTGACCGGATTCCCGTGGCCGTACGTAACCGGGTGGCGCTGCGGCCTGAAGAACGCTGGTGGTTGTTTGGCATGACCGCCATGGGCACGGGGGGAGTGCTGGATGCCGGCAGGGGCTGGCGCGCTGCGCTGGAGCATGCGCTGGGGGATGTCGTCCAGAGCGAGATGCTGGAAATCCGTGCCCACCGCAGCCAGCGTTTGCATGAAGACAGCCAGCCCCGGCTGAACCTGTTTGGCGATGACCCCCTATGACCAGCGTCCGCGTACCGGAAGAACCCAGGATTTACCACATCGCCCACATTGATCGTCTGGCATCCATCGTTGCCGACAAGTACCTCTGGTGCGATGCAGAAGTGATATGCCGTGGGCTTGCAGGTACGAACATTGGCATGAGCAGCATCAAGCAGCGGCGATTGATGCTGGCGCTGGATAGTTACCCTGACCTGTGTGTGGGGGACTGTGTGCCGTTCTACTTCTGCCCGCGCTCCGTAATGCTGTATGTGATTTATCGAGGTGAGCATCCGGAACTGGATTATGACGGCGGGCAGGAACCAATCCTGCATTTCGAGGCCAAGCTGCGTGTTGCCGTCGCCTGGGCGCACAAGTGCGGGCGGAGGTGGGTGTTCACGCTCTCGAACGCCGGTTCGACCAACTTTGAGGAACGCTGTGACCTGGCGCACCTTGATGAGATTAACTGGGCGGCCGTTCAAGCCCGGGATTGGCGGCGGTGCAAGGAAGAGAAACAGGCTGAGTTTCTGATGGAGTACAACTTCCCCTGGCGCCTGATGGATCGCATCGGTGTGTTTGACACACGATCCGTCAGCAAGTCCTGGAAGTCCTGAACAGGGTGTCGCCAAGGGGCCATTGGCCGCGGGTTGAGGTCCGCCGTGACTGGTACTACTGACAGCAAGGGCAACGAAAGGAAGGCTGCTGTGATAGAGTTCACTTCGGGCGACCTCCTCAAGTGTGAGGCAGAGGCGCTGGTCAACACGGTCAACTGTGTCGGCGTGATGGGACGGGGAATCGCCCTGCACTTCAGGCAGGCCTTTCCTGAGAACTTCAAGGCTTACGAAGCTGCATGCAAGCGCGAAGCCGTGCAGCCGGGCCGCATGTTCGTCTTTGAGACGGGGCAGCTCACGCCGCCGCGCTTCATCATCAACTTTCCCACGAAGCGCCACTGGCGCAGCAAGAGCCGTATTGAGGACATTGAGGCGGGCCTTGGCGATCTGGTCAAGGTCATCCGCGACAGGAACATCCGCTCCATCGCCATTCCGCCGCTGGGATGCGGCCTGGGTGGCCTGGACTGAAATGATGTCCGCCCCCGCATCGAGCAGGCATTGGCTTCCCTGACGGATGTGCATGTGCTCATCTTTGAACCAGACGGTGCACCGACTACCGACAGAATGCCCCATGCGCGCGAAGTGCCAACCATGACCACTGGCCGCGCGGCGATGGTCAGGCTGATGCAGCGGTATCTTGATGGCTTGCCCGATTCTTTCATCACCCTGCTGGAAGCACACAGGCTGATGTACTTCATGCAGGCGGCCGGCGAACCGCTGCGCCTGAACTATGTCAGGCATCATTACGGCCCCTATGCCGAAAATCTGCACCACGTCCTGCGTGCTGTTGAAGGCTATCTGATTGCCGGTTATGCCGACGGTGGCGACAGAGCGAACAAGCCGCTGAGGCTGGTTCCCGGCGCGATTGAGGAAGCCACAGCCTTCCTCGACCGCCATCCCCGAAAGCCGGGCGCGCCTTGAGCGTGTCAGCCGTCTCATTGAAGGGTTTGAGTCGTCTGATGGGCTTGGGTTGCTCTCGACGGTGCACTGGGTCATGACGCACGAGGGTGCGCATCATCCCGACGATGTGGTTGCGCGCGTCCACGCCTGGAATCCACGTAAGGGCCCCCAGTTTTCGCGGCAGCAAATTGAGCTTGCGATACACCGCCTTCAGGAACAACGGTGGATTGAGGCCGGATGCCAGCCTCATGTCGGCCCCCATATCGGGAATGGGAAGGAAGTCCCAAGGGAAGCCGCGTCGCCGACCACTGCCTTGACACCAGATGAAAAAAGCCTGGCGCAAGACTGGCTGCGTCCCGGGGAGGACGCGGCATGGGCGCATTTGGACTGTTTGACCAGCTATCAGCCGCGAACCGAACTGGGCAGGAAGCTCATTGAGCTGCGTCAAGCCTATATTGCCCAGGGTGGACAGCTACTCTCTGCCGATGAGGTGGGCGCTGAAATCTGCGCCCGGCGAGGTGGCACAAGCGAGGTGGCATAAGCCATGCCTAAGCGAACCTACATTGACACTTCCGTGCTGATGGCAGCCTTCACGGGGCAGGGCGAAACAGGGCAACGGGCACTGAGCGTGCTGGATGACCCGGAACGCACGCTGGTTGTCAGTGACGCGGTGCGCCTGGAGGCATTGCCTATGGCCCACTATCACCGGCAGCCGCAGGAAGCCGCTTTTTACGAAGCCGTGTTCAGCCGGGCTGAAAACATTGCCTGGAATGTTTCAGCCCTGGAGCAGGCGCAAAACATTGCCGAAGCCTACGGCATCGCTGCCATGGAGGCTGTCCACATTGCCCATGCCATAGCCGCAGAGGTGGATGAATTCATGAGCGCCGGGAAACCAACCAAGCCCATGTTCCGGGTGACTGGTATCTGCATGCGTTCAATCCGGGATGCTTGAACATGGACTCCCAAGTGAAGACAACCCTCACCCCGCTGGTGCTCAGGGGCGCCCCAGCGCTGATTGAAACCGTCTTCCCGGCGCAGAAGGTTTCCTTCGAGGCACAGGCGGAACGCAAGGCCGTTGCGGCGCAGACCTTGACATGTCTCGGCTCCTACTGGAAGGGCAGAAAGCCCCTGATCCTTGTGCGCGCCATCGTGCTGGGCTGCCTTCTGCCCCCTACGGACGACACCGAAGCCGACCTCAATGTGTTCGAGCGGTTGCTGGCCTTCGATGACGAAGGGCTGGCCCGCCGGGCGCTCGCCGCCAACGCCTTCTCCGCCGCCAGACTCCAGGAAATGCTGACCATCCGCGACCCGGAACGCTACTTCAGCGGACGCGGCTGGCGACGGGACCTCACGGATGACGACAAACTCACCCTCTACCGCCGGGCGCTGGCCACCCTTGGGAGCTACGAAGCCAAAGCCAGCCTCGGCAAGCGCCCCGAAGAAGTCAATCCCGACTGGCTCTACGCCCCGGCCTGGCCCGTCGTCAACCGCCACTACGCGCACCTTGGCATCGAGGCGCATTCGTTCCCGGAACTCATCGAGCAACTGGGCATCCTGCGCTACGGCCATCGCCCGCGTGTCGGCGACACCTTCTGCGGCGGCGGCTCCATTCCGTTCGAGGCGGCGCGGCTGGGCTGTGATGTCTATGCCAGCGACCTGAACCCGGTGGCATGCATGCTCACCTGGGGGGCGCTCAACATCATCGGCGCCAGTCCAGAACGCCGGGCCGAAATTGAGCAGGCGCAACGCGAAGTGGCCGCCGCAGTGGATGCCGAGATTACCCGGCTGGGCATCGAGCACGATGAGCAGGGCAACCGCGCCAAGGCCTATCTCTACTGCCTGGAAACGCGCTGCCCGGAAACCGGCTGGCTGGTGCCGCTTGCGCCCTCGTGGGTCATTTCCAGAACGCGCCGTGTCATCGCCCGCCTCAGACCCGATCACGCCGGCAAACGCTTTGACATCGGGATTGTCAGCGGTGTGAGCGAAAGGGAACTCAAGGCCGCCGGGCGCGGCACGGTGCAGGATGGCGAGATGGTCTATCAGCTTGATGGCAAAACCTACCGCACGCCGATCAAGACCCTGCGCGGCGACTACCGGCTGCCCGACGGATCAACTGCCAACCGCCTGCGCCGCTGGGAGAAAACCGATTTCAAGCCCCGGCCGGACGACATCTTCCAGGAGCGGCTCTACTGCATCCAGTGGATCAGGCGGGGCGGACAGGCGGAGGGCCATCCGCCCGCTGCCCGGCAGGAAACCTTCTTTGCCGCGCCGACCGAGGCTGATCTGGAGCGCGAGCGCCGCGTGGAAGCCATCGTGGCTGAGAACCTTGCGCGCTGGCAGGCCGACGGACTCGTGCCCGACATGCCTATTGAGCCGGGTGACAAGACCGATGAACCGATCCGTACGCGCGGCTGGACGTATTGGCATCATTTGTTCAACGCACGGCAGTTGTTATCAATGGCGCTGACGATCCAAGAATGGCGAACCTCACAAGTGGCTAATGTAGGCTGGATCAACATAGCCAAGATGCTGAATTTCTACGCCAAGCTTTGTCAGTGGTTGCCGACCCAAGGCGAAGGTGGCCCTAAGCACGTTTTCTACAACCAGGCACTCAACGTTTTTTACAACTACGCCGTGCGAGGCTTTGTTCGATTCACACCAGATTTCTTCGAGTTAAGTAGGGTGACGATGCCGGATGTAAAGCGCGAGATCGTCTCTGTCCCAGCCAATCATCCTCAACAGCACTGCGAATTCTGGATCGCCGACCCACCCTACGCCGACGCCGTCAACTACCACGAGATCACCGAATTCTTCATTGCCTGGCTGAGGAAGAATCCGCCCGTTCCCTTCGATGCGTGGGTCTGGGACTCGCGCCGGGCGCTCGCCATCAAGGGTTCCGGCGCGGAGTTCCGGCGCGGCATGGTGGCCGCCTACCGGGCCATGGCCGCGCACATGCCGGACAACGGCGTGCAGTGCGTCATGTTCACGCACCAGGACACCGGCGTGTGGAGCGATCTCATCGCGATTTTCTGGGCGGCGGGACTGCAGGTGGCGGCCGCGTGGTACATCGCCACGGAGACCACTTCCGAACTCAAGCAGGGCGGCTACGTACAGGGGACGGTCATCCTGATGCTCAGGAAGCGCGCCCCCGGCGAGCGGCAAGGGTTCAGGCAGCGGCTTCTGCCCGAGGTACGGCAGGAAGTGCAGCGGCAGATGGAAACCATGCTGCACCTGAACGAACGGGTGGCGGCGCAGCATGGCGCGCCGGTGTGGAATGACGCCGACCTGCAGATGGCGGGCTATGCGGCGGCGCTGAAGGTGCTGACGGCATGCACGCACATTGGCGGCGAGGAGGTGACGGCCTTTGCCCTGCGCCCGCGCACCCGGCGGGAAGTGACGGTTGTGGATGACATGGTGCAACAGGCGGCGGAGACCGCCTCGAACCTTCTGGTGCCGGAAGGTCTGTCGCCGGACACCTGGGGCCGTCTCACCGGCATCGAGCGGTTCTACTGCCGCATGCTGGAGATGGAAGCGGCTGGCGCGCGCAAGCTCTACAACTACCAGAACTTCGCCAAGGCCTTTCACGTGGGGGACTACAGTCAGGTGATGGGCGATATGCGCCCGAATCAGGCGCGTGTGAAGCGCGTCAGTGAATTTGCCGGACGTGATTTGACCGAGGCGACGGAACTGGGGCGCAGCCGGCTGGGGCGGCTCATTCTGGGTTTGCAGCAGATGCTTCGGGAGACTGAGGCGCGGGTTGTTGTGGAGCAGTTCAAGCGGGAGATGGATGATTTTCTGGACGTACGCCTGCTGCTGGCGGAGGTGTTGGCATTTCTGGCGCGCAAGTCACCGGAGCAGCCCGTACGCGAGGCGGCCGAGGTCCTGGCCGCGCGGCTGAAGAATCTGCGCTTTGGCGAGTGAGGTTTGGAGGCGATGACCATCCGCCGTTTTTCTTCGCGTACCCAGCGGCTTGATGTCAGTTTTCTGCTGCCGCATCTGCGGGGCGCACGCAGTTACATGCGCATTGCGGGCTATTTCACGAGTTCGTTGTTTGAGGTGGCCGGCGAAGTTCTGGAGGACATTCCCGACGTACGGATTGTCTGCAACGTGGACATTCACCCGGACGATCTGAAAGTGGCGCAGCTTCGGGAAAGCCGGATGCTGGGCCGCTGGAACGAGCGCGCGCTGGAGGCCGAAACGCTGCTGCACCGGGAGCGGTACCGCCGTCTGGATGCCTTTCTGCAAAGACACGGGCAGTCTGTCCGCGTGGCCCCGGATGACCTTTGCGGTTTTGTGCACGGCAAGGCCGGCGTCATCACTCTGGCTGATGGCCGCAAGCTGGGCTTCATCGGTTCGATGAACGAGACCCGCAGCGGCTGGCAGCGGCACTATGAAATCCTGTGGGAGGATGAATCGCCGGAGGGCGTGGCCTGGATTGAAGCGGAGTTTGAATTCCTCTGGCAGGCGGCCGGCAAACCGCAGCACACTACCCGGCGGGGCAGAAAAACCGCCCCGATTTCCCAAAACCGGCTACATAGTGGCTACATCGTTTGGCTGCGACTGCGTTTTCTGCCTTTGAGTACCCCGTAAGCTATTGATTTTATTGGTGGCTAGGGAGGGAATCGAACCCCCGGCACACGGATTTTCAGTCCGTTGCTCTACCAACTGAGCTACCTAGCCATATACCTGATCTGTCACGTGCACTGACCGGCTGCCCGGCCACTGCGCCATCCCGATGCCAACCTTGTTCCAATGTTCCAAGTACCAGCGTTGCACCGGAAGCTTGTCAGCAACGTGCGACCTTACGTTTTCCCTCGCCCGCTGTCAATGATGACCTTCAATCTTTGAAGCTTCCAGTGAAACTTCGCCACCGACCCCCCTACCGGAACGACCGCGCCAGCCACGCCCATTCGCGCCGCCCAAACAAACCCTGCGGACGTACGATCATCAGCCCAATCAGAAGCAGCGAATACAACACCATCCGGTAGTCGGGCAGATTCGCCAGAAATGGCGCCACCTCAATCACTGCCGGCGGCAGAATGCGCGTCAGATCACGCAGGGCTTCAGGCAAGACCGTCAACGTCGTTGCCCCTACAATCGCCCCGGAAATGCTCCCCAGCCCGCCCAGCACAATCATCGTCACCATCTCAACCGAACGCAGAAAGGTAAACGAACCCGGATTCAGATAGTTGTCATAGTGCGCATATAGCCCCCCCGCAATGCCGGTCAGCACCGCACTGATGACAAAAGCCATCGTTTTGGCCCGCGTCGTGTCAATGCCCATCGCCGCCGCCGCAATTTCGTTTTCACGAATTGCCGCCAGACTGCGCCCAAAACTGGAATAGGCCAGCCGTCCCACAGCCAGCGTCGTCAACACGGCCGCCAGCGAAACCCAGAAAAACATCGTGCCTTCAAGAAACAGGGCAAACCGCTGGTCCGGCAACCGTCCCGGTACATCCGGCCCCTGCGCAATGTTCGTAAAGCCCAGCGCACCACCCGTCGGCTCGATGTTCAACAACACCACCCGGATGATTTCCCCAAACCCCAGCGTCACGATCGCCAGATAGTCACCCCGCAGGCGCAGCGTCGGCAGCCCAACCAGCCACCCCGCCAGTCCACTGGCAAAAGCCCCCACCGTCAGGGACACCAGCAGCCGTACCGCATGAACCGGCCACCCCGGCAGCCCCTCCAGCAGGGCCACGAACGGCCCCCCGCCAAAGTGCGTCACCGCGCCGGCCGCATACGCGCCAATTGCCATAAAACCCGCATGCCCGATGGAAAACTGTCCGGCACAGCCGTTGACCAGCGTCAGGCTCACGGCCAGGATGATGGAAATGCCCACCAGCGTCAGAACCCGCAGGTAGTACTCCGATAACCCATAGCCGCCCACCCCATGCACGAACGCCTGGTTGAGCAAAAACAACCCCGCCACCAGCCCAATGCCGCCCAGCCAGGGCCGTACAGACGGTGACGTGCGAGGAAGCCCATCCTCTGGTAGCTGATTCATACAAACCAAATTCTGCAAACCAAGTTTTTGCAACCGCGTGCCGTTCGCGCTATGTTGCCGCTTACCGGCAACGTCAGCCCAGAACCAGCCACAGAGGGAACCGCATCGCCTTATGTGTACACGGGCGTCTGTGTCGGCTGCTTGACCTGAATCCATTTCAACTGAACTGATAGAGGAGTGCAGCGTGGCAAATCAGCTCTTCGTCGTCAAATCCATTGATGAACTGCAAGCCCAGTCATCACCAGAACACAGCTCGCTCAAACGAACCCTTGGACCCTTCAACCTGATTACCCTGGGCATCGGCGCTATCATCGGTGCTGGGCTGTTTTCCATCACCGGCCTGGCCGCCGGCAACAACGCCGGGCCGGCCGTCACCATTTCCTTCATCATCGCCGCTGTCGGCTGTCTTTTTGCCGGCCTGTGCTACGCCGAGTTTGCCGCGATGATTCCGGTTGCCGGAAGCGCCTACACCTACTCGTACGCCACCATGGGTGAACTCGTCGCCTGGACAATTGGCTGGGACCTCGTGCTGGAATATGCCGTCGGCGCGGCCACCGTCTCCATAAGCTGGTCGCGCTATCTGGTGAAGTTTCTGGAGTACTACAACGTAGTGCTCCCGCCCCAGCTCACCATGTCGCCCTTTGATTCCATCACCACAGCCAACGGCACGACCATCACCGGCGTCGCCAACCTGCCGGCGGTGTTCATCGTCGTGGCCATGTCGCTCATTCTCATCAAGGGAACTCAGGAATCCGCCCTGGTCAACAACCTCATCGTGGCGCTCAAGGTCGGCGTCGTGCTGGCTTTCATCGGGCTGGGCTGGGCGTTTATCGAGCCGAAAAACTATGAACCCTACATCCCACCCAACACGGGTGAGTTCGGCAGCTTCGGCTGGAGCGGCATCATCCGCGCCGCCGGCATTATCTTTTTTGCCTACATTGGTTTCGATGCTGTTTCGACAGCCGCCCAGGAAGCCCGCAACCCACAGCGCGACATGCCGATTGGCATTCTCGGCTCGCTCGGTATCTGTACCGTGCTCTACATCCTGTTTGCACACGTCATGACCGGACTGGCCCACTACACGGAATTTCAAGGGGTCGAAGGAATTGCACCCGTGGCGACAGCCATTGCCCATACGCCCTACAAGTGGCTCAACCAGGGCATCATCCTCGCCATTCTCGCCGGCTACGCCTCGGTCATCCTGGTGATGTTGCTGGGACAGTCGCGGGTCTTTTTCTCGATGTCCTACGACGGGCTGCTGCCGAAGATTTTTTCGGAAGTGCACCCATACTTCCGTACGCCGTGGAAGTCCAACGCGCTGTTTGCCGTTTTCGTCAGCCTCTTTGCCGCCTTTGTGCCAGCGCGCGTCGTGGGCGAGATGACCAGCATTGGCACGCTGTTTGCTTTCATTTTGGTGTGCGCCGGGGTCATCGTGTTGCGCTACACGCAGCCGGAGCGGGAGCGGCCCTTCAAAACGCCGTTCGTGCCGGTTGTGCCGGTGCTTGGGATTCTGGTGTGCTTTGCCATGATGGCCGCCCTGCCCCTCGACACCTGGCTGCGGCTCGTCATCTGGATGGCTGCCGGCTATGTCATCTACTTCAACTATGGCATCCGGCACAGCAAGTTGAAGCCGGCTGAAGGCTAGCCCGGCCGGTCGGCGCTTGAGGTCGGCGCTTGAGAACGCTGGGACGGAAACCCCTTCCGGCGAGTAGCTACAGTCAAGGTGTGGTCAGGCTTACAGTGACATCCTTTGGTTTCAGGCCTTGACCACCTTATGCAACAACTCGGCCGGCAGCCCGGCGCAGGCATTGCGGGTGTCCACGACAAGCCGGGCATGCCGGACGACAAAACCGTAATCCAGCCCGTCGTGCGCCGTACAAATCACCACGGCGTCACTGTGCGCCAAAACCGCTTCGGTCAACGGAACCGATGGCGTGCCGGCATAGGCCGGATATTCCCGCATGGCCGGGGCGACCGGGATGTACGGGTCATGAAACTGTACGTTCGCCTGCCGGGCGCGCAGCAGGTCCCAGATGGCAAAGGTCGGTGACTCGCGTGGGTCGTCCACGTTTTTCTTGTAGGCCAGCCCCAGCAGCAGGATGCTGGCCCCGCGCAGCGCCCGGCCGCGATCCGAAAGGGCTTCCAGCAGGCGCATCACCACGTAGCGCGGCATGCTCGTGTTGATGTCGCCAGCCAGCTCCACAAACTTGGTCTGCACGCCGAACTCCCGCGCCTTCCACGTCAGGTAAAACGGGTCAATGGGGATGCAGTGCCCGCCAAGACCCGGCCCCGGCTCGAACTTCATGAAGCCAAACGGCTTGGTTTTGGCGGCGTCCAGAACTTCCCACACATCAATGCCCATGGCGTCGAAGACCATTTTGAGTTCGTTGACCATGGCGATGTTGACGCAGCGGAAGATGTTTTCGACGAGTTTCGTGGCCTCGGCCACGCGCGTCGAAGAAACCGGCACCAGGGTTTGCACCGCGTGGCGGTACAGCCGGATGCCGGCCGCCAGGCAGTCGGAGGTCAGGCCGCCAATGACCTTGGGAATGTTGCGCGTCCCGAAGTCGGGATTGCCGGGGTCTTCACGCTCCGGCGAATAGACCACATGAAAGTCACGTCCGGCGCGCAATCCTGACCCCCGTTCGAGCCGGGGCACGAGTTCTTCTTCGGTCGTTCCAGGATAGGTCGTGGATTCCAGACTGACGAGTTGCCCGGCCCGCAGATGCGGGGCAACGGCTTCAGCCGTCTGAATGATGAAGGAAAGGTCCGGCTCACGGTGCGCCGTCAGCGGCGTGGGAACGCAGATCAGGATCGCTTCCACGTCGGCAAGCCGGGCCACATCAGCCGTCGCCTGGAACTGCCCGGTCGCCACGGCTTCGGCAATCACGGCTGCAGGGACGTTTCTGATATAACTCCGCCCGGCATTGAGGGTTGTGACCTTGTGCTGGTCAATGTCAAAGCCGATGACCCGGCAGCCGCTGCGAAGAAACTGTACGGCCAGCGGCAGCCCAACGTAGCCCAGACCAACGATGCCGACGGTCGGACAAGCTAGGTGTGACATGAAGGCTCCTCGAAACTACACCAGGTTGCACAAGTCCGCCGGACAGGCGGCTGCGCCACGATACTGTGCCAGAAGGCGAAGCTGAAGTTGTAAGAAACTCGTGACGATCCTAGCCACCTGCGAGTTCCGTGAAAACCCGGCGGTGCCTTATGCTTGCCCGCCGGCAGATACATCCGTGACCCGGCGGCGTCGGTTGCCGAACCTGGTCAGTCCCGGAGGTGGGGTCCGTTTCGGCTATGGCCTTGAAACTGCATACCCGGACAACGTTGTTGGCCTCAGCACTCACGATTGCTGTTCTGGGCGCTTTCGTGTGGCTGTCGAACCGTGAACTGGCACGGCTGCTCCGCGATGAGCAGCGCGTGTGGGTCAAACTCCACGCTGTCACGCTCGCCGAGCAGATTGCACGCCTGCCCAATGAACAGCCCGGCCTCAACCGCCTTGTGGCGCTGTCCAAGCAGGCGCGGCCCGACGCCCTGGGTATCCGGGTCTGGGAGCGGTCGGGGAAAAGCTACCAGGTCGTCACGGCCCTGGTCGAAGACGACCTGCCGCCGCCGGACCCGACAGCCGTCGCCAATGCACTGCGGACACCGGCCATGACGAACCTGCCCACTCAACTGCGTCTGAACGGCAGCGGCGGAGATGCCTACTGGATATGCGTGCCCATCAAACGGGCCGGTCGGCCCGAAGGCGCAGTGGAATACATCGAGCGAATTGGTCTCGCCACAGCCGTACTGACCCGTTACCGCACCCTTGCCCTGTGGTTCGCTCTGGGCTGCGTGCTGGCCATCACCCTGGCGATGAACTGGCTCTTCCGCCGGACGGTCTATGCGCCCATCGAGCGCCTGCTGGCCGCCATGCAGCGCGTGCAGGAAGGTGATCTTTCCGCCACGGTGGAAGTCCGCACCCAGGATGAACTGGGACGGCTCGCCGACGGCTACAACCGGATGCTGGCGCAGGTCCGCGCCATGACCGACGAACGCGAGCAGCAGCGCCAGGAACTGGAAGCCCGTGTGGCCGAAGCCACGGCCGAGCTTTCTGAACGCAATACCCAGCTTGAAACGCTCAACCGCGAACTGTGGGAAATGACCCGCCGCCTGACCGACATGGAGCGTCTGGCGGCGGCTGGACAGACGGCAGCCCAGTTGGCCCACGAGGTGGGCACACCGCTCAACCTCATCAGCGGACACGTGCAGCTTCTCGGCGCTGACCTCAACGGCAATCCCAGGGCCCAGGCCCGACTCGAAACCATCAGCCTGCAAATCGAGCGCATCGAGCGCATCGTACGGACGATGCTCGACCGAACCCGGGCCGACGCCAGCGAACACCAGTTGCTTGACCTGAACGCTGTCCTGCGCCGGACGTTCGAGCTGATCCAGCCGGCCCTGACCCTGCGCCACATCCATCTGGTGACACAGCTCAGCCCGACGCCGCTGCCCGTGCGCGGCACGGTGGATCAGCTCCAGCAGGTCTTCATCAACCTGTTCAACAACGCCATGGACGCCATGCCTTCCGGTGGGCAGCTCACCGTCACCAGTGCCCACTGGGAGACCGGAACGGGTGTGGCACAGTTCGTCATCGAGGTGCGTGACACCGGACAGGGCATGCCCGAAAGCGTACGGACACGCATTTTTGAACCTTTCTTCACGACCAAACCGCGTGGGAGCGGAACCGGACTGGGGCTGGTGGTGGCCCGGCAGATCGTCCGTGAACATGGCGGCGACCTGACGGTAATGAGCCAGCCGGAGCAGGGAACGACCGTCCGGCTTACCTTCCCGCCGGCGACGGAGCCACGCCCATGACCAGACATATTCTCGTAGTGGATGACGACGCCGCTTCGTGTGAGCTGCTGCGTGAAATCTTCACGGCGCGCGGCTGGCAGGTCTCCACGGCCACCACACCGGAAGCCGCCCGCCTGTGCTTTGCCCGGCAGGCTTTTGACCTGGTCATCAGCGACATCAACCTGGAAGCCGAAGCCACGGGACTCGACCTGCTCACTGACTTCCGTGCCCACTGCCCGGTCATTCTCATCACCGGATTCGGAACCCTCGATGCCGCCGTGGCTGCGTTGCGCGACGGCGCGTGGGATTTCATTTCCAAGCCGTTCAAGGTGGATGAGGTCGTGGCGGCCGTCCAATCGGCCCTTGCCCGGAAGGACGAAGCCCGGAAGGGGGAAGCACCGGCGGCTGTCCCTTCCGTGAACCCGGCCGATGCGTCCGGCCTGGTCGGGCGCTCGGCAGCCATGGTGGCGCTGTACAAAGAAATTGCGCGGGTGGCACCCACGCGCTCGACGGTGCTGGTGCTGGGGGAGTCCGGCACGGGGAAGGAACTCGTCGCCCGGGCCATTCACCGGCATAGCCCACGGTCAGGCGGCCCCTTCATCCCGGTCAACTGCGGCGCTTTGCCGGAACCGCTGCTTGAAGCCGAACTGTTCGGACACGTCCGTGGGGCGTTCACCAGCGCCGTGGCCGACCGCCGGGGACTGTGGGAGGAAGCCCATCACGGAACGCTTTTTCTGGACGAAATCGGCGACCTTCCGCTGCCGATGCAGGTCAAGCTGCTCCGGGCCTTGCAGGAAGGGGAAGTCCGCCGCCTGGGGGCGGCGCGGCCGCAGCAGGTGGATGTCCGGGTCATTGCCGCCACCAACCGCGCCCTCGAAGCCGAAGTCGCCGCCGGACGCTTCCGGGAAGACCTGTACTACCGGCTCAGTACGGTTACGCTGCACGTGCCGCCCCTGCGCCAGCGGCGTGACGATTTGCCGCTACTGGCCGAGGCCTTTCTGCGCCAGGCGGCACAGACCGTGGGACGCCACCTGTGGTTTGAACCGGCAACGCTCACCGTTCTGGCGGCCTACGACTTTCCCGGCAACGTCCGTGAACTCCAGTCCGTGATTGAGTACGCGGCGCTCCACGCCCGCGATGACGTTATCCGCCCGGAAGATTTGCCGCTCAAACTGCAACCCGTGAAGCCGTCCGTCCCGGACACATCTCCGGCCGGGAGCGACCCGAACCCCTTTGCCGACCTGCCGACGCTGGATGAACTGGAGCGGCGTTACCTGACCTATGTGCTCGAAGCCGTCAGCGGCCACCGTACGCGCGCTGCCGAAGTGCTCGGCGTTGATCGCCGGACGCTGTACCGCATGGCTGAACGGCTGGGTGTCAAGCTGACCGATGACCGGGGCCTGGACGAACCCTGATGACTGCCGGAACAAGAGGCGGTTTTTTGCATATCTATGCTTGACAGGTGCATAAATATGCGTAATATCCGCCGTTCGTTCCGCAAGCCGGAAGCGTTTGCCAGCCAAAGCGACAGAAGAAGGGGGACCCGGCGGGCTGCAATGGACAAATCCGCGCGTCAGCAGGCGTTGCTGGAGATCATTTGCCAGGAGCGACTCAGCACCCAGGCGGAACTGTGTGCGGCGCTGGCTGCCCGGTACGGCATCACCTGTGACCAGGGCACCATCTCGCGCGACATCAAGGAACTGGGAATCGTGCGACTGACGGATGCCAGTGGCAGCTACTACGGGCGGCTGGCGGGCAGTCTGCCCAGCTCAAACGAGGCGTTTTTGTTGTCGCGGCTGGTGCGGCGCGTCGCGGACGCGGGAAATCTGGTTGTGGTGCACACCGACGCCGCCAATGCCCATCCGGTGGCCGAGGCGCTCGACCGGCTGGCGTTCCCGGAGGTTGTGGGCACGGTGGCCGGTGACAATACGGTGCTGGTCGTCGTCAAAACGGCAGGTAAGGCGCGGCGGGTGATGGAGCGGATTATGACGATTGCCGGTCTGGACAGCGGGCCGCACAATGGAAACAAGCGCGAGCGAAAAAAGGGAGGGAAATCCGCGAAATGAAAAAAATAGCCCTGGCCTACAGCGGCGGCCTCGATACGAGCGTCATTCTGGCGTGGCTGAAGGAAACCTACGGCGTGCCGGTGGTGGCGTTCGTGGCCGATGTCGGGCAGAACGAAGACCTGGCTGCAGTGCGGGAAAAGGCGCTGGCAACCGGGGCGGATGAGGTCGTTGTGGCGGATGTCAGGGAAGAGTTCGTGCGCGACTACGTGTTTCCGGCGCTGGCGGCGCATGCCGTGTATGAAGGCTCCTACCTGCTGGGGACGGCGCTGGCCCGGCCGGTCATTGCCAAAGCACTCGTCGCGGCGGCGCGGGCGACCGGCTGTGACGCGATTGCCCACGGAGCAACGGGCAAGGGCAACGATCAGGTACGCTTTGAGTTGACCGTCGCTGCCCTGGCGCCGGAGCTGGGCATCATTGCGCCCTGGCGCACCTGGTCGTTTGTGGGGCGGCGCGACCTGCTGGCCTATGCCGGACGGCATGGCATTCCGACGCCGGTCACAGCCGAAAAGCCCTACTCGACCGATGCCAACGCCATGCACATCAGCTATGAAGGCGGTGTACTGGAAGACCCTTGGCAGGCGCCGCCGGAGGGGATGTTTCAGTGGACGACCGATCCCGAAAAAGCTCCCGATGAGCCGGCTTTTGTTGAGATTGCCTTCGAGCGCGGACGGCCCGTGGCCATTGACGGCGAGGCGCTGTCACCCTTCCGGCTGCTGGAGCGCGCCAACGCGCTGGGAGCGCGTCATGGGATTGGGCGCGTGGACATCGTTGAAAACCGCTTCATCGGGCTGAAGTCACGCGGCGTCTATGAAACGCCGGGTGCGACGCTGCTGATGCAGGCACACCGGGCGGTGGAGTCGCTGACGCTCGACCGCGAAGTGGCCCATTTCAAGGAAACGCTGGGTCTGAAATTTGCCGAACTGGTCTACAACGGCTTCTGGTTTTCGCCTGAAATGGAGTTGTTGCGGGCGACCCTGACGCACACTCAACGGAACGTAACCGGAACGGCGCGTTTAAAGCTCTACAAGGGCGCGGCCTATGTTGTCGGTCGGAAGTCGCCGGTTGGTCTCTATAATGCCGAGGCGGTGAGTTTCGAGACGCGCCCGCAGGTTGCACCGGCCGACGCCGGAGGCTTCATCGCCATCCATTCCTTACGTTTGCGGCAGCAGGCTCGCCTGTCTTCCGAAGACAGTGCGGGCTGAGGGTTTACGAGCGCGATGCGTTGCTGAAACGCCGAGTTTACGCATCGCCCCCATCGTATCGCGCACCTTGTCGGGTGCGGCGAAGGTCTCTACTGGAAATGTTCTTGATGGAGGTGCCGCCGATGCCGTTGTTTCCGTTTGCTGTTTCTGCCCGGTCTGCTGTGGGAAAAGCCCGTCACCAGTCGCTTTTCTGGGAAGAAGTGCTGGCGACACTGGGATTTATGCTGGCCATAACGACGGCATTGGTTGTGGTGTTTGGAACGTTGCCGTCAGCGCGCATCAACCTGTTGACCCATGCTGCGTTTGCCCTGCTGACGGTGGCGCTCTTCGGGCTGGAGGTGACGACCTACCAGCACCTGTTTGCCAAACAATCTGTCCGGGATGAGTGAGGATAACCGCCGATGAGTGCTGACGTATCCAACGCCCAGGCGCTGCGGGCGGCTTTTACTGCGCCGATGCAGGAGGAGATCGCCCGCTTCGTCGCTTCGGTGGAGGAAGACCGGCATCTGCTCGATGCCGATCTGCGCGGCTCGCTCGCGCACGTCGCCATGCTTGAAGCCTGCGGCATTCTGACGGCCGAACAGGCAGCGCGCCTGCGCCAGGGACTGGAGCAGATTCGCGCCGAGGGCCTTGAACTCGATCCGGCCTACGAAGACGTGCACATGAACGTCGAGCGGCGGCTGGAAGAGCTGGTTGGCGAAGATGCCCGCCTGTTGCATACGGCGCGCAGCCGCAACGATCAGGTGGCGCTGGATTTGCGGCTTTACGTACGCGACTGCGAGAACCGGTTGCGGAAGGCGCTGGATGAGCTGACAACGGCGTTGGTGGACAAGGCGGAAGCCTATGCTGATGTCGTCCTGCCGGGCTACACGCATCTTCAGCGGGCGCAGCCGGTTTCGCTGGCGCACGTCCTGCTGGCTTACCATGCGGCACTGGGGCGCGACCGGGAGCGGCTGCGGCAACCGCTGATTTCACCGCTGGGCGCCGGGGCGCTGGCCGGTACGGCCATTCCCATTGATCCACACCGGACGGCACAGGAACTGGGCGCTGACGGTGTGTTCAGCAATGCGCTCGATGCGGTCACGGACCGGGATTTCGCGGTGGCGTTCGTGTTTGCCAGCGCGCTGCTGGCCGTCCATCTCTCGCAGCTTGCCGAGACGCTCATCCTGTGGTGTTCGCAGGAGTTCAACTTCATCCGCCTGCCGGATGAGCTGACGACTGGCTCCAGCCTGATGCCACAGAAGAAAAACCCGGATTGCCTGGAGCTGGTGCGCGGGCGGGCCGGGCAGTGCATTGGCGAGCTGGTCAACCTGTTGACCACGCTCAAGGGACTGCCAACCGGATACAACCGGGATTTGCAGGAAACGAAACCGCCGGTGATCCGGGTCAGTGCGACGGTACTGGCTTCGGTCAAGGTTTGTACGCTGGCCGTGCAGCACATGACGGTTCACCGCGAAGTCATGCGTCAGGCGGCGTCAGATGAAAAGCTGTACGCCACTGACCTGGTTGAACAACTGGTTTCCCACGGGGTTCCGTTTCGGACGGCCTACGCCAGGATTGGCAATTTGGTGCGGCGCGGAGTAGCCTTTTCACAAGTCGCAGCGGATGAATGGGCAACGCTCGGTCTGCGCGTCATGCCTGAAACCTTGACCCCGGAACAGTCCATTGCCGGACGCGCTTCCCACGGAGGCACGTCGCCAGGGCGAATTGCCGACCAGATTGCTGCGGCGCGCGCCACGCGCCGGGAGGACGTACCATGAAACGAGGTTCTTCAACGCTTCGGGCGCTTATTGGCGAAGGTGTCTCCATCCAGCCGCAATCCACGCCGCGACTGGGCGACGTGGTGGCTGTGGAGGTGCTTACCATCAACCAGAACTATCCAAACCTCGAACTGATTGATGGGGCGACGGTCCCGCTGACCGTCGGCGAACGCATCATCGGGGTGCTCGGCTCACGCCAGGCCTTACGTGGCTTCGTCGGCTGCGTCCCTGAAACCCTGGCGGAAGGCGACGAGCTTTCGATCCTCAATGTGGGTGGGGTCATCGGCAGGTTCCTTGATGCCACGACGGCGCTTGGGGAAGCCACGCGCGTGCGTTATCTCGGCACGCTGTGCGACGAGCGCGGCACGGTCAACCTGGAACGTGACGCCCTGCCGGCGGCGAGTCATCTGCTGCGGCGGCGTCCGATTGTGCTGGTGGTGGGAACGTGCATGAACGTCGGCAAAACGGTTACGGCGGCGGAACTCATCCGGGTGGCGACGGCGCATGGCTATCGCGTCGGGGCAGCCAAGCTGTCGGGCGTCGGAGCCATCCGGGACCTCAAAAAGTTCGAGGCCGCCGGTGCCGTGGATGTCAAGAGCTTCCTTGACTGCGGGCTGCCCTCGACAGTGGACGCCGCAGACCTCGCACCCATCGTCAAAACCGTTGCCAACGCACTCGATGGCGATCTGCTCATCTTTGAGTTGGGCGACGGCATCTTCGGGCACTATCGGGTGGATTCGGTCATTGCCGACGCGGACATCATGGCGTCGGTGGCCGCCGTCGTCGTCTGCGCCGGAGACCTGATGGGCGCCTATGGCGCGCGTCTCTATCTGGAGCCGCTCGGCGTGCGGATTGCCGCCTTCAGCGGGCTGGCGACGGAAAACATTTCCGGCTCCGATTACCTGGAAAAGCATCTTGGCATTCCGGCCGTCAACGGCCTGAAGTACCCTGAAAAACTCTTTGCCACGCTCGACTTGACTGGCAGCCTGCTGCGTATGGCGACGCCAGCCGCCTGTTACGAAACAGGCGTTGCTGTGGCCTGATAACGAATGGTTGCATCGTCATCCACATCGGCGGCGCGGCGGCGCGTCGCCGTCGTCGGCGCCTCCGGTTACATTGGCGGAGAACTGCTTCGCCTCCTGCTGGCGCACCCACAGGTTGAAGTTGTTGCCATCACCGGGCGGGAAGCGGCTGGCAAACCCTTGGACGCTGTTCATCCCAACCTGACGGGAACGGGTCTGGTGTTTGCTCCGCTAACCGAAACCGGGAGTGCGGAAGTCATCTTTCTGTCCCTGCCCAATGGCGAAGCCATGACGCACATTGACGCGCTTGCCGGAGAGGCGCGCATTGTGGATGCCTCGGCTGATTTCCGGCTGCGTGACCGGTCGGTGTATGCCGCAACCTACGGGCGTCCACATGCGGCAGCGGCGTGGCTTTCGCGCTTTGTGTATGGCCTGCCGGAGCTGTTCCGCGAAGACATCCGCCGGGCGCACTATGTGGCGGCACCGGGCTGTTTTGCCACGGCGGTCACGCTGGCTTTGTACCCACTCGTTGCTGCCGGTTGGCTGGAACAGGCTTTTGTCAACGGTGTCACTGGCTCTTCGGGAGCGGGGGCCAGCCCACGGGCCACGACGCACCATCCCTTCCGGGCGGATGCCCTGTTTGCCTACGAGCCGTTCACCCATCGGCACGTGCCCGAAATTGCCCAGGCCCTGCGGCTCAAAACCGGACAGGAAGTTGACTTTGTCTTCCAGCCGCACTCCGGCCCGTTTGTGCGGGGGATTCTCGTCACCGTCTATGCCCGGTTGCGCCAGAACCTTTCACCCGAAGGGCTGCACCGGCTCTACGCGGAACACTATGCCGACGCGCCTTTCATCCGCCTGCGTGAGACACCGCCCAACATCAAGTGGGTTGGTGGGACGAACTACTGTGACCTTGGGCTGGCCGTCCGTGGGCAAACGGCCATCGTCTGGGCGGCGCTGGACAATGTCATCAAAGGCGGCGGCGGGCAGGCGCTCCAGTGCTTCAACCTCATGCATGGTCTGCCTGAAACGCTCGGTCTGACCGCTTTTGCGTGCAATCCATGAGACACTTCATCAACACCGGGGACTATGACCGCGCCACACTCGAAACCATTTTGACGCATGCCATGACGCACCGTGGCGAGCGTTCAACAGCCCTGAGTGGGCGGACCGTCGCGCTGATGTTCTTTGACAGCTCACTTCGCACCCGCGCCAGTTTTGCCGTCGGTATTGCGCAACTGGGCGGGACTTCTGTCACCTTCGAGGTCGGGCGCGGAACCTGGAATCTGGAATACCAGGAAGGCGTCGTCATGGACGGCGACAAACCGGAGCACATTGCCGACGCCGCGCAGGTGCTTTCGCGCTACTTCGATGTGCTGGCCATCCGTTGTTTCCCGTCCCTGAAGCGGCCCGAAGAGGACGCGGCCGATCCGGTCATCGAGGCCTTCCGGCGGTATGCCACGGTTCCGGTCATCAACCTCGAATCGGCGCTGTACCATCCCTGCCAGGCCATGGCCGACATGCTGACCATCCGGGAGCGTTTCGGGCGGACGGAAGGCGTACGGGTCGCGCTGGCGTGGACGCCACATATCAAGGCGCTGCCCACGGCGGTGCCGAACTCGTTTGCGCTGGCGGCCACCCAGCTTGGCTGCCGGCTGACCATCGTGGCCCCGCCGGAGTTTCCGCTGCCAGACGTGGTCATGGAGCGTCTCGGTGATGTCGAGGTCGTGCATGACCAGTCGGTGCTGGCCCGGCAGGATGTGGTCTATGCCAAGTCCTGGGCGTCGCTGGTGAATTACGGCGCACCGCCGCCAGCACGCTATCGGGACTGGATACTGACACCGGAAAAACTCGGTTCAGCGCGGTTTCTGCACTGCCTGCCGCTGCGGCGCAACGTCGAGGTGACAGACGCGGTGCTGGCATCGGCACAAAACGATTGTTACGACGAAGCCGAAAACCGGCTGCACGTTCAGAAATCCATTTTGCAGTTTTGTTTGCATCTGATTTGACGGCCTATGGGATTTGACGCCAATGTGCTGCGGGAAGCCCTCCCGTACATCAATCGTTTCAAGGGAAAGACCTTCATCGTCAAGTTTGGCGGCAAGGTTGCCGCAGAGGAAGACACCCTCGATTCGTTTTGTGAAGAACTGGCGCTGTGCGCCCAGATTGGGATTCGCGTCGTGGCCGTACACGGCGGTGGGGTGCAGGCCAATGAATTGAGCCAGCAGCTTGGCATCAAGCCGAAGACCATCAACGGCCGGCGTATCACGGACGAGCGCGCGCTGGATGTGGTCAAGATGGTTTTTGGCGGCAAGGTCAACGTCGAAATCCTCGGCGCGCTGCGCCAGGCCGGCGTTCCCGCCGTCGGGTTGAGTGGGGTGGACGGCAACATCCTGACGGCACGCAAGCGCCCGCCGCAGGTGGTCGTCAATCTGGAAACCGGCAAGCCGCAGACGGTGGATTATGGTTACGTCGGCGAAATTCTGGATGTGGACACCCGGTTGCTTGACACGCTCATCGAGAAGGACTTTGTTCCGGTCATGGCGTCGCTGGCCGCCGACGAGGATGGTGACATCTACAATGTCAATGCCGATACCGTGGCGGCTGTCATTGCGGCGGAGATGCGGGCTGAAAAACTGGTTCTGGCGACCAACGTGGATGGTGTGCTGGATGAGCACGGGCAGCGCATCAGCCGCCTGACGCTGCGGCAAGCCGCCGCCATGATGGACGCCGGAAAGGTGGCCGGTGGCATGCTGCCGAAACTGGAAGCTGCGGCGCGCGCCCTGCGTGCCGGAGTCAACTCAGTGCACGTCATCAACGGCATGAAAGCCGGGGCGCTGCTCCGGGAGATTTTCACGGAAGAAGGGGATGGGACGATGATCACTGTCAACGGCGAGAATGAAGTGGCAAGCCGCCCGCCGTCTTTGTCCCGTCGGCAGGCATGACGTTGCTGGCCCTTTTGACGAAACAGACGCCGACACCCGTGACGATTCTGGCCGGGCCCTTTCGCGGGGCGCGGCTCATTCTCAATCCGGCCCACTCCAAGCGAAAAATCCTGGGCGCTTATGAGCATGTACTCAATCCGTGGCTGAAGGCGGCGTTGCGGCAGGTGGATGTGATCTGGGATGTCGGCGCCAACGATGGTTATTTCACCTACGGGTGTGCGGCAGCCATTCTCGGGCAGGGCCGTCACCCGCATATCGTGGCTTTTGAGCCGGGGATGGACGATACGCCGTCTCTGGCAGAACAACTCACCGGCCCTGCCCAACGGTGGGCTGCCGCCTATGCTGGCGCGACGTTTGAGTTCCTGCCGTTGTACGTCGGGGCCCGAAACGACGGCGTGACCATCACGCTGGATGCCGCTTTGGATGCCCGGCCGGCGCTGGCCGGACGGGCGGCATTGGTCAAGGTGGATGTCGAAGGCGCTGAAGTGGACGTGCTCGACGGCGCACGGCGGTTGTTGGCCGCGCCGGTGCAGTGGCTGGTGGAAGTCCATGGCGAGCACCTGCTGGAGCCGGTCCTGAGCCGGCTGCGGGCAGCGGGCCGGACGGTGGATGTTCACCCGTTGCGTCCCCATTGGCTGTTCGGCCCGGAGGCACGCACGATTCCCACCTGCTGGGTGACGACACGCCTCCCGTCGCCGACTTCCAGCGAGTGAACTCCGCCAAACGATGAAGGTTCTGCTTGCCCATCCCGGAACGCAGCATGCCTTCCAGCTTGCCCGGCAGTTGGCACGGCTGGGGATGCTGGAGGGGTTCTGGACAGGGTTGGCGTTGCGTGAAGAAGCGTGGTGGGTCCGGCAACTGACGCAGGTGGAAGCCATCCGGGAACGACTGGGCAACCGGCTGCTGTCGGGCGTGGGGCGGCGGCAGCTTCATCTGCGCCCGTGGCGTGAGCTGGCGGCGCTGTGGGCGCTCCGGCAGGGAGCGCCAGCGCTGGAGGTCTTTCTGCGCCGCAACCAGCATTTTCAGGAAAGCATCCCCACGGCGGCGCTGCGTGCGGTGGATGTGGTCATTGGTTTTGATACGTCCTCGTGGATACTGGCCGAGCGGTGTCGTGACCTGGGCCGGCGGTTCATCCTTGACCAGAGCATTGCCCATCCCCTGTGGAAAAAACGGGTTTTTGAAACCGTCGCCGCACGGTATCCCGACTGGCGCGAAAGCCTTGTGCCGCCGCTGCCGGCAATGCTGGCCCACGAAGCGCAGGAACATGTCTTGGCGGATGCCATTGTGGTGGCGAGCAGCTTTACCACCCGGTCGCTTGTCGCTCATGGGGTTCCCGTGGAGCGGATTGTCTGTAACCCGTATGGTGTTGACTTGGAGGCCTTCACGCCGCGTCCGCCGCCGGAGGCCGGCCGCCCCTTTCGCTTTCTGTTTCTTGGTTCGGTGACGGCCCGCAAGGGTGTTCCGCTGCTCCTGGAAGTCTGGGAAAAGCTGGCTCCACGGCACGCCGAATTGTGGCTGGTGGGGCCGGTTGCACCGGAGGTGCAGCCGCATATTCCCGATTTGCCGGGACTGAAGGTCATGGGCAAGCGTCCGCACCGCGACCTGCCGGACATCATCCGGTCGTGTGACGTGCTGGTGTTTCCAAGTTACTTCGAGGGCTTTGGGCTGGTTGTTTTGGAAGCCATGGCCTGCGGCGTCCCAGTGATTGCCTCAGATGCCACGGTTGGCCCCGACCTGATTGAAGACGGTGTGGATGGCTGGCTGATGACGGCCGGCGATGCCGCGCGGTTACAGGCGCTGATGGAAACGGCGCTGTCCCGACCGGCCGAAACCTTCGATATGGGACGACTGGCGCGCCAGCGCATCGCGGCGTACACTTGGGATGCTTACGGCATCCGCTGGAAAACACTGCTCGAAACCGCCCGCTGACCGGGCCTCTTGCTGGTGGACATACCCTATGGATACGCTTTTCCCGCTCATCGTCCTCATCCAGACGGCGCTTCTGGTTTTCGCTGGCGTGTGGTTCTTCCGGCGGAACGATGAAGTTCCGTTGATCATTGCCGGGCTGACGATGTTTTTCAGCTCGTACCGGTATTTTGCCGTGACCCAGGGGTGGGGGGAATGGATAGAGACGGTCTATACCTTTGGCTTACCGCCCATCACGGATGAGGATGCCCTGGAGGTCCTGCCGTTCATCGCCTTTGGGGAGTTCGTCCTGATGGCGACCTACTGCGTTCGGATGCGGCGGAAACTGCCGGTGGTGGCGGCGGAAGGTCTCCAGCGGCTGCCGCCACGTACGGTGTCATCCCTGCTTGCCCTGGGCATTGTATTTTTCCTCCTGAGCGAGTATGCCCGCAGTGCCGCCTTCAATCTGACGAGCAGCAGCTACGTCTATCTGTTTCCCCTCACTCTGATCGGGGTGGCAACCCTGCTGGTGGCGGCGTGGCGCTTTGGGGCGTTGTACACACCCTTTCAGAAGGGCGTCTGTCTGCTCATTGTAGCGGCTGCCGCTTACAACAACTTTGGGGCTTTCCTGCGGTTTCAGTTCGTCGGCCTGATCATCGGGATGGCCGTGACGCTTTCGGTGTTTTATGCCCCACGGAAACGGGCGGTCGCCCTGCTGCTGGGGACGATCATCGCCGTGCTGGCGTTTAGTCTGGGAGGGGGGCTCCGGCAGGCTGACAACGTCAACGACAAGGCGGCGGCTTTCCAGCGTTTTGACTCGTCGTGGGACCGGCTGGTCGCAGGGGAAGACGCCAACATGCTGGATGGATTTGCCATCGTCTGTTTCGTCTATCCCGAACTGATGGATTTCACGCTGGGCATGGAGCACCTCGAAGTGCTGACCCGTCCGATTCCACGGGAACTCTGGCCCGACAAGCCGGTGGGCGGATATGTCAACAAGCTTGGTCTGCGCGATGCATCGCAGGGGATACTGGGGATTTCCCAGTCCATCTACGGTTCGTTCTACGGTGAAGGGGGCGTCATCGGGATTGCTGTCTTTGCGGTGCTCTACGGTTTGGGTCTGGCTGCCATAACGGAATGGATGACCACACTGCACCCGTTCGTGTACAGCGTGCTGCGTGGATTGTTTGTGGCGTGGATGATCCCGCTCCTGCGGGGCGGTGACCTGCCGGGCATCTATGCCTGGCTGGGGATGTCTTCCCTGACGGTGTTGATGTTTGCCTGGTCGAACCGCCGGCTGCTGAAACAGGTGAACCAACCGGCCCCCTGGCCCGGGCCACGGCCGATTCCCATCCGGGCCTGAAGCCGGACAACGCGCACCATGGCAACGATTCTGGTCACGGGCGGCAATGGCTTCATCGGCTCCCATCTGGTTGACCGCCTGGCCGGGCAGGCTTCGGTCATTGTCTTTGACCGCCGGGAGCGCCGCTATGACCCCCCGCCGCCGGGGGTGCGGGTTGTGACGGGAAGCCTCTCCGACCGCGACCTCGTGCGCAATGTCCTGACGGAGTTTGGCGTTGAGACGGTGTATCATCTCGCCTGGAGTTCGATTCACGAGACGGCGACCCGGCATCCGGTTGCCGACATCGAGGCAAATCTCCTGCCCACGGTGCAGCTTCTCGATGCCTGTCGGGAAGCCGGTGTACGGCGGGTGGTGTACGTCTCCTCCGGTGGCACAGTGTATGGAACGCCCTGCGCCGGAACCATTGCGGAAGACCATCCCACACAGCCCATCAATGCCTATGGGGTGACGAAGCTGACCGTTGAGAAATATCTTGGGGCCTACCACCACCTTTACGGTCTGGAATATGTCATCTTCCGTCCTTCGGTGCCCTATGGGCCGCGTCAGAACCCACTCGGTCGGCAGGGAGCCGTGACCGTCTTTCTGTATCGCGCCCTGCGGGGAGAACCGGTTGTCATCTTTGGTGATGGGCAAACCAGCCGCGACTTCTTTTTCGTCACGGATATGCTGGAACCGCTGGTGCAGGCCGGAAGCGGTACGGCCGGGGTCAATCGGGTGTTCAATCTGGGCGGCGGACACGCCTACAGCCTGAATGAACTCGTGGCCACGATTGAATCAGTCATCGGACGGTCGGTGACCGTCCGCTACGAGCCGGCACGCCGCATTGATGCGCCTTTCGTCTGCCTTGACTGTAAAGCCGCCCGGCGCACGTTTGGCTGGCATCCAGTGACCTCACTGGAAGCGGGCATTGCACGGACGGCTGCCTGGATGCAGGCGGCAAAGCTGTTGTCCTGAAGAGCTGGGAAACCGGGCATGCGGATTTTGTATGTCGTTCCTTATCTGGGTGCCAAATACGGTGGAATTGCGAAAGTGGTCACCGGGATTGCCCAGTCTGTCGGGCGCGCCGGTGTCCAGGCGGACATCATCACCACCGATGCCGACGGCGAGCAGCGGCGGATGGTTGTCCATCACACCTGGATTGCGGAAGATGGTTATCGCGTCATGTACTTCCCCTGCTGGCATCGCCAGGACTTCATCCTCAGTCAGTCGCTCGTCCGGTGGTTTGGGCAGCAGGGGCAGGCGTATGACCTCATTCACACGCATTCCATTTTTGCGCCGCTTATAGCAGCGGTACAGTGGCAGTGCCGGCAGCACGGGTGGCCATACGTCACCACGCCGCACGGCATGCTTGAGCCATGGGCGCTGGCCTACAAGGCGTGGAAAAAGCGCACCTACTATGCCTTGGTGGAGCGTCCGGCGCTGCGCGGCGCCCGGCTCATTCAGGCCACGGCTTCACGGGAAGCCGAGCACATTCAGGCGCTCGGCCTGGAGACACCGATTGAACTCATCCCCAACGGGTTACACCGTGCCGAGTTTGAGACGCTACCTGACCGCGAGGTGTTCTATGCGGCTTACCCGGCGCTGCGCCACAAACGGCTTCTGCTGTTTTTCGGGCGCATCGATCCCAAAAAGGGGCTTGATCTGCTGGCACCGGCCTTTGCCCGGATACACGCCAAATACCCGGACACCCACCTGTTGGTGGTGGGACAGGACAACATCGGCTTTCTGCCACGGGCAAAGGAGTTTTTTGCCGCAGCCGGGTGTCTGGAGTCCGTAACCTTTGCCGGCTGGATGAGCGGGCCGCTACTCTATGCCATGCTGCGCAGCGTTGAACTCCACATCGCGCCTTCCTACTCCGAGGGCTTCAGCATGGGCATTCTGATGTGTCTGGCTGCAGGCGCGCCGACCATCATGACGGATGGCTGCAACTTCCCGGAGGCTGGGGCGGCTGGCGCGGCCTGTATCGTTGAATGTTCCGTGGAAGCCATTGCACAGGCGCTCGACCGCTATCTGGGTGATCCGGCCGCCGCCCGGACAATGGGTGCCCGCGGAAGAGCCTTTATTCTTGACCACTACACTTGGGAACGGGTGGCGCAAAAACTGCTGGCAACGTATGAGCGCATCCTGGCGACATGACGAAGGTTGACCTCTCCCGTTTTGACAATGCCTGGTATCGGCCCGGCCCGGTGTTCAAGCGTGTGCTGTGGATGCTGGTCAATGCCTGGATTTTCAAGTCTGACCTGCCCTATCCCTCGGCACTCAAAGCGGCCCTGCTCCGGCTGTTCGGCGCGCGGGTGGGGCAGGGCGTGGTCATCAAACCGAACGTCAACATCAAGTACCCGTGGTTTCTCTCGATTGGCGACTTTACATGGATTGGCGAAGGGGCGTGGATTGACAACCTGGCTCAGGTGACGATTGGCGCCCACGCCTGCATTTCACAGGGGGCGTACCTGCTGACTGGCAACCACGACTACACCTCGCCTTCCTTTGACCTGATGGTGGGGCCGATTGTCATCACGGATGGGGCCTGGATCGGCGCCAAAAGCATCGTGCTGCCGGGAACCGAGATTGCCAGTCACGTCGTCGTTGCGGCGGGCAGTGTCATCGGCGGCAAAACCGAGCCATACAGCATCTATCGCGGATGTCCGGCGCAGTGGGTGCGGCAGCGGGTGCTTCGCACGACAGAGCCATCTGTCGCCCAGGTGTCGCAACCGTCATGACGCGCCACCGGGAGACCGTCCCTTCCACTTCGGAAAGGTTGCCCACTTCAGCGCCGTCGGCCACACCGGTGCCGCGCCTGCTCATTCTGACCCACTATTTTTATCCCGAAACGGCCGCGGTGGCGCAGTTCACTACTGAAATTGCCCAGGACTTCGCCCGGCGTGGCAGTGAGGTGATGGTGGTGACGAGCCGCGCCCCCTACCAGCGGGATGCTCAGCCGTTACCGGCCTATGACCGGCTGGGAGCAATTCGCATCCGCCGGGTGCTGGGTACCCGTTTTGACAAGCGTCGTCTGTGGGGCCGGCTGCTCAACCTGGCGACCTTCGTCGCCGGGGCTGCCATCGAGACGACTGTGGGTTTTCGGGGATATGACGTACTGCTGGTGTGCAATGCGCCATTACTTGGCCTCGTCGGGTGGCTGGGGTGGATGGTGCAGCGCCGCCCTTATGTTTGTGTCGTAGAGGACATCTATCCTGATCTGGCCGTACGGTTCGGTGTCCTGAAGGAACATTCTCTGGTGCGGCGGTTGTGGGATGCCGTCAATGCCTTGGTCTATGACAGGGCAGCGGCGGTCATTACGCTGGGCAATCGCATGCGCGTGACGCTCGAAGCCACCCATGCCCGTTCCAGAGGGCGCTTCCTTCCGGTACGTGTCATCCCCAGTTGGGCGGATGGAACGGCCATTCATCCCCGCCCAAAGGCGGAAAATCCCTTTGCGCTGGAACATGGCACTCATGACCGGCTCACCGTGCTGTACTCCGGGAACATGGGGCTGGCGCATGACCTGGAAACCGTTCTGGCTGCCGCTGACGCCCTGCGTCATGATCCGCGGTTTTTCTTCCTCTTCATTGGCGATGGAGGCAAGCGGACCCGCCTCGTGGAGATAGCCGCGGCCAAGCAGTTGCCCAACGTGAAGTTTTTGCCCTACCAGCCGGTGGAACGCCTGCCGCTGTCGCTGACCTGCGCCGATCTTTCAGTGGTGACGATGGAGCCGGCGGCCGAAGGTCTTATCATTCCCAGCAAAATCTATGGTTCGCTGGCCGCCGGGCAGGCCATTCTCGGACTGGTCGGTGAGCATACCGAGGTGGCTGACATCATTCAGGCGCATGCCTGTGGTGTTCGCATTGCACCAGGTGACGTGGCGGCACTGGTCGCTGCGCTGCGCCGGCTGGCCGACGAGCCGGAGTCTTTGACCGCCATGCAGCGCCGCGCCCGTGAATGCTTTGAGCAGCATTTTCGGCGCGAACTGGCACTTGATGCCTACTGGGAGGTCGTCACGTCCGCGATGCGTACCCGCCCAGCACACTGACGCCTTGCTGGAAAGCCAAAGAGACAAAGCCGAAAGCCAAAGAAAAAAGCGGCAGCGCTGCTGCGCTGCCGCCGGGAAAGCCAACTGTAGCTACCTGGTTTAGAACTGATACCGCACGCCAACCTGGAACTGGAACACCGAGTTCCCCAGCGTGTTGTTGAGCAGAAGCTGCCCAAGCCGCGGGCTGTTCAGGTTGCGCTCCCGGAGGGACAGGAAGTTCGGGTTGAGCGGCACATTCGCCTGCGGAATACCACAGTTGCGTTGCGCAGCGATCAGGGCATTGCCCGTCAATCCGGCAAAGTTGCACAGACTCGTCACCGCGGCGCCGCTGTATTGCAGTCCCATGAGGTTGAACAGGTTGAAGAACTCACCCGAAATCGTGACATCCTGGGATTCGGTGATCTTGAAACGCTTCTGCAGGCGCAGGTCAACGTTGTAGATCGGGCGGTTGCGGAACGCATTGCGCGGGAACGGCTGGCCGGGCGCGCGGTACGGCCGGTCGAGCTGTCCGCCCGCTCCAGCGCCGAGCGTTCCGTCACGGTTGACGTCGGCCAGGCCACCGCCGATGTTGCCTACAATGCCGTCAACGGGGAAGGCTGACTGCAACCGCACCACACTCGACACTTCAAATCCGTAGGGCAGGAAAATGACCGGGTTGACGACGAACAGATGCCGCCGGTCAATGTTCGAGTAGCCGCGCTCGGCGCGCAGGTCAAACGAGTTGGCCGGGAATGAGCCGCCGGCTTCGCGTTCGTTGTCATCATCCGAGACGTTGTCCGAGAGCGTGTAGAAAGCCGAGAATTGCCCCCACCGCCGCTCGAACTTCATTCGCAGCACCATGGAGCGGTAGCGCGACCGGGCTGTGGATTCACGTACGGTCAACTGACCAACGCCAAGGTTGGGCCGGGTGGCGAAAGGCGCCACTGTCGGGTTGAAGATCGGCCGCAGCGAGATGTCGCCCGGAATGTTATCCGGGTTGATGCGCGGGGGCGGAAGGTTCAACTGCCGGTTCCGCTGCAAGTACACCGTGTTGATAAGCGAGAAATCCACACCCACCGTCAGACCACGTGCCACCTGATATTCATACCCGAAGTTGGCCTGAACAGAGCGTGGGTTGCGGAAGTCTTCAGCGATGAAGAGTGGTGATGCGGCAGCCGAAAGCGAAAACGGCGTAGCACCAGCCGGGAGGAACTGGTTGAGCACGTTGGCAATCTGGGTCAGTTGCGCTGGTGTGACCGTCGGCAGCGCCCCAAGCTGGAAGTTGTTGAGGTTGATGCCAGCCAGCAGGAACTGCCGGAACACCGTGTTCGGTGCCGCGCCCGTACCCATAATGGCCCGGTATCCAGCCGTTGCTGGCGAGGCGTCAAACGCCGCCTGGTTGAATCCGGCTGGCAGGGCAAAGGGAATCTGTGCCGACAGGTTACCCGGCGGAATGCGGAAGTTATTGGTGGCATCGGCAAACAGCAGCAGGGGTGTCGTGGCGTAGTAAACACCGCCGTTGGCGCGGAAGACTGACTTCCCATTGTTGAACGGGTCCCACGCAATACCCAGCCGTGGGGCGTACTGGTTGGTCACGTCTGGAATCTGGGTGGGATTGCGCCGCAGTCCGGGAACGTCAATCGGATACTGCACGCTGCGGACAATGTTGACGAGGTTCGTATTGTTGGCCGCCGGGGTGGGGTTGTATTGCCCTTCCCAGCGCAGCCCGTAGTTGAGCGTGAAGTTGGGGCGAATCCGCCACGAGTCCTGACCAAAGAAGGCCAACTGATGGACAGTGTATTCGGTGAACCGGTTGCCAATCTGCACCGTGTAGTTGGCGGCGACGTCAAACCGTCCACGCTGGGCTGTCGGCGGCGCGCCAGGTGGCACGACCGGCACCTGGACGCCATTGAGAACGGCCAGCGTGGTGTTGGCGCCGATAAGCGAATAGTTGCCAAACTGATTGAAGCCAAACAACTGGTTGGCAAACACACGGCTGTACTCGAAGCCGAATTTCATCGTGTGGTTACCGGCCAGCACTGTCAGGTTGTTGACGAACTGCGTCCGCGTATCGTACTGCGTGGTTGGCAGGAAGGAGACGGCCCCAACATTACCAATGAAGCTGTTGAATGTTGGACGGCTGGAGTTGGAGCCACGTGGGCGGTCCTCACGTGCAAACTGGAAGCGGAACTCATTGAACAGGCTCGGTGTGAGCGTGCTGTAGAGCGACACCACGCCAATGTTGTTGCGGTTGCGCTCCGCACCGTTGTTGGCCAGGGAGCTGTTGGTTGTCGGGAAAATTTGCGGGCCGTTGGAGTTGGCATTCAGGGCGCGGTTATAACTGAAGTTATAACGCACCGTCAGAAGGTTCTTGCTGGTGATCTGCCAGTCCAACCGCAGGAGTGGGGCCCAGGCATCGTTGGTTTGTTCAAAATTCCCCTGCTCGCTGACATAGAAGTCATACACAGCCCGCTGTGAAGGCGTCAACGTGGCTGGATTGACCTGTGCCAGGTTAGGGAAGGCCGTGCTGCGCGTCTGGCGCAGCCGCTGCTGCTCGTAGGCAAAGAAGAAGAAAAACTTGTTCTTGACGATGGGGCCGCCAATGGAGCCGCCAAACTGCTGCTGCGTCGGCGCGGCATTGATTTTGCCCGTGATGCCCTGCGCGACAAACTGGGCTTCCTGTGCCCGGAAGAAGTCATTGGTACGGGCGGCTTCCTGCGGGCGGATCAGGTAAAAAGCCGTGCCGTGGAATTCATTGGTGCCGCTCTTGGTGACGGCATTGACTGTTCCGCCCGTGGAGCGTCCGAACTCGGCTGAATAGCCGGCTGAAACCACCTGGAACTCCCGGATGGATTCCTGCGGGATGGTGAAGGCGGAATTCGAGCGTTCGCCGCCGCGGATGCCACCGAAAAACGGCTGGTTGTAGTCCATGCCGTCCACGTTGACGTTGGCGCCGTAAATCCCGCGCTGTCCCGAAAGGGAAATCTGCTGCCGGCGCGGCTCAACCTGGGCATTGGGTGCCAGGGTGACGAAATCCTGGAAGCGCCGCCCGTTGATGGGCAGGTTTTGAATGGCCGTCGAGTTCTGGATGGCGTCGGCCTCGCTGCGGGTCGTCTGGATGCTGACACCACTGGCCGTCACCTCGATGACTTCACCGGTAACGGCTCCCACGCCGAGCGTCAGGTTGACGTTGAGCGTCCGCCCGACGACGACCGTGGCGTTTTCAACAGTGGTGGAGGCAAAGTTGGTCGCTTCCGCGGTCAGCTTGTAGTTCCCCACCGGTAACTGAACCAGCACATACTCACCGTTGGCTTTGGAGGTCGTCGTTTGTTTGAAACCGGTTTGCAGGTTTTCAGCGGTTATGGTTGCATTGGCGATGGCCGCCCCGGTTTGGTCAACAACGACGCCTGCAATCTGTCCAGTCGTGGCCTGTGCCTGGGCCCAGGCTGGTCCTGAAAAGCCAAAGCACAGTGCCACCGTAAGCAGCCAGAGCCGCTTCAGTCGCAAAACATCTCGCATGATGATTCTCCCTTTACACACAGAGGACAGGATGGAATCCCAGACGGAGAACGCCCCTCGCACAAAGTCGCTGGACTGCCCGGCAGACCACCGTTGCTCGAAACGCCTTCCGCCATGAGAACCCTTTTTCAAGTTCGTTTGGCGTCATGAGGCCACACGTAACGCCATTATTCGTACCTATGTGAACACAGTGTGAACGAATAGGAAAGTGTTTTGCAATCAATTTTCAGCGTTTCGTCGGTCTTCCTGGACAGGCTTTGGTTAGAAGTGAAAGCTGCCGTGAAGCACGGTGACGGCACGGCCGCCGAGATTGACCCGTGTCCCACGGTCTTCGACGTGGACGATGCCGCCACGCCTGGAAGCCTGGAAGCCGATGAGCCGGGTTTTGCCGAGCTTGGCACTCCAGTAGGGGGCCAGGGAACAGTGCGCTGAACCCGTCACCGGGTCTTCTCCCACACCCTTGGCCGGAGCAAAGAAGCGTGAAACAAAGTCGTGGTCAGGGAGTCCATCCTGCGCTGTCGCCCGGCAGGTGACAATCGTGCCCCACTTGGGCAGGGTCGCCAGCAGGCGCATGTCTGGCTGGATGGAGCGCAGGATGTCTTCGTTCTCGACTTCGACGAGATAGTTCGACTCGCTGGCGCCGACGTAGGCCAGCGGCACGCCCAAGGCGGCAAACAACTCCATCGGTGCCACTGTGGGCGTGACAGGAATGGCGGGAAAATCCATCTCGATGTCGCCATCTGCGTGGCGAACGCAGGTGAGGACACCACTGGGTGTCTGAAAAAGCACCACGTCGTTGGCTGGAACGCGCCCCTGTTCGTAGAGCACGTGGGCGGCAGCCAGGGTCGCGTGGCCGCAGAGCTGGACTTCAGCTTCCGGGGTGAACCACCGTAGCTGCCACCGTCCGTCGGCGTCGGGCAGAACGAAGGCTGTTTCCGACAGGTTCATTTCCAGGGCAATGGACTGCATGAGCGTCCGGTCAAGGGCTTCATCGAGCAGACATACCGCCGCCGGATTGCCCCGGAAAGGTTTGTCCGTGAAAGCGTCCACTACCGTAAGCTGAATGGGCATGGATGATGACTCCCAGGTTGGGATGGGGGAAGCCTGGCTGCTGTCGCTCGGCGGACTAGAGACGGTTGAGCGTCATCAGCAGAAACAACATGGGAAGATACATCACGGAAGCCCGCAACACCCGTTTGGCAGCCAGGTTCGTTCGCGTGCGGGCCAGCGTCAGGCAGGACTGAAGGAAAAGCGCGCCGAGCACGAGCGCCCCAGCCAGGTATATCCAGCCCGAAAGCCCCAGCCAGAAGGGCAAAAGACTCAGCCCAACGGTAACAAGACCCGTGATGAGCGTCTGGCGGATGGTACGACGGCCATCGGCTTCAATCACCGGCAGCATCCCGATTCCGGCCCGGCGGTAGTCTTCACGGTACATCCAGGCAATGGCGTAGAAATGCGGGAACTGCCAGAAAAACATGATGGCAAACAGCACCCACGCTTCGAGCGACAGTGAACCGGCAGCCGCCGCCCACCCGACCAGCGGCGGCATGGCACCGGGAAAGGAACCAATCGCCGTCGAAAGCCAGGTGCGCGTTTTGAGCGGGGTGTAAATCCACACGTAGCCGATGGCGGTGGCCAACCCAAGAACAGCCGTCAGCGGGTTGACCGTCGGGCAGAGGTAGGCTTCAGCGCCAATGGTCAGCACCAGACCAAAGAGCAGCGCCTGAAAGGGTGTCACCTTTCCACTGGGAATCGGGCGGGTCGCCGTGCGCCGCATCTGCCCGTCAGCCGGGTGTTCCATCCACTGATTGAGCGCCGCAATCCCGCCGGAGAGCAGGCCGATGCCAAGCATGGCGTGACAGAACCGGGCCCAGTCCACCGGCCCCGGCGTGCCCAGCAGAAAACCAAAGGCGGCAATCAGGACAACCTCGAAGGTAATCCGGGGTTTGGTCAGGGCCCAGTAAGCGGCCAGCCGGTCACGGAGACCCAGGGCCACAACCGGCGTCGGAGAGGCAAGTACAAGTGATTTCGGCATGACGACCTGTAACAACCGGGAGGGCAAAACGCCCGAAACACAGCCTACTGCTGTTTCAGTATGGGATCAGGTGAGTAGAGCGAAGGAATCTCATGCGTTTTTTCGCGCGTGAGATAGTCGGCAAAAGTCAGTCCGAACAGCACGATGAGAAAGAAAAACGAACCGATGACGACGGTTCGCGTCAGCCAGGTGCTGTACCGGATGTGCATGAAATACAGAATGATGAGCGCCGCCTTGCCGATAGCAATCGCCAGCGCCACCGGCGTATTGAACGCTCCCAGGTCCATGCTGGCTGTCCAGACCGTAACCACCGTGCCGATGACCAGCGCCGCCAGCACAAGAAGATAGGTTGCCGGGGAAATCGTGGGATGGGCATGGCTATGCCCGTTGGCATGGTGTGTGGCTGGCTGTTGTGTCGCCTGTCCCATGGCCGTTGCCTCCGATTCAGTGATGTCCGCTTCAGTGATGTCCGCCACCGCCCGGCGGCAGGTGTGCCCCAAGCAGGTAGAGCAGGGGGAAAAGGAAAATCCAGACCAAGTCCACGAAGTGCCAGTACAACCCGAACATCTCAACCGGGTTGTAGTACTCGGGGGAATACTTGCCCTGATAAGCCGTGATGAAAATCCAGATGAGCAGGCCCAACCCGACAACCATGTGCAGGGCGTGCAGACCTGTCATAAAGAAGTAGAGAAAGAAGAATATCTGCGCCCCGTTGGCGAGTTCGGGGGCTCCGGTCCACTGGAAGTTGAGGCCCGGCACGTCGTGGTCGAGGTAGTGGTGCTTGTACTCAAAATACTTGACGACGAGAAACAGCGTCCCAAAGAAGCCGGTCGCTGCCAGGAAACCCAGAAGACCACCCCGGCGCCCCTTTTCCGCCGAGGAAACGGCAAACACCATGGTCACGCTGCTCACGATGAGAAAGAGCGTGTTGAGACCGCCCATTTTCCAGTCCATGCGTGAGCTGGCCACCATGAAGGCCTCGGAAAACTTGTAACGATAGACCGCATACGCCGTAAACAGGGCACCGAACAGCAGGATTTCCGTCGCCAGAAACAGCCACATCCCAATGGTGGCCGATTCCTTCTGCTGCTCGATGGTGTAGAAGTGATGAGCGACAGGGCTGTGTGCGTTAGACAACTTCGGCCTCCCTTCCAGTTCCAGTTGCGGTTGCCGTGGGGGATGCAGGGGGATTCAGTCCACCAGTGAGCTTGCCAGTCTGCCTGGCAGGCAGCGCCGGACGTGTCGGGTAGTTGTAGGCTTCTTCGGTGACGATGGGCTGCTCGAGGAAGTTTTCCGGCGGCGGCGGTGAAGTCGTCTCCCATTCCAGTCCCTTGGCGCGCCAGGGATTCGACGCCACCTTGCCGTAGCGCAGCGACCAGATGAAGTACACCAGCGGCAACAGGTAGCCCACACCCAGAATGGATGATCCGGCGGTGGACATCACATTCAGCACCTGGAACTCCGGCGCATAGACGTGGTAGCGGCGCGGCATCCCCAGGTAGCCGATGATGAACTGCGGAAAGAACGACAGGTTGAAACCCACGAACACGATAAGCGCGCTCAGGCGCCCCCACCATTCAGGGTACATCCGCCCGAACATCTTGGGCCACCAGTAGTGCAGACCGCCGAAGTAGCCCATCACTGCGCCACCGACCATGATGAGGTGGAAGTGGGCAATGACGAAGTAGGTGTCGTGCAGGTGCCGGTCAAGACCCATTGAGGCCAGGAACAGGCCCGTCAAACCGCCAATCGTAAACAGCCCGATGAAGCCCAGGGCATACAGCATCGGGGTATCGTAGGAAACCGAGCCTTTGTACAGCGTAGCCGTCCAGTTGAAGACCTTGACTGCCGAAGGCACGGCCACCAGATAGCTGAGAATGGAAAACAGCATGCCGGCATAGATGGACATGCTGGAGACATACATGTGGTGTCCCCACACGATGAAGCTGAAGATGGCGATCATCAGCGAGGAGACGGCCACGAACTTGTAGCCAAACACCCGCTTCCACGTGAACGCCGAGATCAGTTCACTGACCACACCCAGGCTTGGCAGGATCATGATGTACACCGCCGGGTGGGAATAGAACCAGAACATGTGCTGGAACAGCACCGGGTCGCCGCCCAGCGCCGGGTCAAAGATGCCCACCTTGGCGAAGCGTTCGGCGGCAATGAGCACCATGGTGATGCCCAGCACCGGCGTCGCCAGCACCTGAATGATGCTCGTGGCATACAGTGACCAGATGAAAAGCGGCAGGCGGAACCAGGTCAGTCCCGGCGCGCGCATCTTGTGAATCGTGACAATGAAGTTGAGACCGGTCAGGATCGAGGAAAACCCGGTGAAGAACACGCCCAGCGTCGCCGCAATGACATGCGTGTTGGCGAAGGTCGTGCTGTACGGCGTATAGAACGTCCACCCCGTATCAATCCCGCCCACGGCCACCACCCACAGGGTAAACAGCGAGCCGATGACGAAGATGTACCAGCTCAGCAGGTTGAGCTTGGGAAAGGCCACGTCCTTGGCGCCAATCATCAGCGGGATAAGGAAATTCCCCAGGGTGGCCGGAATCGAGGGCACGAGGAAGAAGAAAATGAGAATCACCCCGTGCAGCGTGAAGAACTTGTTGTACGTATCCGCTGTGAACATGTCCGCCTGGGGCGTCAGCAGTTCGAGCCGGATGAGCAGCGCGAAGAAGCCGCCAAGGAAGAACATCAGCGTGATGGAAACCATGTAGAGCAGACCAATCCGCTTGTGGTCGGTCGTGAAGAGCCACGATTTCCACCCGTAGTGGGAGTTCAGATAGTGAATGCGCGGTAGGGAGACGTTTTCTTCAATCATAGTGTCACTCGATTGTCACTCGATGCGGTCCGAGGGGCTGCCGACAGGCGGAATCAGATCAGTTGGGTTTCGGACGGGTTCCTTCTGACACCGGGGAGGGCGTGGGGGCCGCACCGGCCGGCGCAACCGTCGCCGGAGGTGATGTGCCCGGCGTCATACTTGGTTTGACGTTGCCGGTGGGGAGCGTCTGGTCGGGATTCTGACCGGCCGGGCGCGGGGCCGGCGCCGTCGGCGGCGCCACCGGCTCAAACTGCTCGTACTTCTTGCCCAAGTGTTTGATGTAGGCCACCAACTCGATGATTTGTTCCTCGGTCAGTTGCCCATCGTAGCCAGGCATGATGTTGTCGTAACCGGCAGCAATCTTGACACCGGGCTTAATGATGGATTCGCGGATGTAGTTTTCGTCCGCGACAATAACCTCGCCGGTCGTGAGCTGGACATTGCGGCCGTACAGTCCGGGCAGGTAGGGCCCGCGGGCTTCGGCATCGCCGGTATGGCAGCCATTGCAGGCGAGTTTGTTGAACAGGGCCTCGCCCCGCAGTGCCAGCGAGCCGGTCGCCGCGCCGTTGAGCCAGGTTTGGTATTCATGGGGTTCGAGGGCGATGACTGAACCGATCATGTTGGCGTGTTCCGTGCCGCAGTACTGCGAGCAGAACATGTGGTACGTCCCCGGCTTGGTCGCCTCAAACCAGACTTCCGTGTACCGCTTGGGAATCACGTCCATGTGAATCCGAAAGGCCGGCACGAACATACTGTGGATGACATCTTCCGACACCATGACCAGTTTGACAGGTTTCCCGACCGGGATGTGCAGCGTGTTGATCTCACGCTGTCCGTCCGGGTGCTGAAACTTCCACATCCACTGGCGGCCCGTGCAGGCAATTTCGAGGGCACCTTCGGGCGCTTTGGCGTCCTTGAAGTACACAAACGCCCCCCAGCCAAAAAACGACATGAAGAACAGCGAGGGAATGATGATCCACGCCCACTCCAGTGCGACAGGGACATGGGCCTCTTCAGCCAACTGGTCGGGCGTCCGCCGGCGGTATTTGACGGCAAAGTAGAAAATCAGCAGAACAATGGCTATCGAGACGCCGCCGCAGACCGCGAGCATGAAGAAGTACAGGGCATCCACGTTGGGCGCATTCGCCGATGCCTGTTCTGGAAACAGCGGCAGCCGCAGCGCCGCTGCCGTCCAATTGAAGCATGTGGTCAATATGGTCAATGGCATCATGACAACATCCCTATCCGGCATTGGCCGTGGTTGAACCGGCAGCCAGCGCCTGCCGTTCCTTGCGTTCCTGCCACAGGAAATAACCAATCAGGCTGCCGAGCAGCAGCACCGTCAGAACTGCGAAAATCTTGACGGCCGTCAGAATCAGGGGCGTGTAGCGCCCGGTCACGGGGTCGTAGTGGAAGCAGTAGAGCAGAACCTGCTCGACCGGACTGCCGATCTTGCCCTGTGAGGACTGAATGAGCGCGAAGCGCAAGTCATTGGGGCGGTATTCGACGCCGTAGAAGTAGTGTGAGAGCTGGCCCTGGGGGGTGGCGACCATGATGGCACTGGCGTGCGCATACTGCTGGGTGGCTTCATCCCAGGCGTAACGGAAGCCAAGCGCCGCTGCCAGCCGGGAGACTTCTTCTTCCCGTCCGGTCAGGAAGTGCCAGCCGCCTTCCGTGCCGGGACGGCCGTAACGTTTGAGGTAGCTCTGCTTCTTGCCAGCCGCCAGTTCCGCCGTCTCGCGCGGATCAATGCTCACAATCACCACTTCAAAGTCCTGTCCCGGTGTGTAGTGGACTTCGCGCAGGCCCTTGATGAGGCCGTTGATAATCTGGGTGCAGAGCATCGGGCAGGTGAAATAAACCGGCGCCAGGATGACTGGCTTATCGGTGAAGTAGGTGCGCAGGGGGCGCTCCTGGCCGGTTTCATCCCGCAACTGGACATCGAGAGGAAGCTGTGCGCCCAGGTTCTGCGTGACGCCAATCTGCTTGAGCAGCTCCGGCGACCCGGAGGGCATGCCGGTCTGGCTGGGCATCTCAACCTGCTGTCCGATGCCGTACTGGGCCAGGGCTGGCGGCGTGGCCAGCACGAGTCCCAACCAGATGAACCAAACCGTTGCAAAAACTTTCTTCATACAAAACCACTCAATCCTTTGAAAAAACCCGCCGCGCCATACCCAGCTCCGGCCAGACCCGATCACCCCGGCCAGGTAGCGTCAGTGGGGTCCCCCGTGGGAGACATCTGTCTTACCGGGTGCGGCCGGTGGCCCGACCGTGGGGGCCGTTGTGGGCGGCACTGCCGGTGCTGTTGGCGTTGCAGCCGCCGCCGTCGCCGGGCGCGGCAGTGGCCGCCCGGAGTTGGAATCGCCCGAATGCCGCAGTACTTCTTCCTTGTCGAACAGCGGCATCCCCGTTCCGCCCGGACGATGAACACCCGTGGGCGCATTGAACGGCTGAACCCGGTTGCTGCTGGGCAGACCGCGTTCGAGCGTCAGCTTCATGGCCCGTTCAATGGGGATGTGAACGATGCCTTTTTCCTTCGAGACCCAGCCATAGCTTTTCAGGTGGGCTTCTTCCTTGGCGCGCCAAATCCGCATGTCAGCTTCCGGCGATTCCTGAAGCGGCGGTTCGTGATCGTTGATTACCCGTGGCTCCGTTTTGGGGCGTTCCGTCTTTGGCTGGACAACGCGGTGGCCGCGCTCATCCAGGTAGCTGTAGAGCACATTGATGACCACAGCGCAGCAGATCGTGAAGACCAGGACAGCAATGCCGACGCCGAACACCGCCTTGATGTTGGCGTCGCTTTGCTCAAAACCGACGCCGTTGGGTAACTCGTGGTGATTGGATTTGTCGGGCTTAGTGTCCGCCATGGGCAAACGCCTCCTTCATGTTCGGATCGTGCCGGGGAATGAGCGGCCGCTGTTGCAGGTTGCGCAGGTAGAACCACACCCAGATGCCGCCGATGGCCAGCGGGGTAACAATGTCCATCCAGGTCAGGCTGAAGTGCGACAGATGCTCGACGGCGTGGAATCCATGTCCGGCGTCATACGTCGGCTTGATCCACCAGAACAGGTCCACCATCCGCATGAAGATGATGAAGGCCCCGACGTAGATGAGCGGTTTGCCGGGGTCTTTGACCTGCCGCTGCAACAGGACGGCAAAGGGCAGCATGAAGTGGCCGACCAGCAGGCTGGCTGCCACATAGCCCCAGCCGCCGTTGAGCCGGTTCAGATACCAGGGCGTTTCTTCCGGCAGGTTGCCGGAGTAGGTGATGAGAAACTGGGACAGCGAGGTGTACGTCCACAGCATTGTGAATGCCAGCATGAGGTTGCCGAAGTCGCGGAAGTGCTTGGAGGCAATCAGCCCCTTGAACGGAGGCATATCCGACATCAGGGCCACCAGGGCCACCGTGAAGCAGATGGCGGAAAGCAGATTGCCCACCATATTGATGAGCGGATACATCGAGGAGAACCAGTACGGTTCGAGCGACATCAGCCAGTCAATGTTGGAAAACGTCATGGTGATGGCCATCACCAGCAGCCCCGGGCCGCTCAGGTTGCGCAGTTTCTGGGCCAGTTTCTTGTCGCCGCTCTGGTCCTGCTCCAGCGACCAGCGGCTCAGGAAGTACGCCCAGACGATCCACACCGTGAAGTAAAACGCCAGACGCCCCAGGAAAAACGGTACGTTGAGGTAGGTGGCTTTCTGGTGCAGGTGGTGATCGGCTTCCACGCGGGCGGTGTCCGTCCAGATGTAAAGTTTGTTGAGGAGCACCCCGGCAAGAATCGGCAGGAAAAACAGAGCCATCAGCCACATGTTGCGGACGGCGGCTTCCATCGTGCGCCGCCCCAGAATGCCCCAGCCGCCGCCCGTCAGGTACTGAATCATCAGGAGAACCATCGCCCCCAGCGTCACCCCATTCCAGAAGGTGAAGGCAAAAAGGTAGGCGTGCAGGAACTGCCGGAAGTCAAGAACTGCCGCCACAATAGCGAGCACGGCACCAAGGATGCCGATGATGAGCGCCGGCATCTGGAGCTGCCTGACAACCGCCGGCACGGGGGCGTCCCACTGCACTTGCGTCGCGTCGTAGCTCATCAGTGCGTTCCTCCCGAATGTGAGGCCGAAGGTGAAGCGGCCGGTTTGGAGGCCGCCGGAGGGGTCGGCTGGGCGTCGAGCTGCTGCCGCTGGTCGGCCGGTACGTCTTCAAGGCGGGCATTCTGGCTCAACTGCAGGGCCCGGACGTACGCCACGATGGCCCACCGGTCGGAAACCGGAATCTGATGGGCATGGCCCGGCATGGCGCCATAGCCGTTGGTGATGACGGAAAAGTAGTAACCCACTGATTTTTCACGGGTTTCCGGGTCGTGAAGCGATGGCGGCGGAGAAAACCCGCGCTGGACGATCATGCCGTTCCCGTAACCCGAAAACCCGTGGCACATCGTGCAGTAGATGGTGAACCGTTCCTGCCCCCGCCTGAGAACTTCTTCGGTGATGGGGAAGGGAAAGGTCGTCACGTAGTCGCCGTTTTCCTTGCGCCCCAGAAACACTTCCGGGTCATCGCGCAGAAAGCCGCGGGCAACCGTCCCGGCCACCAGCGGCCGCGCCGAAGCCCGGTCGTTGAACGTTTCACTCCGCTCCAGGGGGTCATAGCGTGGCTGGTAGCTCATCTTCTGCTTGCAGCCAGCGCCGCCGGCCAGAAGCGTTGCCACGATGCCGGCCCAGACGAGGCGCTGCACAGGGCCACTAGTCGTCTTCAACATCGTGAATCTCCATTGGCTTCAGACCTTCGAGAAACCGGTGGACGGCATCGAGGTCAAACTTTGGATCGGCCGACTCAATGCAGAGGAAAAACCGGCTCTGCGTGGCCTGGGAAAAACTTGGCACGTTGAACAGCGGATGATGCGGCCGGGGCAGCCCGTTGAGCGCCAGCATCGCCAGCACGCCGGTAAATGCTGCGAACGCCACCGTGCACTCGAAGGTGATGGGGATGAACATCGGCCAGGCATAGAGCGGCCGGCCGGCAATGTTCATCGGGTAGTGCACCAGGTTGGCGTACGCCTGCATGCCAAATCCGACACACGCCCCGGTCAGCCCCGCGAAAAAGACAATCTTTGAAATGGGGTTTTTGTGGTCGTGCATCGCCTCGGCCAGTTCCTCGATAGGGAAGGGCGAATAGGCGTCATACTTGCGATAGCCAGCGTCATACGTGGCGCGGGCCGCGGCAACCAGCGCCGCCGGCGACTCGAACTCGGCCAACACCCCGTAGTAACGCGGTCGGTTGCTTGGCTTCATGATTTCGCCGCTCCTTTCTCCGGCACGCCCGTAGCGCCCGGCAGAAGCATCTGCATTTCAGACATCGAAATCATCGGCAGCAGGCGGATGAACAGGAACAGCAGCGTCAGGAAGAAGCCCATCGTGCCGATGTACAGCGTCCAGTCCCAAAATGTCCCGGCGTAGGTTCCCCAGCCGGAGGGCAGGAAGGTCCGGTGGAGGCTGACGACGATGATGACGTACCGCTCCAGCCACATGCCGACGCTGACGAACATCGAAATCGCAAACAGCCACCAGGCATTGCGTCGAATCCGCTTCGACCACAGGAACTGCGGCGCAATGATGTTGCACACGATAAGCCCCACATACAGCGCCCAGTAGGGGCCGAAGACGCGGTTGTGCACCATGAACTGCTCGTACTCGTTGGCGCTGTACCAGCCGTAGAACAGTTCCATGATGTAGGCGTAGCCCACCATGTTCCCCGTCACCAGTGTAATCAGCCCCATGTTTTCAAGGTGCTTGTCGGTGATGAAATCTTCCAGCCCATAGACCCAGCGCACTGGGATGGCCAGCGTGAGCACCATGGCAAACCCGGCATAGATGGCGCCGGCGACGAAGTAGGGCGGGAAAAACGTCGCGTGCCATCCGGGAATGATGGATACTGCGAAGTCAAAGCTGACGATGGTGTGTACCGACAGCACCAGCGGCGTCGAAAGACCGGCCAGCAGCAGGTAGATGGATTCGTACCGGTGCCAGTGGCGGGCCGAGCCGCGCCAGCCCAGCGAGAAGAAGCCATAGACGGTTTTGGCAAACCAGCTCCGCGCCCGGTCGCGCATCGTGGCCAGGTCGGGAATCAGACCGACGTACCAGAACACGAGCGACACGCTGGCATAGGTCGAGACGGCGAACACGTCCCATTCGAGCGGGCTGCGAAACTGCGGGAAGTACATCCCCATCGTGTTCGGATAGGGAAAGAGAAAGTAGGCGTACCACGGCCGCCCCAGGTGCAGCACCGGAAACAGTGCCGCACAGGCTACGGCAAACAGCGTCATGGCTTCGGCAAAACGGTTGATCGAGGTGCGCCATTTCTGGTGCAGCAGCAGCAGGATGGCCGAGATGAGCGTTCCGGCGTGCCCGATACCGATCCACCAGACAAAGTTGATGATGTCAAACCCCCAGCCGACCCGGTTGTTGATGCCCCAGACGCCGACGCCTTTGTAGAGGAGGTAGCTGATCGAGCCGAGCATCATCATGAAAATCATGAAGGCAATGCCAAAACCGACCAGCCAGCCGAAGGTCGTTCCCCGCAGCAGGACGATGGCGCTGATCTTTTCGTTGATGCTGGCGTAGGTATGCCCCGGCCCGATGATGGGCAGGCGACTCGTGGGCGACTGAGAGTGTTCAAACGTGTTCGACTCGGACATAGGTCAAGGTCGCTCCTGTGCTTTCTCAGTGACCGGGCGCGTGACTTCCGGTGGGCTTGTCCGGCGTGCCGCTGCCGTGGGGTTCCGCGGCGTTGCCGCTGTGGTGTCCGCCGGAATGACCGCCGCCGTGACCGGTCGCCTGCTTGCGGGAAGGCGTCAGGTCGGGATGGACGTTGCGCACTTTCGCCAGGTAGGAAGTCCGCGGACGGACATTGAGTTCGGCCAGCAGCCCGTAGTTCGTCGGCTCCCGGCGCAACTGGGCAATCTGGCTGTCTGGATCGTTGATGTCACCGAAGATGAGGGCCTGCGTCGGACAGGCGGCCTGGCAGGCGGTGATGACTTCGCCATCCAGGATGCGCCGGTCTTCTTTTTCGGCCTCGATGCGCGCGGCATTGATGCGCTGGATGCAGTAGGTGCATTTTTCCATCACGCCGCGCGTCCGCACGGTCACATCCGGGTTGCGCCCCAGCTTCAGTACCGGCGTGTCATAGTCGGAGTAGTGCAGGAAGTTGAACCGGCGCACCTTGTAGGGGCAGTTGTTGGCGCAGTATTTCGTCCCAACGCAGCGGTTGTAGGTCATCTCGTTGATGCCTTCCGGGCTGTGGGTCGTTGCGGCCACCGGACAGACCAGCTCGCACGGTGCCATTTCGCAGTGCTGGCACATGACGGGTTGCAGGTGCAGGGCGAGGTTGGGGTCGTTCGGGTCGCCGGCATAGTACTGGTCAATCCGAATCCAGTGCATTTCGCGCTCGCGCAGCACTTCGGCCTTGCCCACGATGGGGATGTTGTTTTCAGCCGTGCAGGCCACAACACACGCCTGGCAGCCGGTGCACACGTTCATGTCCACGACCATGCCCCAGGCATAGCCCTTGGTGTAGTCGTCGGGCGGCTCGAACAGCGTCAATTTGCGGGCTTTCGGGTCATCGAACTCGGTACGCGCAAACTGCGGGTCGGAGAGGTATTCCGTCAGGGTGGCTTCCCGGACGAGTTGCCGGCGCTCAAAGGCCCCGGCGGCTTCGATTTCCCAGTGCATCTGGGTGCAGGCCAGGCGGGCGGTTTCGCCGGTTTTGGCGACCTTGGCCCCGCTGGCAGCCCACAGGTGGTCTGCTGCCCGCAGGACATTGGCATTGAAACCAGCGCCGTTGCCGACACTGCCAGCGCGCTCCCGCCCGTAGCCCAGGTGGAGCGTCAGCGTGTCGTCCGGGTGGCCGGGGACAATGAGTGCCGCGCCGCGTACCCGCCGCCCGCCGACTTCCACTTCGACAACCGCATAGGGGTCGGTGTCGTGCGTCCGTACAACACCCAGTTTGGCTCCGGTGCGGGGCGAGACAATGACGGCGTTGTCCCAGGTGAGTTTCGTGCGTGGTTTCGGTGTTTCCTGCAACCAGCCGTTGTTGGCAAAGCGTCCGTCGTAAATCATCGGGTCGGGGCGGAAAACCACTTCCAACCCGTCACCGGCTGGTTTGGGAAGCGTGGCGAGCACCTGGGAGGCGACACCGGTCAGTGTGACCTCGATGGGCGTAAAGGCCGAGCCGTCCAGGTAGCCGTCATGCAGTGTGCGTCGCCATTGCTTCTCGAAGTCGTCTTGCAGTCCGACAGCATTGCGTCCCACGCGCACCGGGCCAGTGGCATTCGGCGTGAAGGCTTTGCCGGACTTCAACTGCGCCAGGTTGCGCTGCCAGAAGTGGCGGACGATTTCATCGCTGTTCTGGTTGAACTCATCCAGAAAGGCCGCCAGAAGTTCCAGCGGTGATTTGGTTTCCCGGTAAAGCGGCGCAATGAGCGGCTGCTGCACGGAAACCGTGCCGTCGTGGGCGCGGGCATCACCCCAGCATTCGAGGAAGTGCGAGGCCGGGATGTGCCAATGGCAGCGGGCTGAGGTTTCGTCGAAGTAGAGACTGAGGTGGGCGGCCAGTTTGACCTTCTGCAACCCGCCGGCAAAGTCCACGTCCGCCGCCGCCGTATAGGCCGGGTTGCCTTCCAGGATGATGAGGGTTTCGACCGCGCCGGCATGCATGTCTGTCACGAGCTGCCGGAACTCAGCTTCCTGATCGGTCGGCGCGATTTCGGGCGAGTCGGTGTAAAACAGGGTTTTTCCGACGTTGCCCAGCCTGGCGTTGATGGCGTGGGCGAGGAAGTGCAGGGCCGCTGGCTGGTAGTCCCCGACGAGAAACAGGCTCTTGCCAGCGTGGGCCTGCAGGTCTTTGACGAGCGTTTCGACGAACTTCGCATGGGCTGCCGGCGGCTGCGCCGGGCGTCCGGTGTCAATTCCCAGCCCGACGGCGACAGCATTGGCAATTTCGATGAGTTCACTGGGGCGCACCGCAATCCGGTGGTCGGCCACGGTCCCGGTGGACGTGAGCGTGCACTCCACCATGTACAGCCGCGACATCTGTTTGGTCGTGTCCTGGCCGAAGCGGGCGCGACGCCGGCGGCTGAAATCCTGGGCATAGCGCACGTGGCCGGGGCCGGCCGCCAGGAAGTCGGCATCGAAGGCCGCCACCACATCGGCGGCCTCGAAGCGGTACTGCGTCGCCACAGCGCGTCCAAAGGCCAGCCTGGCCCCGGCGCGCACCTGGTCGCGGCCGCATGGCTCGTACTGCACCCATTTCGCTTTTGGAAAGGCAGCCAGAATGCGCTGAAGCTGGAAGCCAAGCGTCGGTGAGGTGACGGTTTCCGTCAGAATCCGCAGTCCGGCGCCCTGGTCAGCCCGGTGCTGGTCAAGCATCTTGCGCAGGTCGCGCAGAAACATGTCATAGGGCCGCGCATCGCCATAGTAGCGGGTGGTCTGGGAGCGGTCCGGGTCGTAGAGGGTCAGGATGGCCGCCTGGGTGAAGGCATCCGTCGCCCCCAGGCTGGCCGGGTGATCGGGGTTGCCTTCGATTTTGGTCGGGCGGCCCATGTGGCTTTCGACGAGTACGCCCGTCACCTGCCCGCCCATGCTGAAGGTCGAGGCGTAGAACAGCGGCTTGCCCGGAACAATCTCCTCCGGCGCTTTGACGTAGGGCACGATTTTGCCGTCGTCCGGGTAGGCACTGCAGGCGGTGAGTCCGGCCAGCCCGAAGGAGGCGCCCATGATTTTGAGGAAGTGCCGCCGGTCAAGGGCATCGCCGAGCAGTGACGCCTGGCGCGGAAAGGCCTCGGCGAGCGCCGCCTGCGCTTCCGGGTCGGCGAGCAGCCGTTCGATGCCGCGCCAGTGAGCCGGTTCCGGCTGGCGGGCGTTCGGCGGGGAAGGGACGGAGGAAGGTACAGAATGATCGGTCATGGCGTCGCGCTTCAGTGGTTCAGTGGTGACAGGTCGAGCAACTCGTGAGCTTCCGAGCCGGTTCGATGTTGTATTCCTTGACGAGACGCGCTCCCAAACTGGCTTGCGTTTCGCCAATGTCCTCTGGCTTCCACGTCATATTGAAGACCTGGTCGCGCGGCCGGATGTGCTGTGCCGGATTCCGGTGGCAGTTCAGGCACCATTCCATCGTGTGGGGTTGGTCCTTGTAGATGAGTTGCATTTGGTCCACCCGCCCATGGCAGGACACACACCCGATGCCTTTCTGCACATGGACGCCATGGTTGAAATAGACGTAATCGCCGAGGTTATGGACGCGGTTCCACTCCAGGGCCTGCCCGGATTTCCAACTGGCACGGACGGGTTCAAGCATCGGCGCCCCAAACCAGATTTGCTGGTGGCAGTTCATGCAGGTCGAAATCGGGGGCACGTTGGCAAAGGACGAGTGTTCGACCGAGGTGTGGCAGTAGCGGCACTCGATCCCAAGCCCGGCGACGTGGTGCTGGTGGCTGAACTGCACCGGCTGGGGCAGGGCAATCCCCACGTTGGTGACGTTCGACGAGCGGTTGATTTCAAGCAGCAGCCACGCACTGAACCCGATGATGAACACGGCCCCGAAAATGGACACCTTCGCAACCGTGTTCATACTGCGATGGAAATGTTGAGCCATAATCAAACCCCTCTGTTGCGCGCCACTCCCCGCCCGGCTGAAAACCAGGTGCTAGCCAGAGCACTGCCCGTCCATCCGGCAGGGGACGGGCGCGATGGGGAGGCAGGACACAGCTTTCCGATCTGGGACGTCGTCACTGTTGTTCAGGGTAGCCATCGAGTCGCCTCATCCCGCAGGTGCCTGGACGCAACAGTAGGTGGGGGGACAGCAACGGGAAGGATACTCGAAACGTCGTTATCAAGCGTCTGGTTTCGTACGCTGGACAGCCGCGGCAGATGAACCGGGGAGGTGGCTCGCACTACCGCCGAAGCCTCGGGCTTCGTGTGCTGCCGTACGAAGTGCCGCTAATCTAGCGTGTTTTTCCGAACATTCCAAGCCCTTTTCGCATGTTTTTTCACAAAACGGGGCCGCTGCCCGGGACCTGTGCCTGGAACCTGGCGGTGGCGGGCGGATGCGCCGGGCGGTGCCGGTTCAGCCACGCCGGGCGCGGAACTGCTCGATGACCCGCCGGTAGTAGGCTTCGTAGCGGGTCACGATGTCGTTGGCGTTGAAGTTTTCCACGGCAACACGCCGGCAGGCCTGACGCATGCGGTGGTGCAGGTCGGCGTCGGTCAGCAGCCGCTGCGCGTGGTCGGCCATGGCCTGGATGTCGCCGACTTCGGCCAGAAAGCCGGTTTCGCCGGGCGTGACAAGTTCCGGCAACCCCCCTGTGCAACTCGCAATCACCGGCACTTCACAGGCCATGGCTTCGAGCGCCGCCAGCCCGAAGGATTCCGACTCGGAAGGCAGGAGCAGTACATCGGCCAGCGACAGGTAGGCGGGAATGTCCGGCTGCTTGCCGACGAAGTGAACCCGGTTGGCAATGCCTTTCTGCCGGGCGAGCCACTGCGCCTGGGCGCGCTCCGGGCCGTCGCCGACCATGATCAACTGTACGGGGAGGTGGCGGCTGAGCCGCGCAGCAATACGAATGCAGTCGGTTGTACGTTTGACGGCGCGGAAGTTGGAGACGTGAACCAGGATGGGTTCGTCGGGTTTGGCAAAGGTGGCGCGGAGCGCCGGATTTTCCCGCCGCCGGTAAACCTGGCTGTTGATGAAGTTGGGAATGACCTCGATGGGCGTGTCGGTACAGATGTCGAATTCGCGGCAGGTCTCGGCGCGCAGGTACTCCGAAACGGAGGTCACCCCGTCGCTTTGCCGGATGGCAAAGCGCGTGATGGGCAGGTAGGAGCGGTCGGTTCCCACCAGCGTGATGTCCGTGCCGTGAAGCGTGGTGATGAAGGGCACCGGGCGGGTGTCCTTGAGCATTTCCCGCGCCAGGAAGGCACTGACCGAATGTGGAATGGCGTAGTGGACGTGCAGCAGGTCGAGTTCGTATTCGAGCGCCACTTCGGCCATGCGTACCGCCAGAGCCAGGGCGTAAGGCGCGGTGTCAAACAGGGCATAGTTGGTGGCTTCGACCTCGTGGAAGTGCATGTGGTCCGGCATGCGGCTGAGGCGCAGGGGCAGCGTGGCGCAGATGAAATGCACCTCGTGGCCGCGGGCGGCCAGTTCGAGACCGAGTTCGGAAGCGACAATGCCGCTTCCGCCATAGGACGAATAGCACGTGATACCGATTTTCACGGCGGGTGGGTTCCTCTCCAGAAGCTTCTCCGGGTGGCTTCTCAGGCGTCTGCCTTAGTCCGGGCCGTGGCGACGCAGCCGCGCCGCGAAAAAGCCATCCGTCCCGTCCTGGTCGGGCCACAGCCGCAGGAAGCCTTCGCTGGTCAGCGCGTCACCGGCATCAGGTGGGGGGACAACCTCAAAGTTGCGGTGGTGTTTGAGAAAAATCCGTATGACCTCTTCCCCTTCGCGGGCTTCAAGGGAGCAGACCGCGTAGAGCAGAAAGCCGCCGGGCTTGACGGCCTGGGCAGCGTTCCAGAGCAGCCGGGTTTGAATCCCGGCCAGCTCGGACAGTTTGCGCGGCGTCAGCCGCCACTTGATTTCCGGGTGGCGGCGCAGCGTCCCGGTGCCGGAACAGGGGGCATCGAGCAGCACGGCATCGAAGGAATCCGGGAAGAGTGAAAAGGGCAGTTTTTTGCGGGAGCGGCGGTGGTCGGCCGGGGAGATCAGATGCGTCGAGGTGGCGTCGGCGACGTAGCACCGGGCGATGCGGACGCCCAGCCGGGCCAGGTTCTGCTCCATGGCGGCGACCCGGTGCGGATGGACATCCAGCGCCGTAATCGTGCCTTCGTTCTGCATCAGGGCTGCAAGCTGGGCCGTTTTGCCGCCCGGCGCGGCGCACATATCGAGCACCCGCTGTCCCGGCTGGACGCCCAGCCAGCGGGCGACCTGCTGCGAGCCGGCGTCCTGCACGTAAATCTTGCCGCTTGTCAGAAAGGGACCCAGAGCAGAGAGGTCGCCTTCGACCATACAGGTTTCCGGCAGCCCGGCGAAAGGTTGGAGTGTGAACCCGGCAGCGGTCAGTTCCTGCCAGGTGACTGGCGGGTCCTGGCGGAGCGGATTGAGCCAGATAAAGGTCGGCGCTGGCAGGTTGTTGGTGGCCGCAATGCAGGTGGCGCGGGTCTCTCCCAAGGCGCGCGCCCAGTGGCTCAGCAGCCAGGCCGGATGGGACAGCTCGGCTTCCCGGTCGGTGATGGTGGCCGGTGCAGGACGGTCCGGTGGCGGCGGAGGCGGCGCCTTGCGGCGGGTCCGTTTGGCCGGAACCGGCGGCGGCGGCGGTTTTTTCAGAATCCTTCGGACCGGAGCCAGCTTGTTCTCGTCCAGACCGCGCTGCCGCAGGATTTCACGCAGGATGGCGTTGACAAACCCGGCCGCATGGCTGCTTTCGGACGACTGTTTGACGAGTTCCACCGCGTCGTGGACGACCGCAAAGGGCGGCGTGCGCGTCAGGAAGGTGATTTGGTACAGCCCCATGCGCAGGGCGGTTCGTACGGCCGGATCGAGGGTGTTCAGTTCCCGTCCAGTGTGTTTCCTTAGCTCGGCGTCAAGCTTGCCGCGCCAGCGCAGCGTGCCCAGCACGATGTCTGTCGCCAGGCGGCGGTCGGCGGCCAGTTGTTCCGGGTCGCCGTAAGGGGACAGCCGGGCGAAGGCCGCATCAAGGGCTTCATTGGACCAGGCTTCATCGGTCTCGACGCGCATCAGCGCCAGAAAGGCCGCCCGGCGCGCCCGGCTGATCTCCCGTGGCAGCGCAGGTGGTGTCGCAGTTGGTGGTGAGACATCGGATGTTTCTGGCATGGGATACAGGCGGAGTGCAGGCGTCTCCCGTGGGTGACAGGCGCCAGCTTACTTGCTTTCTGACGCTGCCGGACGGCGCAGCTTGTGGCTTTCCGGTTTGGTCTTGCTCACGGTTGACGGATGGCAGCTATCGCAGCTTCCCAAGTTGAACACCGCAATGAAGTTGTGCTGTGCCGGCGCAAAGCCGGGCAGGGGAGCCAGGCGCTGCACCCGTTCCTTGGTGTCCTTGTCGTTGATTTTCTCGATGCGCTCGAAGCCATGGCAACCGGCGCAGGACTGGTTGGCCGGATAGGTCGGGTTGCGCCGGAAGGTGGTCTGCACCAGCCAGTCCCATTCGAGTTTTTCTTTGGCAAACTCTTCCTTGCTTTTTTTGCCGCGTTTCGGACGGGCGTCCCGGAGTTCCTTCGTGAGCGTCAGCAGATTGCCGTGGCAACTCCGGCAGGAAAGAGCCGTTTGCCGGCTGGCGGCGTCGGGGTGCGTCATGGCCGCCAGGGGCGTCGCCTTGCCGAGTTTGTTGAGAAACTCGATGGTCTCAAACGGTTTGCCGGGATTCCACTGCCGGTTGAACACGGCATGGTGGCTGCCGTGCTGAAACTCTGACGTGATAGCCGTATAGCGCGGCGCACGGAGCAGACGGCGGTCGGGCTGGCGCTCCAGTGGATGGCACCCGGCACAGTTGGTTGCATACGGCTCGGCGGCATCCCGGCCGGTAAGTGTCTTGGCGTTCTCGATGTGACACACGAAACATTCGCGGTGTTCGGGGCGCGACACATAGATGTTGCGCCGCGCCGCTTCCGGTGTACCGGTTGGCATCAGCGGTGTGGCCTGCACCTGATGGCAGCTTTCACAGCTTTCCTTGGCATGGGCCGAAATGGCGTGGGAGTACAGTGCCCCGAACTGGGTTTGCCGCGCCGGATTGGGGAACGGGTGGATGTCTTTGGCCGTCTGACCAACCGGAGGCCCGTTATGACAGACCGCGCACATCACCTGGAGTTTGGCCATACGCGCGCGGTTGCCAGGCGTCACCATAAAACTGTGGCAGGCAGTACAGGCGGAGTGTTTGACCGGGGCCTGCCGTCCGGCGTACTTCTGCAGGTAGGCCGGCGTTTCAAGCGGGTATTGCCCAAATCCGTCGGCGCGGACTTCTTCCGGCCGCACGAGGTGGCAGTAGTTGCAGTCAAGCTGAATGGTGGGCTTGCCGCCGTTGAAGCGGATGAGTTCCTTGTCCACGATGGCCACGTCGCCCGTCGGGTGCTGGTCATGCCGGAACGCCCCTTCCGGTAGGTTGTCTTCCGGCGCGGGAGGGTAAATCGTCCCGGTCGGCGCTGGCGCGGAAGTGCCCGTCGCCGACCCGGCAGGTGCCTGGGCCGGCGACAGCTTGCCTGGTGACTGGGCCAGGCTGAACCAGCCACTCCCTATGAGAGCAAGCCACAGGATGACCAGTTTGAAGTGTGTTGTCCTGACCACGTCCCACCTTACCTTGTTCACCTTGCTTTGCCGGCCCGCCTGGGTTCGCTCGCCGCCAGCCTTCACAGATTGGGATTGGGCGGGAATTTGACGAACGCCAGGCGGACGCCACGGACGAACACCTGGTCACTCCGTATGTTGGCCGGAGATTCAAAGCCGGCCGAGCCGAACGAGGCAATGATGTCATCCTGGTCAATCCCATCGCCGCTGATACCGATGGCCCCAACCAGGACGCCGTTTTTGTAGAGCGGCACCCCACCGGCAAAAATCTGAAGTCCGTTGCGGATATTTGCCGGTGGGCGCCGGATGACCGGTACGCTGCCGGGGTTGGAATAATTGGTAAGAATATCGGCCAGCGTACCGGCAATAAGATCAAGCTGGAGGCCCGTATTGAACGGACTCCACACGTTGGTACTGGTAAACAGCCGGCTTCCGGTGGAGAACGGCCCCGGCGCATTGGGCACACATGGCCCGGAGCCGGTGCAGTCAATCCCATCCGGGAAAAACGGACGATGAATATCGCCCAGACCCCGGCAACTGAAGGCAATTGCGCCGTTGAGCTGAATGCCATCGGCTGCGGCGCGACTGACGTAGCTGCCCAGCCCGGCCGCGGTGAGAATGGCACCGGCATTGGGATTGCTCATAAAGGCAGCCGAGCGGGCCTTCTGCACACAGACATCCAATCCGAAAACCGGGGCGTCGGGGGTCCCACGCAGTCCGAGCAGGTTGCCGTTGGCATCCACGACGGCCACGTTGACTTCGGCAAAGTTGTTGAGGGGAAGGCGAATCCCGGCGCGGGTGGCGTACGCCTGCTGGATGGCTTGGGACAGTATTCGCTCCACTTCGGCCACCGAAAGCTGGGCGCTGGGCGTGATGTTGGCCAGCGGCGTAAAGATACGTACCGGCCGCCCACCGAGTGTGCCGCAGATAAACTGGCTGCCGGGGCCCAGGAACGGCACGCCGGCTCTGGGAGTGGCCTGAGTGCCAAAGGCCGGAATGACCATGAAACTTCCCTGGGTGGCGAGGTTGACCAGTGGTTCGGCGACAGGCGGTGGGGCATTGACGAACCGCAGGGCGACACCATCCACCAGAATCTGATTGCCCCGGATACCGGCTGGCGCTTCAAAACCCCGTGAGCCAGCGACGGCGATGATTTCCTCCGGCGACTGGTCATTGTCGGTCGGGTCAGGGTCGAGGCTATAGTTGCCGTCAAGTTCCACTCCGATGCCGCCTACCGGTGAGTCGCCGATGTAAAGCGGCACGCCGCCGGCATCGGCCGACAGCCCCAGCGGCAGCCGGGGGTTGATGTCACTGAAGAGCAGACTCGAAAACTGGACGCCAAACAGCGGCCCGCCCCGCGTAAAGGACACTCCCGGCGGAAAGTGCTCCTGGACAATAAAGCTCGCCGTCCGTGGGGTGAACGCATTGCCGGTTGTAGCAAAGAACGAGCAGGTGCCGGCTTTGGAAATGGCCGCCAGTTCGCTGGGGATCGGCCGTCCACCCAGTGGACCGCCCGAAATGAACGTGTTGGGATTGGCACCGGTCATGCGGAACACCGCCAGGACATTGGCTTCCCGGTCAGTCACGGCAATGGTGGCGCGCAGGTTCAGGGCGGCAGCACGGGTGACAGCCTGGGTGATGATCTGGGTGACATCACTGACGGACAGGGCGCGTTCGTTTGGGTTTGGGCACAACGGCTTGTTGAGCGCCTGAGTTTGGGGAGGCGGGGTCAGAACAGCGTTACTGCCGGAGATGTTCCGTGAACCGCAGGCCGAAAGCAGTGGAATACCTGTAATGAGCAACCCCAAAATCAGGTGTGGAAGTGAACGCAGGCAACGCATGGACATCTCCTTGTGGAAGCCAAAGAGGAACCCGTCTGCAAGGTGTGTATCCGTCGGGTCCGTTGTGTATGTGGCGGCTATCGCGCAGGTGAAGTGGCCCGAAAGTGTCCGCAAACATACCAAAACGCTTTGAGATTACAACCTGAAAAGCAAGCCGTGGCGCTGTTCCCGGAAGTTGGATGGGGGATGGCTGGCTAGTGACGCTCCGGCAGGGGATAGGGAAGCAGCCGTCCGTCGCCAGTCAGACGGTACATCTGCCCGCGCCAGGTGACGGTTCGCCCGCCAAAGCCGCCCATCCAGATGGCCATCTGGAGAAGGTCCCGCAGCGGAAGCCAGCCAAGGCGGCGGATTGTCTCGCGGTCTCCCAGAATGTTTGCCATCTGCCACGCCGCCAGAAACCGCAGGGTCAGGGCAACCAGAAAGAGGTGCCAGGCAAGCGGGACGGCGGGGAATGCCGCGACGAGCAGCGCCCCTAGCCAGAAGGTATGCGTAATGAACATTCCGGTGTAACCGCCGGGGCGGGCCGTCCGAATGGTGCGTGCCCAGCGCAGTTGATGACTGAGAAAGTCGCGCCAGGTCATGCGTGGCACAACCGTTTCCACGACACAGGAAGACAGACACACTTCGTAGCCAGCCCGGTGGGCGAGATGTCCGAGCAGGTAGTCATCGCCCAGATGGTCGGCCAGGCGGGACAGCCCGCCAAAATCCGCGATGACCGCCTTGCGGGTGGCAATCGTGGCGCCAAGGGCAAAGCTCATCCCTTCAGTCAGGCAGGCTGCCAGCACCCCGGCTATGAAGTCCGTGCTGATGCCCAGACATTCAAGATGGGCGGTCAGTCCGCCGTTTGCCGTTCCCCGGTAGGGACAGGTCACGACCCCCACCTGTGGATGTTGCAACGGGCGGACGACGGTGCGCAGGTAGTTAGGCGGAACACGAATGTCGGCGTCGCTCAGCACGACGGTTTCGTACTGTGCTGCATTGAAGGCATGGGCCAGGTTGGCGACTTTGGGGTTGATGCCCAGCGGCGGCGGCTGAAAAACGCAGGTGGTACGCACACCAGGATAGGTTTGGCGCAGGCGCTCGATGACGGCAACAGCGGCGTCTTCCGGGTCGTGGAGGGCAAAGACAATCTCATAGTGCGGGTAATCCTGGCGGAAAAAGGTTTCCAGGCAGGCTTCGAGGTCGTCATCGGCGCCACGGATGGGCTTGAGGACGCTGACCGGAGGGGTGAAGCTGGTGAGGCTGCGCTGTTCCCGGAAGCGGAGACGCCGGAACCAGAGCGTGCCCAGCAGAACGACGAACTGGTAAGCGCTCGATGCCACCACGAGTAACGCCAGACCGGCAAACAACCAGGGAGCGGCATGCATGGGACTAGTCTCCAGTCTCCGTGGCAGGGGATGAAATGAGAAGACCGTCAGCCACCATGGCGATGCAGTGAGGGTTCAGAAAAACAACAGGTAAGCGCCGCCGGTGACGAGCAGCGTCCCGATCCAGCGGGTGGGGCTGACCCGTTCCTTGAGAAGGAACTGAGCGCCCAAGGTATTGAGGACAAAGCTCAGCGCCGTTGCCGGCTCCACCAGGCTCACCGGTGCAACGGAAAGGGCCGCCAGAAGCGAAGCAAACGCGCCGGCCATACAGGCCACACCAAGGTAAAACCCCGGTGCGCCGAGCGTACGTCCGGCAAGCCGCAGGGCATCACGCCAGGTACGAAGCTCGTCCTTGCCGACCTGCTTCATAGTCCGGCTCAGGATGAGATCGCCCACTGTGCCGAACACGACGATGCCGGCAATCAGGGCAATGACAACAGAGACCGAGGCCGTCATGACGCTGCCTCCAGATGTGATGTCTGCCGGTCGGCTTCGGCGCTGCGCGTCACCAGATACACCCCGGTGGCAATGGCAACAATGCCTGTCCAGCGCAGCGCCGAGACGGTTTCTCCGAGCAGCAGCGCACCCAGCAGCGCCGTAATGACGTAGCCCAGCGACGTGACCGGCAGGACATAACTCAGATCGAGCTTGGAGAGCAGCGTCAAAAACAGGATGAAGAACGCGATGAGCAGAGCCAGTCCGCCCAGAAAGGTCACGTCGGTGGCGAGGGTCAGAAGCACGGCACCCACGTCATAGGCTGCCAGGTGGGCTTCGAGGGTTGGGGCCAGACGCTTCATCGCCAGCGTCAGCAGAACATTGCCCAGCGAATTGACGATGACCGAAGCCGCCACAAAAGGATGGAGTTTCATGACAAGTCTGCGTAGGTCACAGGCTGGATGTGCCGTTGCCGGAGGCGGGCTTTGACCTGCGGACTCAACAGCGCCGCCAGTTCGGCGGGACCCTGGGCGTTGTGTGCCGGCAACATAGGCGATGCGACCTCCGGGTGGCAATACACTTCCTGGGGGGCGGCGCTCAGGCGGTCGAGCAGCGCCAGCCAGTAGTCTTCCGTGAAGCGCCCGGTCTCGTAGAGTCCGTGAACTTCGTCCACAGCACGCAGGTGGTGCCGCCGCAGGTGTCTGATGGCCAGCGCGGAAAGCCAGCCAAACACCAGCCGGTGTCCGACCTTGACGGGCCACCCCTGCCGCCGGATGGCCAGGTTGCGCCAGAGCCGCTCCCGTGGCAGGCGGACAAACCGGATGCCAAACGCGGCCGCACAGGCGGCAACAACGGGAAAAACCGCCGGATGCAGGTGAAAGTGCAGGTGGCCGTCCACATGGGAGCAGGGCAACCCCGTGGCCAGAAAACGCTCGAATTGGGCGCGGATTTCCCGGCGCAACTCCGCCCGGCAGCGTGGATCGAAAAAGTACCGTACTCCGGCAACGACCGGATTGGAAGCAAACTGCCGCTGGCCGTCAACGAGGTGTGGAATTTCCGTGGGGGGCAGGACGGATTTGCCGCACACCAGCGTCAGGTGCAGTCCGACGCTCAGGCGGGGACGGGCTTTGGCCAGCGCCACGGCCTCGTCGCAGGCATCGCCCCCGACCATGAGACTGCAACTCGTCAGGATGCCTTCGTCATGGGCCGTGACCACGGCCTGGTTGACCGTGGAGGAAACCCCGAAGTCGTCGGCATTGATGATGAGCTTGATGGACATCGCCCGCAAAGTGCCCGGCACAGGAAGCGCGTACCGGAAGTGGCGGTGCTACACCCCCTTGTGAGTCCCGGCCGTTTCCACCTGGCTGCGGTAATACGCCTGCCGCTTGGAGCGCAGCCGCAGAAAATCACGCGCTTCCCTGTAGAGGCGTTTCCGTTCCTGCCCGTCAAAGATGGCTTTCCCGACAATCCGGGCGATGATTCTGGGCCGGAAGTAGTAGCCGTCATAGAAGTCTTCGACGGCCTTCATAATCTGGCCCTTGGTCAGTCCGGGATATTCGATGTGCGGAAGCTGATGGCCTTCTTCGTCCGTCATCGCCCCTTCCGTCAGCCAGCCCTGCTCCACGAGATAGTCGTAGAGTTCCGTCCCCGGGTAGGCGTGGGCAATCGAAACCTGGATGGTCTCGCAGTCGAGTTCCTTGGCGAAGCGGATGGTTTTCTCGATGGTCTGGGGCGTCTCGCCGGGCAGACCCAGGATGAAATCGCCGTGAACGACCAGACCGAGCTTTTTGCAGTGCTTCATAAACTGCCGCGCCATGTCGGTCGTTGCGCCTTTCTTGATGTTTTTCAGGATTTGGTCGTCGCCGGACTCAAACCCGACAATCAGCAGGCGGCAACCGGCTTCCTTCATCGCTTTCAGGGCGTCGTAGGTTGTGGTGACGCGCGCCGTGCAGGACCAGGTTTTTTTGAGCGGCTTGAGTTTTTCGCAGACTTCAATGGTACGTGAAGGCTGGTAGGAAAATGTGTCGTCGTCGAAGAAGATTTCCTTCAGTTTGGGGAACAGTTCCCAGGCGTGGGCAAATTCATTCGCTACGTCTTGGGCTGACCGCTTGCGCCAGGGGTGCCCGGAAATCGTCTGCGGCCACATGCAGAAGGTACAGAGGGCCGGGCAGCCACGGGTGGAGTAAAACGCCACGTAGGGGTGCAGCAGAAACGGCACGTTGTATTTTGTGTAATCCAGGTCGCGGGCATAGACTTCGGTTGCCCAGGGCAGGGCGTCGAGGTCGTGGATGGGCGGCCGGTCGGGGGTGCAGATAAAGCGTCCGTTGGCGTCAAGGTAGGCAATGCCTTCAATGTCGGCAAGCGGCTTGCCCATGGCAAACTCCGTCACGCTGTAGTCAAATTCCTTGCGGGTGACGAAATCAATCGCCCCGTCGGCCAGCCGCAGCGTCTCTTCCGCCCGGACGGTCACGTGTGGGCCGACGAAAGCAATCTTGACGTGCGGGTTCTGCTCCTTGAGCATCCGCGCCAGTTTGAGGTCGTTATGCAGTCCGGGTGCGCTCGTAAACAGCACGATGAATTCGTAATCCTGAGCAATCTTCAGGGTTTCCTGGAGGCTGATGCCATGAGGTGGGGCATCGAGCAGCCGCGCGCCGGGAATCATGCCGGCCGGGTAGGCCAGCCACACCGGATACCAGTAGGACGCAATTTCGCGCGTCGCCGGCCAGCGCGAACTGGCTCCGCCATCAAAGCCTTCGAAGGAAGGTGGATTGAGCAGCAAGGTTTTCATCGGCATAGTGTGTTTATGTTCTCCGTGATCCCGTGGGGAGGGCGCACTGCCTCCGCCCGGAGGTTGATTTCAAGGCTGTCCGTTGCCAGACGGTTGGTTCCCCGGCCCGAAGGAGGGCGGCGGGTTTCATGAGCGGACCGGTATTTCGTCGCAACTTGGTCGCCGTCGTGCTGGGGTTGCTGCTGATCGGGCTGCCCGGCCCGGCCGGGGCGGATGATCTGGCCCCCTCGGAACTGGTCGAACGCATGCGGGCCGCGTTTGAGCGCGTGCAGGACTACACCTGTCGTCTGATTGAGCGGAACTTCAGACGGCCCGATGAATTTTCCGAAAGCGACTATGCGTTCAAGAAGCCGCATTTCATTAAGCTGGTGGGACGTGTCGGCCGGTCGAAGGGAGCGGTTGTCGTCCTGGGCCGGGACGGCAAAACCAGCCTGCGCAAAAATGGCTTTCCCATTCCAACCTTCCTGGTACGAGAGGAGTTGCGCGATTTTGCCCGCAGTGACTTTGGCAGCCTGATCGAAGAGATCGAGCAGATGTTGCAGGCTGGCGCGGAAGCCGCTGTGACGCTCCGGGGCGACGCCTACCTGCTGCGGCTGGCGCAGGGCAATCGGGTGCGTCTTTACGTGGTGGATGCCCAGGTCAACCTGCCCATCGAGTTGCTCGAAACCGTGGACGGCCAACGGGTCAGTCTGACCGAATGGCGTGATCTGCGGCTTGATGTCGGTTTGACTGAGGCTGCTTTTCAGCCGTGACTGGCGGCCTGGTGCTTGCCCGTCCTGCGCCGTGTTCATACGCCCATCCCTAGCGACCAGGCGGCGAGTTGCAGCTTGCCGCGCAGGGTTTTCATGGCTTCTTCGACGGCGCTGTGTTCCGAGCCGCTGTGCATCTTGCAGTTGACACAGCGCGGGTCCTGGCGGCTTTCCCAGTAGTTCCAGTCAACCGTGTTCCAGAAGGTCTCAAAGTCCTGAAAATAGCCTTCGCCCTCGATGAGGTAGCAGGGCGCTTTCCAGCCCTTCGGCGTGTAGTTGACCGTGGACCACGGCGCGCAGGGAAGCTCAATGAGGCCGGCAGCGAAGTCCAGAAACTTGGGCGTGGCGTTGATCCTGTATTTCTTCGCAAAGGCGCGGATGGCCCGGAATTTTTCGTGCGTCTGTTCGCGGTTGAGAAAAATGTCGTTTTTGACGCTCTGGTACTCGTAGCCCGGAGAAATCAAAATCCCGTTCGCGCCGAGTTCATCCACGAGTTGGCAAAGCTGCTCGACTTCCTCGATCCTGGTTTCGCGGAAGACCGTTGTGTTCAGATAGACGTTGTAGCCGAGTTTTTTGGCTTTTCGGATGGCATCAATGGCCTTGTCAAACACCCCGGCGCGGTTGGTGACGTAATCGTGGGTTTCGCGCATGCCATCGAGATGAATCATCAGCAGCAGCCGGTGGGTGGGCGGCACGACGCCGAAGAGTTTTTCTTCGAGCTTGAGCGCATTGGTGCAGAAGATCACGTGCTTGTCGCGGGCAAACAGCCCTTCGAGCAGTTCTTTGAGTTCCGGGTACAGGCATGGCTCGCCGCCACAGATGTTGACAATAGGCGCGCCACAGGCGTCCACGGCGGCAAAGCATTTTTCCGGTGGCAACCGGTCGGAGAGTTTGCCGGTGTAACGCTCGGTTGAGCAGCCCAGGCAGGCAAGGTTGCAGGTGTAGAGCGGTTCAAGCATGAGCACGGTCGGGTAACGTTTCCGACCAAGGCGTTCCATTCTGGCGCGGTGGCGCGCTTGTGCAAGCGTGAACTGGAGGGGGAAGCGCATGATGTTTGGGTCTCGGCGTAGGCGACTTGGGAAAACTCCGGTGGTGCCGGTGATTGTCCTTGCACTTGGCGTTTTCAAGGTTGCCGTTGGTATCACATCTGACAGTCAGCAACAATGACGGCTTCCGTTGCTGAGCCTCGCAGGTTTCCGGCGTCCGGTGTTGCGCGGAACATGTTTCCGGACCAGCGAAAGCGGCAATGCCGTGGGGATGACCCAACGGGTGCCCTGACAAGGAAACAGACAGGGCGCTGGCCCTTGTTTTGGAACGAAGGTGTGCCTAACGTAAGCCCCAGTGTTCACCCTGGCGAAAGGACGTACCAACCTCCATGTCTGCTCCACACACCGCACCCGATACCCCGGCGACCGGGGACCTGCCGACCTACCAGATGCTCATTGACGGACAGCTCGTTGGGGCTGAAAACGGGCGTGTTTTTCACACGGTTTCGCCGGCCGATGGGACGCCGCTGGCGGCCGTTCCCCATGCTTCAGTCGCCGACGCCGAGCGGGCGGTACAGGCGGCGCGTGCAGCCTTTGAACTGGGCACCTGGCGCAATGCCGACGGCTCGATGCGGGCGAAGATTCTGAACCGGCTGGCTGACCTCATCGAAGCCAATCTCGATGTTCTGGCGCAGCTTGAAGCTATGGATCAGGGCAAGCCGGTTGGCTATGCCCGCGCCTTTGAAATCCCGGTGGTGGTGGACACGTTCCGGCACTTTGCCGGCTGGGCTGACAAAATCTACGGCGAAACCATCCCGGTGCCGGCATCGGGATTGGATTTTACGTTGCGGGAGCCGGTGGGCGTGTGTGTAGGGTTTGCGCCCAACAACTATCCGCTGGTGTTGGCGGCGTTCAAAATCGCTCCGGCACTGGCGGCTGGCAACAGTGTGGTGCTTAAGCCATCGCCGGCAACGCCGCTCACGGCGCTGAAACTGGGCGAGTTGTGTGTGTCCGCCGGACTGCCCGATGGGGTGCTCAATATCGTCACCGAACCGGGGCATGAAGTGGCGGCTTACCTGCTTGAACATCCTGAAGTGGATTTGGTGTCGCTGACCGGTGGGACGGAAACCGGCAAGCTGGTGAGCCGGGCCGCGGCCGGGACGCTCAAACGGGTGCTGCTCGAACTCGGCGGCAAGTCGCCGTTCATCATCTGTGCCGACGCCGACATGGAGCTGGCCGTGACGGGCGCGCTGATGGGGACGTTTTACAACTCCGGCCAGACCTGTACGGCGAGCACGCGGATTTTTGTCCACCGCGCCGTGTATGAGGAATTTCTGGAGCGCTTTGCCGCGGAAGCTGACCGGCTCGTAGTGGGTCCACCGCTCGATGAGGCGACCAACAACGGCCCGCTCGTGACCCGCAGCCAGTACGAGAAGGTACTGGGTTACGTCGAGTTGGGACGGGCTGAGGGCGCGCGGCTCATCACGGGCGGCACGCATCCGGCCGGGCTGCCGGAAGCCGGCAACTATCTGCGTCCCACCATCTTTGCCGACGCGCACAATCGCATGCGCATTGCGCAGGAGGAAATCTTTGGGCCTGTGGCGTCGGTCATTCCTTTCGAGGATGAAGACGAGGTGATTGCCCAGGCCAACGATTCGGTTTATGGGCTGGCGGCTTCCGTCTGGACGCGCGACATCAAGCGCGGTCTCAGCATGATGAAAGCCCTGCGTGCCGGGCAGGTATGGATCAACAACCACAACATCTTTTTCCCGCACGCGCCCTTTGGCGGCTACAAGCAAAGCGGCAATGCCCGTGAGGGAGGCGCGGAGGCGCTGCGCCACTACACGCAGGTCAAAAATGTCTATGTCGAACTGGGCGATTTGTTGATGAGTCCGTTCTGAGGTTGGGAAACACAACTGCCCGGGCGCGATGTTCCGTCGTGCCTGGGCAGTTTGATTTATTCGTCTTCCGGCAGGACAATTTCGTCCACGTCGCTGAACGGCTCCGGCAGAGCATGACGTTTGAGGTCTTCGAGCGAAACGACTTCAAGTGCCTTTTCGTGGGTGGCTTCGAGGATGACAGGTGGCGCGACGCCAGCTTCAAGGGCTTCTTTCCAGCGGGAAACGCAAAGGCACCACTGGTCGCCGGGTTTGAGTCCGGGAAAGCGGAACCACGGGGCCGGGGTTGACAGGTCATTGCCCCGCGATTTGGTGAAGGCCAGAAACTCGGCCGTCATCCGGGCGCAGACGACGTGGGTACCGATGTCATCGGGGCCGGTTTCGCACTTGCCCGTCCGGTAAAAGCCGGTCATCGGGGAGGTGCAGCAGGTTTCGAGCGGGCCGCCAAGGACGTTGCGGGGTGTCTTGGTCTGGGACATAGGCGTGACCTTGAGTTGAATACTGGAATGATGCTTTTGGCATGAGGATTCCGGGAGTACTCCGGTGGGGAAATTCTGGTTTGAGTGACAAGTGACCGTCAAGCCAGCGGGTCACCGGCTGCCCGGCGTGTAGCTTTGGTGTTTTTCACAAAGGGGCACTGGGATGCTGAGTCCAATTTTTGAGTACACCGCGCCGGTTTCGCCCATTCTGCCGGGTGAAGCCGCGCAGCTTGCCAGAAACTTTGCCTGTGTTGATCCGCACCAGCGGACGTTTATCGGGTTGCCGCCGTCGGTCAAGGAAGCTCATGGGTTGCCTTCGGCGACCTGCGTTACCGTTACATTTGAGATCAACGGTGTCTTGGGCAGTGTAACGGCTTACATTGCCGGCGGGCGGGGTGGAATGCTACGGCTTTCGACGGATTTGATGGAGGCGTTGCACCTGACGCCGAACATGAAGGCGACGGTCCGGTTACTTTCCCGCGATGGGGACCGCCCGCAGATGGAGATCAGGGGCGTGAAAGCAGAGGATACCCTTGGGTAAGGTGGGTTTTTCATCAGACCCGTAGCTGGTCATCGCCGGCAGGCGGAAGGCCCCTTCACTTTCGCCCAAAACCGAGACGACCAGGCGCGTCAGGGCATAAAACAGCGGCGGGTTTTGGTCGGGGCCGCGCTGGATGAGGTCCATCATCCTGGCCCAGCCGGGCATGGTGACAATGTAGAACGTAAACAGTTCATCCACCCAGAAAGGCCGAGTCACTGCCGCGTGGACTATAGTCGCGTAAAAGGCATACAGGGCCTGGAGCTTAGTCCGGAATACCAACCTCATAGACAATGTATTCAGCCGTTTCCCGGACAACCGGCATCTTTTCTGTCTCCAGTACCTGAATTATTCCTGCGTCATCAACCTTATGACAGTCCAGGTAGAATTTTCTATGTAATTTTAGGAAATCTCTTATGTTCTCAAAACGTGGAGTGCGTGGATTTCGCAAGAGTGCACGCAGTCCACGTTCTGGGTCTTCAGGCTGCGGGTAGGTCATAAGTCCAAACACATGAACTGCCTGCGGGAGTTGATTGCGGTAGTAGTGCTTGATGGGGAGGAAGTGTTGGGGGGTAAGGACAATCGGCTGCGATGGATTAGGGAGGTCTGCAATTTCCTCGATGTCAGGACGGACCAACTGCCACGGCTGAAGGCTTACCCACAGGGCTGAAACTGTCAGAAGTATCCAGATTCCGGCGGTGAGTATCCTGGCAGGGAACATTCCCAGATGCCAGACGCCGAAGGCCAACAGGATAGCCAGACCAGCCACGGCCAGAAGCAGGTAGCGTGGTATAAACATGGTTTTGCCCGTTACCTGCATCAACACCATCCACCCCACAGGTAACCCAAAACCTAACACCAGTCCGAACATAGCCCATGCTGAACCCCTAAACCGGCTGCCGGGCGATGCCGACCCCTCGACAGCACGGCCCTGTTGCCAGTTCAAAGCCATTGCCCCGCCCACCAGAGTAAGGAAAACAGAGCAGGTCCATGCATTTGGCGTCCAAGCCTGACGCATATCCGTTGTTTCAGACGGTATGACCCGGAAGCCCACCATCCAGCCATAGAAGTGGGCCAGCTCAGACCAGCAAAGTTTGGTTTTCCAGTAAGGAAGTTTAGACTGTGCAGCAAAGATGGGCCAGTTGTAAGCCAGGACGACCAACGGCACGCAGAGCGCCGCCCAGACGGCCCACCGCCACTGCCGCGTACGCCAGGTGCGGCAGGCTTCCATCAGCCACAGGCATCCGATGGGAATCAGCGCCAGGTAATGAAAAGCCATGGCCAAGGACAAACTGGCGCCTAAGCCAAGCCAGGCCCGGCGACTGTAATCCGGCTGCTGGGCGAAAATATCGCCCAGGGTGTAGCTGACGAGCGCCGCGCCAAAACAACCAAGCATCAAGCCGTAAGGACGGGCTTCACTGGCGTAGTACACCACGTTGGTGAACACCGGCGTCGTCATCGCCACCAGGGCTGCCGTCTGTCCGCCACCCAGCAGGCGTACCCAGAGGTGGAGCGTCACGCAGAGAACCCAGTACCCGACCATCGCCGGCAGGCGAAAAGCCCATTCGCTTTCACCGAATGCCAGTACAATCAGGCGTGTCACTGCGTGGAAAAGCGGTGGGTTTTGGTCAGCACCACGCCACAAAAGGTCCATGACTCCGTTCCAGTCGGGCATCGTGACGACATAGAAGGTGAACAACTCATCTATCCAGAAAGGCCGAGTCACTGCCGCGTGGGCTACGTAAGGTACATACAGCGCGGTGAACAGGGCGATGACCAGCGTATCGCTGCGCGTCAGACGGCGCTCTGCGGCCGGACTGGTATCGAACTCCATCTGGCTTGTCTCAGCGGCGACCTGGGCGGATGACATGCAAACCTAAAATTCACTGGGCAAACAACAGATGTTACTCGGTCGTTTCCAGACGCTCCGGCAAGTCCTGTTCAGTTGAAAAGGCAAGCGTCAGTGTAGTGCCAAGTCCCACCAGCGCAAAGAGCGACCACGCCGCAACCCCCAGGCGCAGCACACCTGGGACAACCTGGAAACCCGACCACTTTAGTCGTCAAGGCAGGTTAGAAGTGTGGTTCAAAAACCTCATACACAATGTATTCATCTGTTTCCCGGATGACTGGCAGTTGAAGCTCTTCCAAATCTTGAATCACCTCTTTGTTGCTTTTGTGGCAAGCGTAGTAGAAACGGCTGTGGGTTTTCAGAAAACTGTCCCGGTCTTCAAAACGTGGGGCGCGTGGGTTTCGTGAAAGCGCCCGCAGTCCACGTTCTGGGTCTTCAGGCTGCCGGTAAGTCATCATCCCCAGCACGTGAACCACCTGTGGAAGTTGGTCGCGGTAGTAGTGTTTGATGGTCAGGAAGCGTGGGACGTTGAGAACAACCGGTTGCGTTGGGTTGGGAAGATTCACGATTTCCTCGATACCTGGACGCGCCAACTGCCACGGCTGAAGGCTTACCCACAGGGTTGAAACCGTCAGAAGCATCCAGATTCCGGCGGCAAGTGTTCTGGCGCGGCACCTGGCCAGATGCCGGACGCCAAAGGTCAACAGGATGGCCAGACCAGCCACGGCCGGCAGCAGGTAGCGTGGCGTAAACATGGTTCTGCCCGTTACCTGCATCAGCCCCATCCATCCTGCCGGCAACCCAAACGTCAATACCAGCCCCAACACGAGCCATTCCAGTGCATTCCGTCGGCTGCCGGGTGATACCGTCTCGCGTGCGGTGCGACGCTGTCGCCACTCCCAAAGCACAGCCATCCCGACCATGACCAGAAAGGCCAGGCAAACCCAGTCGCCCAGCATCCAGCGGTAAAAGTCGGGAAGCTCAAACCAGTGTAGTTCTGTTTTCCAGTAGGGGAGTTTGGATTGTTCAGTGAAAACAGGCCAGTTGTAAGCCAGGACGACCAACGGCACGCAGAGCGCCGCCCAGACGGCCCACCGCCACTGCCGCGTACGCCAGGTGCGGCAGGCTTCCATCAGCCACAGGCATCCGATGGGAATCAGCGCCAGGTAATGAAAAGCCATGGCCAAGGACAAACTGGCGCCTAAGCCAAGCCAGGCCCGGCGACTGTAATCCGGCTGCTGGGCGAAAATATCGCCCAGGGTGTAGCTGACGAGCGCCGCGCCAAAACAACCAAGCATCAAGCCGTAAGGACGGGCTTCACTGGCGTAGTACACCACGTTGGTGAACACCGGCGTCGTCATCGCCACCAGGGCTGCCGTCTGTCCGCCACCCAGCAGGCGTACCCAGAGGTGGAGCGTCACGCAGAGAACCCAGTACCCGACCATCGCCGGCAGGCGGAAGGCCCCTTCACTTTCGCCCAAAACCGAGACGACCAGGCGCGTCAGGGCATAAAACAGCGGCGGGTTTTGGTCGGGGCCGCGCTGGATGAGGTCCATCATCCCGGCCCAGTCCGGCATAGTGACGATGTAAAACGTAAACAATTCATCCAGCCAGAAAGAACGGGTCACTGCTGCATGCGCCACCTGAAGGATGTAAAGCACGGTGAAAAGGCCTACGGCGAAGGTATCACTGCGCGTCAGACGGCGCTCTGCGGCCGGACTGGTATCGAACTCCATCTGGCTTGTCTCAGTGGCGATCTAGGTGGATGACATGCAGCGGCAAAGTCCACTGGGCAAACGACAGAGGTTACTCCGTCGTTTCCAGACGCTCCGGCAAGTCCTGTTCAGTTGAAAAGGCAAGCGTCAGTGTAGCGCCCAGTCCCACCAGTGCAAAGAGCGACCATGCCTCAACCCCCAGGCGCAGGGCGCTTGGGACAACCTGGAAACTCGACCACGTACACACCCCGAAGGCCACAAGCCACATCCGCGCCAGAGAATGGTTTTTCTGGCAGCGAAGCAGGATGGCAACCACCAGGGCCAATGTTGCAAAGTGCGCCACCCAACTGAGCTGACTGCCAAGGACGCCCCACGCGCCGGCCACGGCTGCCACCCGGTACACCGACGGCCCTACTCCCCGGCAATAGACCTGCCCAAGAAGGAAAAGCCCGCCGCTGCCAAGCAAGGCCACCGGCCAGTAGGGAAGCTGTTCCCCAACACCAGCCCACCGGATAACCCGCAAAAGCGCACCGTAGAGCGACTGGTTGCTGGCGACGGCAAAATCAAAATGCCACCCCTGAAGGATGATTTCCCGATACCAGTTGTGCAGGATGGCCCACCTGTGGGGGCCCAGCCCCCAACAGGACAGCGCATTGCCCAGCCCCATCCACACGGCCCACCACGCCAGCAAACGCCACGCGCGCCGCCCGACGAAGTATGGAATCAGCAATACCGGCGAAATTTTGACGCTGACGGCTGCCGCCAGCGCCAGTCCGCCGGTTGCGGCGCACTGCCGTTGGGCATCTGCCAGCAAGGCAAAGGTCACGAGCGCGGCGATCCAGAGATTGACCTGCCCCAGCAGGAAGTTGCCAAGCAGAACGGGTCCCAGCACCAGCCACCACCCGGCATGCGGCAGGTTCTGGTCGGGCGTCGCCGGCAGAACCGGCTGTACCAGTCGCCACAGCCAGCCAACGGCCAGGATGTTACCCACAGCCCACAGGAATGCCGCCACCGGCAAGGAAAGCCACGCCAGTGGTGTCAGAAGCTGGGCAAACAAAGGCGGATAGAGATAGGGCGTGGCGGCGCGGATGGGAATCTCGTAGGGATTCCCCGTCAGCCACACCTGCCGCGCGGCGGCATAAAACACGGTGAAATCGTTGCCGTAACGCTCCGGGGTTGTTCCGCTGCGCGCGGCGCTGAGCCAGCACAGCACGCCGATGCCGAAGCCCCATCCCACACGGGAAAGCCACCACGATGACTTTACGTTCGAGGCGATGGGCAAGGCTATGGCGTTGGCGGACGGCCAGGCTGACGTTGACCGGGGCGCTCCGGCGCACGGGGCTGGAATGTTCCCGGATCGGCGCGCAGCTCATTGAGGATACGCACCTGGTCGGGCGTCAGGACCATTCGGATGCGATACTGCATCCGCGCCCGAAGCCGGGTCAGGTTGGCTTCGGCTTCGGCCAGCTCACGGGCGCACTGTTCAACCAATGACTCACTGGTTTCCACACTGTAGATGGCTTCCGTGAGGGCCTGACGACGCCGGAAGACCTCCCGCCGCGCCGCATTCAGGGTTGGTCCCTCCTGGCGGCGCACTTCCTGCATCTGCCGGCGCTGTTCCGGCGTCAGCCCCAACACCCGTACCAGCAGGCGCGATTCATAAAGGGCTGCCGGCAGTTCTGCCCCCTGGCGCAGGATGGCCCCATCGGCGTCCGGTTCCGGCATCGGGCGGGATGGCTGCTGGGCAACCAGCCATCCACCCGTGACGCCTAGCCACAGGCCGCCAAAAAGCAATTGGCAGAACATTCCGGCTGGCAACAAACGTGGCATCATGGCCTTGGTTCAGTTCATTTGGTGTGGGTTGGAAGCACCTGCCACTGTAGAGACCTAGCCGGGGGAAAAAGTCGGAAAATTCGCACCGTAACCTGCGCTGGAAACGGCACACCAAGCGACAACCATCGTTGACAGTCGGGTTGCATGCGCCTCACACTCGTTTGTCCTCCTCCCATTACCTATTCCTTCCCATCGGACGTGGCCCCTATGCAGATACGTCGCAAGTTGCTTGGTTTTGCGCTCCAGTCGGTGCTGGTTGTCTCTATCGGGTTTGCACTGGTCGTGAGCGGCTGGATGGTGCTCGCCCGAACCGCGCGCCCGGCGGCCCCCGATCTGTCAAAGCTCTCCATCGTGTCACACCGGGGAGAGCCGCTCAACGGCGTGGCGGCCGACCTTTCCACGGTCTTTCGGAAGATCGGCAAACTTGTCAAGCCGTCAGTGGTCAGCCTCCGGGTCGTCGAGACCATTTCCGCCGAATCGCTGGGGCTGGGACGGAATCATCCGCCGATTCCGGGAATGGAAGACGGCCTCAAACAGCGTGGCTCTGGTTCCGGGTTCATCATCAGCCCCGATGGATACATCGTCACCAACGAACACGTTGTTGGCAAAGCCGACAAAATCCGGGTGACGTTTGATGATGGCCGGCAGGCCCTGGCCAAACTGGTCGGCGTGGATGCAGCTACCGATCTGGCCGTGATTAAGGTTGACCTGACGGGACTGACGCCGGTGACACTTGGGGATCCGTCAGAAATGGAGCAGGGCGACTGGGTGATGGCGATTGGCGCGCCGTTCGGCCTTGAACAAACCCTGACCGTGGGCGTCATTAGCGCCACGGGCCGCAACCTGCCCAGTTCGCGCACCAACCGGTTTGCGCAGTACAACAACTATCTGCAAACCGATGCCTCCATCAATCCGGGCAATTCCGGGGGGCCGCTGCTCAACCTGCGGGGGGAAGTCATCGGCGTCAACACTATGATCCTTTCCGAGTCAGGCGGCAGTGAAGGCATCGGGTTTGCCATTCCTTCCGACCTCGTCGAACGCATCTGCCGCAAACTCATTCTGGAAGGGCGGGTACGCCGGGGCTGGCTCGGTGTGAGCCTGCCGGTGCAACCGCTGACCGAAGCCCAGGCCAAGTCGCTGGGCCTGCCCGGTACCGAAGGGGCGCTGGTTCAGGATACGGTCGGCCCCGACAGCCCGGCCGCGCGCGCCGGTTTGCGGAGCGGAGATTTCATCGTGCGTTTCGACGGCATGCCCATCCGCAATGAGCGCGAACTGACGACCAAAGTCGCTGAAACCGAAGTCGGAAAAACGGTGACGGTCGAGTTCATCCGGGATGGGCAGCGCCAGCAGACGCAGGTGACGATTGATGAGCGCCCAGCCGCCGAAACGGCGATGCGGCCAACACCCAAAACCGAGGCTGCCCAGGATGCCAACCTGCTGGGCCTGAAGGCGGTGCCGCTTCCGGCTGATCTGGTTTCCAAACTGCGTCGTCCGGAAGGTGTCCTCGTCGAGTCGGTGCGTCCTGCCAGCCCGGCCGACGAAGCCGGCCTGGTCAAGGGGATGGTGCTGCACAGCCTGAACCGGCGTCCGGTCAGGTCGCCCGAAGACTTGGCACAACTTACCCAGAACCTGCGCCTTGGTGAAACCGTGGTGCTCGAAGTCGAAGTGCAGCTCAACGGCCGCTGGGAGTTCCGTTTCATCTCGGTCAATATCGAGTAGCCGGAACACACGGCCGGCAAACCGGGCCACGCGAAGAATAAAAAGGGTGGGGAACGTGTCCTCCACCCCTTTTGATGTTGCCGGCCTTTGCCTGCCGGTGGCGGTCAGAAGCTGTACTTGAACGCAAACTGAATGAGCCGCGGCCCCGTCGAAGTCGAGAGAATGCGCCCGAAGTTGGGGTTCAACGGCGGGCCACCCGGCACAAGTGGCGCTCCGGTGCTGACCGGATTGGCGAAGTTCGTCTGGTTGAAGGCATTGAAGAATTCCGTTCGGAATTCAACCCGCTGCCGTTCACCAATCGGGAAGAACTTGACGATGGACATGTCGCTGTTGGCCTGCGCCGGGCCGCGCAGGATGTTGCGGCCGGTGTTGCCAAAGTTGCCAACGCCCGTGGCGACAACAAACGCACCTGTGTTGAAGTAGTTGTCCAGCCGGCTGCGCACATCCCCGCTGCGCGCGGCACTACCCCGGAAGCCAGGGACAAAGTCCGCCCGTGAGGCATCGAACAGTCCGCGCCCCGAAATCACGTTGAAGGGCAGTCCTGACTGGACGATGGACACCACAGCAATCTGCCAGTCGTTGACCAGGTATTTCAGCGCCCCGTCGCCCTGATAGAACTTCGGCAGGTCATAGACGAAGCTGGCCACGACGCGGTGCCGCCGGTCAAAGTCTGCCGTCCCGCGCGTTCCGGCAAAGGTGGCCTGGTCGCCCACGTCGGCCGACACGTCGCTCGTCCCGGCGGAAGTGATCTGCCCGGAGTAGTTGTCAATCGTGTGTGACCACGTGTAGGCAAACAACCCCTGAAGCCCCTTGGCCAGCCGCCGCGTCACGCTGATTTGCAACGAGTTGTAGCTGGAGTTGGCGGTTGTTTCCTGGGCGTGGACGCCAAAACCGATGGTTGGAATCGTCGAAAACAGCGGGCTGAGGGTGAACGTCCCGACCGCATTCGGCGAGGTCGTCTGGTTGAGGTTGCGGAAGCGCGTCAGCTTGCGGCCGACCGAGCCGACGTAGGCGATTTCAAGCTGGGTGTCCTTGATGAACTCCCACTGCACGCCAAGGGAATACTGCTGGACGTAAGGCGTGCGCAGGTTGCGGTTGAGGTAAATGCCCTGCACCGGAATGACAATGTTCGGCTGGTTGGTCGGCCCTACCGGCAGCGAGGGGTTGAACAGGTCATTCGGCACGATGAAGGGGAAGCCGACCGGGTACTGCTGTGGAATCGGTACGAACGGGTTGGCGAAGGGTCGCGAAAACTGCGCCAGCGCCAGCGTGTAGTAGGGATAGGTCAGCCCCTGGTTGTTGACAACGCGCGAGTTCGGACGGTCATAGTAGATGCCGTAGCCGCCCCGGATGACGAACCGGTTGCTGTCGAGCGGCCGGAAGGCAAACCCAATCCGGGGCGCAACGTTGTTGCGGTCGGGCGGCACGAGTCCCCGCTCGACTTTAGGCACGTTGGGAATGCCAGGGCTGGCATTGCCGGCCTGCAGGAAGCCGTTGCCGGGGGCGTTGGCGCGGAAGCGGTCAGGATCGAAGGTCACGAAGCGGCCTTCGGTGTCGAAAAAAGGCCCGAAGTAGTCGTACCGGATGCCAAGGTTAAGGGTCAGGCGCGGATGGATTTTCCAGTCGTCCTGAAAGAACAACGCGAAGTCATGCGCCCGCACCTGCCGTTTGGCCGATCCGGGGCCGATAATCGAAAACACCGGATTGAAGCCCGGAAAGGCATCCGCCACGAGAAATTCCGTGAAGGCATCGCGCCGTCCCGGTGTAAAGAGCGGCGCCAGGGCCGCCAGATTGGTCAGTGCGCCGGTGAAGGTAATCGAACCACGGGCAAAAATGTCAAACTCCACCCGGACGCGGTTGTAGCGGTACTCACCGCCGAACTTCAGGGCGTGGTTGCCGGTCGTGTAGGTCACGGTATCGCCGGCCGTGAGGGTGTCGGCCTGGTTGTCGCTGGCCGAAAAGCCGGAGGGTCCGGCAGTGAAAAAGTTGTTCAGACCAATGGCGGGCATGCCGGGGAAGCGGCTGCGATTGGGCGAGTTGATGCCAAACTGATTCGCCGTGAACGGTTCGGTCGGCGTCGCTTTTGCCGGAATGATGTTGAAGCCAAAGCGCGCTTCGTTGATGAAGCCACTGGCAAACACGTGGGTGTCGGTGACAGCAAGGAAGCGGTTGTTGGCATCTGTTCGCACCGGATAGCCCGGCGTCTGCAGGACATTGCCTAGCCCAAACTGGCTGAACAGCCCCTGGTCAGTCCGGTTGTTGGCAAAGAAGAACTTGACAGCCAGCCGGTTGGCGTTGCCGAGCTGGGCATCCACGTTCGCATTGAACTGTTCTTCCCGGAATTTCGAGAGCGCCGGCAGGATGCGCGCAATCTGCCCGTTGCCCGACGGAATGAGGAAGGAGCCATCGGGATAGCGCGCCTGAAGCAGACGGCGGGCCACCGGGTTGACAAAACCAAGCTGTCCAAACGCGGCCAGTCCGGGGGCGCGGGCACGGGACAATGCCGCCAGCGCCGCATCCGAACGGTCATCGGTCAGGTCGGGCGGCGTGCCGACCACCGACAGGCTGTTGGTCAGCGACGTGCCGTTGGTTTCACGGGTGCCCTGGTAGGAGCCGAAAAACCAGAGCCGGTCCTTGATGATCGGACCACCGAGCGTGCCACCGTACTGATACCGTTCATTGGTGGGACGATCAATGCCTTGGCGCTTAAGGAAGAAGTTGTTGGCGTTGAGTGAGGTGTCGCGCAGGAAAAAGTAGGCATTGCCGTGAAACTCGTTCGTGCCCGACTTCGTCACGGCGGTGACGATACCACCCGCATTGCGTCCGGCCGAGGCATCGTACTGGCTGGTCAGCACAATGAACTCCTGGAGCGAGTCCGTGGCAGGAACAGCCAGATTGGGCGTTGAACCCGTCCCAATCGAGTTGGCGTCAATCCCGTTGATGAGCACCGAGTTGCTCGTTGTGCGCTGGCCGTTGACGTTGATGGCCGTGTCGCCGCGTCCGACTTCTGACGTGTTGGTGATGTTGGCCGAGGTGCCGGCGCTGAGCGTCAGAAGCTGCTGGAAGTTGCGGGTTGGAAGCGGCAACTGGCGCAGGCTGCGCTCCTCGATGACGCGCCCATGGCTGGATGAGTCCGTCCGCACCAGCGGCCCTTCGGCCGTGACGACCACGACTTCGCCGCTGACATCGCCGACCTGCAAGGTGAGATCAACTGTGGTGTTTTCGGTAATCCGCACCGGAACATCGTCCAGAACGGTTTTGCGAAAGTTGGGTGCCGTGACCTCGACCCGGTAGGTGCCCGGTGGAAGCAGCGGCACGGTATAAGTGCCGGCGTCGCCCGTCGTCACCGTCCGGGTTGTGCCCGTGCCTTTCTGAATGACGGTGACGGTCGCACCGGAAACAACGGCGCCCGATGGATCGGTCACGGTGCCGCTCAACTGTCCGGTCGAGACCTGCCCAAAGACGGGCGCCCCGGCCAGACAGCCAATGAAAAGCGCCAGACAGAGGCGCAAAAGTCGGTTGCACATGGGGGTGAACTCCTTACTCCTGAGTGAACTGGTAGGGATTTTTTCCAGGATGGTTTATCCGTTGGGTGAACCAAGCAGCCGCTCGCGCAGCTCACGCTTGAGCAGCTTGCCGGCGGCGCTGATGGGCAGGGCGTCGAAAAACCGTACCGCCTTGGGCACCTTGTAGCCCGCCAGACGGTCGCGCAAAAAGGCGATGAGTTCCGGCTCGGTGGCGGTCATCTCCGGTTTCAGTACGACGCACGCCACGCCGACCTCGCCCCACTTGGGGTCAGGAACGCCCACAACGGCGCACATGGCCACGGCCGGATGGGCATAGAGCGCCTGTTCGATTTCAGCCGGATAGACGTTTTCGCCGCCGGAAATGAACATGTCCTTCTTGCGGTCCACAATGAAGAAGTAGCCTTCGGTATCCTGCCGCGCCATGTCGCCGGTATGGAACCACCCTTCAGCGTCGCGGCTGGCCGCCGTGGCTTCCGGGTTGCCAAAATAGCCGGATGAGCCGGACGGCCCCCGCAGCACCAGCTCGCCGGGGGTATCCGGCGGCAGTTTGTGACCTTGTTCGTCCACCACGGCGGCTTCGACAAAGAAGTTGGGCCGTCCGATGGAGCCGGCCTTGCGTTCGGCATCTTCCGGCGCCAGGGCAAAGACGCCGGGACCGAACTCGGTCATCCCAAAACCCTGCTTGAAACAAATACCCTTGGCCGTCCGGTAGGCTTCGATAACGGGCAACGGCAGCGGCGCGCCTCCGCTGGTACAGAAGCGCAGCGAAGACAGGTCAGCCGTGTCCCAGTTGGGCGCGGCCTGCATCATCTGGTACATCGTCGGAACGCCGGCAAAGACCGTCACCCGCTCGCGGGCGATGAGGTCAAGCGTCTGTGCGGCGTCAAATTGCCGCACCAGAATGGTCGTCCCGCCCAGAATGGCCAGCGGGACGGTATAGACAAACAACCCGCCGGTGTGAAACAGCGGAAACACATTCAGATAGCGGTCGCCATGACGCAGGTCGTGGATGACCGTGTTGAGGGTGTTCCAGGCGATCTGCCGGTGCGAAATGGCTGCGGCCTTGGGAGTTCCGGTTGTCCCACCGGTAAAGATGAGCGCCGCGATGTCTTCCGGCTGTACCGGGGTTGGGACGAAATCCGGCGCTGGCGTTGCCAGCCAGTCGGCAAAGGCCAGACTGTCAGCCACCGGTTGGGGATCGAGATGGACGAGTTGTACCCCGTCCAGTTCGCCGGTCTCCTGCATGGCGCTGACCGTCGGGACGAAATCCGCGCCAAAGGCCAGTGCGCGCGGGCGAATCTGCCCCAGGATGGTCAGTTGTTCCCGCCAGTGAAGCCGCCAGTTGAACGGCACGTGCAGCGCGCCGAGCTTGGCGCAGGCAAAGAACAAGTCGAGATGCTCAATGCCATCGCGGGCAAGAATGGCCACCCGGTCGCCGGCGGTGACGCCCAGCCGGCGCAGAGCAGCAGCGACGCGCGTGGCCCGCTCATTGGCTTCGGCAAAGGTCAGGCGAAGCGGCTCCGGCTTTGAAGCATCCACGAAGGCCAACGCTTCAGGCGAATACACAGCGCGTCGCCCAAGGTAATCACCCAGCCCAATCATCCTTGCTGCCACCTCCAGACAGAAGCTGCCAGCGCAATGCCGCCGCCGCTGGCGCAGAAGACGACGAGTTGCCCCGGACGCAAACCGCGCCGCGTCACAACCAGGTCATCGAGCGCCATGGGCAGACAGGCCGAGCCGGTGTAGCCCCACTTGTCCATGACCCAGTGGGTCTTTGCGAGCGGTTGTCCGAGTTGCTGCATCACCATTTCGATGGTGCGCAGGTTGATTTGCGTAAACAGGAACCAATCCACGTCATCGAGGGCGTGGCCGGCTTTGGCAAGCGCTGCACGGATAAGTCCGGGCCAGTATTCCGTATTGAAGGTGCGTGGAAACTTGCGGACAAACTGCACTCTGGGCGGCCCGTACGTGGCGAGTGTCTCCGGCGTACATGGGCGGAAAGCGCCGCCGGTGTAAATACCCATGGCGTCGTGGAACGCGCCAAGGGCCTGAAGCTTGCCGGCGAGAAAGCCCGGACGTTCGGCGGCACCAAGGATGACGGCCCCGGCGCCATCGGCAAACAACGTGGCGGTGTACTTATCGTTTGGGTCGAGAAAGCGGCTCATGGCATAGCCGCCGGCAACGAGAATGTAGCGGTAGTCAGTGTCACCCAGAAGCGTCAGTGCTCCCTGACTGAGCGCCGTGACCCAACCGGCGCAGGCGGCGTTGAGGTCAAACGTGCCGGCGCGCGATGCCCCCAGCTTCGCCTGAACGGCGGAAGCCGTTGCCGGCGAAAGGTAATCCGGCGTGTCGGTGGCAACGATGATGAGGTCCAGGTCGGTTGGATTCAGTTGCGCCCGTTCGAGCGCCTGGCGGGCTGCGGCCGTCACCATGTCGGAGGTGGTCTCACCTTCGCTCAGGTAGCGCCGTTCGTGAATGCCGACATTGGCCACCAGCCAGTCTCCGACCGGTTCGCCAAAGCGCTCGTCAAAGACCGCGTTGGGCACGACCTGGGCAGGGACGTAACAGCCGGTGGCAAGAATCTGTACGTGGCGCGACATGGGCGCACTCCTTCTGTGGCTGCCGTCAGGCGGGCACGCCTTCCAGGGGGCGGGCAAAAAAACTGGCCAGCGCAGCAGCGGTTTCTTGGGGTTTCTCGATAGGGAACAGATGTCCGGCGTCGGGGATGATGGCGGTTTCCGCGTGGGGCAGTTTGGCCTTGAGAAGCTCGACATTGCCGGGCGGCACCACCTGGTCGAGTTCCCCGGCCAGCAACAGGGTCGGGCAGGTAATGGCGCTGATGCGTTCCGCTGCGTCATGCGTCGCGCCAGCCACAAGCTGGCTCTGGAAAGCTTCGGGCGGCACGGGCGTCGTCAGCCGGTAGGCAATCAGTGCTTCGAGCATTGGCGGTTTGGCGGCGAGAAAGGCGGGTGCCACAGCGGTTTCCAGCCCCCGGCGGATGAGTTCCATCGGGTCGAGGTTCCGGTCGAGCATGAGAACGGCCATAGCCGCCGGCGTCGGCGGGATGGACTGCGGGCCGCCAAAACTCGTGCCGGCCAGAACGAGCTTCTGCACCCGCTCCGGCGCGGCCAGCGTCAATTCCTGCGCAATGAAGCCCCCCAGGGAATGGCCGACGACGATGACGCGGTCGAGCGCCAGGGCATCCAGGACGCCCAGCATGTCGGCAGCCATCTGGGCGGTGGTGTAGGGCCCGGCCGGTTTGTCGCTGCGCCCGGCGCCCCGGTTGGCTGGCATGATGAGCCGGTAATGGTCACGCAGGTAGGGTGTCACCGACTGCGCCCAAAACCACTCGTCATAGCCCAGTCCGGCAATGCACAGGACAGGCGGATACGGGCCGCCGGTGTCTTCGACATAGAGGTTGATCCCGTTGGTGTCCAGGTGAGGCATTGGCTGGTTCCTTTCCTGTGGGGTGTCAATGTGGTGCGTCCGGTTGGGTGAGTTGTGCCCGCAGCGTCACTTTGTCCACTTTGTGAGCGCCGGTTTTCGGCAGGGCTGGCAGGCGGATGAAGCGTTTGGGGACTTTGTAACCGGCCAGCCGGGCGCGGCAGAAGGCGGTCAGTTCGGCATCGGAGCGTTCTTCGGTCAGAACGACAAAGGCCACGCCGACTTCACCCCAGGTCGGATCAGGGACGCCCAGCACAGCGGCCTCGGCGACGGCCGGACATTCGTGCAGCACGCTTTCGACCTCGGCCGGATAGACGTTTTCGCCGCCGGAAATGAACATTTCCTTGAGCCGGCCGACGATGCGGAAGCAGCCGTCGCCATCACAGGTTGCCAAATCGCCTGTATGGAGCCAGCCTTCGGCGTCCAGTGCGGCGGCTGTAGCCATGGGATTGTTCCAGTAGCCTGAAAAAAGGTGCGGCCCGCGCAGGCACAACTCCCCCACTTCGTCGGCGGTGCAGGGGGTGCCGTCCGACCGCACAATACAGGCTTCGACGGACCAGAGCGGATACCCGACGGCGCCGGGTTTGCGGTGGACTTCGGCATCCGGCAGCCAGAAGTTGTTGGGGCCGGCTTCGGTCAGGCCATAGCCGGTTCTGAAGGCGACGCCTTTGGCCCAGAACGCTTCAAACACGGGCATCGGGCAGGGGGCTCCGCCGCTGATGACAAAGCGGAGCCGGCTGAAGTCCGCCGTAGCCCAGCGGGGATGGCGCTGAAGCTCGATGAACATCGTGGGCACGCCAAAGAGGATCGTCACGCCGTGACGCTCGATGGCGTCAAAGGTTTGTTCCGGTGCAAACCCGCTGGCGACAATGCTCGTGCCGCCAATGGCGACGAGCGGTGCGGTGAGGACGTTCAGCCCGCCTGTGTGAAACAGCGGGGCGTCAAGCAGCGTCACGTCGTCGGGCCGTATGCCCCAGGACAGCACCGTATTGACGGCATTGGCAAAGATGGCGCGGTGGGAGAGGACGGCTCCTTTGGGTGTACCGGTGGAGCCACCGGTGTAGCAGACCACCCACGGGGCTTCGGGTGTGATGGGCGGCGGGGGCATTCGGGTCGTGGGACAGGCGGCACGTTCGCCAAAGGCAATGGACGTGGAATCGCGGTCATCGAGACTGACGCGCTGAAGCCGGTGCGCCTGGGCCAGTTCGGTGGCGGTTTCACCATGGGCGGCGTCGGCGAGGATGGCAACCGGGGCGGCGTCGGCCACAAGTGTGGCCAGTTCGCGCCGGCTCAGCCGCCAGTTGAGGTTTTGCAGGATGCCGCCGAGTTGTCCCAGGGCGAACCAGACATCGAGGTAGGCGATGCTGTTGCGCGCCAGGACGGCAACGCGGTCGCCGGGGCGGACGCCCAGCCGGTTGTGCAGAAAGTGTGCCGTTTGATTGACGCGCTCGAACCACTGGCGATACGTCACCGACGCATAGTCCTGCGCGGCATCCCGCAGCGCGATGCGGTCGGGGGAAAGCCGCGCGCGAATGGCCAGCCAGTCAAATGTCGGAGCCGGGAGAACAGTCATGACGGGGAACGACGGCTTTTGCGCTCCGTCTGGCGCCTGGGTTGGTCTTTGGATTGGTTTTTGGACTGGCGTTTGGCCGGACGTTTGGCAGACAGCCGGGCCGGCAGTGGCGCTGGAGCGGGACTGGCCGCGTCCGCGTCCGGGCTGCTGAGGCCGGACATGGCCGCGCCGAGGTTGAGCCATTCCCGGAACCGTCGGTCAAATTCCTGGCGCGTCTTGATATAGGCTTCGAGACTGGCCGTGAGGTAGTTCTGAAAGAAGTCCTGGAGCATTTCCCCCTGCAGGCGGATGAGTTGCAGCAGGAAGGACACCGGCAGCAGGTTTTGGCGCAGTTTTTCTTCTTCGAGGATGATGTTGACGAGCACCGGCTTGGTGACATCTTCGCCGGTGCGCGAGTCCACGACGCGAATATCGTACCCTTGGCGGATGATGTCCACCACGTCCTGGCTGGTCAGATACCCCCCGGAGGCCGTGTCATAGAGCCGACGGTTGCCGTAGCGTTTGATGATACGTGTGTCAGGCATAAGCATGGGCGCGTCATGGGCTGTTTTACGCAATTGCTTGATGCGCGTCAATACGTATCTTTGAAATTGCCGCAAAAAGACAGGTTGTTGTTTTGTGCTGATGCGAAAAACGGCCGTCTCCGGCAGTCTGCCAGCCATTGTCGCGGCAGAGGTTGGTGATGACCGTGGCAGTGTGTCGGTGGGTAAGCATGGGTTGGCCGGGGCTGGCAGGGCCATTCAGGCAGGGATAGCGAACTTGACCTGGCCGCAGGTGAACGGGGACAACGACCTCGCTCACCTCAAGTCCCGCAGTGACTCCTGGAAGGTGCGGCTTGGCAAGGAAGACTTTTTTCCCCTGATGTTCGGGGCGGAACCGGGAAGGCCATAGCAACGCAGCCGATGCTTTTGTCGCTTGTGTCATTGCATCGTGTGATTGCACATGATGCCATGATGCATTGAGACATGAAGCAGTCCGAAACACTGGTTGCGCCGGTAGCCAGGGACCAGGCGCAGCAGGATTTTGTAGCAGTGGGTGTGGTGGTGTAGCTTGGGGCTTACGATTTGGCTTTAGTTGCGGAACTCGAACACAGCCGGGTGGCCAGGGATGTGGGCGGACTGTGCTGCGCCGGGAGGTTTTCATTTGTGAAGAACCCCCCTAGAAACTGGAACTTACAAGATTGAGGAGATAATAAAAAGATGACATTTCGAGTATTGGGAACCCAAGATTCGGGCAGGATTGTAGAATAAAAAATACGGGTTAATTTACTAAAAGCAAATAACCCAGAATCTCGTCCTAAAAAGTGACCTATTTTTATGAAGATTAATATTTTCAAGATAAATCAATTTGTCTATTACAGAGCAGACTATACCAAGAAAGAGCTTGAGCATGTTTATTCAAGAGCTGAAGCACTCTGCAAGTCACTAAACCCAAAAGATACAAGTGGTAAAGTAAGAACACAGTCGGAGCAACTGGTAAAGAATTTCGGAGGACTAATTTCTGAAAAGCTTGTTTCTGATTTACTGGAAAAGGAAGCAGTAGAAAAAGGATTATCGTTCATCATAGACAACTCAGTATTATCGAAAAAAGATTCAGAGGACTATCAGATTGACCATATCGTCAGGTATAAGGACAAGGTGATCACCATAGAAACGAGGTCTTCCTTTGCGTACCGCACCAGTTCGCCTGACTCAGTCATTTCACGGGCGTTTTCAATTATTGGACCGTACACTACAAATCAAAAACACAGTGAGGATGTCAAGGATTTTTATGCATTTATTTTCTTCTTCTGTGAACCAGATACATTATTAGGCAGGTATAAAAATAATAGGGAAATCTCGGTTTACTTTGCCGGCGGGGCATCTCGTGAAATGATGTTCGATAGTCGCATTTCTTCTGTTACCAATCTTAATATGGGGGACGCATCTTATAGAGTCATAAAGCCAATTACCAGAGGTCTTGACGCCGAGAAATTTATGGAGAGTATTTTTTCCTGAGCCGTACATTTTCCTGGTCGCCTATGACTGAAAGTTTTTAAATCAAGCAGATGACTGAATCCCGAAATGATGAAGATCAATTTCTGTGTTTGACGCTCACTTTATGTCGTAAGGTTTTTTGTCCAAAGCTATCCTATACCTCTAGCAGGGCAAAGTACGTTTGCCGATAGTACGTCCAGGTTAGGTACAGCGAGATTTCAGATTTCTGGATAAATAGCAACCAGGTAGGGGTTACACGGGCAATGTGCAACAGGCAGTCGGTGGAAGCTTTTTCAGTATGGATTATTTTTCTTCTGGCAATGTCAGCCGGGCAGGTTTTTGGGCAGGCTGGGGCAGTGGATGGCACGTTCAATCCGGGAAGTGGTGTCAATGGCGCTGTCTATGCCGTGGCCGTGCAGGCTGATGGGAAGCTGGTCATTGGCGGGGAATTTACAGCCTTCAACGGCGTACCACGGAGCAACCTGGCGCGGCTCAATGCCGATGGTTCACTGGATACGACCTTCGCACCCGGTAGCATTACGGGAGAGGTGGAGGCGCTTGTTGTCCAGTCCGATGGCAAGGTGGTCATCGGGGGGGATTTTTCCAGTGTAGGTGGTGTGTCCCGCCGAAACCTGGCCCGGCTCAACCCGGATGGCTCTCTGGATACGGGGTTTGTGGCTGATGCCGATAACACTGTCTATGCCCTGGCACTTCGCAGCGATGGGAAGCTGCTCGTCGCCGGAGATTTTATTGCTTTGGCAGGCCAACGGCGGGAGCGGATCGCCCAGCTCGAACCCAACGGTACTCTGGATACCGGCTTCAACCCCAATGCGGCCGCTAACGGCACCATTTTTGCATTGGCTCTCCAGCCTAACGGGCGCATCTTAGTGGGTGGCGCCTTTACCCAGGTCAATGGAAGTCCCCGTAGCCGGTTGGCGCGCCTGACGCCAGATGGGGGGCTTGACATGACCTTTTCACAAAGCGGTCCGATGGATGGCACGGTGCTGGCGCTGGGGGTTCAGCCTGACGGGCGCATCGTTGTAGGTGGCGCCTTTCGTTTTGTCAGTGGCATCGAGCGCAACGGGATTGCCCGTCTGGAACCCGGTGGCGCACTGGACACATCTTTTGGCGCATTGGGCGGTGTGGGGGGACGGTTGCTGCCGACGGTTCATGCGGTGGGCCTTCAGCCGAACGGGCGCATTCTTGTCGGCGGCGACTTCACAACCATCAATGGAACGCCGCGCAACTCTGTCGCCCGGCTCAACGGGCTGGATGGTTCGCTGGACACCGGCTTTGACATTGGCAGCGGGGCCAGCAGCACCGTTCTGGCGTTGGCGTTGCAGGCCGATGGCCGGATCATCCTGGGCGGGACGTTTACGACCTTCAACGGCACGCCCCAGGCCGGTATTGTTCGTCTGCTTGGCGATGACCCCGGGTGCGCTTCATCGGTGTTGCCAGCGGTGACAAACGTTTCGGCACTGGGCGGGGAAGGGGTTGTGACAGTAACGGCTGCTGGAGGCTGTACCTGGCGTGCGGTCAGTGATGTGCCCTGGATCACGGTCCTGAGCGGGGCGACAGGCAGCGGGAACGGGACGGTGACGTACCGCGTGGCGGCCCACCGGGGACGTGCGCGGACGGGGACGCTGACCGTTGCGGGGCGGACTGTCACGGTCAATCAGGCCGTTTCAGCTTTCGAGACCGTGGGGCTGTTCCGCCGGTCGGATGGCTTTTTCTACCTGCGCAACAGCCTGACGAGCGGCTTCGCCGACGTGGCCTTTTTCTTTGGGCAGGGGAATGACATCCCGCTGTCCGGCGATTGGGACGGCGACGGCACCACGACGATTGGCGTGTTTCGGATCGTGAGCGGAACGGCAACGTTCTTTCTCAGAAACAGCAACAGCGCCGGCTTTGCCGATGTGTCGTTTTCGTTTGGCGCGCCGGGAGACATTCCGGTGGTCGGGGACTGGAATGGGGACGGCCGGGATACGGTGGGCGTCTTTCGCAATGGCGTGTTCCTGCTGCGCAATACCAACAGCGCCGGCATGGCGGACAGCATCGTCAACTTTGGCCTCGGCACGGATGTACCCGTGGTGGGTGACTGGGATGGCAACGGCACGACGACGGTCGGCTGTTACCGCCGTGCGAACGGCTTTTTCTACTACCGCAATGATTTGCTGTCGGGCGTGGCCGAAGGGGCGTTCTTTTACGGGCTGGCGGATGACCTGCCCTTTGCCGGCGACTGGGATGGTGATGGGCGGGATGGCATTGGCATTGTCCGTCTGACCGAAGGCAGTTGGCGGTTTTTCCTGAAAAACGAGCTGAGTCCCGGCTTTGCCGATGTGTCGTTCAACTATGGCAATGTGAATGACCTGCCGGTGGTCGGGAACTGGAACGGGCGGCCGTGAGCAACCGCCTGCGGGAGCTTGCCGGAAACCGGCTTTTGCCGTAGGGTTCAAATGTACCATTTCTCACTTTTCTTTCTGGGGCGGCCTTTCTGTGCACGTCAGCCAATTTCTCTCTCTGGCCCGGCAGCGCCGGACGGAACTGCAACAGGCGCTGGCGGCGCTGCCCACGGAACTCATGGGGCGGCACGGGGCACGGGGGAAAGCTCTGGAGCAGCTCCGGGAACAGACACTCGATGCGTTGGCCGAGGTCAACCTGCCGACTCTTGACCAGGCAACGCTCGACGCTGTGGAGCGGTTTACCGGTTACGGGCGGTTTCGCGGACTGAACCTGGCGGCCCATCTGGCGGCCGAGCAGGAGCGGCTGACACAGCGCATTGCGGCCATCACGGCGGATGAGCGGTTTATCCGGCGCGAGGAATTGCTCGATCCGACGGCCGGTGTGTTGACCCTGCGCGCCAAACAGGCGCGGGATGAACTGACGCTCATCGAAAGCGGCCTCCAACGCTACGAGCGGGAGCCGGGTTTTCTGGATTTGTACCGGCGCGGCTACCGGACGCCGAGCTACCGGCAGAGCGCTCTGACGTTGCAGTACTACAAGGACTGGAAGCGGGGCGACGAGATCACGGAAAAGTTCGGCTGCAAGGCGTTTTCCGAAGTGCGCGCGGCCTATGAGAACCTGCTGCGGGGGAAAGCCGTCTGTCAGCAGACACTGAACAGCATTGAAAAGAACATCCGGCAGGTGCGCGAGCTGATTACCGAACTCAACACAGCGCAGCAGCGGTTGAGCCATTTGCCACAGGCCGTTCTGGGGGACTTCCGCCGGATGCTGCGGGAGCATCTGGCGCTGGCCGACCGGAAGCAACTGTTTCAGTGGGCCGGCGGGGATCGCGTCCGCGAGTCGCTGATCAAACGGCTCGATGGGGTCGAGAAGCAGATGACTTATACCAAATCCATGGCGGAGCGCCGTTTCGAGGAGGAGCGGCGTTACCTGTCCGAGCAGTTGACCAGGCTGGACCGGAAAATCACCAAGTATTCCCGTCCGAAGTATGCGAACGCCTGGATTCCTCCCAATGAGGCACAGGTTTGGTTGCGCGATCCACGGGAGCGCCTGGCCGCGCAACGGGCGCGCTTCTGGCGCCAGTATGACCGCGTGGCGACCTATGATCGCTACGACCGGTATGATTTCGCGGTGGACATGCTGTGGTGGGACGTGATGACAGACGGGCGGCTGGATGGAAACTTCATCCCGGAAGTCTATGAGTACCGGCAGGCGCATCCGGGCTATACGTATGTGCGTCCGCCGGAGCCACAATACAGCTACTACCAGGGAATGGATGTGTCATGACGCGGCCGCTTAAAGTCGTGGCCTATGCGGTCAACGGGGCCGGTGTGGGGCACCTGACGCGCGTGCTGGCGATATTGCGCTGGATGCGCCGGCTGGCGCTGTGCGCCGGGCGGCGGCTCGACGTATATGTGCTGACCACATCCGAGGCCGGGGCGTTGGCGTTGCGCGAAGGGGTGGCCGTTTTCAAGCTGCCAAGCAAGACGGCGGTGCGGGCGGCCGGGTTGCCGAAGGAGGATTATCTGCGGCTGGCGCGGCAGTGGGTGTGGCACAGTCTGGGGCTGCTCCAGCCGGACCTGCTGGTGGTGGATACGTTTCCCGGTGGGACGTTTGGCGAACTGGGTCCGGTACTGGATGTGCCAGCGCGGAAGCTGTTTGTGTGCCGGGAAGTGAAGGCGGGCTTTGATGCGGCGGGTTTTGCGGCGTGGCTGCCGTTCTATGACCGGATTGTGGTGGTTGGGGAGGGCGGGGCGGTGCGACATTCGTCTGATAACGATTTTGATTTCTCTGCACCGGCCGACTCGTTTGCCGACTCGTTTCTGGAAGAACCACTGGAAGACCCGTTTCCGGGTGTGACGGTGGATGGAACCGCGGACCGGAACCTGCCGGTCAAAGGCCGGGGAGCGCCGGCTGCGGGCGAAAGCGTGGCTGACGCCGGACAGGGCGGATGGCTTCCGTCCGGGCCAGTGGTGTCCAACGGGGTTGTCTTTCCGGCAGCCGTCCGGTCGCGGGTGCGGCGTGTTCCGCCCATCCTGCTACGCGAACCGGAAGAACTGCACGATCGCACAACCGCGCGCCGGCGGCTGGGGATTCCCGACGGGGCGCTGGCGCTGTGGCTGAGCGCTGGCGGTGGCGGGGATGCGCTGGCCGAGCGAACGCTGACGGCGCTGATTACGGCCCTGGAACCACTGGATGACCTTCACCTTGTCGTAGGGGCAGGGCCGCTGTTTACCGGTGCGCCCCGGCGGGGAAGGGGTATCACCTGGCTGACGGAGCCGCTGGCGGTGGAGGATTTTGCCGGGCTGGATGCCGCCATTTCGGCCGCCGGTTTCAACGCCACACACGAACTGCTGGCCGCCGGGGTGCCTACGGCGCTGTTTGCCCAGGAAAAGATTGCCGATGACCAGCCCGCGCGGGTGGCGCGGCTGGCTGCCGCCGGCGCCGTGCTGCCGCTGCTGCTCAATGCGGATGGAACGCCGGACGCCGCCGGGTTGGCCGCCATAATAGCCGATTTGCGACAGCCGGAAGTCCGGGCGCGGTTGCGGGCGCAGTCCCAGTCCGTCGTGGCGTTGGGGGGCGCGCGCCAGGCTGCCTGGTATGGGTTACAACTCGTTCTCGACACCGGCGAACTCCAGGCCGCAACGGCACGGGCAACTCCGCGTCTCTGCCGCTGGCTGGAGCAGCGGCGACCCGGTGCGGAATCCTGTGCGCAACTCTGGACATTGACGGCGGCCATCACGGATGGGGATGAGCTGGCCGAGTGGCTGGAAGCCATCCCGGAGGGGATGACATTGGATGATCTGCTCACCTTTCTGCGACGTTTACCGCGCCTGGGGGATGTGGCCGATTTCGACCGGGCCTTCGGGTTGTGGCGGCGTCTGGCGGGGGCGCTGGCGTCGGTGGGGGATGAGCGTGCCCGGACGGTGTTTCTGCGGCAGATGCCATGGTCGCGCCGGGCCACGGCCGAAGATCAGGTGCGGGTTCTGACGACGTTTCTGACAGCAGTTGATACGGCTGGGGAAAGTCTGTACCGGGGGTTGGCCGTGCTGGAGCGCCATACGGCCGGAGCCGAATCTGACCCATGGCAGTGGCTGTCGGCGGTTTTGAAGGCGGCCGAGGAGGTGCGTCATGGACATAGCGCAGGCGCGTAAGCGGCGGTGGGCAGGTCTGGCAGTGGGGAAGACCGTGGTTGGGCCGCAGACCGTGCATGTGGACCTCGCCAACGGCTGCAACACAAACTGCACAACCTGCTGGGACCATTCGCCGCTGCTGACCACACCGCGCCCGACGGCCTGGAAGCGGAAGCTGTTTGACCTGGAGCGATTTCGGGCCCTGGCGGCCGATCTGGCCGGGATGCAGTCCGTCGAGTCGGTCATTTTGTCAGGAATGGGCGATCCGTTTGTCCATCCGGGGATATACGACATCATTGCCGAGTGCAAACGCTACGCGTGGCACGTGACCATCCTGACCAATGCGCTGCTGGCCGATCCCGACCGGGTGGCGGCGCTGGGTGTGGATGCCATGCTGGTGTCGGTCAATGGCGTGAGTCCGGCATCCTATACCGCGTTTCATCCCAACCTGCGGGCGAGCGATTTCGCGCGTCTGGAATGGCTGCTGACCCGGTGGCGGCAGTTGGGGGTGGCGGTCAAGCACGTTCAGGTCATCAACCGGGATACGGCTGCGGAGCTGGTGGACATGGTGCATTTCGCGGCGCGGCATGGGGCGCGGCAGGTGACGTTCAAGCTGGCCAGCCTGGGGAATGGCACGGAAGCCTGTGCCATTACGGAAGCGCAGCGGGTGGAACTGCGGGAGCAACTCGTTCCGGCGGCGCGGGCGGCGGCAGCGGAATTGGGTGTAGTGACGAACCTGGAGGTTTTCGCCCAACAGCTTACGGCCGGAGGACTGGCGACGACGCCCATCGAGGAAGTGGGGTGTTTTATGGGCTGGCACTACGCGCGGATTACGGTTGAAGGGGCGCTGCTGTACTGCTGTGCGGCGACGTTGCAGGTCGGGCACCTGGACTGGGGGCCGTTTTCGGAGCAGTGGTTTGGGGCGGCGTGGGAGGCACTGCGGGCATCGCTGCGGGCCGGGCAGTATGCGCCGTCGTGTCGGCAGTGTGGGAAGTTCAACCAGAACGTCAAGCTGGCGGCGAAGGTTCGGGAGCGGTTTGGGGCGGTGGTGTATGCGTCCCTGACCGGTCGTTCTGCAGGACAAGCGTCTGATAACGTTGAGAGAAGGAACGGCACGGCCGGTCATAGGTTAGGTTAGGTAACGCTACTTAGGCGACACCATGGCTAAGGTGAACATCATGCCGCCGCGTCCAACCATCGAATGGCAGACCAACGGCGTGTGCAACTACGACTGTTCGTACTGCATACAGTCACGCCGCTATCGTCAGGGGCACCCGTCCGACGCCGACATCGAACGCTTCCTGGCGTTTTTTGCGACGCTGCCGGGCGTGTGGGAAATCAAGATGTCTGGCGGCGAGCCGTTTGCCTTCCGGGGTTTTATGCAGCATATCGTTCCCGGTCTGGCGGCGTTGCCGCACCGGGTTTCCGTGCTGACCAATTTTTCAGCGCCGCTGACCGTGCTGCGGCGGTTTGTGGACCTGGTGGGCAACAAGCTGGAAGTTTTCTCGGCGAGTCTGCACCGGGAATATGTGGATGTCGCTGACTTCATTGCGAAAGCTGTCACGTTTCGGGGATGGCTGCGCCCGGAAACGGCATTTGTCGTCAACAACGTGCTCGTGCCGGGAACCGTCAGCGAACTGGCCGCAGTCAGGGCCGCCGTGGAAGCTGCGGGGCTTAGGTACTTTCCCCAGGTGATGAAAACCAAGCACGGCGTTTACGAGTATGACGCGGTGGAAGCCGCCCTGGTGCGTGCGCTGACCGGAGCACACCCGACGGCGCGGGAAGCCAACATCGCGCCTTCCTACCGTGGACGGCGCTGCTGGGCGGGGGCGGCCTACTTCGTCATTGACCAGTTTGGCTATGCCTTTTCCTGCCGCACGGCAAAGCGTTTCGGGGAGGGCTACCTGGGCAACGTGCTTGACGGCAGCTTTCGCCTAAAAGCCGGCCCGGAAGTGTGTCCGTACGATATTTGCCCCTGTACAGTCCCGGCCAACCGGGGCATGATTGAAGGGCTTGCAACGCCCGAAAGCGGAGGTGACGTGCATGGCGACCGACACACGGGATGATGCCGGATGGCCGGTACCGCCGCGTCCGCCGGAAGGCGTCGTGATGTGGAACATCAACACGACGTGCAACTACCGCTGCTCATACTGTACGCAGCGTTTTCTGGATGACCGGACCCGCTGGGCGCGCGATACGCCACGCTTTCTGGAGGGCTTCCGGCGGTTGCCGGGACGCTGGGAAGTCAAGCTTTCGGGCGGCGAGCCATTTCTGCACCCAACCCTGATGGACATCGTTGCCGGCCTGGCCGAAATGGGACATCACGTGAGCGTTGTGACGAACTTCTCGGCCGGCACTGAGAAGCTCGACCGATTCTTGGAGGCGGCAGGAGCGGCGCTGCGGGTCTTCTCGGCCAGCCTGCACCGGGAGTACGTGGCGACGGAGCAGGAAGAAACAGCCTTCATTGAGAAGGCGCGTCATGTGATGACGCGGCTGCCGCCGGGGGCGAGCTTTCACGTCACCTGTGTGGCCACACGCGCCAACCTGCCCGTTCTGCCGGAACTGGTACAGCGTTTTGCCGCCGCCGGGATTCGCCTCAAGGTGCAGCCTGAAAAGCAGCAGCGGGATGTCATTGCCTATACAGCCGGGGAGCAGGCGCAGATTCTGGCGCTGGGCGGACACAACGGTCTGGGGATGCTTGCGCCTTCGTTTCAGGGGCGGCCCTGCTGGGCAGGGGCCTATGCCTTCACGCTTGATGACCGGGGTGCGGCCTGGCGGTGCTATCCGGCGCGGCGGTACCGGCAGGAGTATCTGGGGAACTTTCTGGATGGCACGTTTGCGCTCCGTGAGACAGCCCAGCCGTGCCAGTATGCCTATTGCAACTGTACCGTCCCCATTGAGCGGGGGATGATGGCGCGTTCGTGAACCGGTAACGTCCGCTTGGACAGAAAGGGCAGGGTGAGGGCATGAAGTTCAAAACGTTTCTGGCGCTGGTCATCACGGGCGGGCTGGTGTTGTCAGCCGTTATTATCGGGTCCTGCGTATGGCTTCTCCGCCAACCGGCAAGACAGGAGGTTGTGTCGCGGCCGGTTGTATCTCAACCACCGGCGCTGCCCGCACCGACCACCACAGGCAGTTTACGCCCGGTGGATCGCGACCTGCTGGAGGCACTGCGCCGGCCGGTGACAAGTGACCGCATCAAAGATGCTTTTCCGGGTCGGCCGTATAAAATCACCCTTTACTGCGACAATCCGGGAGCGGGCTGGAATCGCGCCAAGATTGATCTCAACCGCAACAACCGGTGGGATGAAAAGATCACCATCGTCAACGGCGAGCCGACAAAGCGCCAGGTGGCATCACGGGATGATGAAAACTACGACTTGGAGTACCGCTGGCGCGGCGGCCAGTGGGTGGCCAAATAGGGATGGCAACCGGCATTTACCGAAAAAGCGCCGTAAAGCCCTGCACTTTAGGGCAGGGATATAAGGCGCACGCTGTTTTATCAAGCCAAACCTGTGATAAAACAGCAGTATGAGAGTAATGGAAGCCAAGCTACTCAACGGGACAGCAGAGCAGTATCAGGCTCTGGATGAAGCCGTCCGTACCGCACAGTTTGTCAGAAACATACGTGTGCGGTACTGGATGGACAACAAGAGCGTAAACAAAGCTGTTCTCTATGCCTACTGCCAAGACCTGGCCAAAGAGTTTGACTTTGCCAAGAAGTTAAACTCAGCGGCAAGGCAGGCAAGTGCAGAGCGAGCTTGGGCTTCCATTTCTCGGTTCTATACCAACTGCAAAAACAAGGAGGCAAAGAAGGGATACCCCAAATTCAAGAAAAACTGTCGTTCAGTGGAATACAAGGTATCGGGCTGGAAGCTGTCAGAAGATGGGATGACTATCTCGTTCACCGATGGCTTCAATGCTGGTGCTTTTGCTCTGTACTGCAATGGTGAGGCAAGACACCATATCCTAAACTCCAAAATCAATCGGGTGCGGGTGATACGCAGGGCAGATGGGTACTATGCTCAGTTCTGCTTGGATGTGGAGCGCAAAGAGCAGGGAGCATACACAGGCAATGTTATTGGCATTGACTTGGGCGTAAAGGCTTTCTACACCGACCAGAACGGCAACCCTGTACAGTGTCCTAAGTTTTTGAGGCGTAGCGAAAGGAGGTTAAAGCAACACCAGCGCAGATTAAGTCGGAAGTTCAAGAAGAGGGCAAAATCCCAATCTAAGAACTACCACAAGCAAAGAAAACGACTAGGTAAAGTTCATCTGAAAGTGCAACGCCAGCGTAAAGACTGGGCAGTCAGGCACGGTGCGTGGTGGCATCTCACGATGTCGTGGCGTATGAAGACTTGCAGGTGAAGAACCTGGTCAAAAATCATCATCTTGCCAAATCCATTCATGATGCTGGCTGGTCTCAATTCACTGCGTGGCTGGACTACTACGGCAAGGTGTGGGACAAGGCAGTCGTCAGCGTACCGCCGCAGTACACCACACAGGACTGTAGTAACTGTGGGCATTATGGTAGTAAAAACCCTATCCACTAGAACCCATAGTTGTCCTAAATGTGGATTTAAATTAGACAGAGACCAGAATGCGGCTTTGAACATCCTCAAGAAGGGACTAAGCATCTTGGGAATGGAGTGGCAAAACAGTACCTTTGGGCAAAAGGGAACTGGGGAGAAATCCCGAACGACTGGGGAGATAAGCACCGCTGTCGCAGTAGGGCAACCTTCTGCGATAAGTGCTGTCGCTGAACCAGTAATCAGAATCCCCTGCCTTTAGGCAGGGGAGTATGTCAATGTAGGGGCAACTTCCGGAGTTGCCCCTACCATATTTCTGCATTTTGTGGGCAGCACGGATAGTTGGTAATCAGAAGCTCACTGATTTTCCCACGTTTTTCGCCATTGGAGTTGATGGCGCGGCCGGCCGAAACCCTGAAGACGTTATATCCCGGATAGATACGCTCAAAGAAGCTGTCGTCCGGGTTTTCATTCGTCGGGTCGGAATTGGAAAGCATCAGGCGGGCGTTTTTTTCCCGGTCCAGCCGGCGGAAAAATTGGGCCAGGCGGATTTGCTCAGCATCAGAAAAACCGCCGCCGGTGTAGGTGGTGAAACTGGCCGTCCGGCTGAGTGGACGATAGGGCGGATCAAAATAGACAAACGTGCTTTCGTTGACCCTGGGCCAGCATTCCGTGTAGTCGGCCTGCCGTATTTCCGCCTTCTGCAGAACGCGGGAAGCGGCCAGCAGGTTTGATTCTTGACGTCCTCCCCGCCCTAAAGGGCGGAGATTCCTACCACAACTACGCACAGATCGCTCCACGCGCCGTCGTCTCGGCGGGTTCCTGCTTCCGACTGCCTATGCAGTTCGATCCACAGGCCATCCGGGCTGACACAGGCAGCCAGTCCACCTGCATCCCGACCAAAGCGTTGGCCGTGTCCTGCCCTTCGTCCCGCAATCGTTGTATCCCGCGAGAAAGGATGTTGATCGCGCCAACAACGTCGGCGTTATTCTCATAGCCGCACGCCACGCATACGAACCGGGCTTGGGTCTGGCGGTTGTCCGCCGACACGTGGCCGCAGCCTGGGCAAGTGCGACTGGTGTTCTGCGGCGGCACGGCAATGAGATGGCCGCCTTTCCACGCCAGCTTGTAGTCCAGTTGGCGGCGGAACTCGAACCAGCCCTGGTCGAGAATGGATTTGTTCAGGCCGGACTTGGCCCGAACGTTTCTTCCCGGCGCATCTGCCGTGCCTGCCGCCGACTTGGACATATTACGCACCTGCAAGTCCTCGATACACACCATCGCGTGGTTTTTGCTGATCGCGGTCGAGGCCTTGTGCAGGAAATCGCGGCGGGCGTTGCCGATGCGGGAATGGATGCGCTGGACGCGGGCTTTCGCCTTCTTCCAGTTGTTGCTGAACTTGACCTTGCGGCTCATGGCTTGCTGCGCTTTGCGCAGGGCAACCTCATGCCGCTTGAAGCTGTTGAGGGGTGCGTAGAACGTGCCGTCCGAGAGCGTAGCGAACCGGGCAATACCCATGTCGATGCCGACCGCGCCACCCTGCGGGATGGCCTGCTCGACCTCTCGCTCGGTCTGAATGGAAACGAACCACTTGCCGCCGCTCAGGCTGACGGTGACGTTGCGCAGATCGCCCAGCACTTTCCGGCTGTTGCGATAGCGCAGCCAACCGAGCTTGGGCAAAAAGATACGGCTATTGCCCTGATCGAGTTTGATTTGCTTGGGGTCGGGATAGCGGAAGCTGTCCGACCGCCCCTTCTTCTTGAAGCGCGGAAAGTCGGCGCGTTTGGCGAAGAAGTTGCTGTAGGCGCGCTCCAAGTCCTTGAGTTTTTGTTGCAGCGGGTGAATCGGTGCATCGGCCAGCCAAGCCGTCTCTGCGCTGTTGCGCCACTCAGTGAGCAGCTTGCACAGCCCGGCATAGCCGAGCTTCTTCTCGCCACGCTCGTAGCGCTCCTTCTGCAAGGCCAATGCCTTGTTGTAGATGAACCGGCAAGCGCCAGCGAAGCGGCGCATCTGCCGCTCCTGCTGGCCGTTTGGCATGAGTTCGAATCTGAAGGCCTGGAGGCGTTGCATAACCGCAATTATACTCTTGGTCTATGGGTGATGACAACGATATTCGACATGGGCGGCACTGTGTTTTCAAGGTGCACGTTCACGTGGTCTTTTTGGTGAAATACCATCGTGCGCCAGTACATCGAGCAGCAACAGACACCGCACTGAGATAAACCCAAAGGACGGCTCCGCCGTCTGCGCTATCCTTCCCCGCCCTGAACGGCGGGGCTTGCCGCGCATCCCGGTCAGAAACAGATGGCCGCACTGTTCTTCCGGGGTCCGGTCATAAGCTCTCTGGTAGCTTTCCAGAGTGTCCAGCAGGTCAGCCGGCCGCTGCTGTACAACCTGCCAGGTCAGAACCAAATCCGGGTTGATGTCCGAAAGCCAGGCGCTTTCGATGGGGTAACGCCGGGCGATGGCAAAGAACACCGCCCCGCCGCCCAGGAAAGGCTCGACATCATGCCTGATGCGACCGGCTCGCAGGTCACTTGGGTAGTAGTTTTGATCCAAGAGTTGGCTTTTTCCGCCTGCCCATTTCAGAAAGGGCCGCGCTTTCAGCATGGCTTCGGTTACAAACGACGGGAAACGACCAATCTATAACTGGTCACGGATGGCCAGCACCAAGTCACGGAATTCCTCGGCTGACTGCCCGGTGAAGGATTCCAGATTGGCGCGGGCCTGCTGCCGGAGACGTTCACGCTCGCGTCCGGCCGCCGACGTATATTGCGAGTACATCGCTGTTGCCAGAATGGCCAAGGATTCAGCCAGCAGTTGCCGCTCGCGGTCGCTCGAAGCCACAAAATCCTGATCTTCTGTCAGGATGCCTTGGAAAAGCTCATACAGCGCATAAGGTACGCCGGGCGGCATCGGCTGGCCGAAAACGACGGTGTAGTGGTTGTTGAGGTACACCGCAATCGCCGAGCCGACATCTTCAACGGGCCAGCCCTGCTCGACCAGACCACGGCGGTACTCCCGCAAGGCTTCCTCATAAAAGCGGCGTACCTGAAGCGGATCGCCATCGGCTTCCTGGGCCAGAATCTCCGGGGCAAGCATATCCGCCACGGGACGGTAACTCGTGACACTGCGGCGCGGGCCGCGCTGTGGGGCATTGGGGAGCGTCGTCCCGCGGCGTGTCACCGGGCGGTCGGAAAAAATTGCCCCGGCCCGCTCCTCGTAGGTGTGCATCTTCTCCCGGGCCGGGCGTCCGTTGATGGTCGGCCGGCGGCCGACCCGCTCGTAGTCATACCAGTCAGGGTTGGCCGGAGGGCGGGAAGCCGGCCGGCTCTGCCCCGGCACCCAGATAACGCCACCCAAAACCATCCACAACCCAAGAACAACACGGCATACATTCAGCATAGGCACCTCACCACAGGAAAAGCACGATTCCGGGCACAGCCAAATGCCACATGGCTTTGGCATCCCGGACACCCACCGGCGGCGGCACACCGTTGTCGCCGCCAGGCAGAGTGACAACCGCCGAATACGACTTACTGATAACGTTTATCTACAGTGTCTTGCGAAATGCCGATAACATGCTTTTTTTCTGCGCTTTTTTCACGCTGAATCTTGTACTCAATGCTGAGAACATACTTCAACTATTTTGATGGGCAATCCGATAACGTGCATGGAGAGGGAGAGTGGGGCTACCAAGGCCAGCCTACTGGAAGTGGGAGAGGAGTCCAACTCAGCCGGGAAATACCGGAAAGGCGACTCAGGTCTGCAATTGTTCACTGAACAATTGGCATCATCGAATTGCGCGGGAAACCCCGGCGTTGAGGCCGGGGAGGGATGGCGCGGAGGCGCTGCCAGACGTCCTGGTCGAGTTCGGCGGTGGCGGTATCGGTCCAGTAGTCTCCGTGGCGGACGAGAGCGGGGGTGGCGGCGAGCTGGGCGGCAATGGTTTCCGCCGGTGGGGTGTGCCCGGCGCGGGTGCGCATCATCTGTCCGAGAGTGATCAGTTCGAGGTGGGGGGCTCCGGGGGTACCGCGCCACATGGTGAGCGTCTGGAGCCATTGTACTGGATCATCTTCCCGGAGGGCTTCCCGGGAGTGGTTTTCTTCCTGCTGGAAGGCGCCGCCATGTCCATGTACAGCCCGCCACCTCACCTGCCAGCCCCTTCCCTCGACCAAGCTGAAATCCACCCGGTTGTCTTCGAGCGGTTCAAAATCCAGAACGCCATCGCCTTCCGCCCCGACGCCATCCTCCTCACAGGGGTGGTGACCGTTGACGATGGGCATTCTTACGGGGAAGCACATGACCAAGGACGATTCCTGCCATTGCACCCCGAACAGGGTAACGTCCTGAAAAAGCTGGACCGCCCGGATTTCTACCAGGCCCTGGGCCGGTACCTGAACGACTGGAACAGACCATCCTGAAGCGGTGGTTTCCAGACGGGACATCCAGAACGTGTGCGGCGATGTGTCGGCACGTGTCACCCGCAGGACGAACTCACCCGCCTCGCAGCCCGGACGGTCACTTTATGTCGCGGACACCCGCCGACGTTGACTTGATGACCCGGCCCAACTTCGCATAAAACCTGGCTACGAACCAGGCCCGCCCTGGTAAAGCCGGCCCGGAAACCGGGAACCCTTCACAGTCTGCCCTTTCAACATGGGGATTTACCACCCGACGAATCCCGGCGGGACGCCGCCCAAATCCAAATCGTCGCGGTACACCGTTGTCGCCGCCAGGCAAAGTGACAACCGCTGCCGTGAAGCGCACGACAACCCCTACCGGCTGCGGCCGGATGTCGTCTTCATCTCCGCCTCTGATACCGAGCTGACGGTACTGGAAGCCGCCCGGGCCCAACTGCCGGATGGCTTCCCACCGCTGCACATGCACCCCAGCTACGCCCTGCAAACACCGGCCGAAGTGGCGGCGTTTCTGTCCGACATCGCTCCCACCGCCCGCCTGGTGATTGTCCGCATCCTGGGCGGACGGGCATACTTTCGGGAAGGCTTGGAACAGTTGCGCGCCATGCACCACCGAACGGGCGTGGCACTGCTGGCGCTGCCGGGGGATGACCGGCCTGATGCTGACCTGGCCGACTACACGACGGTTGCGCCGGAGGTAGCCGCGAGATTCTTTGCCTACTGCGTCGCTGGCGGTAGCGCCAACTATGCCCAAGGGCTGCGGTACTTGTCCGATCAGGTGCTGGGCACCACCTTTGACGCCGCGCCGCCGGCCGCCATGCCGCTGTGTGGGTTGTACCACCCCGCCGCGGCCGACCTGGAAGTGACCGCGACACTGGACATCGAAACCTTCGGCCGCCACCACTGGCGCGACCCAACCGCACCGCTGGTGGGCGTGCTGTTTTACCGGGCCTACTGGCAGAGCCGCGATCTGGCCGTTGTGGATGCGCTCATACGCGCGCTCGAAGCCACTTCCTGCCGGGTGCTGCCGGTATTCTGCTACAGCCTGCGGGAGCTGGCGCCGGAAACACTGGCCGCTTACTTCGGGCAACCCGGTCAGGCCCGGGTGGAAGTCATCGTGAGTCTGGTCAGCTACGCCCTGGCTGAAATCGGCCACGGGCCGCGCGGCCCACAAGCTGCCGGAGCCACCCTGGAAGCCCTGGTCAATCTGGGGATTCCTGTCATTCAGGGGCTGACGGTGCGTGACACGCTGGACGCCTGGGAAGCCAATCCGGCCGGATTGTCACCGCTCGATGCCGCCATGAAAGTCGTCATGGCGGAGTTCGACGGACGGATTATCTCGACCGTGGTCGGCGTTCAGGAGCCAACCCCTTCCGGCGCCGGCCGCCAGAAATCCATTCCGGGGCAGGTGGAGCGGCTGGCTGCCTATGCGGCCCGGTGGGCGCGGCTGCGTCGCCTGCCCAACCACACGAAGCGGCTGGCGATTGTGCTGACGAACTTTGCCAACCGCAACGGACGGGTCGGCAGCGCCGTCGGGTTGGACACACCGGCTTCCGTCCTCAACCTTCTGCGGGCGCTGCGCGCACGGGGCTACCACGTCGGCGAACTGCCGCCGGACGGCGACACCCTTATGGCGGAACTGCTGGCCCAGGGCGGATACGAAGCGCCCATGCTTTCCGCAGAACAGAAACCATCGGCAGCGCACTACCGCACAGTGGACTACCAAAACTGGTTTGCAACCCTGCCGGCGGTGTGCCAGGCGGAACTCCGGGCAACCTGGGGCGAGCCGCCGGGCCGCGTCATGGTGGAAGGCGATGTGGGCTACATTGCCGGACGGCGCTACGGAAACGTTCTGGTGCTCATTCAGCCGCCGCGTGGGTACGGGGAAAACCCACGGGCGATCTACCACAGCGGGGAACTCGTCCCGCCGCACCATTACCTGGCCGTCTATCACTGGCTGCGGTCCGTGTTTGGTGTGGATGCGATCATCCACTGCGGCAAGCACGGCACGGTGGAATGGCTGCCGGGCAAGTCGCTGGGGCTGTCCGACCGGTGCTACCCCCAACTCGTCCTGCCGGATACGCCGGTGCTGTATCCCTTTCTGATTGGCGATCCGGGTGAGGGGCTACAGGCCAAACGGCGGTGGCAGGCCGTTCTGGTCAGCCACCTGCCGCCGCCCATGACGCAGGCCGAAGCCGACCAGGAAGGTGAACTGGCTCCACTCCAGGGGCTTCTGGCGGAACTGGCACGTGCCGACCAACTCGACCCTGACAAACGAAGCCTCATTGTGGATGCTATCTGGGAAGCCGTCGTAGCGGCCAACCTGCACCACGACCTGGGCTACACCACCCGTCCGGACGAAGACGCCCTGCCGGCGTTTCTGAAAAAACTCGACGGCTATCTCTGTGACCTGGGGGAAATCCAGATTCGTCACGGACTGCACATTCTGGGGGAAGTCCCCGCTGGCGAACGGCTGGTGGACTTCCTCTGTGCGCTGGCACGGCAGGGAGGGACTTCCTGCCTGGGACTGCCGGCAGCGCTGGTGCGCGACCTCAACCTGCCGGCCGACCTCCTGACCCTTCCGGCCGAAACGCCGTGGTCCCCGGCGGCGACACCACCCTCCCTGGCGGTGCTCAGTGACACTCCCATCACCACGGTCGGAAGGCTGCGGCGGGCCATAGACGCCGCTGTACGGAACCTGGTCTGGCAGTTGGCTGAACGGAACTTTGCGCCGATGGCCGTGACCGACCTGACTGGAGAGAAACCGGAGACGCAACGCACACTGACGTATCTGGTGGAAGACATCCTGCCCCGGATACGGCAGGCGCCGGAGGAAATCCGCAACCTGCTGGATGCCCTCGAAGGGAAGTCCATTCCACCGGGTCCCAGCGGCGCGCCAACCCGTGGCCGGGTGGACGTGCTGCCCACCGGGCGGAACTTTTATGCCGTGGACATCCGCGCCGTTCCTTCCCGTTTTGCCTGGCAGGTGGGACGACAACTGGGGGACGCCCTGCTGACGACATACGTCCGGCAGCAGGGACGTTTTCCCGAAGTCATCGGCCTGACGCTGTGGGGAACGGCCAACATGCGTACCCAGGGCGATGACCTTGCCCAGGTGCTCTGGCTGCTTGGCGTCGAGCCGGTATGGAATGTGACCAACCAGCGCCTGGCTGGTCTCCGGCTGCTGCCGGTCGAGCAGTTGCAGCGCCCACGCATTGATGTCGTCATCCGGGTTTCCGGCTTTTTCCGCGATGCCTTTCCCAACCTGCTGGCGTTACTCGATGAAGCCGTCCATCTGGCCGCCGAAGCGGATGAACCGGACGAATGGAACTACGTCCGCAAGCATGTCCGGGTGGAGGAACAGCAGCGGATTGCCGCCGGTACGCCGCCCGAAGTAGCCCGCCAGCAGGCGCGTTTCCGGGTTTTTTCCAACCGGCCCGGCGTCTATGGCGTGGGGATCCTGGCCGCCATCGCCGAAGGCGCTTGGACGAGCCGCGAAGACCTGGCGCAGATTTACCTGCGCTGGAGTGGTTACGCCTACACGGCGGGCGAGTATGGCACACCGGCCGAAACCATCCTGGCGGCGCGACTGGCGGCCTGCGAAGTCGTGGCCCAGAACCAGGACAACCGCGAGCATGACATTCTTGACAGCGATGACTACATGCAGTTTCACGGCGGCATGGCGGCCGCCGTCCACAACCTGCGGGGGGAACTGCCGCCGACTTTGCTGGGCGACTCGTCTGATCCGGCGCGGCCGCAAGTGCGCTCACTTGACGAAGAACTGCGCCGGGTCCTGCGCGCACGGGTGACGAATCCAAAGTGGCTGCGGGCCATTCAGGAACATGGCTACAAGGGCGCCCTCGAAATGGCCGCCACCGTGGATTACCTGTTTGGGTACAGCGCGCTGACCGGTCTCGTCGCGGACTGGATGTATGAGCGGGTTGCCGAGGCGTACCTTTTTGATGAAGCGGCTGCCGCGTTTCTGCGCCGGAGCAATCCCTGGGCGCAGCGGGACATCGCTGCGCGGCTTCTGGAAGCGGCCCGGCGGGGGCTGTGGGCGCAGCCGCCGCCAGCGGTACTACGTCGTCTGGCCGCCGTCCAGGCAACGGCTGAAGAAGCCATCCAGCAGACGGAGGTGAACTGTGACCGGGAGACATAACGCGCAAGGGAACTGGTCATGGACGGCCACGGCCGTTGCGGCTGTGACAGCCGTCGTGTGGCCGGGCAGTGCCTGTCAGTCCTTTCGTGCGCCAGCCGACAACCACCGGCCGGCTGCACACACAACCGCGCCCAAGCCACAACGCATCGCCTCACTTTCGGTTGGTACGGATGAAATCCTCTGCGCGCTCGTGCCGCCGGAACGGATCGTTGCGCTGTCAAAGTACGCTGCCGACCCCGAAGTGAGTTACGTGGCTGATACGGCCCGCCGGATTGGTGTCTTTGTCGAACGGGAGCCGGAGCGGATTCTTTCGCTGCGGGCCGATCTGGTGCTGCTGGCGCGCTACACCAAAGCGGAACTGCGGCAGGCCGTCGAGCAGACCGGAACGCCAACCGTGGTCGTCGAGGATTTCCGGTCACTGGCTGACATTGAAAACAATCTGCGTCGGATTGGTCAGACGGTGGGTGAAGTGGAGCGTGCCGAGGCCGTGATTGCCGACATGCGGGCAAAACTGGCTGAGGCGCGGGACGGGCTACGTCCTGACCGGGCCGGGTGGCGGGCGCTGTACCTGATGCCACCGCTGATGGTGGCCGGGTGCGATACCATGGCGGATGTGAAACTGACCGCGGCCGGTCTGCGCAATGCCGCTGCGGACCTGACCGGCCACGTGGCGCTTTCGGCCGAGGCCTTGCTGGCGCGTGACCCGGACGTCATCTTTGTGGCGACGGGACTGGCGGCCGACCGTGGCTTCCGGGAACAATTGCTGGCCGACAAGCGGTTGGCCAGCCTGAGTGCCATTCGGAAACGGCGCGTCGTGGCGCTGCCGTCACGGTCGCTGCGGACGGTATCGCACCACATTGCCGACGCCGTAGGTGATATTGTTCGTGCTGTCAATGCCCTGCCGCAGTGAGTGCCGTGGCAAAGACCCAGTGGGAAAGGAAAGGACACATGATGGCGGAGGACATAACGCAACCGTCTGAAGGCGATGAAGCACGGCACCGGGCGCAGATGGCGCGCAAAAAGGCCCTCCAGGACGCGCGCATCGCGCAGGCTACCCAGGAAAAAGGGCTGATCATCGTCCACACGGGCCCCGGAAAGGGAAAAACCACGGCGGCGTTGGGGATGGTGTTTCGGGCACTGGGGCACGGGATGCGGATTGGCATCGTCCAGTTTACGAAGGGGGCGTGGGAGAGCGGGGAAGCTGCCTTTGCCCGGGAACTCGCCGGCCGGGTGGATTTCTTTGCACTGGGCGAAGGTTTCACCTGGGAAACCCAGGATCGGGAACGCGACCGCGCCGCGGCTGAACGTGCCTGGGCCAAAGCCTGCGCCCTGATGGAAGACCCGCACTACGATCTGGTGGTGCTCGATGAACTCAACATTGTCCTGCGCGATGACACGCTGCCTCTGGAACCGGTCATGGAAAAGCTGCGGCAGAAACGTCCGGCGCTCCACGTCGTCATCACCGGGCGCAGCGCCCGCCCGGAGCTGGTCGAGCTGGCCGATCTCGTCACCGAAATGAAGCTTGTCAAACATCCGTTCCGCAGCGGCATCAAGGCGCAGCGGGGCATTGAATTCTAGCCGGTAGGCTTCGCTGATGATTTCTCTGGAAAGCCCATCTGCAACCCTCTCCACTCTGGCTCCGCGTGCCGTGGGCGCATCGCCATGCCAGCTGTGCGGCAACCCTGAAAGCGTTGTCCTGGCTAACCGCGGCCGCCATGGGAAACCTCTCCGAACGGTGATCTGCCTTCAGTGCGGGCTGGTCTGGTCAGACCCGCTTCCCCATAACCCCCGTGAGTTCTACACACAACACTACCGCCTCCACTACAAAGGCACGTACACGCCCAAACCAAAGCATATTCTGCGCGCCGGCAGGTTGGCACTGGCACGCTGTCAGACCATCCGGCATCTGCTGCCGACCCCACAGACGATCCTGGATGTGGGTTCCGGGGGAGGGGAGTTCATCTATCTGCTTCACAAACTGGGTCACACCGTGCAGGGCATTGAGCCAAACCGGGGTTATGCGGAATATGCCGAAAGTGAGTATGGGCTTCAGGTCCATATCGGCTTTGCTCAGGATGTGGCCTTGCCGGAAGAACACTTTGACCTGATCACGATGTGGCACGTCCTGGAGCATACCGAACGACCGGCCGAAGTCCTGTTGAAACTGCACCGGCTGCTGAAGCCCAGCGGGATACTGGTTATCGAAGTGCCGAATGTTGAGGCGACCTGCCAGGCGCCCCAAAACACCTTTCACGAAGCCCACATCTTCAACTTCAACCTCTCAACGCTGCAAAAGCTTGCTGAAAAAACAGGCTTCACCGGGATTGGTCAACTGACCTCCGACGATGGCGGGAACATCACCCTTTTTGCCCGGAAAAACGCAGAAAAAAACGGCGCTCCGGCGGCGCTTGCGATTCCGGGAAATGCGGAAAGCATCATCCGCATTGTCCGGGGACACACGCCGTTGAAGCATTACACAACCGCACATCCCTATCGCCGGTTGTGGCATCGCCTCCGGCAGTATTTTGCCGAGCAGTACGGGACACGCGATTTCACCAGCGGCAAGGCCCTGCTTGACCAGCTTTATGCGCCCACCATCCGCCGGCACGTACACCACGGCACACCGCATCAGGAACCAGCATGTCAAACCCCGCCGATGACCCGGTTCAGGAACTAGGTCACAGCCTACATGAGACACCACATCAGCCGGCAGGTCTGACAACTCCGTCGAACCGGCCGTCGGGGCGTCTCCTGTTTCTCAACGCCAGCATTCTCACCGCCTATGGTGTTTATCGCTACGAGCCGGTGACACCGGAAGCGGCACGGCAGCTCATTGCCCGGTTTCGCCAGGCGGGACGGACGCTCTACTCGGCAGTCGGGCATCGCGCCACAGCAGCCTTGATGACCCGGCTGCTGGGCATTGAAGTGCCGTTCAACCGGGTCACGGTTGAGCATCTGGTAGGCGAGTCGGCGATTGTGCTACGCCTCAATCAGCGTCCACCGGAAGGAGTGGTGCTTTCCATCGCCGACATCGAAGCCATCGGCTACGAACTCGGTCTGGTGACCCGTCTTGAATAACGTGCCGTGAACCCTCCCAGAATCATCATTGCCGCGCCGGCCAGTGGTCACGGCAAAAGCACTGTCGCCACGGGACTTATGGCCGCGCTGGCAGCGGACCGGCGTGTACAGGGGTTCAAAGTCGGCCCCGACTATATTGACCCGATGTACCACACGGCGGCCACGGGGCGGCCCTCACGCAACCTCGACGCCTGGATGCTGCCGCCGGCTGCGGTGCAACTGGTGTTTGCGCGGGCGGCCGCTACGGCCGACGTGAGCATCATCGAGGGCGTCATGGGCTTTTTTGACGGCGCCAGCGCTGACCCGCTCGACGGCAGCACGGCGCAGATGGCGCTGTTGTTGGCGGCTCCGGTCATTCTGGTCGTGGATTGCAGCCACATGTCGGTCAGTGCGGCGGCGGTTGTCCACGGCTTTCACACGTTTATGCCAAAGGTCAATATCGCTGGCGTCATCTGCAACCGGGTTGGCGGGGAGCGCCATGCCGCATGGCTGCGGGAGGCCATCACGCAGTACGGCGTTCCAGTACTTGGCTGTCTTCCGTACCTGCCCGACCTTGCCATACCGGAGCGGCACCTTGGGCTGTTGACCGTCGAGGAACGGCCGCATGCGGTACAGACCTTCCTGGCCGGGGCGCGGGAAGCCATGGCGCGTTATGTTGACTTGGAGGCGGTCGTGGCGTTGGCTGAAGCCGCGCTGCCGCTACCGCTGCCGGACAGCGCCGGCCCACTGGCTGCGGCCCTGGCCGCGGCTTCGGATGGCGTGGTTCGGATAGGTGTCGCCCGTGACGAGGCGTTTTGTTTCTACTATGCGGACAATCTGGACGCGCTGCGGGCCGCGGGTGCGGAGGTCGTGTGGTTCAGTCCGTTGCGCGATGCCGTTCTGCCGCCCGGTATCAGCGGGCTGTATTTCGGCGGTGGCTATCCTGAAATTTATGCCGCCGCCCTCAGTGCCAACCGTCCGTTGCTGGCGGCCGTTCGGGAAGCCCACGCCCAAGGGATGCCGATCTACGCCGAGTGTGGCGGGTTGATGTATCTGACCGAGGCGTTGGAAGATGCCGAAGGGCAGCGCCATCCGATGGTTGGCCTTGTTCCCGGTGTCTGCCGGATGGAGCGCCGGCTGGTCATGGGCTACCGGGAAGTCAGGCTGGCTGCCGACGGACTTCTGGGCGCGGCCGGACAACGGCTGCGGGGGCACGAGTTTCACTACTCGACGTGGCAGCGCCCGGAAGGAGCGCCGCCGGCCTACGTCATTGAGCCGCGTCATCCGGCAGAACAACCACGCGCCGAAGGGTTTGCCAGCGGCCACCTGCATGCCAGCTACATTCACCTGCATTTCGGGCAGGATGCGCGGCTGGCCGCACAGATGGTGGCCCGTTGCCGCCTGTGGCAGGAAAGCCGGGGGCGGGCGCAGCGTTCATGAGAGCCGGGAACCGGGGCGCAGGCAGTCACTCGCCGATGACCTTGACGAGCACCCGCTTGGGCCGGTAGCCGTCAAACTCACCGTAAAAAATCTGCTCCCACGGGCCGAAATCCAGTCGTCCGTTGGTGATGGCGACGACAACCTCCCGTCCCATGATCTGGCGCTTGAGATGGGCATCGGCATTGTCTTCGCCGGTGCGGTTGTGGTGGTAGTGGTTCGGGTCCGGGTTGAAAGGCGCGAGCTGTTCCAGCCACACGCCGAAGTCGTGGTGCAGGCCGGCTTCGTCGTCGTTGATGAAGACGCTGGAGGTGATGTGCATGCTGTTGCACAGCACCAGCCCTTCCTTGACGCCGCTGCGGCGCACAATTGCCTCAACCTGGGGCGTGATGTTGACGAAGGCCATTTTGGAGGGAAGGTTGAAGGTCAGGTATTCCGTCAGGGATTTCATACGCAGTCGCACCCTTGTGTGAGTTTGTCCGGCATGATTGCTGATGTGCTGCCGGTGGCCATGATCCTGGGCCGTGTGACAGAAGCAAGGGACGGCGCGCCGTACAAAAATCTGAAAGTACGCGAAATTTTCTCAAAATCCCCGGCGCTGTATTGCGTTGACACAGTGAAGCACGTATCCTTGTACCACACGACATTTTGTACCGGCCCCTTCCGATGCGGGCCGGTTGTGAAAGGAGTTGCGCAAGCGATGTTGAAGTGCAGGGCGCTGCGCCGGAGTTTTGTTTTTTTCTTCCTGTTTGCGTCGTGGCTTGCGGCTGCCTCCGGTGAGGCGCGCGCCCAGTTTACCGATCCGCTGAGCGGGATGCAGTTTGAGACCATGGCCATGGCGAACCTGAGTCTCATGCTGTCGTTGTCCCAGCGCAGTGTGTTTTACCAGTCGGTGCCGCTGCGCCTTTCCGGCGACCGGGGGCGGGCCGGCAGCAATGCCCAACGGCGTACGCCGGCGGCCGCACCGGAAAGCCGTCCGGTACAGACACCGCGCCAGTATGCCGTGACGGATTTTCGTCCGCGCCGGCGGCAGTCCATTGCCGAGCAGTTTGCATCACTTTCCGACGACCCGCAGCAGCGGGCGACGCTGCTTTCGCTGGGCGACGCCATTTTCAAGGAAATTGAACGCAGCCCGGACTTCCGCAGAAACAATCTGACGTATGCTGTGGCTTTGGCGGTTGGCGTTGCCGTCGGGATTGAACGCGGACGGGACCTCACCGATGAGGAGTCGGAGTTTCTTCTGGGTGCAGTTCACGAACTGTTGACCTCTGACCCGAAGCTGATGCAGCAACCAGCGGCGGAACTGACAGCCTTGTATGACACCTGCCTGTTGTTTGGCGGGCTGATGACGACGTTTCACCTTGACGCGCAGCAGAACGGAAACCGGGAGTCCGAACTGGCGGCCAAGCGGCTGGCCAAGGTCACGCTTCAGGCGCTGGGCTGGCCGACAGATTCAGCCAAGTGAATTGCTCCTGACTGAGGGTGGGTTCGGGTTGTGCGATGAGTTGTCAGGAACAAAACTGATAAACGCTGGCTATTCACAGCAGACCTTGCTGCCTGAGATATTCTTCAGTCCACGACACAAATTGCTCCGCATGGGGTTGTAGAACACTTATATCTTCTTCTTCCAGCCCGCTAACCGTTTCATAATCACCCGCCTGGCGTTTCTCGAAGCCATCAATCAACCACTGGTGCATTTCGACAGGTATTTCGTTGGTTTTGGCAAAATGTTGACCAAAGGCAGAAATGACGGCCTGGTGACTTGAAAAGGTCAAGCCTTTGGAGAACAAAAGAGCTTCCGCACAATAAAACATGGCATAATATAACCTTGAAGCCGATGAGTCATAATCACGTGCATCCTTGAGGAGCTTTGCGGACTTCAGGAATTGCCGTGATTTCTGGATAGCGGACTGGAATTCCATTTTCATACCCCGATCTGTTCCCTTCTGACATTGACCATGAAGGGTGACTGACGCGCTTTGTGCTTCTCCGCCGAAACCGGGAAAACAGAAAGAAGAAACCCATGGCGCAGGCATATTTCTGAAAGAAGCGGGCTAAGCCTGGTCATCTCGGCTCCCGGTTTTACTTCACCCTTGAGAACGATGAGCACATCAATGTCCGAATCTTCGGTGAAATCGCCGCGCGCATACGAGCCGTAGAGATAGACCCCCCCCAACCGCTCGCCGTAGAGATTGATCAGTGCGGCTTTGAGTTCTCGCAGGGCCAAGCGCACCGATTGGGGAATCTCACCCGTCTTCATCGCTTACCTCATGTCAGTTTTTCACCACGTACTGCACGATATGGAGCACCGGCCGGGCTGCCGCCTGCCCGACGATGTATAGTCGTTCCCCGGACACTGCGCCATGGGCCATTCATTGGGGGTGTGCGCGATGGCGCTGGTTGTGGCACGGGCTTTGACCTCGATGTGGCGCACGCTTTCCACCTGTTCCTCTTCCGTGGATGGTATCCTTGAGCGGATGTCATCGCCAGGTTTTGCGTTGAGACATCTTCGGGTGCGCGCCCGTGCTCCCGCTCACAGGTCATGGCTACCTGCATACCAATGGCTTCTGTCTGCGCATTGGACCGCTTAGCTTCATCGGCCGCAGGTTAGGGGATAACCTGCACCACACTCAACACCTTCGGAGCCGGGGGCAGCAGGCTGGTTTCGCGGCGAATGGCTTCTTCGAGCACCTGTTCGTGTCCCTCCAGTTCTTCCTTGGTGGATGTGGATGGCGGGGACAGTTCCCCGTCTGCGGGAACGACCTCGATGGCCGGACAACCGCCAGCAGCCTGCTCCCACTAACCGTAAGAATAAGATAGCCATAAGATTTGAAGCCATCCCACGGAAACAATGGCTGCAACATCTTGAATCCATCCCCCCTCTCCAGGATGGCAACATCGTCAATGCTCCGAAAGCTAACCGGTTGTTTGCAGAAGTTGGAGACGAATGGCTGAATGAACTGACACCTGACGAAAAAGCTGTGGCGACGAAAGTACATCGGGAGTGGTTTGCTCCGGGGCTAACACTCCGGCACAGCAATATAGTTTGGGTCTAGTCGGATAAACTACCAGTGATTGATAAACAGTTTGAAAAATACATGCCTGAAGTTATCCCAAGACCCTGGGATATGAAGCAGCCAAATACACTGATTTTTTCTTTTCCTTTCAACACTAATTCCCATTCCAGGGATGAAACCGGTTACTACACCGGATGCCACCTTTTGGGGTTGATCATATCCTGCAATGGCAAATGTCAGGGAACATGAAAATGCAGGCAAATCGCAGACTTGCCTGCGGGCTGGAAGCTCGCGCTCCCAGGCACCTCAGCCGGACCCGTCCCACGCACCCGGGAGGCCGCCAAGACTGTCGTCCGCAACGTCGTCAGCCCACCCTTGAGCGTACTCAGCAGCTTTGACTGGGCAAACTTCTTCTTCAAAAACCCAAGCTGCCCACCCAGAAGATCAGTCTGAAGGCACACGCTGTAAACCACAATAGTCTGTGTCCGTCCGGTGGGGTCAGTGAAGGGAATGAGTTCCGCCAGAACAAAGGCGGCTTCCGTGTAGTGATTGGCGTAGATGAGCGTTGAGGCAATATAGTCACGCCCCTTGTCCTGCCACATCAGGACGTGCACAACGGTGGTGACGGGCTTGAGATCACCGTACTTCTGAACGGCCCAGTAGAGAAAAGACTCGCCCCGGACGGCATCCAGACGGGGAAAATGCTCAAGCATTGTGTGCACCCGGGATGCCGGGTGTGCCAGACGAAAACACTCAGACACCAGCGAGGCCACGGCGGCCGGTACGTCGGTCGGCACTTTCTTGTCAGCATAAGCTGGAAGTCCCCGTGGCCCGTGGGTGGCGTACGCCAGCGCACGTTTCCAGAGCATCTGACGGTAGGCATCCGCCAGCGACGGGCGGAGCTGTGCCGCCGGGCAGGTCTGCCGGAGTTGCGTCAGGGTTTCAATTTCTGCCGCAGAAAGCTTGATTTTTGAGTCTCCCACGTGCGCCGTGGAAAGCTCCGTAAGGGTGTCAGGACTCACAGGAAGGTGCGCCACGTCTGCAAGCGTCGGGACGGGGCTGAATCGCCCACAGGTGGTGACGCTTCCGCCATGCCGGATGGCTTCCAGGGAGCGGTAGGCGTCCAGAAACGTTTCCGGCGGGCTTTTCACTATGGCCAGTCCCTGAGCGGCGATGGTTTTGGCGTGGCCGGCCGGGAGCGGACGGACGACAATGCCGCCGGTGTCGAGAAGCCGTTGTTCTTCCGGTCTCAGATTCAGCCCGGCCACGGAAACGGCTTCGTGGTTGGCTGGCGGGGGATGTCTGCCGGCAGTGACGTTGGCCTGACTGAGTGTGACAAGTCCTGCCAGCAGACTGACGAATCAGCCTTGGCGTCCTGTCCGTAGACGTTTTGTGGGCATGGCTCGATACCTTTCCAGTTGGCGTGAACCAGACAAAACCCGGCATTGAACTTTTGTTGTTTGTGGTTAGGCTTTTGGTGCTACGTCTGTTGGACATTCCGGCAACATTTCTGCATCCTTGCGGACGAAATCCTTGCGGACGAACATGGAAACATAATCTATATTATCAGACTCTTAGACCAACTATGCCCCTCGCCCAACGGTCACTCACCGATGACATCGTGGGTATCGTGGGTACGGGTTTTCCTGCTGCACCGGACGTGGTAAACTGGCGTAAATCAACAACACGCCGGGGACTCCGGCAAGTCTGCTGTGATGGGACTCGTAGTGAGACCTTTTCCGAAGGTTGCGTCATGTCTGCTTCACCTGCTCCTTCCGGGCCGCCTCCGGGAAAGTGGCACCAGCGTTATCCGCGCCTGAAACGGGCTGCGAAATGGACCGGGCTGATGGCCGGCCTGGCGGTGCTCCTGCTGGTCACGTGGGAATGGGTGGTTCCGTTGAAGCAGAAGGTTCAGTTGGACGAATGGTGGTGTCGGATGCGCTCTGTTCCGTGCATGTCGGTGATGCCCTCCCTGACCGTCGAGATGGCCTTGGAATTTGACCAACGACCACCTGAGCAATGGATGGACCACCTTTTTTCCATCCCGCCACCAATGCGTTTTTTTGTGCTGCGCATCAACGATCCCGATACCACCCGGACACTTCTCACCCTGCTGGAAGAAAAAGCCCGGCAACGCTTCCCCCAGCAGGAAGCTGTGGTGCGGAGCCTGTTTGCCAAGACTGCTGAGTTGTACCGCCTGCAGGATGCACCGCCCAACAACCCCAACGCCCTCCGCCTGTTTCGGGAAGTGGGTGCAGACTGGTTGCAGGAGTTGACCCCGGAAGAAAAAAACCTTGCCCTGGCCCTGCACCGGGAGTGGTTTCACCCCAGTCTGCACCTGCGCCACCGGAACCAGGTGTGGATACTGCCCGCCAGTGTGCCCGTCATCAAAGGGTGGCTGGCGCGGTACGAAAAGCTCCAGGAAGACATTGACCCCATTCCCTTCAGCCCCTTTCCGGGTGATCCCGGCGCACCTGACTTTGCCACACGCTACGAAACCGATGGTCTTTTTGCGGCGCCGCGCCTGGCGAGTTGTGACTGCGCCACGGATGTGGACTGCATGCCGGGTTCGGTCTGCCGGATTCCCACACCTCCGGCCCAACCGGACACCTTTACCGTCTGCCATCTGTTGGGTGTGATTATCCCCTGCGAGGGAAAATGCGCTCCAGCACCAGATGGCGATGCCCTTCCGCCTCCGCCTTCACCGCCCCCTTCCCGCTGAAACGTCAAGGCATCAGGGCTGCCCGCCGGTTGCGAGCTGAAGAATCGTCTGGATGTAGCTGTCCCCGTCCTCATCCTGAAACACCACGTGGCGCCTGTTCATCTCGTCCTTCCCGATGCCCCACTGCCGGCACATCACATGCGACGGTGTGTTTGAGACGATAAAGGCCTCGAGCGTGATATTCGGGTCGCCCAGCCGCTTCTCGATCTCCTTGACCGTCTTGTAGAAGCTCATCCTGGGGTCTTCCAGTCCGACATTGCGGATACCCTTGGGATCAACGAAAGCAATGTGCTGCTTATCACCCACAAGCTGCCAGACGATGAAATCGGGGTGGAAGTTGCCGGCCTCGAAGAACCCGACACCACGGCCCCGGCTCAGGTTGCGCAGCAGGTACAGCTCGCACCCGTTAAAGAACGCCGGGTTGGCATCGTAGAACGCTTTCAGGTCTTCGACAAAGCGACGCTCGCCCAAGTTGAGAGGCACCGGCGAAATCTCAACCACGCTGCCATCGAGAGAGAGCAACGGCTGGTAGAGGTGCCGGCTGAACCAGATGGCCTTGATCCCCCGAAACTCCCAAGGCTTGAGGCTGCCTTGTCCGATGGCCCCCTTCAGCTCGGCCAACTTCCTGACAATCTCCTCCTGTGATTCCTCAATCAGGATGCGATAGCCGTATTCGGGGCCGCGCTGGCCGTTGACGCAGGGGAAGTTGGGATCGTCCGCGCTGATGTCGCAGTACTCCAGATGTGGCAACTCCCACTCGCGCCTGCGGAAGGTGTAGTAGCGCTCGACGTACTTGCGCAGCAACGCCAGCGCCACTTCCTGCCAGATGCGCACATTCCCGAACGAATCGAACGCCAGCACCGACTTCGGGATCAGCAGCCGGTACCAGGTCGTGTCCGCAAGCAAGGCGACAATGCCCGTTCGGGTCAGGTTCAGGTTGTGCCACCCGCGCTCAGCCTTGAAGCGCTCCAGATCGAAATACAGCCGGTCGAGATCGAGAAACGCAACGTGATGTGCGGTCAGGCAGTCCTGATTGGGCGTGCTGTCATCGTCCCCGCCCACCACCCCGGCGGATTTCATCGCCTGAATCTTCGGATACCAGTTGAGGACAACCTGGTTCTTCTGCAGGTAAGCAGTCGCCGGCTCGCGCGTTGGGTCTGGCGGATTGACAGTTGGCACCGGCCCGAGCCTGCGGAAGGCGTCGCCAAACTCCGTGCTGACACCGTTGATCACCCTCTTGAGGCGGATCGTCTTAAGCGGGCGCGTGCCCAGGTTCTTGACGATCGGCAGGATGATCTCGATGCACTCGTCGTTGGAAGGAAGGCCCTCCTCTTCGAGAAAGTCGCGGAACTGCGCCATATAGTCGGCGCGGATGCCGAAGATGTTCAAGGTCTCCAGCGTCCCGATGTGCTTCGGCCGCTCCAGCCCGGCGGGCAGCGTGGCGCGCGCACTGCGTCTGAGGCTCATCCCCACGCCCTTGAGCCGCACCCCCCGCCCGAAGAGCTGGATGATCTGCGCGCCCTCGCTCCGCCCCACGTTCATCAGTCCCATCGTGCTCACCCGCCAACTGCTCCAGCCCTCGGTGAACTTCTTCGAGCCGATGAGCACATTGATGGTCGAATCCGGCTTTTCCAGGCCATGAAACAGCGAGTCCTTGAATTCGCGCTCGCCGACGTTCAGCTTCTTTTCTTCGCAGAGCTTCACCAGTCTGGCGTCGTCGCCGACGTTGATGACGCCAAACGGATCGTTGTCGCCCACCCGCAGGGCAACCTCGCCAGCCGCACCCTTCAGGTTCTCGATGTACAGGGCCCCACCCGCCGGCGCGTTGAAGAGGGTGGCGAGGGTTTCCTCGAAGACCTGCTCCGGCGTCAGCCCACAGGTGTTCAGGTAGCTGAAGCGGCCCGCAAACAGATTCCTGCCGGTCGCGGTGACCAGCCCTTCATGCAGGACGCGGCGGATGCGCCCGATGCTTTCGGCGCGATTGGCCACGTACCGGGCGAGAAAACACAGGATTTCCACGATGTCCGAGGCGTCACGGTTGGCCAGTGTCGCCGTCACGCTGCCGCCCACAAAGACCCACAGCGGTCGCTCGATGTTGAACGGGCGAAATGCCGCCTCGTGCTCGCGGTGCAGCCGCTGTTGCTGGAAGAAGGCGAGCAGGCACGCGGTCAGATAGCACTGCATCCATTCCTCGTCGCTGTCATCCTCAAGATTCAGGATTTGGTAATCCTTGCCGAAGCCGTCGCCATAGAACCAGCGGTATGAGTAATCGAACAGCGTGCTGCGGGCATAGAGGTCAGTGAGCAGCCTGCTTCCCTTCACCGCCTGGCCGAAGGTGGCCGAGTATTCAAACGAAAAGCCCTTCTCGCACAGTGCATTGCGATACTTCATCCACGCGCCTTCGCCGCCGCTTGATGCGCCGCGGTGTCCTTCGTCCACCAGCACCAGGTTGTTGTCCCCGAAGGCATCCACCGCAACGGTCTTCTCACCCGTTTCCTCCTTGAGCCTGGTGACTTCGAGAATCTCCACCGCCTGTCCGGTGAAAAGCCCCCGGCCGTCCTTGTTGAAGACCTCGGCCTCGATGCCGGCCTTTTCAAACTCACGCAGGTGCTGCTGCGAAAGCCCTTCGTTGGGCGTGAGCAGGATGATGCGGTTCAGCTCGCGCGCCCGGCCGTGGGTCTCAAGGAAGCGCCGGTACTGCAGAATGTGGGCGTGCATCAGCAGCGTCTTGCCGCTGCCGGTGGCCATCCAGAAGGCGATCTTGTTGAGTTGCGGCCAGGCGTCGGCGTCCTCGCCCTCGTCGAGCGGCGTCACGCGGTCGGCTTCGTCCAGTCCGTGATTGAGTGCGGCAATCCGCTCGTTGATCTGGCGAAGCAGGGCGCGTGGGTCACGAAAGTAGGCGTCAAGGTAAATCTCCGTGAACAGCAGCGCCAGATACTGGAAGTACTTCCAGACGACAGGCGACTCGCCCCGGGTCAGGCGCCGTTCGTTCAGACGCTGCGTGATGGAGACAATGGACTGATCGTATTCCAGCAGCCGCTCGTCCGGCAGTCCGGGCCGGTTCTCTGCCGGCAAATGCAGGCACAGCGCGTGATGGAAACGGTGGATGTTGTTCGTGTCCAGCCCCTCCAGCGTCTCGCCGCGCAGGTGCCCGGCCAGTTGCTCGAAGTGCCCGACGCCGAACAGGTCAAGCAGCCACTGGTTGAGGACAAGCTTCTGGTTGAACGGCACGGAGGCGCGCACGCTGGCCTGACGCCTCTGGCCCGCCGCCGTTGCTGCGCCTGTGCTTCCTCTGGGGCGTCCGCGCGGCATCACACCCCCTCCGTCTCGAACATCAGGCGGAAGAAGTCCTCTTCGATCAGGCGCACCTTCCAGGTGTCATCGGGGGCCTTCAGGTTTTCGAGGTTGTTGCCGCCGTTGACGTAGATGAGGTCGAACTTGCTGTCCTTACTCGAATAGTCCTGCTTGGTGAACCAGGCGTCGAGAACCAGGTTGTCCTGCTCGATGCCCTTGAGAGACTCCCCGCCGGGCCGCGTACGCCAGATGATCAGTGTCTTGCGTCCATCGGGTGTCGTGCCCGTCACGGTGCGGAACCACCACACAATTTTCTCCCTCTCCCCGTTTGCTGGGAGAGGGCCGGGGTGAGGGGCAATCTGCATGAGCTGGCCCTTGAGGCGCAGACGCCCCTCGGTGTCGTGCTCGAACTCGGCGCTGAAGGTCTGCGGCGCAGCGAGGTGCTGCACTCTGAGGCCAATCAACCAGTTGAAGGTTTCGATGAGATCGACGTTCATCACGCGCGATTCGTCCGAGCCGGGGCGCTTGACCTTGAAGGCGTAGGCCGTGGGGTCGTCGAAAGCCTTGACATTGAGCAGCGACGGGCTGCCGCGCGACTCCACGTCTAGCATATAGCGCAGCAGGTACTGCTCCTTGAGCCGGTCCGGCCCCTGTGCCTGCGGATGGTCGAGCAGGCTTTGCTGCGCCTGCGTTCGCCTGAGTTCCAGGTTGTTGAGCGTGTCCTCGTAGGACTCAAGGCGCACATACTTGAACATATGGCTAATGCCCGCGCGGGAGACGGGCTTGCCGTCCTTCCAATCCTTGGAGTAGACCGCTTTCTTGATGCGGGGCACGAGCACCGTGTCGAAGTATTCGCCCATCTCCACGAGGATGTACTTGCGCCTGCCGCCGTCCTCGCGGTTGAGGTTGATAACCGCGTGGGCTGTGGACCCCGAGCCTGCAAAAGCATCAAGGATCAGCCCCTCCTTCGAAAAGAAAGTCCGCGCTTGGATAAGGTATGAAATCAGGCTCACCGGTTTCGGATAAAGGCCACGAGGCTCGATACCGAACAAGCTGGCGTATTCTTGAAATGCGGTCTCATTCGTTCCAATACCTTGTTCAGAACTCAAGAGCGTGGACGGACGTTTGAACTTTTTCGCTTGGTCGTGTCTCATGACGTTGAAGCCGAATTGGCTTGACAACAGCGGAATTGTTCCTAACTTAAGCTCTTTGCACAGCTTTTCTTGGGTCCAGACGAAAGGTCCTTCCACCACAATTTTGGTGGTTACAATGCCATTGGCAACCTCGAACGGTTCGATGAATGTGAGTGCTGAATCCCCTTCCCCTCTCTTGCCAGCCTGATATTTGCCATCAGCCAGTTTCGTACTGACACATCGCGGCGGAAATTTCAAGGTCTTTCTTGCGTTGGTCTTCTTTGCAAGGGGCTGGGTCTTTTCTGAGTAAGCTGCTTCTCCATATAAAACCAATCCGTCTTTCACTCGGCAGTAGGCCAGAACGAACTCCGTCATATCGCGGATTGTTTGTGACAAGTGACTGCCTTTGGCCTTCTTTACCCACGTGAATACTCCGACGCGCGTTTGGAGTAGCCGGCTGAGCAACTCGTTCAGGCGACCAAACTCGTGTTCGTCAATGCTCACCAGAAACAGTGCATCATCAGCAAGTAGAGGCAAGGTTTGATGGATCCGGTCGTAGAGAAAGCTGATCCAAGAAGATCTCTCGTAGCCGTCCTTGTAGAGGAACTTCCCTGAGCTTCGGTCGGCCTCTGTGTTATACGGAGGATCGTTATACACACAACAAATCTGCTGATAATATCGTCCTCGCAAAAGTGACAGCGCCTGAAAATTTTCGCTATGGATGAGAAGACCGTCACATTGCCTGTCAAGGTCGTCGAAGGACGCCAGAAGCCGTAACTTAAAGTCTTCGGGGAAGTGGCGGGTATCCAGCGCCAAGTAGGGGTTCGCCTTGAGGAACTCTACGGAGATCTCATCAATGGCAAAGAGCCGAACCCATTCTTCCCGCTGAGCATCGTTCTCGATGATTTCGTGGATTAGCCCCTGCCGCATGATTTCGTCTTGGATAGCAAAGATGCGGTCGAGGGTTACGCAGTACTGTGTTTCCACTACAAACTTCTTTTTGAGCCACAGCTTCTTCTGGAAGTCTTCGAGCTGCGAGAGAAAGTCGATGATCTTGTGGGCGATGCGGCGGATGACCTTGATCTTGGAGAGATACTGCTCGACGCGCGGGGCGGACTCGCTCTCCACATCATCCAGGTGCATGACCTCGTTCTTGATGTAAAAGTCCAACTCGCGCCGCAGGAAGCCGCCCAGGTCCTTGTGGATGAAGTAGTCGAAGGTGTTGCGCGCGGTGTAGCGGTCCAGATGGACGCGCAGGCGTGTGGCCTCGGACAGGGTGCCGTCGGCGCGCACATGCCGGGCAGACAGCAGCCGCACTCAGCCGGACAGTGACGGATCGCCGAGGCTCAGGATTGCCTTTTCCGCAGCAGTGTTCAGTTCCTTCTGCTTGGCCGGGTCGGGCGCGTAGGTGAAGCGGATCACCAGCTCGCCGTCTTCCACAGTGGCGAAGTTCTCCGCCGCCAGCTTGAAGCGGCGCTCCTTGCCGGCCTGCTCCTTGACGTTGCCGTGCTCGCCCTCGGCGGCGTCCACAAGGCGAAAATGCACGCGCATGGGGTTCTGCCAGTCTTCGGGCCGCAGGCGGAAGGTGTAGTCGCGCAGGTACTCGCTCGTCTTGATGTAGTACTGGTCGGCATTGGCCCAGTGCAGCTTCACTTCCTCGCCCTCGTAGGGGATGGCATAGACGCCCGGCCTGTAAACGCGCCGGCTCAGAAAATCGCCCTCGGAGTAGTAGCGACGGAAAAAGCGGTAGAGATGGTCATAGACCTCGGCTTCGAGTGCCTCCAGGTCCACCGCAGCTACCGCAGCTTCGGCAAGGCGTGTCCGCAGCTCCTTGACCTTGGGCAGCGTCTCCGGGTCGGCATCGAGCGCGCGAGCCTGTTTAATCGCCTCGGCCAGTTCCTTCTCGAGCGTCGCCTTGTCCGCCAGCTGGTACTGGGCAAAGGCGGCCTTGACCTGCGGCAGCAGGTCCTGGTCCAGAAATCGCGTGACCTCCTCTGCACGGGCGTGCAGGATACGGTAGATGCCGAAGTCGAGGTCAGGCTGATCAAGCTGGAATAGTTCTCTAAGGAGACCCTTCAGCTTTTCGTATTTCTGGCTCATTTCCGGTATCGTCCTCTCTTATTTGATTTCCTTGCGCCCATGATGCGCGCGCCTTAAACGACCGCCCAGCGGATGGTGAACAAGGTCTCGGTGCTGGTGCGCTGGGCGAGCCGCTTTTCAAGCTAGTCGACCAACTGGTCCCGTTTCTCCATGATTTCGTCCTCAATCCTGAAAATTTCCTGTCGCTGGCAGCGCTGCTGATTTCCGGGTAGGGCTTACGTTATCAGACAAACGTCTGCATCCCCCCCACCTCACGACACACCACCTGCCCACAACCACTTCCCTGCTCCCTCTCACCCGTCGAGAGCCGCCAGCTTCGCGGTCACACACGTCACCGTCACAGGCTTGTGGTCACCGCCGCCAAAGCTTCCGAAACCCAGTCTCCGAAAGCCCGTCAACCTTACTTACGTTATCAGACTAAGGAATTTCCCAGACCACCAACCCACCTCACCCCACGCGCCGCTCCCGCACCCACGCCGCAATCCGCGGCCACACCACCTCCACGGCACTCTTCCCAATGGATAACCCATGATGCCCACCATTGACCGCCAGCAGTTCCTTCTCCCGGCTCCCAACCCGCTCCATCAACGCCTCCGAAGATACACGCGGCACAACGTCATCGTGGTTGGCCACCACGTTGAGCACCGGCACGGCGATCTGCTCCAGCTTCACCGTCCGCCGCCCCAGCCTGAGTTTCCCCTGCACGAGTTGATTTTCCTGATAACACCACTTTACAAACTGCCGAAACGTCTCCCCCGGCAGCGAAACAACATCGTTGACCCAGTAATCAAAGGCCAGAAAAGTCTCCACAAAATCCTCATTGTCGGCATGCTGGAGCAAATCCACATACTTGGTGATGTTTTTCGTCGGCTTCATCATCATAAAGGTGGATTGCAGAAGCTGCTCCGGCGGGTTGCCGAACGTATCCACGAGCTTGTCCACATCAAAATACTCCCGGCGCGTCCAGAGGTTGAGTATGGCGTCATTGGCAAAGTCCACCGGCGTGGCCAGCAACACCAACCCCGCGACACGTGCCGGATGCAGCGCCGTGTACATCAGCGACAGCGTCCCACCCATGCAGTAGCCCAGCAGGATGACCTGCTCTACGCCGGCGTCGGCGCAGACGGATTCCACCACCCGCCGCAGATAGTGATTGACGTGATACGCCAGGGTGAGGCGGGCATCGCCGGCATCCGGTACGCCCCAGTCAATCATGTACACCGGGATGCCCTCTCCGGCCAGATACGCCACAAAGCTTTTGCCGGGCGTCAAATCCAGGATGTAGTACTTGTTGATGAGCGAATTGACGATAAGCACCGGTAAAGGACTATGCCCCCGTTGCTTCCCGGCAGGAGCGTAGCCAAGTACCCGCAACTTGTTTTCCTGATAGACCAAACGCGACGGCGTTGGCGCAATGTTCGGCTTTTTCCCAAGCTTCGCCAGCAGGCGCGTGAGGTGTGCCAGTTGGGTCATAATCGTGCCTGAATGGAAGATGCAGTGAGTAGCGAGTGGCGAGTAGCGAATAGCGAGTGGCGAATGGAGAATACCCCATCGTTGCCCTTCATTCTTCATTTTCCATTCGCCATTCGCCGGTACGGGCGGTTCCCCGTAGGGACGGTTCCCGGAACCGCCCCTACCACTCGCCACTCGCTATTCGCCACTCGCCATTCCTCACGGCACTGACACCGGCGGTAGCTTGGGCTGCCCGTCCCAGTTGCCAATGAGCGGCACATCCCCCGGCACACCATAGTTCACCCGTAGCTCTGGCGGCCCGGCCGTGTTCGAGGTCCGCAACTGGAACTGAATCGTCCCCCCAAGGCTGACCACTACACCCACCGTCGCAAATCCCTGCCGCGTCCAATCCCCAGCCACCGGCGCCACCACCGTCCCCGTCGTTGCCATCACAAACGTCGCATCCGCCGGGCCGCTTACGTTTGCATTCTTCAGCAAAAACTGCCCGTTGCTTGGTCGGTACAGCCCCACTCCCGTCACCGGGCTGCCAGCCACCCACCGCCCAACCACCGGCCGGTCTGTCGCCTGCGCCCCGGTAATCACCACCGCCAAGTCCGCATTCCCGGCCGTATTCGTATTCCGCAGGAAGAACGTCTGATTGACCGGACGGTACACCCCACACGTCACCGTCCCATTGCCATCCCAATCGCCGGCAATCGGAATATCCCCCGGCTGCCCGAACGCAAACGACACGTCCGCAAAACCACCCGTGTTGTTGTTGATGAGGAAAAAGGTCATCACGCCACCCACATTCCGGTAAATCCCCGGCGTGTCAATACCATCCCCGTCCCAGTCCCCGGCAATCGGCACGTCTCCGGCTGTCCCGTAGAAAAAGTCCTGGTCGGCAAAGTCCGAAATCAGCCGGTTCTTCAGGTACATATACCCGTTCGACGGACGGAACATCGCCATCCCAACCCCTAACGGCTCACCGCCACCACTGCCACCAGCCTGCGTCACCGTCACCACCTGCCCGGCCACCAGCACCGTCCCCGTCCGCGCCGCCCCGCCCGGATTGCGCCCGACGGCCAAAGTCACCGTCGCGCTTCCCGTCCCCGTCAGCGCCAGCCGCCGGTTCACATCCCCAAGCTCGCCGACCATCCGGGGCGTTACCACCTGTCCACTGGCCAACTGTGCCGACACCAGCTTCACCCACGGCGCATCGGTGTTGCGCACCGTCGCTTCCCACGCGCAGCCTGCACCCGTCGTCACCGTCACCGTCACGCTCGGTACGGCATCCCCACCCACGCTCAAGGTTGACGGGCTGACGGCATACTCACACAAAACGCACGGCCCACAGCCAAGCTGTGCCTCAAGCCGCAATCCAGGCGTCACATTGGGCTGATCGAACGAAAATTGTGTGAAGAGCGAACCACTTCCCGTAGCCTGGACGCCCACTGTGGCACTATTGCCATTTCCCGGACCGGTCTGGGCATAGCGGTACTCAAAGCGGTTCGTGCCTTCCTGGAGCACTACCGCCACACGGATTTCCTCTGAGGTCCCAAACCGTACCCCGCGCCACTCGATGATCCACTGCCGGTTGGGGGCGCTTCCCGTAACCTGGGTGAAGATGCCACTGGGTGGCCCCGACTGCTGAGCCCGGAGGTCAATGTCATCCCAAAACACGCAGAGCGCCGGCGCACTGCCAAAACCGAGAAATGGCAGCGACGTGTTTTCAAACTCACTTGCACCACCACCGGCCAGACGCAGAACGCCGTTCGTGTCGGCAGTCACCGTTGCGCCAGCAGCGACATTCGTCCCGTAAATGGAAAAGGCAAATGGGGCCGTGAGTGGAATCAAGGCATCGTCCTGCTGGCTGCCAGCAACGAGCTGCCCACCGGCGGGAATCGTGGCCCCACCCGATGGCGTAAACACATAGTTGTTTCCCCCGGTTGGCACCTGCACCGTGGTGACAAACGGGCTGCCGCCGCCGGTGAAGTTCACCGTCAGTTGAAACTGCACAGCCTGCCCACATGGCACTGTTGGCCCAAGCAAAAAGCGAAAGACCGGGCTGGGGCCGGTCACACTCTGCCCCTGCCCAATGTTGGCAAAAGTTCCTGTGCCGCTGAGGATGGAGACACCCGGCGTCAGCGCCGTCAAGGTCGCCGAAAGTCCCGTGGCCGGCGTCCCATCGTTGCGCAACCCAAGCATCAGACTGCCCTGCTCGCAGGGTTCAATGAAACCGTTGCCGTTGCCGCCGACCTCTGTTGCCATGACATTCGACACCGCAAGCAACGGCGTGGTTGGCGTGCTGGCCACGGCATTCCTGATGACCAGGGCAAAATGCTGGTCGGTCGTATCACTGTTGCCTGGAATCCCATCTCCGTTGAGTGCCGTCGCCGCCACCCGCACCACAACCGGCGTCCCCGCCGGCTGGGGCGGCAGAAAGACATTCTCGACGTTGTTCCGGTTGTCGGCATTGCCACCTGGCGTGGAAAGACCGTTGGCAAAGACGTTCCCCCGGTAGGTCTGTCCCCCAACCGACACGCTGAGGTCAAGGTCATTGACCAGCGCCGGGTTGGCGCCGGGCGCACCCGGCACATCCGTATAGACCAACGTCACCCGTAAGGGCTGTCCGCCGTTGGCCACCTGCCCGGTAAACACGTACGTCTGCCCGTTGTCCAGCAGCGGCACGTTTTCGTTGACATACACCGTGGGGACGCCGCCGGGAATGGAGTTGCGCAGGTTGATGCGCCCCCACCCTTCCGCAATGTTGGGAATCGGCTCCGTCGAGCTGCTGCCCGGCACGCCCGGATGCTCGGCATTCATATCCACCGCGCCATTGATAAGGGCCGCCTTGATGAGCGCTGGCGCCGGAAACTGCCCGGCATTTGTCGCACGCCACCAGCCGGAAAACACAGCGGCCGCCCCGGAGACATGCGGCGCGGCAAAGGAAGTCCCGCTGCCACGAATGTGAACGCCATCCCCCAACGGCGTACCAACCCGGGCCGAGGTTGTCTGTGGCCCGGTAATCTGCTGCCCCGGTGCGCAGACATCCGGCTTGATACGGCCATCCGCCGCCGGCCCACGGCTCGAATAGTTGGAGATAAAGTCTATGTTGGTGTTGGGAACGCCTTGAAAGGGCGGCAACTCCGGGCGCAGCCCCACCGATGAACCAACGGTGATGATATTTTTGGCCGCTTTCGGGCGCGTCAGGGTTTGCGGGCCCGGACCGTCATTGCCGGCAGAGAACACAAACAGCACCGGATCGATCCCATCCGCCTGCGAAGCATCACGGGTAAAGGTGTCGTACTGCGCCTCACGGGTGCCATAGTCGGTGGCAACGCCGGCGCCCCAACTGTTGTTGGAAATCGTCGCCCGAATGCCATTTGGCGGCAGTGTCGTGACAGTATCGTTGACCGCCGCTACGTCGCCCCCCTGAAAAGCTCCGCCCGTAATCAGCGGCACACTGACAATGTGTGCGCCTGGCGCAACGCCCAGTCCGTAGTTGTAGCCGCGTGGGTCGAGAATGTTCGGAAAGGGCGTTGTGCCGGCAATGATGCTGGCACATAGATGCCCGTGACCGCCGCGAAACGACTGTGAACTGTCAGCGCCACGGGGCGGTCCCGCCACGGCATTCGCCGTCGTGATGTAAAAGCCCTGCGGACCGGGAATCTCCACCCCATCATCCACCACCCCGACCGTAATCCCGCTGCCGTTGCTGCCAAACTGCGTCTGTGGGTTATAGCCCGGCGCGGCCAGGTTATCTATGCCGGTTCCGGTGTAGTTTCCGGCCGTGACCTGCGCATTGCGCTCGTCTTCGGGCATCGGCGTGACATACGGCTCAATCGCCATGACTTCAGACGCCTGTGCCGCCTGGATGACGGCCGCTGGCGACAACCGCACCCGCAGCACATCAAACACCGCACCCGCCGGCATGGTCTCCACCGTGATGACCTTGCCCAGGCTTTCCAACCGCTCAGTCGCCGTTTCCAGTCCCGAACGCTTGAACGTGGCCACAAGGTACGTCCCATCTGCGGACGGCTTTCCGGCTTTTCCGGTCAGCAGCCACTGCAACGCCGGGCTGAGCTTGTAGGCCGGCTGGTACAGCCCCATCCACCGGATGTACTCCTTTTGCGCTACCGCCTCACGGACGCCAGCCGGGACATACGCCAGGTATGCCTGATGCGGAATGTATTGCAGCGGCTCGATGCCTGCCTGCCGCAGTTCTGCCAGCCAGGCATCCTGCGCCCGTCCGTTGAACTGGACAATCTGGTAGCTGTCACCGGCGGCTTCCGTGAGATACCCGCCCCGCGCCGCCAGCGCCCGCGCCGGGTCGTCCTTCCTGGGATCAAAACAAAAACCCCCAATGGAAATGGTGAAATCCGTCGGCATGGCCACCTCTGACATGGTTACGGAATAGCCCCGTCCGGCCGCCTGCTGCCGAACAGGCAGCCCAACGGCGACGAGCATGACAAGCAAACCAACCAGAAATCCAATACACAAGCGACGGGGCGGCATCAACCGTGCCATGGGCAAGCCTCCAGAACCAGTGACAATAGGGAGATGTAATAAAAGCAGACGTTTATCGCCTTCGTATCCCACAGAGAGCAGGCGAATCAAGGCAAAGTCTGAAAAATCCTGGAATCAACTCTGGTTTGATGGCAGGACAGTGATAGCTGCTCGGAAATTCCCCTGCGAAGCGCGCGAGGAGCTTCTGTCCCGGATGCCTCGACACGTTCAGCGCCATGGCTGGCTCATGCCCGGCCCGCTTGCCCGCCTTGGCCTGAACCGGCGGCCAGACGGCGACTGGTTCGCACCATTTCGGCTTACCCCTGTTTTGTAGGCTGCCTTTTCCCTGGGCGGCGATACACCCCGGCAACCCGCTGTGATACAAGTTCCAGAGGCGTTGGAATTTTTCTGCTGGAGTATCGTAACGCGCACCTGAGTTGTGCCGGTGGAGAGGGTGTCATGCCATTGCCGATTCAAGCCCCAATGGAAAAGATCGAGGCGTTCTGCCGTAAATGGAAGGTGCAGCGCCTGTGGCTGTTCGGATCGGTTTTGCAGGATGACTTTGGCCCCGAAAGCGACGTGGACGTGCTTGTGGAGTTTGCGCCCGAAGCCAGATGGAGCCTGCTGGACATCTCTGGCGCGGAGCAGGAACTGAGCGAGATTCTGGGGCGTCCGGTGGACCTGGTTGAGCGGCAGTGCATCGAGCACAGCGACAACTGGATTCGTCGCCGTCACATTCTGGAGAGTGCGCAGACGTTCTATGTGGCGCGATGAGCAACCTTACTGGACATCGCCCTTGCCACCCGCCGGATCGCCGCTTTCGTCAAGGAATCAGACGTTACCGTCTGAAGATTCCTGCCGGAGATGGTAATGTTGTCCATTGCCAATCAACTCCCGGAAAACCCTGCTGGAGACATAGCCATGGCCCTGCGCATTGAACTGTCACACGAAGCGATTGCCGATTTTTGTCGGCGCTGGCGCATCAGGGAATTCGCCATCTTCGGTTCAGCATTGCGCGAGGATTTCCGGCCCGATAGCGATGTGGATGTGTTGGTCACTTTTGAGCCGGGTGTCCACTGGGGGTTTCATGACCAGTCGGAGATGACCCGTGAACTGGAGTCTTTGTTCGGACGCAAGGTGGACTTGGTCGAACGGCGACTGGTTGAGCAGAGCAGGAACTATATCCGGCGCAAACATATCCTGAGTCACCTGGAGCACATCTATGTGGCGTGACTCGGCTCTTTTGCTCGACATGCTCATTGCTGCCCGAGAATCCCGCGAGTTCTGTAAGGACCTGACCTGGGAGGTATTTCAACAGAGTTCCCTGCACCAGCACGCCATCGCCAAGGCCTTGGAGAACATTGGTGAGGCAGCGCGCAAGGTCTCCGACGAGACGAGAGCCGCGCATCCTGAGATTCCGTGGTTCCAGATCATTGGACTGCGCCACCGAATCGCCCACGATTACTTTCACCTTGACCTGACGAGAATGTGGGAGATTGTCCAACATGATGTGCCGGCGTTGATCGGGATGATTGAGCCACTGGTGCCCCCGGAGGAACCATGAAAGCACCAGAACTCGAACCACTGCCTGCGAAGCAGATGATCACGTGAAAAAGCTGTTCAAATAGCTTCCTTCCAGCAGCGTGACGCGCACCGGTCGTGCCGTACGCCCCCTTGTTCCCTAGCCTGCAATGCGCCCGCGGCACTCCCCAAAGCCAATCCGCCGGAAGCCATCACGCTTACAAAAGCCCCGCAGCGTCACTTCATCGCCATCTTCCAGGAAGCGGCGCGTCTCGCCGGACGGCAACGCCAGTGGTTCGCTGCCCCGCCAGGTCAGCTCCAGCAAACACCCCCGCGCGTCTTTCGTCGGGCCCGAAACCGTGCCACTCCCCAGCAGGTCTCCCGGCTGAAGGTCACAGCCATTGCTCGTGTGATGGGCGATCATCTGCGCCGGCGTCCAGTAGAGATCACGCAACCAGCTCTGGCTCAACCGTACCGGCGGCAGTCCCTGCTCCCGCATCCGGGCCGTTGTCAAATGGACTTCCAGTGTGACATCAAAGCCCCCGCCGGACTGATCAGCCTCATTCCACAGATAATCAAGCGGCGCCGGATCACCCTCCGGCCGCGCCATGGCCGGGCACCGGAACGGCGCCAAGGCGTCCCGCGTCACCACCCACGGCGAAACACTCGTGGCAAAACTCTTGGAAAGAAACGGCCCCAGCGGCTGGTACTCCCACGCCTGGATGTCCCGCGCCGACCAGTCGTTGAGCAGACACAAACCAAAGATATGCCCTTCTGCTTCGGCAATGGGAATCGGCTCGCCAAGCCGGTTGCCCCGTCCGACGAGAATGCCAACCTCCAGCTCGTAGTCGAGCCAGCGCGAAGGGCCAAAGACCGGCGGCGTTTCCGGGTCGGGACGGGTCTGCCCCTGCGGCCGCCGGACGGGCGTCCCACTGACGACCACCGACGATGCCCGGCCGTGATAGCCAATTGGAATGTACTTGTAGTTCGGCAGCAGCGGATTGTCAGGACGGAACATCGCGCCGACGTTCGTCGCGTGAAAGACCGAGGCGTAAAAATCCGTGTAGTTTTTGAACTCCAGCGGCCGGTGCATGGTCACAGCCGCCTGCGGCAGCAACCACGGCGACAACCGCGCCTGCCAGGCTGCGGTATCGGCCGCCCCCTCCCACAGGGCGTCGGACAACCACCGCCGCCCGGCCGTTACCGCCTCCGGCGGCAGGGCGCACACAGCCGCCAGGTCACCGGTTGCACAAGCCGCAAAAAACGCGGCGGCAGCGCCGGCTTCCACAGGCGAAAGCGTCGCCGCCAGGCGGGTCAGATCAAGCACCTGGTCGCCAATGGCGACACCCAGCCGGGGCGCTGGCTGAGCAGGTTCTGAAAAACGTCCCAAAGGCAGGTTCTGAAGGGGAAACTCCGTGTCAGCCGCGTTGGCTGATGCGACCCAACTCTGGCGGCTGGCGTCGTGGGTGAAATCAAGCATCGGTTTTGTTCCGGTTGGATGGCCGGCCCCTTATGAAAGCAACAGTTCAAGGTCGGCGCGTTCGAGCTGGCGCAGCAGGCTATTGTCGGCCGTAATGATGGCGTCGGCAAGCTCCCGCTTGGTCGCCTGCAACTCCAGGACTTTTTCCTCGACGGTATCCCGTACAATGAGCCGGTAGGCAAATACCGGACGAACCTGCCCAATCCGGTGCGCACGGTCAATGGCCTGGGTCTCCACGGCCGGATTCCACCACGGATCGAGCAAAAACACATACTCCGCCGCTGTGAGATTGAGGCCCTGGCCTCCAGCCCGCAGGCTGATGAGAAAAAGCTGACAGTTCGGGTCCTGCTGGAAACGCTCCACCCGTTCCTGGCGGTTGCGCGTGCGCCCATCGAGGTATTCGTACGTGATGCCGTCGGCGTCGAGGCGCTTCCGAATCAGCGCCAGCAGGCTTGTAAACTGCGAGAAGACCAGTACCTTGGAGCCGCTTTCGAGCACTTCCGCCAGATGCATGAAAAACGTGTCGAGCTTGGCGCTGGGGCCCTCCACCCGCGCCGGATCGAGCAGTCCCGGATGACAGGCTGCCTGCCGCAGCCGCAGCAACGCTTCCAGAATCTGAAGGCGCGTGCGCTGAAGCCCTTTGGTATCCACCAGGCCCAGCAGGGTCCGGCGGTAGTGGTCACGGAGTTCGTTGTACGCCTGGCGCTGCTCAGGTTCCATTTCGCAGTAAATCGTCTGCTCGGTCTTGGGCGGCAGGTCACGCGCCACCTGCTCTTTCGTGCGGCGCAGGATGAAGGGCCGCAGCGCGCGGGCCAGCAGCGGTTGCAGCTCGGCATCCACCGTCCGCCCGCCGGACGCCGTAAGTTGAAACACCGAGGCCGCGCCGAGCATGCCCGGATTGAGAAACTCGAACAGACTCCACAACTCCCCCAGGTGGTTCTCCACCGGCGTCCCGCTCAGCGCCAACCGGTGGCGGCAGTTGAGCAGGCGGGCGGCCTTGGCCGATTCACTGCGGGCATTCTTGATGGCCTGGGCTTCGTCCAGGATGACGTAATCGAAAGCAAAGTCCTTGAGCAGCAGAATGTCGCGGCGCAGCGTGCCGTAGGTCGTCAGAATGAGATCGTAGTCAGCAAACTGCTCAATGGAGCGCGCCCGACCCACGCCGGTGTGTTCCAGCACCCGCATCCGGGGTGTGAACTTCCCGGCTTCCTGCCGCCAGTTGAACACCAGCGACCGGGGTGCCACCACGAGCGAGGGCGGCAGGCCTTCGGTCTGCCGCCGTACCCGCCGGGTTTCGAGCAGCGCCAGGGTCTGCGCCGTTTTCCCCAGTCCCATGGCATCGGCCAGACAGCCGCCAAACCCAAACCGCTGCAGAAACAGCAGCCAGCCCAGCCCTTCCCGCTGGTAGGGACGCAACTCGCCGACAAAACCGGGAGGTTCCAGTGCCGGCTCAACACCGCTGAAACGGTGCAGTTGTTCACGCAGCGCCTGAAAGCGGGCGTCCACCCGCACTTCCGGCTGTGCCGCCAGCAGGGTATCCAGCAGGCTGATCTGGGCGCTGGAAAACCGCAGATGACCGTCTTCCACTTCGCCCAGCGTCGCCAGAAAGCCATACCGCTCGAACCATTCCTCAGACAGTACACCCAGCGAGCCATCGGACAGCGGGACCACCGTCTCCCCCTGCCGCAACGCCCGGAGGAGTTCCGGCAGGTGGGCCGTCGCCGTTCCAAAATCACAGTTGCCGTGCAGCTCGAACCAGTCCACCCCGGAACGGACTTCCAGCGCAAAACTCTGAAGTGGACGAAACAAACGCCCTTCCGACTCAATCCGCCACCCCTGCAGCACCAGGTCGCGCACCAGCGCCGGCAGACGTTTGACCGGAACCCGGTATTCCGGCGTTCCCGCCTGACTGCGGTCCGGGCGCAGACCCAACGCTCGCAACTGCTCAGCCGCCGCCCGTTCCCGGACAAGATCGCGCCGGATGAAGCGCCGCCGGGGAGCATCAAAGATGCCCGGCTGGACGCTTGTGGCTTCCAGCCAGTGACCTTCGTACTCAAAACCCAACGTTGCCCCCAACCAGCCCTCACCGGGACGCCCTTCACCGGCCCGCAGCCGCAGCACCGGCAGGGGCTGCCCCTGGCAGGTTTCAAACCGCAGGTCTTCCGGCAGTGTCACCGGCGGCAGCGTCGGCAACCGCAACAGCTTTTCCACCAGGTCGGGGCCGTCTTCGAGCGGAATCCGCACGGCTTCTGACCTGCGCAGCAGACCAATCCAGTAGAAAGCACCTTCATCCTGGAGCGGCGCAACGGAGACCTCCGAGAACACCAGGCCGCCGGCCAGCAGCAGCCGGGGCGCTGACAGCGGCAGCCATTCCTCCCCCCGGCGCAGCCCGCCGACCAACACGTAGTGCGGCGGCGTTTCCACCCGCTGGACCTCAAGCTGCATCCGCCACCCTTCCGGTTCCCACCGCAGCGGTGGACGGTGCACGACCTGCGCCGGGGCGTCGGCCTCATCCGCCATCTGCAACCAGCACCGCCCGGTGGCGCACAGCAGCGGCATGACGACCGTCAACGCCGTGGTGGGAATTCGCACCGATGACGGCACCGGTGCTGCATCCATTGCCTGCTCCCAGTCCACATGCTCCCGAATGCCGCTCAACAGGGCGAGTGCCTGCCGGTCCCGCTCATCGGGCAGGGTCGCAATCTGGCCGACGGTCAGGCCTGACGCCCGCAGCCGGCCCCATTCGCCATCGAGTTTGCGTGTGCGCGAAAACACATCCACGACGAGCATGCCGTGGGCGAGTGTCCGCGCCATGTTGACGAGGTAGAGAATTTCCTGTTCGGCGACATCCGTAGCGGCCAGACGGGCCTGCTGTCCAAGTTGGGCAAACCAGCGCCGCCACCCGGTGGTGGAGATGGCAGCCGGGGCGCTGTCCCCCCTGGAAGACACCAGGCCACCACCCGTTTCCTCGTCCGACTCATCGCCTTCATCCGGGCGCTCCAGCTCGGCCATCAACAGCCGAAAGGGCCGGTTGACCGGTGGCGCAGGTAGCCGCTCCTGCTCCTCGGCCAAGCGTACCGTCGCCCAGATGTGCTTGCAAACCTGCCCTTCCTCGAAATAGGGGCAGGTACAGGACACGACGAGCACATCATCGTCGTGCAGCAGCTCGACCCGGTAGGTCATCCGCCCCCGAACGTTGGCCGTTATCGTGTCGCCCTGGGCTTCGACGGCTGTCACCCGGCCTTCACGCAGCAGTGCCTCGCCACGCTCGCGCACCTCCGGCGCAAAGGCTTCGGCAATCCGCTGCGAAACGGAATGGGCAGCCCCATCTCCCGGACGGGAAGAAACAGGCGCGACGGGCAAGGCGGACGGCGTGGAACGGTTCATTGCATCACCAGGGTGGGCCAACCGACATGACCGCCCACCAAAGCGTAGGAAGATAGTCGGGCCGGTTGCGAACGACAACCATCCGGCGAAGTTTCCAGACTGAAGTTTCCAGACTGTCGTGGGTCATCTGCGCCACCCGCTGGCAGGCGCCACCCACTGGCAGGTGTTTGGCAGAAGCCCCATCCATCTCAAGCCGGCTTTGTGCTAGCATCGCGCCACACTGTAACCACTCTGTATCCTGTTGTCTGACGACCTCAAATCCCATGACGGACACTACCTTTCCGGTCGCGGAACTGCTGCGTTACCCAACCCTTGATGCCCTGCTTCAGTCGCCGGACAACCTGGCGGCGCTCCGCCGGCAGCTCGATGCCACCCGGCATGCCCTTGACCGTGCTATCCGGCAGGGCACCAAAGCCGAGGCCACGACCGCCTCACAGGCGGCGCAGGCTTGGCACACTGTGGGGAAACTGCTGGACGAGATGGCCACGCTGTACCAACAGCAAAACCAGACCTGACACAGGTTTTGTCCGGCTGCCAGTCAGCCGGTCCACGGCACCGGACGCAACAACGGCCGGTAGCCAACGATAACCCTGGATGAGGGAAAACCTCGATACTTGCGAAATCACTCAGGAGACCTCGATTATGCCGGATGCCATCATCAGCGGACTGCAACCTCCGACCACCTTACCATACAGCTATCAGCCAGCAGCCGTTCCAGGACGTGAGCCGGGGCGGTTTGGGCGCATTTTTGGCGGCATTCTCGGTGGGGCGCTGAATGTCGTTGCCCCCGGCGTGGGTTCCATCGTGGGTGGCATCCTGCGCGGCGGGAACCTGCCGGGTCTGGCCGATGCCGAAACCATGCTGGCCCAGCAGTACCACCAGCAGATGCAGCTTTTCTCCATCCAGAGCCGCGTCAACAGCCTGTCGCAGCAATTCCAGATGATCAGCAACCTGATGAAGGCGCGCCACGACAGTGAAATGGCTGCCATTCAGAACCTCAAGTAGTTCGGCCGCTTTACCGCCACCTGTCGGGGCCGGAGTCTGCAATGTCGGTTTTGCCCACACCTTCGGATGATGAACTACGCGCTGTTCTGGAGGCCGGTTTTCTCCTGCGCGATGTCATGCGCTATGACGAGGCGGCTACGGTTTTTCAGGGCGTAGCCGCCCTTCGCCCTGATCTGGAACTGCCGGTGCTGGGACTGTCCAGCGTCCTGATACGGCAGGGAGACCTGGCCCGCGCCCAAGAGTTGTGTGAGTCTGTCCTTGCCCGTTCTCCCGACAGTCTGCATGCCCAAGTCCAACTGGGTGAGATTTTGCTTTATCGTGGAGCACGGGAGGAAGGCGAAGAGCGGCTACGTTCCGTTATTGCGGAGGGCGGCGATTCGCCGCACGCCGTGACGGCCCAGGCGTTGCTCGACACCCTGGCGGCGCTGACCGAATGACCCACCTCTGTCCCCGGTGCTTTCAGCCACTTCGCACTTGCGCCCGGCTGTCTGCCAGACGAAAGGAGCTGCACCCATGAAAATCCGTCCGGGGTCGCCATTTGGTTCAGGTCCAACCTCATCTGAACCGGTCAAGAGCAAGAAGCGTGCCGGGGGACTCTTTGGAAATCTCATCGAGGGACTCGGCGAAACCGCTGAAACGGACGTATCCGCCGAAACATCCACAACCGGCAGCGTGGAGAACCCCGCCCGGTCGGCTCTGGCGGCTATTGCGGCGCAGTCGAACCTGGCCAACCCCGAAGAAGCGACAGCCGCCGTACGGCAATCGGCCCAATCCCTCCTGACGCTCAGTTTTTCGGAAATCATCCGGGAATCCCCACTCAGTGAACGGATGGCGGATGACTTGGCCAACCTGGCGGCCAATGACCCGCACTTCCGCCGCAAAATGCTTTCCATCCTGTCACGCCTGAAGACGGAGACGCCGTCCCATGTCGGAAAGTAGCGGAGAAAAGACCGAACAACCTACTCAAAAAAAGCTCGACGATGCGCGCAAAAAAGGACAGGTGGCCAAAAGCCAGGACTTGGTTTCAGCGGCGCTGCTCGTCGGGTCCATGGGCATTGTTTTTCTTCTCACCGGCAACTTCATCGGCGGGCAGATTGTCGGACTCACCCAAAAAAGCATTCAGCAGGCCGCAACCTTCAGGGGCGAGCTGGATATGGCCACGGCTGGTGATGTTCTGCTCGAAGGGCTGACTACCCTGGCCCTGACCTTGGCGCCGCTTTTTCTGGTGGTGTTCATTCTGGCAGCACTGGTTGGCTACATCCAGGTTGGAGCGCTGTTTTCAACCGAAGCACTCAAGCCGGACATGAACCGGCTCAATCCCTTCACGGCCTTTCAGCAAAAGTTTTTCAAGTCACGCACCTACATCGAGTTTGCCAAAACCCTCCTCAAGCTTGTCATTGCCACGGGCATTGCCAGCTACACCATTCTTGGTTCGCGGCACATGCTTCCGTCGCTGGCCCGGGTCTCCCCGGCGGAAACCAGCCAGTTCATCCTGGCGCAGATCGTTGAACTGGGTCTGGCCGTGGCCATCTGTTTCGTGGCGTTGGGGGCGCTGGATTTCTTCCTTCAGAAGTTCCTCCACATCCAGGACCTGAAAATGACCAAGCAGGAAGTGAAGGAAGAGTGGAAGGAGCAGGAAGGCGACCCGCACATCAAAGCCGAACGCCGGGCGCTGCACATGGAGCTGCTCAACGAAGCCAGCGCCCAGGCCGTCCGTGAGTCAGATGTCGTGTTGGTCAACCCGACGCACGTGGCCGTTGCCCTGCGCTATGACCGCAAAACGATGCAGGCGCCGCAGATTACGGCCAAGGGTGCGGACCTGATTGCCGCCCAGATTCGCAAGGTGGCCCAGGAAGCCGGCGTACCTATCAAACGGGACATAGCCTTGGCACGTGCCCTCTACGAACTTGAAGTCAACAGCGAAATCCCTGAAAACCTCTACGAAGCCATTGCCATTGTCCTGCGCTGGGCTTACACCGTCGCGGAAACCCATCCCCGGTCGTAGAAAGTGCTTCAAGGCGGTGGTCGTAGAAAGTGCTTCAAGGGTTATTCCTGACAACTCATCTTTTTCATTATCAGATGCAGGTAACTGACAGCGGAGGTCTTCTGCACGCCTGGTGGCCCCCACAACTGGCAACCCCCACCAGCCCACGGACAGCCACACCCTACAGGCGCGTCCCAGCCATACCGACAAAAGCCCTTTTCTCAGCCAGCCGGCTCGCTTACCATCCACCCCCAACGGCCAAATTCACAGCATCCGGGCGGCGTCCAGCACGCCCCCCAACGACTTACCCACGACTTTCCCCATCCCGGAGGCACACATCCATGCCAGAAGTCGGCGGCGTCAATCAGCGGCAGCCCCTGCCTTCAGCCAACTCAGCCGGCGGAAGCCACGAACGGGTCGGCGGTACACGGTTCAACCCCGTCCAGGGCACTATCGGTCAGCCGGGCGAAATCGGCCAGCCACGCGGACTCCCGGCCCCGGAAGTTCCAGGACAGAAAAATATCCTTCCCGATGCCCTGCTCGGCCGTGACCCGTCGCAGGCCCTGGCCGCCGAACAGCTCCGGGCCACCGGCGGCGCTTCAGCCACGGAAGAACTGCTCGGTCTCAACCAGCAGCCGACCATGCCGGGGACAATCCTTCCCCCGCTCGGCAACGACGTGGCACTGCGGCACCTCACCCCGACCATGCGCCGTGAACTGCTGCGCAAACTCCTTGACCGCCAGCAACGCAATGCACGCCGTCTGCTGGCCGTTCTGCCGCGTGACGAGGAAGAGCATGACCCGGAGCGCCGCCGGAGACGCGCGCTGCCGGAAGACATCCCCGCGCCGGAAGCCCTGGCCCTGCCCGAACCCCAGCGTCAACGGGCGTCCCATGAACTGCACCAGTCGCTGCGGCTGCTGGAACTCATTGACCGCCTGATGGCCATGCAGGACGAAACCCTCGCCCAGATGAGCGCCAGCACCCAACGCTGAAACAGCCCGGTTGAACCCGGTTGAAAAAGCCTGTTTGAACCTCAGTCTTCGACAGGTATGTCCGCCAATGGTTCCGGGGACGGAGTGGTTGTCGCCAGCGCCGCCAAAACCACGAAGTAGGCGGCGTTGGATGGAATCTGCCAGTTGAAGTCAAAGCAGGCGTGCACCAGCCCGGCAACGCATCCACTGAACGCGCCCAAGTGAACGTATGTCCATTCCATTGCCCGGCGCTCCCCTGACCGGCGGCGGAATCCCTGGCGCACCCGCCGGAAAAACCACCCCAGCCAGGCCATCCCCAGCGCAAAACCGACGAGACCGGTTTCGGCCAGCAGTTGCAGGTAGTCGTTGTGCGCCTGCTCGACGCGATTCACCCCGTTGGACGTATCCACCCGTGTGTAGGCAATCTGGAAGGTTCCCAGCCCGCTTCCGGTCAGCGGACGCTCGCGCACAAGCGTCAGGGTGTTTTTCCAGATAACATTGCGCGCCACCTGGTCGGCTGTGGCCGGCAACTCACCGGGGGCTTGCAGGCGGCTGACAAGGGGATCAATGCCCATCCACCAGACGCCGACGAGAACCCCCAGCGGAATCAACGACAGACTGCCCAGAGCCGCCCGTCGCCAGCGCCGTTGCACCCGCGCGGCGAGCGCCACTGCGGTCAGTGTCCCGGCAGCTCCGGCAATCCAACCGCCGCGTGAAGCGCATAGCGCCAGGGACAACAGCATGACCACCGCTGCCACCACGTAAAGCCACCGCACATCGTCTTCAGTCCCACGCCGCCGCTGGGCCGCCATGGCCACGGCCATAGGGGCCAGCAGTTCGATCATCCCGGCGTAGTGGTTGCGGTTGACAAAGGTGCCGAAGGGCATTCCCAGCAGCTTCCGCAATGCGGCGTAGCTTCCCTGTCCGATGAAGTGCTGCATGATGGCATAGAGCGCAAAGAGACCACCCCAGGCGACAAAGACGTAGGCAAACAGCACCGCCTGCTTTTCAGAAGCAAAGAAGTTGGCGCTGACGACGAACAGACAGACCATAGCCAGCAGATGAACCGTCGCCTGGCGGGTGTAGAAATCATCCACCGTCTGCACTCCAGGCACCGGCAGCCGTTGCACCAGAGCCAGTCCAATGACGCCCAAACCAATCACGGCCCCGGCCGTGAGGTTGACTTCCCGCTGTCCAAGCCAGGTCTGGATGCCCAGCACCAGCGTCAGCCCAAAAGCGCCGGCGTGCAGGATGAGGCGCGCCCAGCCCTCAACCGAACCAAACGGCATCGGCAGCCACACCAACCACAACAGGAAGCCGACAAAAAGCGCCGCGTTGAACCGGGAGGCGGGATGCGGCTCGTCCGGGGAATCCAACCGTTGGCGGAAATGGTGCGGTGCGGAAGATGGCATCAGCGCGCTTTGGAAATCACTTCGAGGGCAAAACCACCAAACCAGACCGTTCCCGAAATGGGACAGGTCCCCGGCGTCAGACACTCCGACGGGCGCAGGATGACCAACTCAACAGCGCCAACTTCCGGCGGAACGGCAAATTCACACACCACGCGCTGCCATGGCTGGTTCTCACGCCAGGGCGGAAGGGAACGCACACGCCACTTCGGATTCCCCACCCCCTGCAATTCCACGACCGGCGGCGCAGCCGCCACCAGGTCACGGCTGCGCACGAAGTAGGTCAGCCGATACGCGCCCGGCGGCAGCGCCAGAAGCTGACGGGCGTGGTAAAAGGCCGGGCCTGGCGAGTCATAGGCAATTTGCAGGGCATTGCCCCCAACCGGGACATCGGCGGCCCGGTCGAGCGCCAGCCGCGCACCGGCTTCATTCTGCTGAAAACGCCACTCAAAAATGGGCACCTTGGCCACCGGCTCACGAAAACCGCCGTCGTAGATGGCCGTCCGCACCAGCCCTGCCGCCTGCCGTTCGGGCAGGGCGGCCCACACCTGCCAGGCAGCTTCGTAGGCGCGGGCCGCCAGCAAATCCTGGATGAAAGCAGTTGTACGCTTCCGTTCCGGGTCGGGCTGCTTTGCCAGCACCGCCTGCCAGCGTTGGACGGCCGCCGCCACGCGCTGCTGCTGCACAAGCAGCCGCAGGTACTGGTATTCCACATCCGGCAGTCCCGGCGGCAGTAATGATTCGACATACGACTGGTTGCCCTTGGAAATTCGCCATCCCAGATCGAGCATCAGGATGGCCTGGGTTGGGTTTGAACGCAGTGCGCCCCGCGCATAGGGGGCGGCTTCCTCCAGCTTCCCGACCCGAATCAGGGCATTGGCCAGTCGCCACTGCGTGATGAAATGGTTGGGGGCCAGGGACTGGGCCTGCCGCAGGGTGCGCTCGGCTTCGTCCACCTGCCCACTGATAGCCAGCGTGTCGCCCAGCCAGCCCCACAGGCGCACGTCGTTGGGTGCCAGCGCCAGAGCATAGCGCAGATGACGTTCAGATTCCTGATAGTCGAGATGCTGCGGGTCTAACAGACAGGCCAGCCCCAAGGTACCCCAGAGACGTGGATTTGAAGGCGCGCGCGTCGCCGCTTGAAGCAGGTCTTCATAGGACGCTGGCGGGCGACGTTGCTGCCAAACATCATCGGCGGCTTCGTTCTGCCAGGAGAGCCAGAACCCCAAGCCGCCGATGAGCGTCAGGGACAAGCCAAGAATCAGGCGCTGCGGCTTCATGCTGTCAGCGCCAGGCCGCCGAAGCATCCACTCCAATCAGGGCTTCAGGGGCGCGCGGGGCTGAGCGGCGCATCATCCTGCCCAATGGTGATGATTGGAAGGATGCCAGCAATGGTCGTAGCCGCCACAACCGTTGCCAGTACACCTGGATTGGGGCCGACCACCGGAACAACCGGCGGGATTGCCGGCAGTGCTGGGGAGGCCGAAACGGCGCAGTCAAACACGGCGCATCGGAAATCATCCATGCCGGTTGAGTCAAAACGAATGTAGGCACTTTCCGGGTAATCCCGGGCCTGCGCTTCACCAATCGTCTCGATTGTCGGCGCTGAGGCTTCCGGTCCACCGAACCTCGCCACATTGCCTTTGACGACATCAATGTGGATGCACCGGGTTGAAAAAACCTGGACTAATGAGCCGCTGCTTTTGATGCAACGGAGAATCCCAGCGACCAGTTCGATCCGTACCCGGTCGGCCAGGAAGTTGACAACGATTTCACTGTTGTCACCCATGTAGAACTGCCCGACATTGGCAATGCTCAGGATGGCGTAGCCGGTCTTGCCAGTGGTGATGCGGCTGCCGCTGGCGACAGCCATACTGCCGGCCGCCGGGTTGCCATTGATTTTGACGTCACCGCGCGGCATCAGTTGGGCCGCTTGCGCGCCCTGCGCGCTGACGTGACGACCGGAGAGCGGAAACCACGCCGCCGTTGCCAACGCAACGGCCAGCGCAAAAGCACATGCGAGTTTCAGATGGCGCGTCATCGGATGGGTTCTCCAAATAAAGAGTTGAAAGACCTGTGAACTACAATGCAATCAAACGGCCGGAGCTGTCGGCTCACCGCGCCGACAGCGTAAATGGTATTTCAGGATTTGTGGACTCCCAGGTTGCCCGATAAAGCACACCAGGCATACTGAGACGGCGCTTGAAATATGCGCCAAAGGCTTTCCAGTCATCATAGTTGACCACTTCGCCGCCGGTCTGCCGGACGATAAAGCGGAGCGTCACGTTCGGGATGTCCATGCGCCGCGACCCACTGCCGGTCACCAGAACGGCATTTTCTTCGTCCACCCGGGCGCTGAAGCTGCGGTAGGCCCAGTTGACGTACGACACCACCATGTTTTCCTTGATGATGCGCGGCAGGTCTATACGTTCGGTAAAGCTGTCATTGCCATCGGTGACGACGATGCAGTGCGTCATCTTGTCGCCGATGACTTCCTGCAAGGCGGTCAGAACTCCGTAGATGTTGGTTTTTGACTTCATCGTACCGTCGTTGGTCCCACCGCTCGACCACAACTGCTGCTCTTTGGCCAACGCGCCGTCGAGGGCGGCCCGGGAGGTCGTAAAGTCCTGCAACATCGTTTTCTGCATGCTGAAGCGGGCAATGGCCGTGGGCACAGCCATCTGGGACGGCAGCGCCTTGCGCAGTTCTTCCACGATCCGTGGATAGATCGGCACCATGCTGCCTGAACCATCCAGAATAATGACCACCTGCTCAACAGGCTTAATCTGGGTCACGGTCGCTGGCACGCGCATCCCGCCTTCAAGGACACTGTAGTTGGCGCCGGCCCGGTCGCCGAGAATGCGTTCCTCGCGCTTCATGGTGGGCATCTGTGCCCAGACGACATCGCTGGCCAGCCATCCGGTCAGCAACACCGTACCCAATCCCAACCCAAATCGAATCTGGCGTATCATGATTAGCTTCTCCCTATCTGAATCTGAATCTTGAGGCAGGTCAACCAGCGACAACTGATATGCTTGGTTGATGTTGGACAAAAATGTGTGGTGTAAGACAAATTTCCTGCTTGGTAACACTACCGGCACTGCATTGTCAAGCACTCGCTAAACTACGCCATCCCAGCGGCTTAGTCCTGCCGGCCATGACGCGCCGTGCCAAACTCGTCATTGGCCTTGTTTTCGCGGCGTTCAGCCTCCAGCTTGCGGGACTGCTGCCAGTTTTCCCGGTGCTTCTCGATGGCCTGCACCTCTTTGGAAGCCTCGATGAGGCCCTGCAGGGCCGCCTCCACGGCGGCTTCGGCCTGCTGTATGACGGCGCGCTGCTGCTCGACGGCGGCGCGCAGACGCCGTTCTTCTTCTTTCAGGTCAGCCAGAAAGGTACGGTGCGCCAGCAGGACATGCGCCGCTGAGCCGGCCCGCAAAGCCGCAACCAGCTTCGCATCAGCCTCGGCCTGCCGCTGCCGGCAGGCATCCACAGCCGCCAGCCGCCGTGCCAGCTCGGCTTCGGCCTCCGCCAGCGCCTGGCGGGCCGTTGCCAGACGCTGCGCTGCCTCTTTCTTGACCTGCTCGCGTACTTCCAGAACGGGCTGAAGGCGGTAACGGGGCTTTTTCATAGGGCTTCTGGCAGGTAAAACCGGACCCGTCCGGTTGGTTCAGGGTTCTACCGCCAAGCAAACGCTTCCCGGAGGGGGCTGTCAAGCCCCCGGCGGTCTCGCCAGACACACAGCCACGAGTCCAAGGCTGTCACACGTGCGCGTGGGAAGCCAGCCACTGACTTACGGCCGGCCATACGGTCGTCAGCGCTCCGCGCCCAACAGCTAACGCCAGGTGGCCCAGCCGCACCCGGCATTCCCGGTAGCGAACCCGCGAAAGCTGTTCTCCCAACGCGGCGGCGCTGGCCGGATTCACAATCTGATCCAGAAGACCGATGATGTTGAGCACCGGACAGTCCAGTTGCGCCAGGGCCGCGCGCTGCCCCTGGATGGTCAACGTGCCTTCCCACAGGGCGTTGGCGCGGTAGTAGGTCGTGACAAAATCAGCATAGAACTGTCCCGGCAGGGGAACGGCATCCGCCAGCCAGACTTCCGTCGCCAGATGTGTATCCCGCTCGGCTGTATCCAGCCACATCAGCCAGGGCTTGGTGGTGTAGGTTATGGGCTTGATGCCGCGAAAGGAAGCACTGACCAGCCAGCCTGGCAGGTTGCCAAAAACGGCCACCACGCGCTGCGGGTCGAAAGCCGGGTCGGCCAGCCACGTCCGCAACGGCGTATCGCGGACGAAATCCGCCGGCGTCCCCAGCAGGATGAGACTTCGCACCGGCGCCGGATGGAGCGCCGCGTAGGTCGTTGCCAACACGCCCCCCATCGAGTATCCCAGCAGATGCACCTGGGCAGCACCGGTTTGGGACAGAACCGCCTCAACCGCGCGTCCGATGACGCCCTCCAGCACATCTTCCAGACGCCACCGGGATTCGTCCCTGCCGGGCGTTCCCCAGTCAAGAACAAACACCTGGTGTCCCTGCCCCGCCAGAAACGCCACGAGACTCCGCCCGGCGTAGAGGTCAAAGATGTAGTGCCGGTTGATGAGCGAGTTGACAATCAGCACCGGTAGCGCCGAAGTCCGGCGGCCGTTCTGAACCGGCGCATAGTGGCGCAACTGCGTCGGCCCAACGAGCGGCGTCACCAGGCAGGGCGTTGTGGCCACCGGCGGTGCCACGGACCGCACAGCCGCCAACTGCATCTGGCAGCGTGTTTCCTGGGCGATGGCAAAGGGATGCCACGGCTGGGCCGCGCCGGTCCAGGACATCCAATCCAGCCACCGGTTCACGTGCCAGCCCGACCAACCAACCCACGGCTGGCGTTCGGTCTGGCGCAGCCACCATCCGTCGAGCCGCCACTGCCACTGTTCGAGAAATTCACTCAAAGGCAACAAGGTCAGGAAGTTTCCACCGCATCGGAAGCCGCCGCCTCCGGTGCCGCCTCTGGAGCAGATTTCGGGGACGCCGCCCGTGCTGTCCGGCGGCGGGTGGTGGTCGTCCGGCGGGCTGTGGGCTTGCGCGCCGCCGCCGGTCTGGTCACTTTGGCCGCCGGTTCGCTCCGCACCAGGTGCGCGGTCAGCTCGTCAAGCTGCTCCTGAACGCTGTCCAGCTTGCGGTCAAGCGCGGCGATCTCTTCCCGCGTCGGTACGTTCATCAGCCGCAGCCCAAATCCAACCACCATGCGGCTGCGCTCGACCAACGTCAGAACGCCCTGGAAGTAAAGCGAAACCGGGCGCAAAAACCAGGGATGCCGCAACAGCCTGTCCCACTGCGCAGAGGAAGTTCGTGTCACCGTTTCATATAACACCTGCGGAAACGGCTTGGCGGACGGGTTCGGCTTGGTGCCCCGGTTGGATTTTGCTTCGGCTTGCGCCCTGGCCATCGTTTCGTTTGTCCTGTCGTCGGGTGATAATCTTCCTTTCCGGCAAAAGCCGGCTGTCCTGCGAAGCGGGCAACCCGTCAGTGCCCGACAGGCGCTGACGGGTCAGGAAAGAGCCGGCGCCGAACACGCCGCTCCCGCCGGTGAACGTTTTGGCGAGTTTACTTGACAGACTGGCTGACCGGAAAGGCCATCAACTCCATCTGCTTCCGCAGCCCTTCACTGACCAGCACATTCCACTGTTCAAGGGTGGCACGGGTAGCGTCCATCCCCGCCATCGCAATTTCACGGGCCGCCTCACCGGCGGCTATGGTCGCCCGCTCCATCCCGGTCAAAGCCACCGTGGCTGACTTCATCGCTTCTTCTTGCACCGACAATCCAGCCCGCAACGAGGCAAATGTCAACGCCCGGGAAGCTTTCGCCATGTCCAGCATGGCCTCGGTTGAAGACTGCATAGCCAGCGTCAGTGGGTCAGCCAGGGCAGGTTGGCGGTCAGAGGTCTCGGTCGCTTTTGGCTTCGGTTGTGTCATGGCAACAATCAACTCCTGTTCATCAGAAATACAGCCCCGTAGGCTGCTCCCAGACTAGCCCCCGATAACGCATTGTGTCAAGATTTTTTTTCGCATCTGCACAAAAAAATCTGCAAACCTTGAAAAGTCTTCATTTACGCTTGTTGTTTGTGCGGAAAAAGGCGTTGACGCGGCATCTTCCGGCGCAGTGTGTGTCTGAACAGTCACAGACGTACCCGGCCGGGCAAAGTTGTACACGTCCAGTTGCCAGAAAGGAGGGCGACGCCGGCGTGGCGAACAAACTTTGGTTCGCAAACAAACTTTGGTTCGTTGGTGTGCTTCTGTGGACAATCAGCGCCACCCTGTTCTTTGGGACAGCGACCGGAACGGCGGCACAACAGCAGACGAGTGTCGTGGCATTCGTCATCACGGACAGCACAACGCGGAAACCCCTGGCGGGGGCCACCATCACGCTGACGCCAAAATCCGGCTCGCCAACCGCGCCCGTGCTGACCAAAGTCACCGATGCCAATGGCAAGGCGGTGTTTACCGAGGCCCCTGGCGGAGACTACCGGCTCACCGTCACGGCTACCGGCTACACGCTTCTGACCGACGAACATTACGCCGTTGAGCCGGGCGCTTTCCTCGAACAGCCCATTGAACTCAGCCCTGCCACTGGCGACATCGTCGAAGTACGCGGCGACGAGGAAGCTCCACTCATTGCCCGGGGGGCCACGGCAACCACCAGCCTGACGCCGGCCGAGATTCGCATCCTGCCCACCCGCGGACGCGACATCCTGACGGCCTTTCCCCCGGTGCCGAACGTCATCCGCTCCAATGACGGCCGCACGAGCATCAAAGGCGCGCGTGAAGACCAGGCAGCCATTCTGGTCAACGGCAGCCTCAGCAACGACCCGGCCACCGGACGGTTCCAGGTCGAAATCCCGCTGGAAGCCCTCCAACGGGCGGAAATCTTCACCAATCCCTACCTGCCGGAATATGGCAAGTTCACCAGCGGCGTCAAACGACTGGAAACCAAGCCCGGCGGCCAGCAGTGGAAGTACAGCCTCTATGACTTTTTCCCGTCCGTCCGCGCGCGCTACGGCAAAATCTTCGGTCTGGCCAACGTCTCCCCCCGCGCCACCATCACGGGTCCGCTCATCCGCGACCGGGTGTTTCTGGCCCAGGCGCTCGAAGGCATTGTGGACAAAGCCATCGTGCGGGGGCTGGCCAGCCCGGACAACGAAATCCGCAAGTACGCCGCGCGGAGTTTCAGCCAGTTCGATGTCATTCTGTCGCCCCGCCAGAGCCTGACCGCGACGGTCAATCTGGCCTACCAGCGGCTGCGCAATGTTGATCTGGATTTTTTCAACCCCGTGCCGGCTTCGGCGAATCGGCGCACCCGCGATGTCACCCTGGCCGGCATCCACCGCTTCGCCACCGCGGCCGGCTCGGTCAGTGAGACGCGCTTCAGCTACAAGCGCATTGGCGCCGGCGTCTTCGGCAAGGGGGACGCGCCCTTTGCCATCACGCCCTTTGGGCGCACCGGCAACTTTTTCAGTCAGACCGAGCGCACGACGGAACGCTACCAGCTCCAGTTCTCCACCGCACTGGCGTCTTTCGAGGCCGGGGGCTGGCACCAGATCAAGTTCGGCGTGGACGGCAGCGCCGCCCGCAACCGGGGCTGGGTGCTCAACCGTCCGGTTGACATCCGGCGCGCCGACGGAACGCTGGCCGAACGCATCGTGTACGCCAATCCCGGCAACCTGGCAGCGAGCAACGTCGAAGTCGCCGGCTACGCCCAGGATCAGTGGCTCATCCGCCCCAACCTGCAACTCGATTACGGGCTCCGGCTGGAATGGCAACAGGCAGCGGCCCAGCTCAACGTGGCGCCACGCATTGCCCTTTCCTATGCGCCCGGCAAAGAGCAAAACACCGTCCTGCGCGCCGGATTCGGGCTGTTCTATGACAAAATCCTGCTCAACGCGCTGGCGTTCCGCCAGATGCCACGTCCGGTCAGCACCGGCTTTGCGCCGGATGGCACAACACCCGGCCCGGCGCGCCCGTTGACGCTCGCCCTGGCACGCCCGGACGGTCGGTATGACGTGCCCTACAACCGCTCCTTCCGGGTTGAACTGGCGCGCAAACTCCATCCGCGCGCGCTGCTCAAGCTGGCCTATCTCGACAGCCGTACGTTCCGGGATTTCTATGTGGAGCCGTCAGCCGATGCCATCCAGATGTTCAACACCGGACGCGCCAGCTACCGCGCCTTTGAAGTCACGGCCGATGTCAAGCTCACGCCACGCCACACGTTTGTTGTTTCCTACGTACGCAGCCGGGCCCGCGCCGAACTCAACGACTTCATTTCGTACTTCGGCGACACGCCGAACCCGGTGCTGCGCCCGAACCAGTTTGGCAACGCACCGATTGACGCGCCCAACCGGTTTTTTGCGCGCGGCGTCTTTGCCCTGCCGGGCGACCTGACGCTGGCGCCCATCTTCGAGTGGCGGGACGGCTTTCCCTACAGCGTTGTGGACGAAGCCCAGAACTTCATCGGCCGCCGCAACGCCGACGCGACCCGCTACCCACGCTTTATGGCCGTTGATCTGGCCGTGACAAAGAAGATTCGCCTGCCGCAGTGGGTGCGCCGGGGCGCATTCGGGCGGAAAATTGACACCGAAGCCGTCAACGTCACGGTCAACATCTTCAACCTGACCAATCACTTCAACCCGCGCAACGTGTTTGCCAACACGGGCGCACCCCAGTTTGGGACGTTCTTTGGCGTGTATCGGCGGTTCTTCAACATTGAAATGAACCTGTAGTTTCCCGTGGCGTTTCACCGGGATACTTTGCGTTTATCATCCCGGCGGCAGACGAAACGGCGGCGTTGTACCGTCTGCACGCCCAACCGGCCATGAGGCCAACCGACATGATCACCACCATCGCACACAGGCTCGGCATGGGGATGTTCTCCGTTGCCGTGCTGTTTGGCGTCGCCGGCAATCTGGCCTGCCAGCGTGATCTGGCCCGGGCGGCCCGGGGCGACGCGAGTCCGACACCTGAAGTCCGGCGCGTCAAAACGACGCCAGTAACCAGAACACAGGTCGAACATGTTGTCACGGCGCTGGGCACGCTGGCCCCCCTGGAGCAGGCCACCCTGCGCGTCAAGGTTCCCGGACGGCTCCAGTCCATTCCCGTTGATCTGGGAACCACCGTCCGACCGGGGCAGCTTGTGGCCCAGATCGAACCCGACGATTACCGTCTCCGCGTCCAGCAGGCGGCGGCGGCGCTCGCCCAGGCCCGCGCCCGGTTGGGGCTGCCGGCCGAGGGCAGCAGTGACCGGGTTGACCCGGAGCAGACCGGTCTGGTCCGCCAGGCCAGGGCCGTTCTCGAACAGGCGCAGGTGGAGCGCGACCGCTTCCAGGCGCTGCTCGATCAGGGCATCATCTCGCGGTCACAGTTCGACGCCGCCGATGCGGCCTACAAGGTCGCGCTCAGCCGCTACCAGGACGCGCTGGAGGAAATCAACAACCGGCTGGGCATCCTGGCCCAGCGGCGGTCGGAACTGGCCATCGCCCAGCAGCAGTTGGATGACACCGCCGTGCTGGCCCCCTTTGGCGGGGTCGTGCAGGAACGCCTTGGCAACATCGGGGAGTTTCTGGCCGCCGGCTCGCCCGTGGCCACCATTCTCAAACTCAATCCCCTGCGGCTGCGGGTTGAAATTCCTGAACGTGAAGCCTATCAGATCAAACCCAACCAGAAGGTGCGCGTCACCGTCGAAGGCAGTGACAAAGCCTACACCGGCATCGTCAAACGGTTGAGTCCGGCGCTGCTGGAGCAGAACCGGATTCTCATCATCGAAGCGGAAGTCAGCCACGACGGGTCTCTCAAGCCGGGGTCATTTGCCCGGGCCGAGATCGTCACCAACGACCGCGAAACGGCCGTGACCGTTTCTCCGCGCGCCATCGTGACCTTTGCCGGGATTGACAAGGTACTGACCATCCGGGACGGCAAGGCGCTGGAACGGCCGGTCACGCTCGGACGCCGGACGGCGGAATGGGTCGAAATCGTGAAGGGCGTGCAGGTCGGCGATGAGGTCATCCTCGATCCGGGCAACCTGCAAACCGGCCACCCGGTCGTTATCGCGGACTGAACCGACATCCCGGAACAGTCACCTCTGGACGGAACATCATGCAGAAACTTGCCGAAATCTGTATTCGCCGCCCGGTTTTTGCGGCCATGCTCATCCTGTCGCTGGTCGTTGTCGGGCTGGCCGGCTACTTCCGGCTCGGTGTGGACCGCTTCCCCTCGGTTGACCTGCCGACCGTCACTATCCGCACGGCGCTGCCCGGTGCTTCGCCGGAAGAAGTCGAGACCGAGATTTCACAGAGGATTGAAGAGGCCGTCAACACAGTGGACGGTATTGACCAGCTCCGGTCGGTTTCCGGCCCCGGTATCTCACTGGTGCTGGTGACGTTCAAGCTCAACCGGGACATCGAAACCGCGACGCAGGATGTGCGGGACCGGATCAATGCCGTTCTGCGCGACCTGCCCGTGGAGGCTCTGCCGCCCGTGGTGCAGAAGTTCGACAACGACAGCGCGCCGGTACTCTCCATTGCCCTGTCGGCTGACCGTCCGCTTCGGGAACTGACCGAACTGGCGGACAAAATCGTGAAAATCCGCCTCGAACGCGCCGGGGGCGTCGGGGAGGTCCGCATCATTGGCGGTCTTAACCGCGCCATCAACGTCTGGGTTGAACCGGAACGCCTCGCGGCCTACCGGATTCCCATCACCCAGGTGCGCCAGGCCATCCAGCGCCAGAACGCGGACATTCCCGGCGGCAATGTGGATGCCGGCAAACGCGAAATGACGCTCCGCACGCTGGGGCGCTACACCGACCCGCGCGACTTCGAGAACCTGACCGTGGCCCTGCTCAACGGCCGGCCCATCTACGTTCACGACATCGGCTACGTCGAAGACGGAACGAAGGAACCGCGGTCACTGGCGCGGCTGAATGGCACGCCGACCGTCACGCTCGAAATCCGGCGGCAGTCCGGCGCCAACACGGTCGAGGTCATCAACAACGTCAAGCAGGAACTGGAGCGTGTGGCGGGGCAGCTTCCGGGGGATGTCCGGCTGGAAATCATCCGCGATCAGTCACGGTATATCGAAGCGGCGCTGCACGAGATTCAGACCCACCTGGTGCTGGGCAGTCTGCTGGCCTGTCTGGCCGTGCTGCTCTTTATGCGTTCGTGGCGCTCGACCATCATCGCCGGCGTCGCCATTCCGGCTTCGGTGATTTCAACCTACGGCATGATGTGGGCGCTGGGCTTTACCCTCAACGGCGTCACAATGCTGGCGCTGGTGCTCATGGTCGGGGTCGTCATTGACGATGCCATCGTGGTGCTGGAAAACATCTTCCGCTTCATCGAGGAAAAGGGACTGCCGCCAATGGCTGCGGCCCGGGAAGCGACGGCCGAGATTGGACTGGCCGTGCTGGCGACCACGCTTTCGCTGGTCGTCATCTTCCTGCCGGTGTCGTTTATGTCCTCGATTTCGGGCCGCTTCCTGTATCAGTTCGGCCTGACGGCGGCCGTTGCCATTCTCGTTTCGCTGCTGGTGTCCTTCACCCTGACGCCGATGATGAGTTCAAGGCTGCTCCGGGCAGCAGATGCAGCAGCTCAGCACGGGTCGGCGCACCAGCCGGCCGCCTCCCGACGTGGTTTCTACGGCCTTATCGAGCGCGCCTACCTGGCGCTGCTGCGGCTCTCCCTGCGGCATCGCCTGGCAGTTTCCCTGCTGGCCCTGCTCGTCATGGCTTCCGGGGTGCCGCTGTACCAGGCTGTCCGGCAGGAATACACGCCGTCGAATGTGGATGAGTCGGAGTTTGAAATGAACGTGAACGGCCCGGAAGGCACGAGTCTGGCGGCCATGGATGAAACCATGCGCGCCATCGAACAGGACGTGCGGACGACGCCGGGCGTGGCACTGGTGCTGGCCACGGCTGGCGGCTCGTTTCTGGGCGGGGTGAACCAGGGCAACCTGTACGTCCGCATGGTGCCGCATGACGTGCGGACCTTTTCCCTGACGCGCCTGTGGCGGGAAACCTGGCGGGGACGCCCGCTCGATGCCTTCAAAGGCAACTTCACGCAGCGCGAGCTGATGCAGACCCTGCGCGCCAAAATGCGCAAGTACGCCCCCTTTCGCGTCAGCCTGCGCAATGCCACCTCATTCAATATCGGCGGCGGAAACTTTGAGATTGATTTCGTCCTGCGTGGCCCCGATCTGGTGGCGCTGGCGCGCTATGGCGAACAGCTCCGGGAAAAAGCCATGCAGTTGGGGGGCATCGTGGATACCGACACGACGCTGAAGCTGGACAAGCCGGAACTGCGGGTGGTGATTGACCGCCAGCGGGCGGCTGACCTGGGCGTGGAGACAGCCGACATTGCCACGAGTCTGCGGCTCATGGTCGGGGGCGATGACCGGGTTTCCCGCTACCGGGATGTGGCGCTCAACGAGGATTACGACGTGCAAATCCGGCTGGTCAACGGCCAGCGCAACGACCGGGAAGCCATCCTGCGCCTGTACGTGCCCCCTCATCGCGGGGCGGACTTGTTCCCCTGAGCAACCTGGTCACGATTACGGAGGAAACCAGCCCGTCACGCATTGACCGTCTGGACCGGCAGCGGCAGGTATCGCTGCGGGGCGGCGTCGGCCCCGGGCTATGCCCTTGCCGACCGGCTGGAGGCGCTCAAGAAAGCCGTTGCGGAGATGAACTTGCCCACAGCTTACACCTATGCGGTTTCAGGGCGTGGGCGCGAACTCGAACGCACCTTCACCGAGTTCATCTTTGCCTTTCTGCTCTCGGTGGTGTTTATGTACATGATTCTGGCTTCCCAGTTTGAGAGCCTCATCCATCCGGTCACGATTCTGTTGAGTCTGCCGCTGGTCGGCGCCCTTTGCCCTGCTCTCCCTGTGGCTGACCAACGACACGCTCAACCTGTATTCGGCCACTGGGGATTTCTGGTGTTGTTTGGCGTCGTCAAGAAAAACTCCATCCTGCAGATTGACCAGATGAATGTGCTTCGGGCGCAGGGGTTGGAACGTCAGACGGCGATTGTGCAGGCGAATCAGAACCGGCTGCGTCCCATCCTGATGACGACCCTGGCGTTGGTGGCCGGGATGCTTCCGCTGGCCATCGGCACGGGGCCGGGGGCGGAAGAACGGCGCTCGATTGCCTTGGTGGTCATTGGCGGACAGAGTCTCTCCCTGCTGCTGACGCTGCTGGTCACACCGGTGGCCTATTCCATCTTTGACGACCTCGCCGCCACCCGTTTCTGGCACGGCCTTGCCGGCCGGTGGAATGCCCTGGGGCGGGTCTGGCGCGACCGGTCGCCCGCCAGAGACAAAGCCGACCCCACGGAACAACCGGCCAAAACCACCGGTGAAACCTGAGCCGGTTTTCTGTCGTTTGCGACAACCCCCTGGACGCTTCAGCCCGAAAGGCAACGTGGGATGTTTTTTGCCCACGCCCTTTCAATTTTGGGCTTGACCCCGAACGGTCGGCATCTTATCCAGACGACCAACCACACTCATATTCACAATACCCGGAGAGCATGTCCTGTGCCTGTCAAATCACTGTTTGGCCTGTTGCTGTTTTTCAGTCTGAGCATCACCACCCCGGCTTGGGCGCAAATGGCAAGGAACCCGGAACGCCCGGCTGCTTCTGACCAAAACATCGAATACCGCCTCCTGGCCACGTCAAAAACCTCGACGATGGAGCGGGAAATGAATGAAGCGGCCCGGGAGGGTTTTCATTTCGAGGGTGTCATGGGCGGGGAGACAGCCTTTGGCGGCAACGAATGCGTCGTCATCATGTCGCGTACGGCCCCGCTGGGAACCGAATTCGAGTACAAACTGCTGGCCACCAACCGGACTTCAACCATGCAGAAGGAACTCCAGCAGGCCGGACGACGCGGATTTTACGTTCGTGGCAAAACCATCTTTGAGACGGCGTTCGGCGGCCGGGAAGTGGTGGTCATTCTGGAGCGTTCCTCCACCGCCGACGCGCCGCTGGAATACAAACTGCTGGCGACCAGCCGAACCTCGACCATGCAGAAGGAACTCGCGGAAGCCGGGCGTGAAGGATTCCGGTTTGCGGCAATGGCCGTGGCCGAGACAGCCTTCGGCGGGCGTGAAGCCGTCGTTATTCTCTACCGCCAAGGGTCTCGGCGGTGACGTGCCCCCCCATCTTTCCCTGACCTGTACTTGCCCTGCGAACCATTCTTCAAGGATTGGGGTTGCTGATAAGGGCACTGTGTGGTCGTCCTGCGCTCACATGCTGCTGGAGCGTGAGACGGCGCTGCGGTAACGGATGCAACGAGCAAGATCAGCGTGATGACAAGCGTTGCTGTGTGTCCGGGAAAATTCGCGCAATAAGATGACCCGTGCAACCGGCAAACCGGTTTGATAAAGCAAGGACACGCCGCTATCGCCACAACGCAGGCTGGATGTACTTATTGCACTGCACGCGCATGTCGTCATTCGTAGAGAGTAGATAATTGGAGATAAACAGCTCGGCTCCCTTCTCGGCTTTTCCCTGCTTTTGACATACTCCCCTGCCTAAAGGCAGGGGATTCTTGTTCTTGGTTCTGCGAGCGCACTTACTTCATCAGGTTGCCCCTCTAAAGCAGCGGTGCATCTCTCCCCAAGCGTTCCCTCTTTCGAGGCAGTTCCCTTTTGCCCAAAGGTACTGTTTTGCCACTCCATTCCCAAGATGCTTAGTCCCTTCTTGAGGATGTTCAAAGCCGCATTCTGGTCTCTGTCTGATTCAAATCCACATTGAGGACAACTATGGGTTCTGGTGGATAGGGTTTTTACTACCCTATGCCCACAGTTACTACAGTCCTGTGTGGTGTACTGCGGCGGTACGCTGACGACTGCCTTGTCCCACACCTTGCCGTAGTAGTCCAGCCACTGGGTGAATTGAGACCAGCCAGCATCATGAATGGATTTGGCAAGATGACGATTCTTGACTAGATTCTTCACCTGCAAGTCTTCATACGCCACGACATCGTGAGATGCCACCACGCACCGTGCCTGCTTGATTGCCCAGTCCTTACGCTGGCGTTGGACTTTCAGATGAACTTTACCTAGTCGTTTTCTTTGCTTGTGGTAGTTCTTGGATTGAGGTTTCGCCCCTTTCTTGAACTTCCGACTTAATCTGCGCTGGTGTTGCTTTAACCTCCTTTCGCTACGCCTCAAAAACTTAGGACACTGTACAGGGTTGCCGTTCTGGTCGGTGTAGAAAGCCTTCAAGCCCAAGTCAATGCCAATCACATTGCCTGTGTATTCTCCCCGCTCTTTGCGCTCCACATCCAAGCAGAACTGGGCATAGTATCCATCTGCCCTGCGTATCACCCGCACCCGATTGATTTTGGATTCAAGAATCAACCGTCTTGCTTCACCATTGCAGTACAGAGCAAACGAGCCAGCATTGAAGCCATCGGTGAACGAGATAGTCATCCCATCCCCTGACAGCTTCCAGCCAGATACCTTGTATTCCACAGAACGGCAATGCTTCTTGAACTTGGGATACCCTTTCTTGACCGCCTTGTTTCTGCAGTTGGTATGGAACCGGGAAATGGAAGCCCAGGCTCGCTCTGCACTTGCCTGCCTTGCCGCTGAGTTTAACTTCCTGGCAAAGTCAAACTCTTTGGCCAGGTCTTTGCAGTGGGCATAGAGAACAGCTTTGTTGACGCTCTTGTTGTCCATCCAGTACCGCACACATTTGTTTCTGACAAACTGTGCGGTACGGATGGCTTCATCCAGAGCCTGATACTGCTCTGCTGTCCCGTTGAGTAGCTTGGCTTCCATGACTCTCATACTGCTATTTTATCACAGGTTTGGCTTGATAAAACAGCGTGCGCCTTATATCCCTGCCCTAAAGTGCAGGGCTTTACGGCGTTTTTTCGGTAAATACCGTGCTGTCGCCGTCTTTCAACAACTCCTTATAGTCCATATTCGTAATCCTGATGCCTTCCAGGATTTTTCCGAGCCAAGCAACCCTTTCTATTGAAGACTTGGTAAGTCTTCCAACGAATGCTCCTTCCGAATAACCTCCCGCTTCTGCCACCCCGGAAAACGTAATCCGGTTAAGAACAAAAAACCTTACTACCCGCTCAAAGTCATTCCTTTTCGACGTGTCCATACTAAGCAAATCATGAAACAATTCTCTACCGTCTGCTCTCTCCAGCTTTAACCTCATAATCTCATCCGCCAATTTCACAGAGTCTTCCTGAGCGCACTTCCAGAAACAGAATAGTTCAGTATTGAGATCATTGATCCACATGCTGACTTCGGGATGTTTTTGTCTCAAATAAACAAAGAAAGATCCTCCGCCAACAAATGGTTCGCGATATTCATCAAATGTCTCTGGAACAAGAGTGAGCAGGCGCTGTACCGCGCGTGACTTTCCGCCGGGATAGCGTAACGGACTTTTGATCATTGCTCTGACCGGTTGCAAGTTATGTTTAGCTGAGTTCCTTTATTGTTTGGGACTGGTGATCTCAGCATCCCCAAAAGCGGGCAGCCGCCGGTTGAAGCAGACGCATTCTTCCGATAAGCTGCCCAGAAATCAGCCGCAACTTCACGTGGCGTGCGTTTTTCACCATCCACGGCGTAGTTCATCCGCTGCATCGTTGTCGTCGAAATGGCCCCCGCCAACGACGACACCACTTCGGCAAGCGCCGGCACTTCGGACCATGCCGCCTGACGTACGACATAGACGGCCTGGTAGGGCGGAAAATAGTGCCGGTCATCTTCCAGTGCGACCAGATCAAGCGCCGCGATGAGGCCATCCGTTGCATTGCCGGCAATGATGTCCAGCTCGCCGGCCGCCAGCGCCCGGTAGGTCAGTGCCAAGTCCATTTCCCGTGGCGACTGAAAATCAAAGCCATACGTTGCACAAAACCCCGCGTACCCATCAGCGCGCGACATAAAATCCTGCCCAAAGCCGGCCCGCCACCGCAGCGGCGCCCGCGCCGCATCAGAAATGGTCCGCAGACCGTAATCCACGGCCGTCTGGCGGCGGACGAGAATGGCAAAGTCGTTGCGAAAACCCAGCGGCGGCCCGACCACCAACCCAAAACGCGCGGCATACGTCTGCCGGACTTCCGTATAGACGCGCTGCGGATCGGTCAGCGGACGTTGCCCCAGAATGGCCGTCCAGGCCGTGCCGGTGTATTCAGGATAGACATCCACCGCCCCCGCCAGCAGGGACGTATGCGCCAGGTTGCCACCCAGCTCATACCGGCGCTCCACGGCCACGCCCCGCGCCTCCAGCGCCTGCGCCAGCACTTCCGCCAGAATGACCGACTCGGTGAAATCCTTTGAACCGATGACCACCGGCCGTCCCGCCGGCGTCACCGGCCCGGAGGACACCCGGTAACTCCACAGCACCGGCAGCAACAGCACGACCAGTCCAGCGGCCGCTGCCAGACGGCGGACCCGCACCAGATGTGGAGCAGCCCCCGGGGCATGGCGCTCGAAAGCCGCAAAGATGACATCCACCAGCAGCGCCAGCAGCGCCGCCAGTGCCCCACCGACCACCAGCAGGCGGTTGTCGTTTTGCCGCAGACCGCGAAAAATGAGCGTCCCCAACCCGCCGGCGCCAATGGCCGCCGCAATCGTGGCCGTGCCGACCGACAGCACGACGGACACCCGTACCCCGGCCAGAATGACGTTCGTCGCCAGCGGCAGCTCCACGTAGCGCAGCCGCTGCCACGGCGTCAGCCCCAGGGCCGCAGCCGCCTCCCGTACGCTTGGTTCAATTCCCAGAATCCCCGTGGCCGTGTTGCGTACGATGGGCAGCAGCGCGTACAGCGTCAGGGCCACAATCGCCGTGCGCGCACCGATACCGCCCAGCCACGGCAACGGCAGCAGCAGCCCAAACAGGGCCAGGCTCGGCACCGTCTGCACGGCATTGACCACGGCAAACACCACCCCCCGCACACGCGGCAGATAGGCCGCTGCAATCCCCAGCGGCAGCCCGACGGCCAGCGCCAGCACCGTGGCCACCAGAACGAGCAGCACGTGCTCCCGCCAGGCGGCCAACCAGATGGCCCGCTCTTCCAGAATGAACTGTAGCCACGTCATGCGTGTGATGGACAACCCACCCGGCTTCAGAAGCGCGCCGCCTGCACGTATTCGCGCACCGCCGGGCAGTCCAGCTTCAGAAAGGTTTCCGGCGGCGCATCCGCCACCAGCCGCCCGCCGACCAGCAGCCCGATGCGCGTCCCCACCCGCAGCGCTTCCCGCAGGTCATGGGTGACGAACAAAGCCGTTTTCCCCAGCCGGGCGACCAGTTCCGCAAACTCCTGTTGCAGCCGGGAACGTACAACCGGATCGAGCGCCCCAAAGGGCTCATCCAGCAGCAGAAGGTCAGGATCGAGCGCCAGCGCCCGCGCCAGCCCCACCCGCTGCCGCTCGCCGCCCGACAGTTCGGACGGAAACCGGCCGGCATAGGTCCCGGCCGGCAGACCGACGCTGTCCAGCAGTTCCCCCACCCGCGCCCGCCGCCGCTCCGGCGTCCAACCGGACAACTCCAGCAGCAGCCCGACATTGCGCTCCACCGTCAGGTGCGGAAACAGCCCCGCATCCTGCATGACATACCCCATCCGACGGCGCAGTTGGATGACCTCCCACGCCGTCACCGCCTGCCCGGCCACCCGCACCTCGCCGGAGGTTGGCTCAAGCAGGCGGTTGACGAGCTTGAGCAGCGAGGTCTTTCCGCTCCCCGAAGCGCCGAGCAGCATGAACACCTCCCCCGACGCCACCGCCAGATCAATGCCGTCAAGCACCGGCACCCCGGCCCGTACCAGACCGACCCTACGCAACTCGACGACGGGTGCAGCCACCGGCTTCGGAACAGGTACGTCGCTCATCGCCTCCCCACTGTCCCTGTTTCAGGGCGTCAGAACAGCGTTGAGATTGTTGGCCCGTACGCCCCCGCGCCCGTCAGGCGCTTCCCCCGGCGGCATACTGCATCATTCGCCACTCGCCACTCGCCATTCGCCACTCGCCACCATCAGGCGCTTCCCCCGGCGGCATACTGCATCACGGTTTGCAGGTCCTTGTCGCCGCGCCCGCAGAGGTTGAGCAGGATGGTTGTCCCCGGCGGATAGTGACGCGCCTGACGCCGTACCCAGGCAACGGCATGGGCCGGCTCCAGCGCCGGAATGATCCCTTCACACCGTGACAGATGGTGAAAGGCGGCGATGGCTTCGTCGTCGGTGGCCACGTCGTACTGCACCCGCCCGATACTTTTCAGATAGGCATGCTCGGGCCCGACGGAAGGATAGTCCAGCCCGGCCGAGATACTGTGGGTTTCATAAATCTGGCCGTCTCCGTCCTGAAGCACGTAACTGCGCATGCCGTGCAGCGTGCCGGGTGTCCCCCGGGCCAGAACGGCCCCGTGGGCATCCGTATCCAGCCCCCGCCCCCCCGGCTCGACCCCCACGAGTTGCACCTCCGCATCCTCCAGAAAGGCCGTGAACATCCCGATGGCATTCGAGCCGCCACCGACACAGGCCACGACGACATCCGGCAGACGGCCGGTTTGTTCCAGCATCTGCGCCCGGGCCTCATCGCCAATGACCCGCTGGAAGTACTTGACCATGGTTGGAAAGGGATGCGGCCCGGCGGCCGTTCCCAGCACGTAATGCGTGGTGCGGACGTTGGTCATCCAGTCCCGCAGGGCGTCATTGATGGCGTCCTTGAGCGTACGCCCGCCGGTACGGACGGCATGAACCGTCGCCCCCAGCACCTGCATGCGAAAGACGTTCGGCTGCTGCCGGGCCATATCCACTTCGCCCATATAGACTTCGGTACGCAGCCCCAGCAGCGCCCCGGCCATGGCCGTGGCCACGCCATGCTGCCCGGCGCCGGTCTCGGCAATCAGGCGCGTCTTGCCCATCTGCTTCGCCAGCAGTGCTTGGCCAAGGGCGTTGTTGGTCTTGTGCGCACCGCCGTGCAGCAGGTCTTCGCGTTTGAAGTACAGCCCGATACCCAGTTCACGGGAAAGATTCCGGGCGTAAAACAGCGGTGTCGGGCGCCCCAGAAAACCGGTTGCAAGGTCCCGGAACGTCTCTTGAAAAACATTATCAGACTGCGCGGCCAGAAAAGCGGCTTCCAGTTCTTCCAGCGCCGGCATAAGGGTTTCCGGCGCATAGACGCCACCAAACGGTCCAAAATAGCCGAAAGATTGCATGACAGGTTCGGGACTGCCCTGAGAACACCTCCGACATACCAATCCCGCAACACGGCTCTGGCGGTCAGGGCAGGCTGTGTTTCAAAGTTTTCACATCGTTCACGCAGCCGGCCGGCAAAGCAATGCCTTTTTCCGCTCCGGCCGGAAATGAAAAAACCGGACAGACTTCAGACGAAGCCTGCCCGGTTGGGATAAAACGGCCGGATTATTCGACCACCCAGGTGTCGCCGCTGTGAAGCAGCCGCTCCAGATTGCCTTTCCCCCGCGCCATGGCCATCTCGATTTGTTGCTGAGTCAGTTCCTCGAACGTGGGTCTGGATACGCTTCGGAACACACCCATCGGCACGGGAAATTCCGGGTAATTCATCTGAGTGAGCAGGTAGGCCAGCGTCGGGTCTTCCGCGTTTTCGTCATGGACGAGCAAATCGTCCACCGTCACGCCATGTTCCCCAATGGTGACGACTTCGGGCCGGATGCCGTTGAGCCGGATGCCCTTGTTGCGGTCCTTGCCAAAAATCATCGGCTTGCCGTGCTCCAGGTAGAGCATGTTGTCCGCCCGCACTTCCTTGTCGCTGATGGGCTTGTAGGCCCCATCGTTGAAGATGTTGCAGTTCTGGTAAATCTCCACAAAGGACACGCCCCTGTGCCGCGCTGCCCGCTCAATGGTGGCCGCCAGGTGCTTGGTATCCACGTCTATCGAACGGGCGACAAACGTAGCCTCGGAAGCAATGGCAACACAGAGCGGATTGATGGGCCGCTCGATATTTCCCATGGGACTGGACTTGGTTTTTTTACCAAACTCTGACGTAGGCGAGTACTGACCTTTCGTCAATCCATAAATGCGGTTGTTGAACAACAGAATGTTGACATCCAGGTTGCGCCGCATGACATGGATGAAGTGGTTGCCGCCGATGGAGAGACCGTCGCCATCCCCCGTGATGACCCACACCGAAAGGTCCGGGTTCGCCAGCTTGATACCGGTGGCCACCGTGGGCGCGCGCCCATGAATGGTGTGGAAACCGTAGGTGTTCATGTAGTACGGAAACCGGCTCGAACAGCCGATACCTGAGACAAACACCAGGTTTTCGCGGGGAATGTTGAGCTTGGGAAGAACCGACTGCACCTGAAAGAGAATCGAGTAGTCGCCACAGCCCGGACACCAGCGGACTTCCTGATCGGAGATAAAGTCCGTACGTTGCAAGTTGAGTGGCGTCTCCGATGCGCCAGCGATCTTGAGCGGTTCGGTCATAGTGGTCTGCCCCTGCACAGGCGATGCCGGAGGATGCACCGCCGGTAAAGTCACGACTCACGTCACAGCAAGGCTTTGCAGCGCGTGATGAGTTCCGAGATTTTGAACGGTTTGCCGGCCACCTTGTTGATGCTCACGCTGTCCACCAGAAAGGTGCCCCGGATGAGCAGGTTGAGCTGTCCCAGGTTGAGTTCGGCAACGGCCACCCGTTTGAAACGCTTGAGCACGTCACCCAGATTGCGCGGGAAGGGATTGAGATAGCGCAGGTGGGCGTTGGACACGCGGTAGCCCTGACGGCGCAACTCCTCAGTGGCAGTGGCAATCGCCCCGTAGGTGCCGCCCCACCCCAGCACCAGCAAGTCCCCTTCCGGGTCGCCTTCCACAGCTAGGTCGGGAATGAAGTTGGCAATCCGGGCAATTTTTTCCGCCCGCAGCCGCACCATGAAGTCATGGTTGGCCGGGTCGTAGCTGACATTGCCCGTGCGATGCTGCTTCTCCAGACCGCCGATGCGATGTTCCAGTCCCGGCGTCCCTGGCACCGCCCAGGGCCGCGCCAACGTTTGCTCATCCCGCTCGTAAGGCAGGAAACCCGTCGGGTCCTGACGCAGCACGGCCCGAATGGCAGGCAGTTCGGAAAGGTCTGGAATCCGCCACGGCTCGGCACCGTTGGCAATGTAGCCGTCCGAAAGATAAAAGACCGGCGTCATGAAGGTGACGGCCAGGCGGACAGCCTCAACTGCCATGGTGAAACAATCACTCGGCGAAGCCGGCGCCACAGCCGCGACGGGACACTCTCCGTGCCGCCCGTACAGCGCCTGAAGCAGGTCTGCCTGTTCGGTTTTGGTCGGCAGACCCGTCGAAGGGCCACCGCGCTGGACGTTGATGATCACGACCGGCAGCTCCGTCATCACCGCCAGACCGATGGCTTCACTTTTGAGACACACTCCGGGCCCGCTGGTTCCGGTCAGCCCAATGTGCCCGGCAAAGGCCGCGCCAATGGCCGCCCCCATGGCCGCGATTTCGTCTTCGGCCTGAAAGGACTTGACGCCGAAATTCTTGAGCCGGGACAGCTCGTGCAGGATGTCCGAAGCCGGTGTAATCGGATAGCTGCCGTAAAACAGCGGTCGTCCGGCCAGCTCAGAAGCCGTGACAAACCCCAGCGCCGTTGCCTCGTTGCCGGTAATTTTGCGGTACTTCCCTGGCGGCAGATTAGCTTTCCGCACCCGGTAGTGCGTCGTGAAAATCTCGGTGGTGTCAGCGTAGTCAAAGCCAGCCTTCAGGGCCCGCCGGTTGGCTTCCGCAATTTCCGGCTTTGCCCCAAACTTCTCCTCAATCCACCGGTAGGTTGGCTCCAGCGGACGGTCAAACAGGGCAAACACAATGCCCAGCGCAAAGAAGTTCTTGCACCGCTCCTTGTTGCGCTTGGTCATCTCCATCTCGGCCAGCGCGTTGTAGGTCAGGTCGGTAATGGGAATCGAAATCAGCCGGTAGCCCTTCAGAGAGCCATCCGTCAGCGGGTTCGAGGTGTAGCCGGCCTTGTCAAGGTTGGACTTGATGAACTCGTTTTCGTTGACGATGAGAATTCCACCTTCGTGCAAATCCGGCAGGTTGACCTTCAGCGCCGCCGGATTCATGGCCACCAGCACGTCCGGCTCATCCCCCGGCGTACGGATGTCCATGCTCGAAAAGTTGACCTGAAAACCGGAAACCCCTGGGAGACTGCCCTGTGGCGCGCGAATTTCGGCCGGAAAATCCGGCAGCGTGCTGATGTCATTGCCGAGCAACGCTGCCGTGTTGGTGAACTGGGTTCCTGTCAACTGCATCCCATCCCCCGAATCGCCGGCAAAGCGAACGGTGACGGAAGTCACTTCCTGAACTTTTTCTTCAGTATTGCCGAGAATGGCCGTGGATGACATCGGAATCTACTCCGCCTTGAGCGTAAATGATGGGACCAGGACGGGCCGCTGGCGCTGCCCCGGCACAAGCGGCCACAGCCCTAACCGCCTTCAACGGTCAGGCTCTTCTGGTCGAGTTTGGGTGGAAGGTTGACCACATCGCGGGGAAAGTGCTCGACGATAAAGCTGATGATGTGGCGGGTCGAGATCACTCCCAGAATCCTACCTTCAGCGTCGAGCACCGGCAGATGCCGGTAGTTCCCGGCGTCCATCAGACGCATCGCTTCGACGATGGTGGCATCTTCCCGGATGGTCGTCGGATTGGGCGTCATGAAGTCTTTGACTGGTGCTGTGTACTCAACGCCCAGTCCTATCACCTTGAGCAGGTAATCACGTTCGGTCACGATGCCAAGCAGGGAGCCGTTTTCACAGACGAAAGCATAACCCGCCCGTTCGGCCATCATGGCCGTGATGGTTTCCGCCAACGACGTATCCGGGGCGACAATGACCGGGCGCGAAGGCTCCAGATGCCGCACTTTCCAGTCCTGAATGATGTGTTCGAGAGACATACTGACAACCTGCGGCGCCATGCACGGCCTGCGCCGTGCTCCAAAAGTGGGATGTCACAAGCCGTGGGCAACAACCGCCTTCTGGCCACTGTTGCCCTGGATGCTATGTGAGAAACCTTACTTTTGGCAATGCCACCGTTGAAAGAACCGGCCCGAACGGCCGGCTCAGAATGCGGCTTCCCCCGGCACAGCCGCAACGTCCTCGTCACGCGGGGTCCAGCCTGGCGCCTGGACTGGTGACAACGTGGAATTTCTCAGGCCTGGGCCGGCAGACGCGGCTCAGCCGCCAGAGCAGACTCTGTAGCCAACCCGGTCACATCCCCCAGCAACGTCGCGTTGAGGTGCGCCGCCAACGAGTCGGCCTCATCTGCATCGAGACCCTTCAGAAGCGGGATGTCCACCTCCCCCTGGCGGATGCCCAACACCCCCCACGCGCCAAAGAACCGTGCTGTGGACAGGTCATAGTCGGTGCCGAACACCGTCAGCCGGTCTCCCGACCGCTCCAGCACAAGTTCAGGCAACCCGGCAATGGCACCCATCGCCTGCCGGAAAAACAGCCACGTGGTGTACAACCCGGCACTGCCGGCGATGAGACACAGCACACCCAGCAGGGAAACCTGTTGCGCCAGCCCTGCAGCCGCGGCCATGGTCGTCACAAATGACACGACCGCAAAACCAACTGCCAGCAGCGACTTCAGTACGTCGGACAGCTCGCCATTGCGGGTCAGCCACAGCTTCCGGTCCGTAAAGACAATGCTCCGCCCGTTTGACAGCAGGTATGATTCACGTTTCATACTGATCCTCCGCTTCCCTTCCCGACCTTTGCCCTTCGGGTCACAGGTGAGTTGTGCCGCCCACCCCGCACAAAGTCAACGACTTTTGACGACAGCCTGCCGTCTGCGCCACACCGGTTCAGCGCCTGACCCGGCGCTAGCGCAGGGTCAGTGCCAGGTATTCAATATACGCCCGCGGCCCCGGCGTCACCCCGCGCGGACGGCGCAGGTTCTGAAGACAACCATCAAAGGCGCGCACGACAACGGCGGCTTCCATTTCACGCTCGACGTTCTCCCGGTGAATCTGCCGGCACAGCGCCAGTCCCTCGTCAATTGCCTGCAGGATGAAAGCCACGGAAGCGGAAGGATGCTCCAGCGGCGGGTCTTCTCCGGCTGCGGCAGCCGTTTGGGCCATCAGCAGCGCCTGTTCAACATCGGCATCAGTGATGAAGGGATTGGGCACGGCCGCATCGGCAATGTGCCGCTCGATGGAAAACACCGTTCCACGGACAAGGTCCTGGGTCAGCGCCAGCCCGACGGCATCCTCGATGCCTTCAAGCGGAATGGCGCGCACCGGCGTGTCCCACCCTTCGGGCCGCCAGGTCAGACGCTCTGACTCCAACATGGCCGTCCGGTAGCGGACGTGCTGCGGCAGCGCGTAGCGCGGATGGCGCGCGCCAAGCTGCTTGCGCTGGGCGCGGTCCGAAATGTAGTAGGCATCCACTCCACCCAGGGCATTTTTTTTGATCTGCTCAGCATAGACACCGGGCAGGGGATCATCGGACACCGGACAGAAAAAGACGCCCGGCGGCAGTGACACTTCCGGGAGTTCACCCAGCCGCGCCAGAAAGTCGGCAAAGTTGTCCGGGGGTGCTTTGCCAACGTAGTCATTGATGCGCTGCCCGTAAGCAATCACCCGCGCCGCCTGAAGCCGGTCGGCCGGCAACCAGGGGAAGGGGGCTTCGCGCATGCGCCGGTCGAGTTCTTCCACCGGCAGACGCTCAAAAAACACCTTGATGATGCCGTCCCGGAGTTCGTCAATGCACAGCAGGGCAACGTCCTGAAGCCCGGACGCTGCCGGTTGTTCGTCAGCACAGGACTCCCCGGCCTGGTTGCCGTCATCCCCGGTGTGATTGGCTTCAACCGGCGTGGCATGGAGCAAAAAACGCAGCCCCAGATAACGTCCCCAGGCCATACGGGGGCCCACCGGGGAAGTGCCTGTGCCACCAGTCGTCACCTGGCGTCCACCACTGCTTTGGCGCTGCTGCGCCCGCAGTTTTTGAGCTTTGGTTTTCTTGGGCATACAGTCAGACCCCAACCGAAGCCCGGCCGGGACATGGTACTCCACCCCTGCCACCCGGCAAGGTGTGTACCGTGTCACCAACGGGATTCGGGACAGTAATTTCAGACCACGGGCGGCGGGGACGGACGGTTGAGCACGGCGACAGTCAGGCGACTGACACACACCAGCCGCCCTTCCTCATCCCGGATTCGGATGTCCCAGACATGGGTACTCGACCCAATGTGCAGGGCCGTTACCGTCCCATAGACAAAGCCTTCCCGCACGGCACGGAGGTGATTGGCATTGATTTCCAGCCCAACCACCATCCGCTCCGGGGACACCAGATGCGAGGCGACACTGCCCATCGTCTCGGCCAGCGCCACAGAGGCACCCCCGTGCAGCAGGCCGTAGGGCTGCTTCGTCCGCTCATCCACGGGCATGCGCGCCCGCAGGTAGGTTGGTGTGGCTTCCACAAATTCAATTCCCAAGTGCGCTGCCAATCCAAACCGCGCCGAACTCAGCGCAGCAGGTGAGGCGTCCGGCGGGAACACGGCCAGTTGTGATTCACTCATAGGCGGTGACTGTCGTTTCAGGGAAAATGGCAGGTCACAGAGCCGGCGCCCACCCGTGCCAGACAGATTCAGCCGCTACAGCGCGTGGCAACCGGCCCGGACCTGCACCTTAGCAAGGTTCAGCGGTTGCGCCCATACTGTTCATGACTCGATACCCAGTCGTGCGAACTGATGGCCGAGGCCAGCGAAAGCTCACCGGCCAGGACGACCGCCGCCACAATTTCGGCGAGTTTGTTGACCTTACCCGGCCCATCACAGCCCAGCAACTTCAGGCACTCCCGCTGGGTTGGCAGCCCCGTTCCCCCGCCGTAAGTGGCGACAATGAGCGACGGAATCGTGATGGAGAGATAAAGAGCATCATCCGGCGTACGCTCGCAGTAGAGAATGCCCGCCGAGGACTCGGCCACATTGGCAACATCCTGCCCGGTGGCGATGAACATCGCCGTCACGCCGTTGGCCGAATGCGCGCCGTTGTTGTTGACGCCCGACAGGAATCCGCCGATGGACTGAACCTGAAAATGGTAGTGGAGAGCTTCGGGAGAAGTGCGCATCACCTGCCGGAGCAGATCGCCGGGGATGGTCGCTTCCGCCGTGACGCGCTTGCCGCGCGTCATGATGCTGTTGATCTGCGAAGCTTTCTTGTCCGTAGCAAAGTTGGATTCCAGAAACCACCGCACGACTTTGCTGTTGTTCTGCACAATCCACTGACAGGCAACGTACGTTGCCCGCCCGACCATGTTCTGCCCGGCGGCATCCCCGGTCGAGTAGTTGAAGCGCGTGTAGAGAAACTTGTTCGCCTGGTAAAACTCGATATTGAGCAGCTTCCCGACGCGGGTCGTGGATTCGGCGGCCGCCTTGACCTGACTGAAATGTTCCCGCAGCCAGTCGGCAAAATCACGGGCATCGCGGGCATTCTGGAAAATGAAGACCGGTGCGCGCTGCATCTGGTCGGCTGTCACCGTACAGAGGACGCCCCCCGCCATGGTCAGGGCCTTCATGCCCCGGTTGTAGCTTGCCACGAGCGTCCCTTCGGACGTAGCCAGTGGGATCAAAAACTCCCCCTGGGCATGCTCCCCGTGGATGAGAATCGGCCCGGCCAGACCAATCGGCACCTGCGCCACACCGATGAAACTTTCGATGTTGCCACGGCAAACATGCGGGTCGAACGAATAGCGGTTGACATGCTGGAACGGCTCACCCAGGTACTGCTCGGCCAGTTCCTGCCGTTGCCGAATGATTTCATCGGCATAGTCATCTTCTTTACTGTACGGAACGCGCACAGAAGCCATAGTCTGGATTCTCCTTCGGAAAGAATTTCGATGTGTGGGAGCGCATACGTGATTAGCGCGCGTTATACCTTACCGCCTCGGTGCGTCAACCCTGAAGTACGCACGGACGGCCGTCAGCAGTCACCACTTTCCCACGTTCGTCCCCGTTTGACAAACCCAAGCAGGCTTGTCAGCATCACTGCTTCGGCTGGATTACCGGTTTCGTTCAACCCACGAGTTTGACCCCAGAGACGAGAAAAACGCAACGTGTCTGATCGCCGGAACCAGCCCGTGCCCGCCCGTTCGGGCTGCCATCCCAAACACTTACCGAACCACTTCAAGGAGAGCCTACTTGCCATGAAGACCGTTTCGATTGCCGTCCTCAGCCTCGCACTTGCCGCCGGGGCAACAAGTACCACCACCCTGGCTTACACCGCTGCCGGGGTGTCTGCCCAGGACAATGCTGCCAAGCAGCGCAAGGAATATGACGACTACAAGAAAATTGAGGCGGAGCCGGACCCGGTCAAGAAACTTGAACTGGCGCGCGCCTTCTTTGAGTCCGACCCGACTCCAACGTATGTCAAGTACGTTCAGGGACAAGTCAATGCCGCCCGCTATGCCCTGTTTACCCGCTACAAAGAGGCCGGCGACATGGCCAATGCCGTCAAAATTGCCGATGAATACGTGGCTTCCGTCCCCGAAACCGATCTGTTCTTTGCCTTCCAGTTGACGACGTTGGCTGAAACCAAGGCCCTCAAACAGGGCGTGAAGCCGGAGGCCGCCGGGGCGTGGGCGGAAGCCGCCAAATATGCCACCAAAGCCCGCAAACTCATCGTTGAGGACAACCGGAGCGAAGCGTTGCTCTACGACTCCAAGACGACAACCTGGGACAAGGTCAAGCCGGGGTTTGTGGCCTATCTCCACCGGATTGAAGCCTTTGCCCACTTCACTGCCAAGCAATATGACCAAGCGGAAAAATCCCTGCTGGCGGTCATCGAAGCCAAGTGCGACGCCTATCCCGATGTCTATTTCCTGCTCGGCCAAATCCACAACGCGCGGTATGACGACAAAGCCAACGCCTTCAACAAGCTCTCGGCCGAAGTACAAAGCGGTGAACAAGGACAGAAGCTTCTGCAGGAAGCCAAGGAAGAATCCAAAAAGGCAGCCGAGTTTTTCGCCCGTGGCATTCTCGTGGCCGAAGCTTCCCCGAACAAAGACACCTACAAGGCTATCGTCGCCAACGCCCGCAAGGAAATGGAAGAGGCTTATGAGATTTGGAACGACGGCAAGAAGGACGGACTGGAAGAATTCATGGCCGGCTTCAAATCCACCTGCCGGCCATGAAGGCTCCAGCCGGAAGGGCCTGGCCAGGCTGCGTTCAGCCACAGGCATTCCGGCATGTCATCTGAACCCGTACCCGCCGCATGCCAAAACGTGGCAACCAGACTTTTGAACACCTTATGGCCCAGCTTGAAACCCGGCTGGGCCACCGGTTTGCCCGCCGCGAATGGCTTGCCGAGGCGCTGACCCACCGCTCCTACGCCTTGGAGCACCCACCCACGCCCCACAACGAGCGCCTCGAATTCCTTGGCGATGCCGTGCTCGGTTTCATCATCTGTGCCTGGCTTGTCGAGCAGTTCCCCACCGCCAGCGAAGGTGATCTGGCCAGGGCCAAGGGGCACCTCGTGGCTTCCGCCCAACTGGCCCAGGCGGCGGAGCGCATTGGGTTGGGTGAAGCCCTGCGCCTCGGCCGCAACGAGGAACAACAGGGCGGACGCCACAAGACGACGCTCCTGGAAAACGCCTTCGAGGCCGTTGTGGCCGCCCTGTACCTCGATGGCGGCATCGCCGTCGCCACCGATGCCGTACGGCGCATTTTCGCCGATGAGGTTGCCGCGCTCGACTTTGCCCACATTGCCGCACTCGACGCCAAAACGGCACTTCAGGATTGGCTCCGTCTGCACCGCCGACCGCTCCCCTGCTACGAAACCATTGCCGTCGAAGGTCAATCCCACCAACCGACGTTTCACGTCGTCGTCACGATTGAGGGCCACTGTCTGGGCGAAGGGCGCGGGCCAAGTCGCAAGGCCGCCGAGCAGGCAGCCGCGGCCATGGCGCTTCAGCAGTTGAAAGCCGAGGTTGAAACGTCATGACCACGGCCAGGGAAAACGCCCCCGCTTCATCCCTGCGGCGCCGATGGCCACTTCTGCTCGGGACCGCGGCCGCAGCCGCGGCTGTTCTCCTGCTACTCCTTTTCGTTGCACCGCACCTTATCCCGTCTGGCTGGCTCATTCCCCAACTGGAGCAACTTCTGAGCCGGGCGCTCGGCACACCGGTTCAGGTAGCCAGCGCCAGGGCCACCTCGTTTCTGCCGCTGACGATTGTCGTTGAAAACGTCACTCTGGGTCAGAACCGCCCGGAGGCCCGGCTGACAGGAACCATCCGGCAGGGTGAGTTTGGTATTGGCTGGCTCAACCTGTTCCGTCGCCGCCCGACCTTTACCCACCTGCACCTGGTCGAAGCGGACTTGCAGCTTTCAACCGGTACGGCTGCCGGGCCGTCCGGCCAGTGGCGGCTGTTGCCCGTACCATCCGCACCCCATCTGCCCGCAAGCCTGTCCGCACCGTCACGCCGGGCTTTTCATCACCCGGAACTGATGCTGCGCCCTGCCGCCGACACTCCAACTGACACCAATGCAGAACCGTTCAGCATTGAGCAGTTGGCCGTTCAGAACAGCCGCCTGTCCTGGCCCGACACGCCCTTCCAGTTCGAGCGCCTGAACACCGAAGGACGTGTGCAGGGACGTGACGTGACCCTGCGCCAGACCACGGCCAACTGGCTCAACGGGACACTCGAAGCCAGTGCCGTACGCCTGACCTTTGCCCCGGAACACCTTGGCTTTGCCATCACCGGCCGCCTGACCAACATTGCAACTGAAAAGCTGGCTTCCCCCCCGGAAACAGCGGCTGTGACCGGTCAGGGGACATTCCGGCTCGACATCGCAGGACAGTACCGCTACGAGACACGAAACTTCGAGGGACTGTCCGGCTCCGGCGATGGCGATCTGCGTGAAGGGTGCTTCCCCCGCCTCCGGCCGGGAGCCATTGGACGGACACTCGCCACCCCTGCGCTGCCCATGCGTCTGGGCGATTTCGACCTGGGCCCCCTGCAGGAACGCCTGCTGGGAACGGAATCCGGGCTGCCCTCAACCAGCGAAGGGCTGTCCTTCCGGGAACTCGTCTTCCGCTTTGCCTTGGAAGGCACAACCGTCAGGCTTGACGGACTCACCTGCACCATCGCCGAAAACCGCCAGATTTTTGGCCAAGGTGTGATTTCCCTGGCCGAGCGCCCGGCGCAGATTAACTTCGACCTGCGCTTCCCGCTGAACTTCGTTACGGGACGCAGCGCCAGCCGGCTCCCCTTCTTTGGAACATTGAGTGAGCGGCAGATGATTCCGGTCCGTGTCACCGGTACGTTCGAGCGGCCGGTCGTCGAAATCATCAGCCTTTCGCTGTAACCTCAGCTTATGAGCCATCTCAACCTGCCGCCCGAGGCCTTCCGACGTTGGGATGAAACGCCGGATGCCCGGTTCTACAGCCTGCCGCGCTTCGTCACCCACATTGACGCCGGAGCCATCGCTGCTGTCACGCAGCTTTACCGTGAGTATTTTCCTCCCGGCGGCGACATCCTCGATGTCTGTTCAAGCTGGGTCAGCCACCTGCCGGAAGATGTGACCTACCGGCAGGTCACTGGCATTGGGATGAATGCCGCCGAGCTGGCGGCCAATCCCCGGCTGACGGACTGGGTCGTTCACGATCTGAATACCAAGCCGGTTCTGCCTCTCGCCGATGCCAGTTTCGATGCCGCCGGTCTGTGCGTTTCCATTGACTATCTCACCGATCCGGTAGCCGTACTGCGCGACATCGGGCGGGTCCTGCGTCCGGGCGGGCCGCTGGTCGTCACCTTTTCCAACCGCTGTTTTCCCACCAAGGCGATTGCCATCTGGCTGATGCTCGACGATGCCGGGCGCTGTCGGCTGGTCGAGAATTTCTTTCGGGCGGCTGGCGTCTGGGACGACATTCACACCCTTGACCGTAGCCCCGGCACTGGTGATCCCCTCTATGCTGTCATCGGGAGGCGGCGATGAGCATCCGCTGTCTCGTCACCGGCGGCGCCGGCTTCATCGGCAGCCATCTGGTCGAACGGCTCGTCCGGGACGGCCATCGCGTCCGGGTCGTGGACAACCTCATCACCGGCTTTCGGCACAATCTGGCGGCTGTCGCGGCCGAGGTTGAGTTCATCGAAGGCGCGCTGGAAGACCCGGCAACGGCGCAGCAGGCTGTAGCCGGCGTGGAAGTCATTTTCCACGAGGCAGCGCTGCCCAGTGTGCCCCGCTCCGTCCAGGACCCGTTCACCTCCCAACGCTGCGGCGAAGTCGCCACCCTGACGCTGCTCGCTGCCGCAGCCCGGGCCGGCAGCGTCAGGCGCGTCATTTACGCCTCTTCATCGAGCATCTACGGCGACACACCAACTCTTCCCAAGGTGGAGACCATGCCGCCACGGCCGCTGAGTCCCTACGCGGCAACCAAGCTGGCCGGAGAAGGCTACATGTCCGCCTACGCAGCCTTGAGCGGCATGGATACGCTGTGCCTACGGTACTTCAACGTCTTTGGGCCGCGCCAGGACCCAAACAATCAGTACGCCGGCGTCATTGCCAGGTTTGTCCAGGTGATGGCACGCGGCGAGCGGCCGACCATCTATGGCGACGGAACGGCCACCCGGGACTTCACCCCCGTTGCCAACGTCGTACAGGCCAACCTGCTGGCTATGAACGCTCCGGGGCGCTTCCAGGGCGAAGTGTTCAACATCGCCTGCGGACGGCAGATTTCCCTTCAGAGGCTTGTGCAGCAGCTCAATGCGCTGTTTGGGACCGACCTCAACCCTGTCCACGCTGCACCGCGGCCCGGCGACATCGCCCACTCCTGCGCCGACATCGCCAAAGCGGGGCGCCTGCTGGGTTATGCGCCCCAGGTGGATTTTGAAACCGGGCTGCGCGAACTGGTTCACCAGACACCCCGCCTTTAGCTGCCCGGTTCGCGGCCAGCCACAGACGGCGCGACCTCTTGCCTGACTGCGTATAAAATCGTATTTTTCCTGAACACAAAACACACCCGTACTCTGGATGCACGCTCATGAAAGTTGCCTACGTCTTTGCCACCAACATGGCCAGCACCTTCAAACTGGCGACGATGATCCTGCCGCAGCTCGAAGACGGAGAACACGGCGCACAGGTCGTCGGAATGATGTTTTTTGATGACAACTTGTTCTGCCTCCGGCAGGGTGACCCCGTGGGTGAGCGGCTGGCGCGCCTCGCCAAGGAACAGGGCATCCTGCTGATGGTGTGTGACCAGTGCGCGGTGCGCCGCAACCTGGCTGAAGGCAACTTCGAGCAGTGCGGCAAGGGACAGGTCAAAGCCAAGGGGCTGGTTGAAGGCGTCGTAGCCGGGTGTTTTCCGCAGCTCTATGCGGCTTTGGCCGGAAATCCACCCGACTACGTCATCACGCTGTAAGCCCGGACCCCACCCCATCAACGGCCGATGTGGCTGAGACTGTGGTGTGGAAGGTTCACACGGTGTCTTCCAGAAGGTCGGCGGCCGTGAGTTCCGTCGCCGGACGTTCGTGCTCAAAGGCCAGCAGTCCCAGTTGTGCGTAGTGCGGACGAATGCGGTCGCTGAGCAGCCCAATCCGTTTGAGATTGGGAATGATGCGGCGAAACATCGTCCGCCGGAACATGGCCATCATGTCCGAGTGGAGCACCAGCCGGTTCCACTGCGCACGGCGCAGGCGATGGGCAAAGTGCTCATCGTAGATTTCGTGCAGAAGGAACCGGTTGCGCAGCAGCACGGCCATTTCAAACGCCCAGTCTTCACGGTCCCGGCGCTCACGTTCACTGACCTCCCGAAGGTAGAACTCGCCCAGCGCGAGTACGCCGAAGTGGACGTGGCGGGCTTCATCCGTGATGACCATTTTGAGCAGGTCGCGCAGCAGCGGCTCGCCCGACAACTGGCGCAACGTGGTGAAAGCCCCCAGGGCCAGCCCCTCGATCATGATTTGCATCCCCAGGAATTTCACGTCCCAGCGCGAATCCGTCATCAGGGCATCAATGACGACGTAGAGGTTGTCGTTGATGTCATAGAGCTTTTCCAGCTTCGTCGTCAGATAGGTGTGAAACGCCTCGACATGACGGCTTTCATCCATCACCTGCGTGCCGCCATAGAGCTTGGCATCGAGCCATGGCACGGCCGTTGTGGTCAGCGCCGCCGCGTAGAGCGCCCCCTGTTCGCCGTGCAGAAACTGACTGAGCAGCCAGCTTGTCAGCGCGTGGAGCTGCACCCGGCGCTCGTGTTCGGTCAGCTTTGACCAGAGCGGAAGCCAGTAGGCTGGGTGAAACTTCTCCGGCAGCAGCACAGTGTCGGGATGAAACGGATCGACAAGACGCTGCCAGTCCAAATCGGTGGTGGCATTCCACTGGGCGGTTTTGGCGGCTTCGGTCAGACGACGAATTTCGGGCTGATTGCGTTCGTAACGCCAGTCGAAGTTGGCCGGATACCCCACCGGCAACGCCGTGGTGTCTTCCCGTTTGCCGCGTTTTTGAATCAGACCACGGTAGGCCGGGCCGAGCAGCCCCGCCAGTACCCGAACATTGCCATTGGCCGTAGCCTGGTACAGTAAAGCGCCCTGTTGCATGAGCGCATCCAGCTCAGACAGGACAGCCTCGCGCGTAGGCAGACGCAACATAAGCGACGTGCCTCCCTTGTGACGGACGGTCGTGACGGGGGCCATCACAGGCGTGAAGGTTACGGCCCCACGCCCACAAGAGCAAACGCTTTCACCTGTGCACGTGTGCCAAAAAGGTTTCCACCTGGCGCTGAACCTCTCCGCTGGCGAGAAGTTCGGCCGCGCAGGCGGCACCGTCAGCCAGCGTTTCCGTCCGTCCGGCGGCCACAAACCCAAGGCCGGCATTGAGCCGTACGCTGTGGTAATCGGCCGAAACGGTATCCCGTCCCGTCACGATGTCCCGGAACTGCCGCAGATTGGCCTCTGGTGTATAGGGCTGAGCTTCTACATCGCACGGCAGGTCGGGCGGTGTGCAGGAGCGTTTGTCAATCCGCCGGGGCGTCACTTCATACAGGACGGAGGTTCCGACCGGCGTCAGTTCGTCCCGGTTTTCATAGCCGCGCACGACTATGGCCCGACGTGTTTGCAGGTTGTTTGCCAGCCACTGGGCGATGAACGCCTGCATGCGCGGATGGGACACCCCCATGACGCGCCGGCCGGGATGCAGGGGATGCAGCAGCGGGCCGATGTAGTTGAAAAGGGTCGGACGCCCGAACCGCCGCCGCGCCGCCGCCACAGCCTTGAGCGCCGGGTAACACTGAGGTGCGTAGAGAAACGCCAGGTTGGTGGCATCGAGCAGGCGCGGGAGCCGCTCCGGCGGATACTCGACCGGGACGCCGAGCTGTTCGAGCAGGTCAAAGCTCCCGCTCGTACTGGTGGCAGCGCGGTTGCCGAACTTGACCACGCGCACGCCCCCGGCTGCCAGAACGAAAGCCACTGTGGTTGAGACATTGAAGTGCGGCCGACCGCTGCCGCCCGTGCCGCAGCAGTCAAAGACCGGCTCAGCCAGCTCCGGCAGTGGGCAGGCCGTGGCGCGGACGGCTGCAATGAGCGTGGTGAATTGCTCAAACGTTGCGGTGTCGGGCGTCAACGATGCCAGCAGCGCATCGGTTTCCGCTTCACTCAGGCGGCCGGCAAGCAGCGCGGCCAGATGGTTGGCCAGGGTCTCATCCATCATCTTCTTCTGTTGACTCCAGCCTGCCCGGCGGTCCGGCATCGGGCTGGCAACTGGAGACAGGCAAACTGCGAAGCATCTGACACAAAACAATTTTTTCGGGTGCTCGGTGGTCACACGTTATTCGTGCGAGCACCCATCGTACACTGACCGGTATGAACTCCACGCAGCGCACACGCCTTCGCCACTCAAACGCCCTCTTCTTCGAGCACCGCTGCCCAAATTGTGCCGAGTGCAAAAATCTTTGATGCCAAGAGGTGTTGATCACATGGTGTAGGGGCGGGTTCTGAACCCGCCCCTACACGTGTTCTTCGTTATCCACCATTCGCCATCCCTTACTCCTCATTCACGCGCACGTATTGTCACCTGCAACGTTTCCCCTTCTGTCACAACAGCCACCCGCACCCGTAGCCGGGCGGCACAGGCAGAGACCTGCCCAGCCGGCACGGTCACAGCCACCTGTTCACCATCGAGCCGCACGCTGCCGCCAAACTCACGTGCCACAGTCGCCACCTGAGTCAGCGCCGCGCGCCGGTTCGCCACCACCAGGCGTAAGGTCAGCGCTGTGACCGGGGCGGCTGTTCCCTGAACATCGGCCGCCGAACCCGGCCTTGCTCTGGGGGCTTCCTTCATTTCATCGCGGGCCCTGTCGGTGGCTCCAGCACCGGACACCCGCCCGGCCACAGACGGCGCAGCACCCGCCTCCGGCAGCGGAGCTGCGGCCAACGGACGGGCTTCCCGCCGTTCCGCCGACATCGCTTCTGCCTTGTGCGCCGTTTCATCTCCGGCTGATGGCGCAGCCGCCACGGATGACTGTCCAGCCATCTGTTCCGGCGGTGTTGTCGGCAACGCCGGCGCGCGTAAAGCTCCCGCCCGTTGCCGGTCTTCCGCCGTCCCGGACGAACCGGCTGAGGGCCCCGAACGCTTTGATTTCCCCTCCGGCGACGCCGCTTCCAGCACCGATGCCGCCGGGTCTTTTTTCTGTGGTGCAGCACCAACCGGTGCGGCTTCGGCAGGCAGTACCGGACGGGCGGCATCCTCCGGCCGGGCCGTTGCCGCACCTGGCTGTGCTGGCAGTTCAGAAGTTGGTGGCGCTGAAGTTTCAGATGCCTTTGACTGTGCCAGTTCATCCGGCGCCGACGGGCTGAGAACCCACCACAAACCGCCCCCAACCAGCAAGAACACACCCGCCGCAGCCCCAAACGCCCAGACCGGCGAACGAACATTCCATCGCCAGGGCATCCACCCGGACAGCCACCCGGCAAATCTTCCGGTTGACCGGTCAGGCTTGGCCGCCGGCAACGACGCCGCAGGGCGCCAGCCGGCGCGGGCCAGAATTTCCCCTGCCGACGGCCACCCGCCTGGCTCCGGCACGTCCCAGTGTGTTCCCTCCAACCACCTGCGCGCCGTTCGCAGCTCTTCCAGCATTTCCCGCGCCGCCGCGGAACGCGCCAGCAAGTCGGCAACTTCCCGGTGGCGCGCCGGCGGCAGCTTGCCGTCGAGGTAATCCTCAAAGTCGCCATACAGCGGATTGTCGAGTTCCTCGGACGCAGATGACATAGCCAGTCCTTCAGTTGTGGGTACGGTTGGCAAGCTGGTAGTCGCTGCCGACAGCAAAAGGTTCCGGCTGGCAGGTTATACGGCACTCAAAAATTTCAGTGTGACAACCCAGGCATGTTACAAAGCACGAACAACCGCCGTTCATTCAGCCAGTGGTGAACAACCGCCTTTATCAGCCTTAGCCTTTTATACCACGATGTCTGAACTCGATGTGCTTCTGATGGCGCTTCGCCGTTTCACCTCCCCGGCTCCATGCCACTTGGCGCTCGCCACCGTGGTGAGTGTTACCGGCTCGTTCTACCGGCGGCCCGGGGCGCGCATGCTCATCGCTGAAACAGGCGAGACGGTTGGCAACATCAGTGGCGGCTGCCTTGAACCGGACCTCATCGAGCGGGCGCAGGCGATTCTGGCCAGCGGCAAAGCGCAACTGGTGAGCTATGACCTGCACGATGTCGCTACGGATACGACGTGGGGGCCGGCGCTGGGCTGTGAAGGCGAAACCCTCATCTACATCGAGCCTTTCCACGCCAACCAGAGCCATCACCCTCTCGACCTGCTGGCCCTGACCCGCGCAACCGGCGAAGATGCTGCCTTGGCACATGTTTTCCAGGCAGAAGGTGAGTTTGCCGGGCGCGCCGGCTTTCGGCTGCTGCATACCGCCGACACCCCCGAAGCCAACGGTGCGCCGATTGAACAGGCAGGCTGGATACGGCAGCTCCACTTCGAACTGCGCACCTGCCTGTCTGAACGCCGCTCCCGGCAGATGACCTACACCACTGCGCGCGGCAGCCTCAGAGCCTTTGTCGAATTCCTGCCCGCGCCGCTCCAACTGACCATTCTGGGCGCTGGCGATGATGCACTTCCCCTGGCACAACTCGCCGACCGGCTCGGCTGGTATGTCACTGTGGCCGACCGGCGTCCCGCTCTGGCTACGCCGGAACGCTTCCCCACCGCCCGGCAGGTACTCGTGGTGCCCACGGTCAATGACCTCCCGCTGCGGGCGCAGGATCATGTCGTCGTCATGACCCATCACTACCCCAGCGACAAAGCCATCGTACGCCGTTTGGCCGCCGTCCAACCGCGCTACGTCGGCCTGCTGGGTCCCCGGCGGCGCACCGAACGCATGCTGGCCGAACTGGCGGACGAAGGCTGTCGTGTTGCTCCAGAAATTGTTGAAGCCTGGCACTTTCCGGTTGGTCTCGACCTCGGCGCGGAAACGCCCGTGGAAGTGGCGGTCTCCATCGTGGCTGAAATTCTGGCCGTTGCCAACCGGCGCAACGGCCAGTTTCTGCGCCAACGCGAAGCACCCATTCACACGCCCCTGCCAGTCTCATCCTCCCTGTCGCCATGAGCGTCGCGCCCGGACGGTTTCCCAGTGCCGCCATCCTGCTGGCCGGTGGCGCGGCGCGGCGGATGGGCGGACGCCCCAAGCTTCTGCTGTCCATTGACGGCGAATCCCTCCTGCAACGCGCCATCCGCTTGGCGCGCGCAGTTCACGCCGTGCCTACCCTTGTTGTGCTTGGCGGCCATGCCGAAAGCTACCGCGCCCACCTCGCCGACGCCGACAGCGGCCCCGATGTCCAACTCATTGACAACCCGCAGTGGGCAGAAGGGTTGGGCGCTTCGTTGCGCTGTGGCGTCGCAGCACTTCCCCCGAACCGGCCGCCGGAAGCCACCTTCTTCGTCCTCGCCCCGGACCAACCGCTGGTGTCGGTCACACAGCTTCACCGGCTTCAGGACGCTCTCCGCGACCATCCCGAAGCCACGGCGGCCGCCTGCGACTATGCCGGGACGCCCGGCGTGCCGGTACTGTTCCGGTACGTCTGGCGTCACCGGCTGCTGGAAGCGCATGGCGACATCGGCGCCCGACGCTACCTGCAGGAATACCGCCACGAGGTGACGACGTTGCCCTTCCCTGAAGGCGCATGCGACATTGACACCGACGAAGACTACGCCGCCTTTCTGCGTCGGTAACATTCCAGGCACCCCATGCCGCACCCTGCCGCCAATGTGCCTCCTTTGCGCCCCGGTCTGGTCATCGGTGAATACCGCCTCGATGCCTCGCTGACGGCCGATGTGGGCGATGCCGCGTGGCGCGGGCAAAGCCTGTTGGATCAGGCTATCGTCCGGCTTGACGTGTTCCAGGACACACCGGCGACGAGTCCGTTGACCCGCGTGGCATTCGAGCTGGCCAAACTGCCGACGCATCCCCATCTGCTCCCTGTGCTGGATGTCGTGACCATGGACGCGCTGACGTTCGTCGTCAGCCCCTACCTGCCCGTGTCGCTGGCCGAACGTCCACGTCCGCTCACGCCGGAAGAAGCTGTCCACACCATCCGGCAGCTTCTGGCGGCGCTTCAGGTGTTGCACGAACACGGGCAGGTACACGGACGACTTGCCCCGAACTACATGGCGCTCGACGGCGAACAGGTGCGGCTGCGGGGCTACGGCTTCAGCCAGGTCCGCCCGCGTCCGGCGGAAATCCTGCCGTATGTCTCTCCCCATGCGCTCGACGCGCCGCCGACGCCCCAGGACGACATCTGGGCAGCCGGCATACTGCTGTTCGAGCTGCTGAGCGGAGACCTGCCGTTTCCGCACCAGAACCAAGACGATCTGCTGCTGGCGATTCGGACGCTCTATCCTGACCCACTTCCACATACGCTTCCGGCGCGACTGCGGCATATCGTCGCGCGTGCGCTCGAACGCGACCGCCGCCGGCAGTACGCCACTGCGCAGCAGATGGCCGAAGAACTGACCGCCTGCGCCGCAGAACTCGCCCAGGAAACCACGGCACGTACGTCGTCACCGTCCCTCCGTCCGTTTGCCGTGGCGTCCATCGCTTCCCCGCCCGGACGCCACACGGGACGCCTGGCGCTACTGGTTATCGGACTCATCAGTTTTCTGATGCTGGCCGGCATCTGGCTAACCGTTCGGTATTTTGAAGGCAAAGACATGTGGCGAATGCTGCCGAACGAGACGATTGTGGCCCCGGCAGGCGGCGACTTTGCAACAATTTCAGAAGCCATCCGGTCAGCCCGGACCGGCGCGCGCATTCTCATTCGTCCCGGCGTGTACCGCGAAACTGTCCTCCTGACAAAAAACATCGAACTCGTCGCCGATGGTCCGGCTGGCAGCGTCATTATTGCTTCACATGATGCGCCCTGCCTGCGCCAGAGCCTCGGCGCGCAGGTTGTGCGCGGCCTGACGCTGCAAAGCCATCAGGCTCCGGCCATACAACTCAATGGGGGCGCGCTTACCATCGAGGACAGTCAGATGACGGCTGTGGCGGGCGAGGGTGTTGCCGTGAAAGGGATGGAGACGCGGCTTGTTTTGCGCCGCAGCCGCCTGCACGACGGTCCGGGCCATGGTCTTGCCGCCACCGATGGCGCCCGGCTGGAACTCGTTGAATGTGACATTATCGGACACGGCGGAGATGGCATCCGGCTTACCGGGCAGGCCCAGCTCCGGGCCTATGACAGCCGCATTGCAGACAACCGGCAGGCGGGCGTCCGGGCGCTGGAGCGCGCTGCCGCCCGGCTCGAACGGTGCACGCTGGAGCGTAACGGCAAGGCAACGGACGGCAATGTGACCCTGGGGCAATTACCGGGAGCGCAGGCTTCCAAGCCGGCATTAAAAGAGGGACTTCCAGCCCGCAGGCAGCATTGCGCTTCACACGTGTTCCCGGCAAACTGGCGACATTCCACTCCACACACAGGTTTGACGCACCATGGCCCTGAATGACATCTCACTTGCCGGCAAGGTTGCCATCGTCACCGGCGGCGGCCGCGGTATCGGTAAATCCATCACGAAGCATTTTGTCGCGGCCGGCGCCAATGTCGTCATTGCCAGCCGCAAGCTGGAAGTGCTTCAGGCGACAGCCGCCGAGCTGTCCGACATGCCCGGACGCATCCACTGCGTCGGCTGCCATGTCGGACGCAAGGAAGACATCGAAAACCTCGTGGCCGAAACAGAAAGGGTTTTCGGCCCGGTGGATATTCTCGTCAACAACAGCGTGACGAACATTGGCCAAGGGCCGTCGCTCGATGTGACCGACGAAATGCTCGACAAAATGGTGGATGTCAACGTGAAGTCTGTGCTGCGGCTCATCCGGCTGACCGTGCCCAAGATGATCGAGCGCGGCACCGGCGGCTCCATCATCAACGTCGTGTCCATTTCCGGCATTCAGCCGCAGTATCAGGGACTGCTGTACAGCTTCACCAAAGCCGGACTTATCATGATGACGCGCAACTGGGCGCAGGAATTCAGCCCCCACGGCGTTCGGGTCAACGCGCTGGCACCGGGTCTTGTTCGCACCGACTTCAGCGAGTTCTATTGGAAGAACGAAGACCTGATGCGCCGCCTCAAAGCCACCCAGCCCATTCCACGCATTGGCGAACCGGATGACATCGGCTTTGCCGCGCTGTTTCTGGCCTCCGACAAGGCATCCTACATGACCGGCCAGGTGTTAACCGTGGACGGTGGGGCGCTCATCCAGCGGGTACTGTGAATGGCAACCCCGGCGGAAACCTTCCGGCAGCAGTTTGGCGTCGGCGGCCGGTGTTTTTCAGCTCCCGGACGGGTCAACCTCATCGGCGAACACGTGGATTACAACGCGGGCATCGTACTGCCGATGGCAATCGGGTTGCGCCTGTGGGTCTGGGCCAGTCCCCGTTCTGACCGGCAACTGCACGTCATCGCCCACGACCTGGGGGAAACAGACGTTCTTGACCTTGATGCCCCCGGCCGGCGTACCGGCACGTGGCGTGATTACCTTGCCGGAACGGCCTTTCACCTCGAAGCTGCCGGTTTTCGCCTGACCGGCGCGAACCTGCTCATCACAAGCGACATCCCGACCGGGGCGGGACTGTCTTCCTCGGCCGCGTTGGAAGTCGCCGTCGGCTTTGCCCTGCTCACTCTGGCCGGACACACCGTTGACCGTCTGGCACTCGCCCGCGCCGGACAGGCGGCCGAGCACGATTTCGTCGGAATGCGCTGCGGATTGATGGATCAGTTCGTGGTGGCGCACGGGCGCGCCGGGCATGCCGTCTGGCTGGACTGCCGTTCCCTGGCTTTTGACTTCATTCCGCTCGACACAAACCAGTGCGCCGTCGTGGTGGTCGACAGCGGCGTGAAGCACCAGTTGGCGGCTTCGGAATACAACACACGCCGGCAGGAATGCGAAGCTGCACTCAGTGTTCTCCAGCGCCTGTTTCCCGACCGGACAACATTGCGGGATGTCACCGAAGCCGAACTGGCGCAGGCGGCCGGGATGCTTTCGGATTCACTCTTGCAACGGGTGCGGCATGTCGTGACCGAGATCGGCCGGGTCACGGCATTTGCCCAGGCGCTGCGCGCCAGCGACTGGACCCAGGCCGGGGCGTTGCTGACGGCTTCCCACCGGTCACTTTCGGAAGACTATGCCGTGAGTTGCCCGGAACTCGATGCGCTGGTGGCGGCCGCCCGGCAGATTCCCGGCTGTTACGGTGCGCGGCTGACCGGCGGCGGGTTTGGTGGCTGTACGGTCAACCTCGTCGCGCCGGAAGCCCTGGATGCCTTTTTGCGTGAAGTCCCACGGGCCTATGCCCAACACACCGGCGGCACGGCCCGGATGTGGGTCGTCCAACCGGCCGCTGGCGTCGGCGAAATGGACTGACCGGACAGCCTTGGTCGGGAAAAGACAGGCTGTTTGTTTAGCCACGTCAATTGTTCGTCTTCCACGATAACTTACCTCATCCTGCGGGGACACCAACCCACACCCTTCTGGAGTACAAAGCTGTCCATGCCTGGTGTTCGGATGCACGTATGGTGTGTCACCGTTCTGGCCCTGCTGTGGCTGACCGTTGGCGCTTCGGCCCAGACGCCCAACCCGATGGCGATCACCGTCGAACAGGCCGTCGCCGAAGCCCTGCAACGCAACCTCAGCATTCTGGCTGAACGCTACGAAATTCCACGGGCGGAAGCTGAAGTCATCGCGGCCCGGCTGTGTCCCAATCCAGTGCTGAGTCTGGGTGGAGACCACCTGGATGTACTCGGCACGGGCTACGACGCCATCAACAATGCCGGCCCGCCAGAATATGCGGCGCGTGTGGACTGGCCGCTGGAACGCCCAAGCAAGCGCCGCGCCCGGATCGCCGTCGCTGAACAGGCCCGGGCAGCAGCCGAATTTCGCCTGTAAGACGCTTTGCGCCAGCTCACACTTGAAGTCCAGCAGGCGTTTGTCGAACTTCAGGCCGCCAAAGAAAGCCTGCAACTGGCGCGCGCCAACCAGCAGACCTTTGAAGAACTCGTCGCCATCAATGCCGCCCGGGTGCGGGCCGGCGATCTGTCCCCGATTGAACTGGTACGGACGCGCGTTTCCGCCATCCAGCTCAACCAGGCGGTCATTCAGGCGGAAACCCGCTGGCGCGTGGCGCAAAACCGGCTTCAGGCCCTGATGGGGCGGGCCGAGGCGCTGGATACCTTCGAGGCCGTCGGGGACATGCGCCGGGATGACCTTCCGCCGGGGCTTTCCCCGCTGCTGTCCCGCGCGATTGATCTGCGCCCCGACCTGCGTGCGCTGCGCGCCGAGCAGGCGCGGACGCTGGCCGATCTCAAACTCCAGATTGCCCAGGGCAAAATCGAGTACACCGTCGGCGTGGAATACCGCCGCCAGCAGGGTCTGGCCGGAACGGGCAACTCGCTGGGACTGTTCCTGTCCCTGCCGCTGACCATCTATGACCGCAATCAGGGCGGGATTGCCCGGGCGCAGGCCGAAATCCGCCAGTCCGAACTGCGCATTGCGGCCCTCGAACGGGAAATTCGCGCCCAACTTGAAGCCACGTATGCCCAGTGCCGGGCCGCCAACACCGTCCTGCTGAGTTTCGAGAGCGGCCTGCTCGAACAGGCCCGCGATGTTCTCAACGTGACCGAATACGCCTACCGCCGGGGTGAAGCCAGTTTCGTTGAATTTCTGGACGCCCAGCGGACCTACAACGAAACGATGCAGGGCTACATTGATGCCCGCGCCGAATATGCGCGGCTGCGTTTTACGCTGGACAACCTGACCGCTCAGGGAACGCCATGAGAGATGTCTTGAAAACCCACGCCGGTCGGCTGGCCCTGGCTGGCTTCGTCATGAGTCTGGCCATCGGCTGCCAGAAACCGACGGAAGCGCCGGTCAATCCGGCCCGGAAAGACGACTGGAAACAGGAAATCCGGGTTGAATCCGTGACCGTCGAACGTGTGCCGCGTGATGAAGTCATCGCACCCGGCAAGGTCGAACTCGATCCCAACCGCATTGCGCGCATCATGCTGCCACTGCCCGGACGCATTACGGAAGTGCGTGTCCGGGTAGGCGATGCTGTCCGGGCCGGCCAACCGCTGGTGACGCTGGAAAGCCCGGACGTGGCAGAAGCCATCGGGGCGCTGCGGCAGGCCGAAGCCAACCTCGTACAGGCCCGGGCTGGTCTGGCGCAGGCCGAAGCGGCGCTGGCCAAAGCCGAGCAGGATGCCGAACGCGCCAAAGACCTCTACGAACACCGGGCCATTGCCCAGAAGGAAGTTCTGGCGGCGGACAACGTTGTGGTGCAGTCCCGCGCAGCGGTTGAGCAGGCCCGCGCCGTCGTGGCGCAGGCCGAAGCCGGCCGGGAACAGGTGCGGCGGCGGCTCGAAACCCTTGGGCTGGATGACAGCGGACGCGAACAGCGCATTACCGTCCGCGCCCCGCTCAACGGCAAGGTCCTTGAACTCGCCGTGGTTCCCGGCGAGTACCGTACCGATACGTCCGTGTCGCTGATGACCATCGCCGACCTGAGTCGGCTGGTCGTCACGGCCAACGTCCCGGAAGCCAACCTCTACCTTGTGGAGGTGGGTGAAAACGTCGAAGTCGAACTGACGGCTTTTCCCAACGAACGTTTCACCGGGCGGGTCATCCGCATTGCCGACACGATTGATCCGCAGACCCGGACGGCGCGGGTCATTGTGGAACTCACTTCCGGCGTGCAGCGGCTGCGCCCGGACATGTTCGCCCGTCTCCGGCTCTCTGACGCCCCGACGCCGCTGCCGGTGATTCCGAAAGCGGCGGTTGTTGAACGGGAAGGTGTCACCGGTGTCTTTGTTGAACGGGAAGCGGGCAGGTTTGACTGGCGTCCCGTGCGGGTGGGCGTGGCGCTTGGCGAGCGGGTCGCCGTGCTCGAAGGTCTCCGGCCGGAAGAACGGGTGGTGGTCGGGGGAACGATGCTGCTGTACCGCAATTGAAGCGAGGGCAACCATGATTGAACTTCCAAATCTGGCACTGCGCTACCGCGCCGCTGTCCTGGCCGCAGCCCTGCTGCTCATCGGCGCCGGCGTCTGGGCGTTTCAGAACCTCAAGGTCGAGGCATACCCGGACATTTCCGATACGGGTGTCGTCGTCATCACCCAGTTTCCCGGCAATGCCGCTGAAGAAGAAGAAGTCGAGCAGCAGGTCACCATTCCCATCGAACGCGCCCTGAACAACACGCCCAAGGTCATCGGCCGCCGTTCCCGGACGATCTTCGGGCTGTCCGTCGTCGAGCTGACCTTTGACGACGGCGTGGATGATTACTTCGCCCGGCAGCTTGTGCTCGAACGGCTGCGGGATGCCGAACTGCCGGAAGGCGTACAGCCGGGACTGGGGCCGCTGACGTCGGGCATTGGCGAAATGTACCGCTACCGGCTTGACGGCGACGGCATCCCGGAAATGAAGCTGCGCGAGCTTCAGGACTGGGTGGTGCTGCCGCGCCTGCTCCAGGTGCCGGGCGTGGCGGATGTGGCCACCTTTGGCGGGCTGGTCAAGACCTACCGCGTGGAACTTGACCCACTGAAGCTGGAAAAATTTGCCCTCACGGCCAAGCAGGTGGCCGATGCCATCAGCGCCAACAACCGCAATGCCGGCGGTGGCATCGTGGACAATCAGCAGCAGAGCCTGGTCGTGCGTGGCGTCGGGCTGGTTCGCTCCCGGCAGGACATCGAACGCATCGTCATCGGGGCCTTTGACGGCGTTCCCCTGTTTGTCCGCGATGTGGCCCAGGTGAGCGTGGCCCCGGCACTGCAAACCGGCATTTTTGGCTACGACGACGTATCCGGCGGCGTCGAGGGCATTGTGCTGTTGCGCCGGTGGGAAAATCCAAGCGACACACTGGCCGCGCTCAAGGAAGCCATTGCCGAACTCAACACCCAGCTTGCCCCGCAGGGTGTCCGCCTCGTGACCGTCTATGACCGGGGGGAACTGGTTTCCAACACCCTGCGTACCGTCTCGCGGACACTCATTGAAGGGCTTATCGTCGTTACGCTCGTGCTGTTTTTCTTCCTGGGCGACGTGCGGGCGGCGCTGCTGACGGCTATCACCATCCCGCTGTCGCTGCTGTTTGCCTTTGTCTGTCTGAAGCTGGCCGGCATTCCTGCCAATCTGTTGAGTCTGGGGGCGCTCGATTTCGGCATCATCGTGGACGGCACGCTGGTCATGGTGGAGCACATCGTGCACCGGCTGGCGGATGACCGGCATTCCCGGCGAAGTGTGTTTGAAACCGTCCGGCGGGCGGCGCTCGACATCGAGCGGCCGGTGTTTTTCTCCATGGTCATTCTGATTTCCGCCTACCTGCCGCTGTTCACCATGGAGCGTGTCGAGTACCGGTTGTTTGGCCCTATGGCGTTTACCGTGTGCAGTGCGCTGCTTGGGTCACTCGTGCTGTCCCTGACGCTGACGCCGGTGCTGGCCAGCTACTGGCTGACGCGCAGCGTGCGGACGTGGGAAAACCCGGTTGTCCGGTGGCTGCGGCAGGGCTATGCCGCCGCGCTGGAAGTCACCCTGGCGCGCCCCTGGCTCACCGTGGGGGCTGCCGGCGCCATCGTGCTGGTTGGACTTGGCATCGGGCTGCGCCTTGGGACGGAGTTCCTGCCGCAGCTCGATGAAGGCGTCATCTGGATTCGCGCCAACCTGCCGCCTGGCATTTCCCTGACGGAATCGGCTCGCACGGCCAATCGCATCCGTGCGCTGATTCGGGAATTTCCAGAGGTTTCCGGCGTCATCTCCCAGAGTGGGCGCAATGACGACGGCACCGACCCCTTCGGTCCCAACCGCAACGAACTGCTGGTCAACCTGCACCCTTACGAAAGCTGGACGACCGGACGCACCAAGGCCCAACTCGTGGCCGAGATGTCACGCCGGTTGGAAGCCAGCATTCCCGGAGCGACCTTCAACTTCACCCAGCCCATCATTGACACCTCGACCGAAATGGCCACCGGATCGAGTGCCGACCTGGCCATTATTCTGCGCGGCCCCGATCTGAAGCAGTTGCGGGAGCTGGCCAAACAAACCCTGGCCATTGTCCGGCAGATTCCGGGCGCGGCTGACAGCTCCATTGAACAGGAAGCCGACCAGCCGCAACTGCGGCTGCGCGTCAACCGGGAAGAAGTGGCGCGCTACGGCATCAACGTGGCTGATGTACAGGACCTCATCGAGCTGGCCATCGGCGGCCGGCCGGTGGGCGTGGTGTTTGAGGGCGAGCGGCGGTTTGACATCGTCGTCCGCTACACGCCGGAAGCCCGCGCCAGTGCGGCCACGATTGGCAAGCTTCTGGTGCCGACGGCCGATGGCGGGCGCATTCCCCTGTCGCAACTTGCTGAAATTGCCGTCGTGGAAGGGGCCAGCATCATTGCCCGGCGTGAAAACCAGCGCCAGGTGACGGTGCGCACCAACATCCGGGGACGTGACCAGGGCGGCTTCGTCCGCGAAGCCCAGCAGGCTGTAGCCGCCCAGGTCAACCTGCCTGAAGGCTACGCCGTCGAGTGGGGCGGACAGTTCGAGAACCTCACCCGCGCGCGGGCGCGGCTGACCATCGTGCTGCCGGTGACACTGGCCATCATTTTCGGGCTGCTGTTTCTGACGTTCGGCCGGGCGCGGGATGCCTGCATCGTGCTGGCTAGCGTTCCCTTTGCGCTCGTCGGCGGGCTGGTGGCCCTGTGGCTGCGCAATATCAACCTGAGCGTTTCGGCCGCCGTTGGTTTCATTTCCCTGTTTGGCGTCGCGGTGATGAGCGGCGTGCTCATCGTGTCGGAAATCAACCGCCTGCGTGAAGTTGAGAGGCTGTCCGTACGGGACGCCATTTTCACCGGCGCCTGTCAGCAGATGCGGCCGGTGCTGATGATGCTCATCGTGGCGCTGCTGGGGATGATTCCGGCAGCGCGCGCCGTCGGAATCGGCTCCTCGGATGTCCAGCGTCCGCTGGCGACCGTCGTCGTGGGCGGTCTCTTTTCGGCCCTGATTCTGACGCTGCTGGCTCTGCCCAGCCTGTATGCTGTTCTCGTCGCCGAGGAGAAGCCGCCACTTCCCGAAACCACAGTGCCGCCCGCCTGATGTCCGGCAAGCGCCGCTGGAGCGGCAACCCGCCGTCTTGCCGCCTAGGCCTTGGGCAGAGCGTGCTGGCAGAGGTACTTGAAAATGCCCTTCGAGGAGAGGAAACCGATGGGCTTGTCCTCGTCGTCCACAATCGGCACGTGGCGGTACTTGTGCATCGCCATGAGATTGAGCGTCTTGGCCAGGGTATCGCCATGCCGCACAACGCCGGGGTTGGGCGTCATGATGGTATCCACCGGCGTGGCGTCCAGCTCGGTGATGCGATTGGCAACCTTGTAGAGCATGTCGCGCTCGGTCACGATGCCGACCAGCTTCCCGCCACGGACGATCATCGCGCAGCCAAACCGCTTTTCCTGCATGGCGCGCAGGGTGGCCCCAATCGAAGCGCCCACCTCGACCGTAATGGCCGGATAGGGAAAGAGACGGTCAATGGTGTCTTCGGCCAGGGGCTGCTGAATCGGAAGCTCCGGCTCATCCATCTCCACGGCGGTGAGGTCAGAGCCACAGGCCTCACAGGTTTCTGCGCCAGGCAGGTTTTCAAAGCCACAAGCCGGACACTTCATGACGGCCTTTCCTCCACGGTGGGAATGGCACGCACCGAACAGACCAGGTTGGCAACGTGCAGGAGACAGCAGACTAACACGGCGCACGGTGTGGCGTCACCCTCTGAAATGGCCTCACCACTGAAACTGCTCAATCGTGCCCAGGGCCAAAGCCCAGTTGACGCGCGTCATGACGTGCTGTGCCAGCGCCTGAATCCGTGCCGTGCGGGCCTGACTGAGCGCCGACTGCGCCCGGATGACCTCCAAGTTGTCGGCCACACCGGCGGCAAAGCGTTCTTCGGCGAGCTCGACTTCACGCTGCGCCAGTGTCACGGCCTGCTCGGCTGCGGCAACCTGCTCCGCTGCGGCCGACAGCAGGACCACGGCCAGCCGTACCTCCTGCTCGACCTGCCGCTGGACATCGGCAACCTCCAACTCACGCTGGCGGGCCCGGCTCTTTTCGGCCACCAGCCGGCCAAACGAAGCGCCGCCGTTGAACACCGGAACGTTGACCCGCACCCCGAACGTGCGCGTCGGCAGGGCAAAGCGGTTCGGGCGCACGCCGTTCAGGCCATAGTCAGCGAAAACTTCAACCGAGGGGAGATGTTCGGCCGCCACGGCCGCCTGTTCCCGGGTGGCCGCTTCGTACTGAAGCCGGGCCAGGACGACTTCAAGCCGTTGCCGCAGCGCGGCCGACTGGGCGGTGGCCACGTCCGGCGTGGATACGGGGACGAACCGCAGCTCGCCAGTCAGGGTCAGTTCGGCGTCGGCCGGTACGGCCATGAGCCGCCGCAACCGCGCCTGGGACTGCTCCAGCTCAACCTGCGCCTGCGCCCGGCGGGCATCTTCCTCGGCCAGGCGGACGCCGGCCCGAACAACATCGAGCTGGGTGGCCAGTCCGGCCGCGCGCTGTTCCTGCGCCAGATGCACCAGAGCGCGCGCCGTCACGATTTCGCGCTCAGCGGCGCTGACCAGCGATTGTGCGCGCAGCACATCCAGATAGGCCAGCAGAACCTCACCGGTGATCTGTTGCCGCACGAGTTGCGCTTCCACTTCAGCGGCCTGGCGGGCCGTCTGCGTGGCGCGATGGCGCTGCACGGCCGACCAGTCAAACAACTGCTGCGTAAGCTGCAAGCGGGCGTCAAACGTGTCAAAGACGATGATGGAACTGATGCCCGGCAGGAAACCGCCCAATCCCTGTGCGGCCAGGTTGATGGCGGAATTGGCGCGTGTCACCACGCCACTGAGGTTGGGCAGCAGCGCCGCACGGGCTTCGAGGGCGCGTCCCCTGGCTTCCTCCCGGCGCTCGGCGGCAAGGCGCACCGAAGTTTCGCCGGCCAGCGCCATTTCCACGGCGCGCGCCGGGGACAGTGGACGTGGGGCGTGACCGCCAGCCGGCGGATACACGACGCCCGGCACCGGCAGACGGCGTACCGGCGGCAGGTGCTGCGCCGGGGCGCTGTTGCCGGACAGGGCCACCCCAATGATGACAGGCAGCCAGACGTGTCGGGACAGGAACATGGCCGTTTCTTGCCTCCACATGTTTACCTCCTCAGTCGTGGGCAGCCGATTTCACGGACGGCTCACTGCCCAGGCTTCGGCGTGGCCGGAACCAGCGGCGGCGGGCGAGCCAGGCCGCCAGATCGTCAAACAGGGCATAGAAAGCCGGCACGGCCAGCAGCGTCAGCAGCAGACACAGCGATTGGCCGCCAATGACGAGAACGGAAATCGAACGGTTGCTGCTTGCGCCGGGCCCGCGTGAAAGCGCCAGCGGGAACATGCCGGCGACAAAAGCCAGCGTGGTCATCAGGATGGGGCGCAGCCGGTCACAGTTCGCCTGAACGATGGCCGCATCGCGCGCCCAGCCGGCCCGCCGCAGGCCGTTCATGTGGTCAATCTGCAGGATGGCGTTCTTTTTGACGACGGCAAACAGCACGAGGACCCCCAGCCCGACGAAGAGATTGACGTTCTGCCCAACAGCCAGCAGGGAGACGAGGCCAAACGGGAGCGCCAGCGGGAGCGTCAGCAGAATGGTCACGGGATGGATGAACGACTCGAACTGGGCGGCCAGAACGACATACATCAGGACGAAAGTCAGCCCGAAAGCGATGGCAAAGTAGTAGGCGGATTCCGCCATGTCTTTGGCATCCCCGGCAAAGACCCGCTCGTAGCCGGAGGCAAGTTCCAACGCCTGGAACGCGGCATCAATCTGTTCGGTGGCCGCCGAAAGTGAATACCCGGCGGCGACATTCGCCAGAACAGTGACATAACGCTGACGGTTGAGGCGCTCGATGGCCACCGGCCCCGTCCCTTCAACAAGGCGCACCAGGCCGGACAGTGGCACGGGCGCACCCTTGGCCGTCGGCACGGCAATTGCCCCCAGACGTTCCGGCAGACTGCGAAAGGCATCCGTTGCGCGCAGCCGGATGCGCGGCCGGTCAGCGGCCGCTCCGGCGTCGGCTGCCAGCGTACCGACTTCCACCCCGGCCACCAGCAGGTTGAGCGTGGTGGCCACGTCTTCGACAGCGACACCGAGATCAGCCGCCCGCGCCCGGTCAACGACCAGGCGCAGTTCCGGCGCGCCCAGCACGAGCGTCGAGTTGACATCCACCACCCCCGGCATCCGGCGCATGGCTTCCATGAGACGTTCGGCGTACAGCGCCAGCGGCTCCAGTTCGGGGCCGCGCAACACGTACTGGATCGTCGCGTTTTCATAGCCCCCGCCGGCAAAAGGCGTAATCGGCTGCACACTGGTACGCACCTGTGCGGCATAGGGCCGCAGACGTTCGCGTGCCAGCCCGATGAGTTCCACCTGCGAGGCGGTGCGTTCCGCCAGAGGTCTCAGCTTGACGTAGATGTAGCCACGGGAAGCCACGGGTGGATCGCCGCTTCCGGCGGTCGTCAGGGTGTGGGCGACGCCGGGCAGGGTACGCAGATCGGCCGCGATGCGCTCAACCAGCAGGCTCATGGCAGCGAGGGACGTTCCTTCCGGGGCGCGGAGCGTCACCTCGAACTCCGATTCGTCATCCTGGGGGATGAAGTCCTTGCCGATGACGATAAACAGCGGAACAACGGAAGCCGCCACCCCCAGGCACGTCAGGGCCACCCATCCGCGCCGACGAACTGACCAGGCCACCAGCGGCCCGTAATAGCGTGCCGTCCAACCGGCGGCAGCGGGCCGGTCCCGGTGCGAAACCGCCATGCGGGCGCACAGCATGGGCGTCAGTGTGAAGGAAACGAACATGGAAATGGCGACGGCGGCCGCGGCCGTGATGCCAAACGGCGCGAGGAAGCGTCCGACGATGCCGCCCATAAAGGCCGTCGGCAGGAAGACGGCCAGCAGCGACAGGGTTGTGGCCAACACGGCCAGTCCGATTTCCCGCGTCGCCGCGACTGCGGCTTCAAACGGCGGCAGTCCTTTTTCACGGATGAACCGCTCGATGTTTTCGAGCACGATGATGGCATCGTCAATGACAACGCCCACCATGAGCGTCAGTGCCAGCAGTGTGATGGTGTCCAGCGTGTAGCCAGATGCGGCTATGACGCCAAACGCACCGATGATGGACGTTGGGATGGCAAGGGCGGCAATGAGGGTCAGCCCCAGGCGCCGGAGAAACACCAGCACCACGAGACAGGCCAGCAGGCTGCCTTCAAGCAGGTGGGTTTTGACATCGTTGACAGCGGCTTCGATGAAGATGGACTTGTCGCCGACTTCGGTCACGGTGACTTCCGGGGGCAGACTGGCACGGATTTCGGTCAGCCTGGCCTTGACGGCGGCAGCCAGCGCCACGGCATTGCCACCGGCCCGTTTGGAGACCTGCACGATGACGGCCGAACGTCCGTCCAGCGCCGTGATGGTACGGGGCAGCGGCGTGGTTTCCTCGACGTGGGCGACCTCCTCCAGGCAGACGGGATAGGTCTGGCGGTAGGCCAGCGGCAACCGGCGCAGGGTGGCCGCATCCGGGACTTTGCCTGGGGCGCGCAGGGCGGTTTCGCGCGCTCCCTGCTCCAGCGTCCCGGCCGGGGCGTCACGGTTCTGGCGTTCGATGGCGGCAACGGCGTCGAGTGGCGTCAGGTCGTAAGCGCGCAGACGCAGCGGATCAAGTGTGACACGCACTTCGGGCTGCACCCCACCGAGCAGCGCCACCCGCCCGACGCCATCGAGGGTTTCCAGTTGTTCCTTGATCTGGCGTCGTGCTAGACGTGTCGTTTCAACCAGCGGATAGGGAGCGGACACGGCCAGCCGGATGACCGGCGAGGCATTGGTTTCAAACTTCTGAACCGTAGGCGGTTCAATGGTTTTGGGCAGTTCAGGGATGACGAGGTTGACCTTGTCGCGGACTTCCTGGGCGGCCACGTCGAAGTCCTTGTTGAGTGAAAACTGGATATTGACCTGCGAGATGCCTTCAACTGAAGTGGAGCGGATTTCTTTGACGCCGCTGATGGCATTGACGGCTGACTCGACTTTCTCCGTGATGTCGCGCTCGATTTCGACGGCCGATGCGCCGGGATTGGTGACGACGACGGTGACAACCGGAAAATCAACATTGGGAAATCTGTCCACGCCAAGTGCTCCGTAGCCAACCAGCCCAAAGACGGCAATGGCCACGATGAGCATGGTTGTGAAAACCGGACGCCGGATACAGACTTCAGCCAACCACTGCATTTTCTAGTCTGAATATTCCAGGTTGAGGAATAAAATGTTTGTCTGTCTCATTGTGTGGTTTTTTATTTCCATTCTCAGTGTATTTTCAGCTTTTTCATTACTTTCCATTTTTCTCGAAAAGAAAGAAATAATAAAATTGCTTGGTATTCAGCCGTTTTTGACATCATTCATTGGGACATTGGCTTTGTCCAACTTGTTCATGATTCTTGCTTTCTTTTCTTCATTGAGAATAACACATCTTGTTGTTGTCTCAATCGCAGTACTATCCTACACTTTTTTTTCACTCACAAGGCAGGATGTTCAAACTTTGGCAGGCATCCTCAGAGAAAATTTTCTGACAATGCTAATCTCATCAGCATTGTCATTTTTTCTCATCAGCATTCCTCACCACGAAGGCTCAGATATTGTTGGTTATCACATTCAAATGGCGAAATATCTTCATGAATATGGATTGGTTACAGGTCTTGCACTTATCCATCCGCAACTCGGACATCAATCTATATGGTTTGCATTACCCGCACCTTTTGAAGATTTTCTGGGAATTTACTCCAGTTTGATAGTAGGCGGATTTTCGCTTTTTATTTCATTTTGCCAATTTTTCAGAAGCCTGTCTCGAATCAATAAAGACATTTATGAATTTTTTTTGGTGTGCTTTTTTCTTTTAAGTTTTGTCGCCTTTTATGCACTGGTCGACGTTACTTCTGTAGAAGTGCCACTTAATATCATCATTGGCATGACTGTTTTCTGCTCACTCAGGTATTTTTCATCAGAGGATGAAACACCGGATTCTGAAGTAAAACACATTTTTTTCTGGCCAGCAGTTATTTTTCCTTCATTCGGCTTTGCGCTCAAACTTACCGGCATCCCTGTCTTTCTGTTTGGTATCTATCTCTTCATCCATAGATTTGGGTTCAAACTGAACAAAAGTCATCTGAGGTGGGGTATCATAACTACTATTTTGGTGTTGACCAAGTTAACTGCTTCGGCTTTAACTTCCGGGTGTCCTCTGTATCCTTCCAGCCTTTTTCATCTTCAAGCTCCGTGGTTTATTGGTGAAAACTCTTCAAAGGAGGTAATTGAACTTATCACTACGTTCGCACGCCTGCAGGTGACAAAAGCTCCAGAGAATATCAATCACCTGAATTGGATTTTTCCTTGGTCTAAAACCTGGGGCGGAAAAGGTGTGATTTATTTATTCATTTTCCTGATGATACTGATTCTTTCCTGCATCCTGGTTTTGAAGAAGGATTTTTTGATTTTTTGCAAAAAATATACCAGCGTGTTACTTTTTGCCGCTGTCGGTGTTTTATACATCTTCATCAATGCACCTACGGTCAGGTTTATGGGACCTTACATACTCACAATGGCATCCATGTTTCTCCTTGCAACTTTTCAAAAAGACGCTATCCTCTCTTCTCTTTCTCTCGTGGCATCTTTTTCCATTTCAGAGATAATGGTTGCCAATCGCAAGCTCGGACTGATACAGGCATTGCTGCTGTTGTTACTGGTCATCTCCAGCACTCTTTACAGAGAAAAGTATAAACAATTTATTTTCCTTACAGCCTACACGCATAAACTTGTCCTACATTTGGCATACTGTACTGCGCTTACCTTTTACTCTTCTACAAACACAAATCTCCTGTTGCTCCCGGAAGTTTCTTCATTGAAACGCCAGTTTACGAGCCAAGACATCAATGGAGTCAAGTTCTTCTTTCCCAAAAATTCCATTTCCTGTGGTTACTCACCTTTACCCTGTTCTTTGGGTAAAGTATGGTCAGAGTTTTCACTTGAAGACATCGAGCTTATTGACAAAGAAAAAGGCATTGCCGGTGGCTTCAAAAGAAAAAACTACAGCCCGGAGTAGCCTTCATCTATCTGTACTGGAAACAGCTTTCCCGTCCTCCAGCTTCTCCAGACCGGTCACAACGACACGTTCGCCGGCCTCCAGACCAGACCGGATTTCGACTTCCTCCCCGACGTTTTCCCCCACCTGAACCACCCGCAGCCGCGCTCGATCCCCCTCAACGACATACGCCACCTGCGCGCCCAGACCCGGATGCCACCGGACAGCCGCGCGCGGGGCCATCACCCACGGCGTACGCTCCGGCAGCAGCAGCCGCGCCGTGACGAACATCCCCGGACGCAACCGCTGCTCCCCATTCGACACGATGACCTCAACGCGCAGACGGCGCGCATCAGCTTCCACCAGCGGGCGAATCGTCGTGACCTCGCCACGAATGACCCAGTCGGGATAGGCGTCGGTTGTGGCCTCAACCGCCTGCCCGCGCCGGACCCGCCCGGCTTCCCCGGCTGGTACCTGAAGCTCCAGCTTCAACCGTTCCAGTACCACCAACTCCATCAGGGGCTTCTCCGGCGTGACATACTCGCCCACATTGGCAAACCGCTCGGCCACATACCCGGCAAAAGGCGCCCGTACGGTGGTGTCTTCCACGGCTTTCTGCGCCAGTGCCACGGCCGCCCGCGCTTCGGCAATGCGCGCCTGTGCCGCCCGTAACCCGGCATATTCGGCCCGCAACCCGTCCAGGGTGGCCGCGTAGCGGCGGCGCGCCGCCTGAACCTGCGCCTGCGCGGCTTCCAGCCGGGTGCGGGCTTCGTCGAGCACCGCGCGGGTGATGTTGTCATGGCGGGCCAGCCGCTCGTAGCGTTCCAGGGTGGCCCCGGCCAGCCGCGCCTCGGCTTCCGCTGCGGTCAATGCCGCCTGGGCCGCCTCGGCCTCTGGCGTCTGACGTGGGTCAAACACCTCGCCGGAGAGTCCCAGCCGGGCCCGGAGCTGGGCTTCGGCCGCCTCAGCCTGTGCCAGAGCCGCTTCGGCCTGTGCCAGCCGCTGCCGCGCTTCGCGGTCATCGAGTCGCGCCAGCACCTGCCCTTCCCGTACCACCGCGCCCACATCCACCGGGATGTCCACCACCTTCCCCATTGCCGCCGAAGCCACTGCCGACTGCCGCCACGGGACAACGTTTCCCGTCGCCAGGATGGACTGCGGGCGCATCCGCACCTGCACGCGCGCCACCGTCACGGGCGTTGGCACTTCCGTTGCGGCCGATGCCTGGTTTTGGGCTGGACGCTGACACCCACCCCCCAGAACCAACGCCACCAGACACAGCCCGCCTACAACCCAGGCCGCTATGCCATTGTCACCGCATCGGCACACTGAAAGCCGCTCCCCTTCCCTGCGCCCCATGTCACGCCCCTGCCATTTCCGTACCGGTGCGGCCGGGTGCTGCACTCCAGGCCAGGATCAGGTCACACACCTGCTGCCGTTGGCGGCCGACGGGCGGCGCCAGGCCGAAGCCTTCGGCAAAGTAGATGCCATCGGCGGCAAACCGGACAGCCGTGGCCGTCACTTCATCCACACCATCGGACACCAGCAGCCGATGCCAGCGGTCATAGGCCGTTTGAATCAGTCCCAGCAGTTCGGGGTTGACGGCCAGCGCCGCCAGGAAACTCGCCAGATCGCCCTGCCCCAGGCCCAAGGTCAACGACTCGTTCGGATCGACCTCGGCAAAGGAAGCCCGTACGTAAGCCCGCAACCAGCGCCCCGGCTTTTCCGGCTCTGGATCACGGGCATACTCCCGCGCCATGGCGCGGTCCCACTCGGCAATGAACGTCTCAATCAGCGCCCGGATGAGCGCCTCCTTGGTTGGGAAGTGGTACAGCAGTCCCCCCTTGCTGACGCCGGCCGCGCGGGCGACGGCGTCAAGGGTCAGCCGAGGCAACCCCTCTTCAGCGACGACCCGCACCGTCGCGCGGAGCAGTTCATCCCGTGTCACCTGGGCTGGAGTTGCGGATTTGGTTGAAGGACGACGCATGGCGCGTACTGTACCGTCCAGACGGTACAGTGTCAACCCGGACAACCACTGGTACAACCCCTGGTTGCAGTTGCGCCTGTGAAAACCCGCTTTTACCGGGAACGTGGCGTCGAAGTCGGGGTAATCCGTGCCAGCGCCAGCTCGGCCGTCTCCCGGACGCTGAAATGCTCGTCCTCAATGGCCGCCCGCTCCAGCGTGGGACGCACATCGGTTTCGCCAACGCCCACAAGCAACCCCAGACCACGCGCCGCCGCCGCCCGTACACGCCATTCCTTGTCGTGTGTCGCTTCAACCAGCGGCACAACAGCCTTTGGATGGCGCGTTGCCGCCAGAGCGTGAACGTAGCGCCAGCGCATCGGCAGGGCTGTGTTTTTGAGGTTGGACGTGAGCATGTCGAGCGACTGCATCTCCACCCGGACCGGAGAGACCGCCGGCATCGTGTCCGGCGGTGGCAGCGAGCGAATCGTCCGCTCGCGGACAATGGTGAAGCCTTTGAGGCTATGCCGGGCGGCAGCGCGCACCAAGGCATTTTCGTCCCGCACGGCCAGACGTTCGAGAATGCGCTGGGCCTGCTGATACGGCTCGATGCGCCGCATCTCCATCGTGCCCAGCATGGCAATGGCCTGAAATCGCAGGTTGGGATGCTCTTCTTCCGTCGAGGCCACCAGATTCTCCACCAGCCGGGCTTCTTCGTCCGGGATGTAACCGAAGCTCGCCAGCGCCAGCATCGCCTCAACCCGGATACCCATTTCCTTGGCCTTGCGCATCTCGATGAGCAAGGGTGAGACCGCCCGCTCATCCACAACACGGGGCGCGCTGTCACAGAGCCGCAGGTGTGCACGCCAGACTTCACGGTTGCGCGCCGCCAGCAGGGTCTCCAGCGCCTCTTCACGACCCAGCCGGACCATTTCCGAAGCCGTCCAGGCGCGAATCGTCCAGTCTTCGTCGTCAAGCAGGCGGATGATTTCCGGCAGCGCCGCAAAATCTCTGAGGCTCACCAGCGCTGAAACTGTCAACCCGCGCACTTCCGTCGAGTCGTCGTGCAGGCGCTCCCGCAGTGGCTCACTGGCCCGTGGGTCTTCGAGTTTGCCCAGCGTATCCACGACAACGGCCCGAACCTCCGGCTCCGGGTCAGACAGCCGCCGCAACAGCGCATCCACGGCCTCCCTGGCTTCCGCTCCGGTACGCTCAGACAACTCACCGGCCGCCCGTACCCGACGTGTCGGGCGGGCATGCTCCAGGTTCGCCAGAATCTCACGTAAGGGACGCCGGCGTGGTTGTGCTGCCCGTCGGTAGAGCCACCGTATGGTCAGAACAATTGCCGCCGCCGTGCAAAACGAAGCAAACAGGACCCAGAGGACGGGAAGACCTTTCATGTGCGCTTTTCCTCGCCAGCGAGAATGCCAGAGCGACCTGCCTGTGGTCGTGGAAGTGTCTCTAATCTACGATAAAATCGCTATCATTCACAGTGGCCACAGCAACATCAGCATTTTCCCTCACCTTGCCGGGATGCATTACCTTGGCTTGAGCTGAAATTTGATTTGGCTTGCATCCAGAGCAACCTCCGCCGCCTCTGGCAACTCTGGCATGATGCTGACCTGACATATCCGCCAACCAGCCATGACATCACTCCGGTATATATCCCGACGCTTTGCCTTTCCACACACCATTCACAAACGCCGTAGTATCGCCGTTCCTCTCGCTTTGGGTGGCGTTTTGACTGTCGTGCTGAGCCTTGCCACGCCGGTCGGATGGACGGCCCCCAGCCAGGAAATCAGTACGCGGGTGGGCAACACGCAGCCCGTGCGCGTCGTGCGGGTCACACCAAAGCGGGTGGCAACCGTCATACGGCTTTCGGAAGAAGACCGGGAGTGGAACGCCATCCGCAACAGCAACGATCCACAGGCGTTCAAAACGTTCCTGGCCAAGTACGGCTCTGGCAGCAAGTACGGCCGCCTCGCCGAACAACTGGCCGAAAATGCTGAAATCGAGCGCCTGCGCGGCCGGGACAGGCGATACACAGATGCTCCACTCATCATGCGCGAACTGGCCTTTGATGAGTTTCAGACCGTGGACCTCACGCCCGAAGGCAACATCGTCAACCCGCGTATTCTCAAGTCGGAAGTCGTCGCCATCGAGCTCGACCGGGAGAAAGGCATTGCCCTGGAACTGGTTCGCATTCCCGGTGGAGAGTTCCGCATGGGATCGCCGGAATCCGAAGCCGGACGCCTGCCCAACGAAAAACTCCACGAGGTGGCTGTGCCGGAGTTCTACATGGGACGCTATGAAGTCACCCGCCGGCAGTGGGCCTTTGTGGCGGCTTTGCCCAAGGTCAGGGATGACCTGCCGCCGAATCCCTCCCAGCCGGAAGCGCCGCGTGGACGGCGCTCGCCCCGCGCGCCCCAGAACAATGACAATACGGACATGCTCCCGGTGGAAAACGTCACCTGGTCGCAGGCGGTGGAGTTCTGCCGCCGCCTCGAAAAGATCACCGGCAAACGGTTCCGGCTGCCGACCGAAGCGGAATGGGAATATGCCTGCCGGGCCGGCTCCACAAAGCCCTTTGCGTTTGGCGACACCCTCACGACGCGCGTCGCCAACATCAACGGCGAAGTGCCCTACGGTGCCGCCAAAGTGACGCCCACGGCCGGACGCCTGCTGCCGGTCGGCTCGCTGGGCATTGCCAACGCCTTTGGACTGTTTGACATGCACGGCAACGTCTGGGAATGGTGCCAGGATGCCTTTGTCGAGGATTACGATAATGCGCCGACGGATGGCAGCGCCTACGATGTCGTCAATCCAATCTATCGCGTACGGCGCGGCGGCAGCTCCACATACAAGGCCGAGCTGTGCCGCTGCGCCATGCGCGGACGGGCCGAACCCGAACGCACCGGCCCCTGCATCACCTGCACCGGCGGCACCGGACTGCGGGTTGCCATTCTGGCGGAAGACCTGAAACTCACGGATGATGACGCAGAATGACGCACTGGCTTACCCACTTCCTCCCCGGCCGGCTTTGGGCGCATCTCCGCGAACATCCAGGTGAATGCGCTTGTGGCGTCCCGTTACGCCGTGCTGGATGGTGATTGCGGACTTGGGACAGTGGAAATGCTCGGCCAGCAACGCAATCAGCTCGGCATTCGCCCGGCCTTCGTGGGGCGGCGACATGACATAGGCGCGCCAGGTCCCATCAGACAGGCGTTCCAGCCGCCGCTGGCGCGCGTTGGGCTTGACGGTAACTTGCAGTATCATCGTTGAACTCCAGCGTCCATTGGCGTCAGTATCAGAATGCCTCTGTCAACCGGACGCCACATATCAGTTATGATTCCCTACCCACGACACAGGTCAGAAACGCCTCATGCCCATTCTGGAGTTTCCACCGGTCGAAGAAGCCGATGAACATGGACTGCTGGCGGTGGGGGGCGACCTTCACGTGTCTTCCCTGCTGCTGGCCTACAGCAACGGCATTTTCCCCTGGCCACACGAAGGCTACCCCATGCTCTGGTTTGCGCCGGCAGAACGGGCCATTCTGGACTTTGATGATTTTCACATCCCTTCCCGCCTGGCGCGTTACCTGAAAAAGGTCAACTATACCTTCCACATCAACACGGACTTCGCGGCGGTCATCCACGCCTGCCGCACCAGCGTGCGCAAGCGCCAGCAGGGAACCTGGATTACACCGGAAATCGAAGCCGCCTACACGGCGCTCCATGAAGCCGGCCACGCCCACAGCTTTGAGGCGCGTACCCCAGATGGTGAACTCGTCGGCGGCATGTATGGCGTCATGATCGGGCGCGCCTTTTCGGGCGAGAGCATGTTCTTTCGCGCACCCCATGCGTCAAAGTTCGTCATCGTGCAGACCGTCACCTTTTTCCGCCAGCATGGGATGACCTGGTTTGACATCGAAGTGATGACCCCCCACATGGCGTTGTTCGGCGCAAAGGAAATCCCACGGGCCGAATTCATGCGGCGGCTCAAACAGGCCATTGCCCAACCGCCCATCCCGTTGCCGCCGCCCAGACGGCGGCGCATACCCCATTCAGCCCTGTTTTCCTGAGCCATCCACCACCACGGCTTCCGGCTTTCCCGGCACAATAAGTGTCACTTCCGGAAGGCGGCCGGAGTTGGTGATCTTTACAACTTGCAAAAACTGTAAACCCTGCGCCATACCTTTATGAAAAGGGGACAGGCTTCCATTGCCATGTCCATACCGGATGGTTTTTCGTGGAGGAAGTGGCATGCTGAAAGCGTCTGGACTGAAACCCACGCTGTTGACCTTATTTTTGGCCGGGTGGCTTCCCCTGGCGATTCTTGCCCAGAAACCGCCAGCCCCACCGGCAGCCCCCGGCACGCCCCCGGCGGATGCCCCCAAGGCAGCGGGGCAGGAACCGGCGCCAGGTCAGGGAGAAGACGAAGAAGACGTTATTACTCTTGGCACGGAGCTGCTTCAGCTCTACGTCAGTGTCACTGACAAACAGGGCCGGCCGGTCAACAATCTCCAGCGGGAACACTTTGTGCTTCGGGAGGATGGTAAGCCACAGGACATCGCCTTTTTTTCGGCGGTCGCCAATGGCGTGCTTGCTGATGACCCGGAGGCCAGCACTGAACCGGAAAACCGGTTGCGACCGCCGGCCGTGACACCGGAAGGGCGCTATTTTGCGCTCGTTGTAGATGATCTGCACATTGCGCCGGGCAACTTTTTGCCGTTGCGCAACGCCCTGCTCAACTTTGTCGAAAAAAACATCGTGGAAGGTGATCACCTGCTTGTGTTGTCCACGAGCGGAACCTTGGGCTTTCTCCAGCAGATGACCGACGACAGGCGCATCATGCGGCTCGCCATCGAGCGGCTGACGCCACGCAATGAGGCCGTTGACCAGGGCAGCTTCGGCTTTGGATTCACCATGACGGACTACGAGGCGTTTCTGGTTGAGCGCAATGACCGTCAGACCATTGACTTTCTGACGCAACTGTACATCCGCTCTTCTCCGGGCACCCCGCCAAACCAGGCTGAAACCCTCGTGCGCGCTTCGGCGCGCAGCATTGCCCAGCGGACGGAATACCTGACGACCAGCACCCTTGAGACCATCCGCGCAGCGGCACTGGCACTCGGCAACTATCCGGGGCGGAAAACGCTTCTCCTTGCCACGGATGGCTTCATCAACGACGAATTCAACCGCAACGGACGCTTTCGCATCCAGCGGGTACTCGATGCCGCAACCCGTGCTGGTGTTACGGTGTACTCCATCCACAGCGCCGGTCTGGAAGTCGCGGCGGGCTTTGACGCCAGCCAACCCGGCCGCTTTGATCCGACCGGAATTGGGCTGAGTCTTGCCTCGCAGGCACAACAGGCCCGCCAGGATGCTTTCCGTGAACTGGCCGCAGCCACCGGTGGGCTGACCTTTGTCAACACGAATGATCTGTCCGGCGCTTTCAGCAAGGCGGTGGCTGATGCCTCCACCTACTACGCGCTCGCCTACTACCCGGACAAAAAGCCGGATGGCCGCTTTCACAAAATCGAAGTCAAACTCAACCTCCCTGGAAGCTTCACCATCCGCACGCAGCAGGGCTTTTTCTCGCCAAGCGAAAAGTCCATCCAGAAAGCCGCCGGGAAAAAGAAAAAGCAGGACGCCAAACTCAGCCCCGAAGCCCTGGCGGCGCGTGAAGTCAAAGCGGCGCTCGGCGCGCCGGTGCCACCGCGCGACATCCCTCTGCGGCTGGCCTCGACCTTCGTTTCCAACGATCTCGAAACGAGTTTCTCCCTGGCGTTTCCCCTGAAAGACATTGCCTTCCGGGATGTCAAGGGGCGGAAGTCCAATACCCTGACGATGGGCTTTGTCGTTTTTGACCTCAACGGCAAAGCGCTGATGGCGCAGGAAGACACTATTGCGTTGAACATCCTGCCGGAGCGGTTGGCGCTGGCGCAGGCCGGGTGGGGATCGCAGACCAAGTCGCTCAAACTCGCGCCCGGGATGTACAACGTCCGCGCCGCCATCTATGACCCCATCACGGAGCACCGGGGCGCTGTCAACCGGTGGATTGAGATTCCGAATGTGTCAAAGGCCGGGATGATGCTTTCCGACATCATCTTTCTGCAGGTTGCCCAACCGACGGCAACCGAGCCGGGCGACTCCCAGCCGGTGGCGGGACAGGCTCTGCCCCCCAATCTGGCACCCATCAATCAGGCGGTGCGCCGCTATCCGGCCGGGGCGCAACTCGTGTTCGTCGTCACGGCCCACAACGTGCCCAAGGGAAAACCAACGGCCGGAAAGTCCAATCTGGCCTTTCAGACCCAGATTTTCCGTGACAAGGAAGCCGTTTATGTCAGTCCTCTGCAACGTACACAGTCTCCGCCCAACGCGGACGGCACCCTGACCTATGCCGGACAGGTCTCCCTTGAAGGGCTGGCCGCTGGTCAATACCGGCTGAAACTGGTAGCGTACGAGGAAACAACCAAAAAAACAGCAGTCCAGTCGCAAGACTTCACTATTCACTGAGTCGTGGGGGCCGACCGGCTGTGGAGGCCGGCTGTGTCAGGGCAGGGCCTGCGGCACATCCACCGGCTGCGCCGCAGGCGTGCGGTTTTCATCGTTTCCCATTCACGAAAGGAGCCGGCATTCATAGGCAAGGTATTCCGGCCCTCACTCGCCATGCTATTCACCTGGGCTGTAATCTTGGGTGAGTTTAGCTGCGCTTCGCGGCGCAGGTGAAGTGCCAATCTGTTGGACAACATTGACCTGGAACCTTATTCAGAAAGGAGAGGCAGATCATGCAAGCCATAGAGTCCAAGCCACAATCAAGAACGGTGTCATTGAGATTCCTCATCAGTATTTGGGCAAGCTTTCGACCGCGTACGTGTGATCCTGTTGGTTGAACAAACACCTGAAACTGCTGTGAATTTCATTGACCAGCTCCTTGCTCACCCTGTGTGTGTGCAAGGTTTCTACCCTTTGACTCGCGGAGAAGTCCATGCCAGGTAATCAAGCTACCAACTGCTTCGTTGACACCAATATCTGGCCGTATGCCTTTATCAGATGATACGAACAAGTCTGAAAGAGCGCGTACGCTGATTCAGGAGAGCGAACCTGTCGTCAGTGTTCAGGTTATCAATGAAGTGCGTGTCAACTTGTTGCGACGGGCAAACTTTACCGAAGACCAAATTCGTCAACTGATCAAATCATTTTATGAAAAGTGTCGAGTGGTTGAGTTAGCCGAGTCATGCTTGCTGGCGGCGTCCCAATTACGCCAGCGGTATTCGTTATCTTTTTGGGACAGTACCATCATGGCAACGGCCTCAACTGCTGGTGTGCCTGTTTGTACTCTGAAGATATGCAACACGGATTGACGATTGAGGAGAAACTTCAGATACGCAATCCGTTCCTCTAGCCAGGCTGCCCAGCACCCGCTCCAGCCAACGCTGTCTGCGGTGGCACAGTTGATTTGGGGCCATCACGCAATGTATGCAACCTGGGAAGGGGCGCAGGCAAGTAGTGAAAGGGGTACGGTGCTTATCGTGGGAACGTGTGGGTGCCGGTCAGGTGGCGGGGTGGGCAAGGTGGCTGGCTTACCCGCGAACTGTATAACCTGCGGTTCCGCCGACGCTGTTGCGCTTCGCGATGCGGCTGAACCTCAGACCACTGGGTGTACGTTCAGGTACGCTATGTAGGCAGCGAGATATGTATGGAGAAAAACCTTATGAAGGTCCTTCAGGAGATTGAACAACTTCTTACACAGACCACACGCGCAGAAAAAGCGCAGGTGTTGCAGTGGATTGTGCGCGATTTGGGTGATGCTTTTCCTGGAGTTGAAAGCATACCAAATGTCTGTGGCGGTGAACCATGCATTGTGCGTACGCGAATCCCTGTGTGGGTGTTGGTACAAGCCAGAAGACTGGGAGCGAGTGAGGCGGATTTATTGCACAGTTACCCAAGCTTGCGTTCAGAAGATTTGGTGAACGCTTGGGCTTATTACCGTCTCCATCGGGAAGAGATTGAACAACAAATCGCTGAGAATGAGGCGGCGTAGATGGCACGGTTGTACGCCAATGAGAATTTTCCTCTCCCAGCCGTCAGGGAATTGCGACGGTTAGGCCATGATGTGCTAACCAGCTACGAAAGCGGTCAGGCGGGACAGGCAGTAGCCGATGAAGATGTGCTGGCGTTTGCTGTGACGGAAACGCGCATTTTGATAACCTTCAATCGCAAACATTTTATTCACTTGCACCAAATGCACGCGGATCATGCGGGCATTATCGTCTGTACCTTTGATCCAGACTTCAAGGCTTTGGCACAGCGCATTCATGACGCACTTTTGGCTCAACCTGAAATGGCTGGGCAATTGGTGCGCATCAATCGTCCTGCGTAACCGGCAAGGTCTGTGCCAGACCTGATTTCATTCCACAGAATATCGACCGGAGAACCTAGCCGCCCTGTCCGGACGACATGACCGGCCACCTTCCGTGAACCTGAAGACCGGCGGGGAAATGGGTCAAATGCCTTGTCTTTCATCACCCGCGACCAAACTTTTTCACCCGATGACCGGTTGGAACAGGGGGGCAAAGTTCCTCTCCGGTGTTTTCCTGGTTCCGGGCAGATCCTTATGTCAGGGAAAGAGAAGCCGGGCGTGCCGGAGGGAAGTCAGAAACCTGTCCGGAGGTGGACCGTAATTCCCACGCCGGCAACCCTGAACTTAGCGGCCATATCCCATCCGAAAGAACCGCCGAACCGGTCTGCCGGAAACCCGGACCCTCACCAGCTGCGCCTGCCTTTTCCACCAGTTCACCCAACCATTGCCACAGTTTCACATCCTCTGCCCGCCACCACTGCTGTTTCAGATGGCGCAACAACCGCTGCAGTGTTGTCTCATCAGCCTGTTCTCCACAGGAGGACAGGCTGGCAGCCAGCCTTTCCACCAAATACACCCGCCGTATCATTCCAGAACAGCCCCCGGGAATGACAAAGTGGTAGCGGTTCTCTATGGCAGCGGCCATCTCCCACCACGCCTGCCATCCTTCCGGCGAACCCCACTTCCGAACCAGAGAAAAGAAAAATGATTCCACTTCCGGCGAGGCGGACCGGTCCTCCAGCACGGGCCGAAGTTTATTCCATCCCGGAAGCAACCCCCGTCCCCGTGCTGGCGACTGTTCACATATCCATTGCAAATTTTTCAGACAATTATCCCTTTCGGGACGAGCAGTGGTTCTCCAGTAGTTATAGTAGTTATACTCGGTCACTTGGGAAATCATATCCTCAGCCTGCTGTTCCCACCATGATGGATCGGAAATGTTACCTGTGAAAGAAGATATCTTTTCCATCAACTCCCCCTCTGACGGGGCAGAATCCTTGTATACAGTGGAGAGTATTCCGACTACATCATTAAATTTATACTGCTCATTGGCAAACAGATTTAACAGATAGGGGGAGGCAGGAGGCGCAAGAAATGGAGCGTGGGACAGAAGTTTCAGAAGTTTCAAGGTATCCTTGACCCGATCCGTGGGACAATGTGGAGATATTTGTTCCCACATCGTCCACATCTCCTGAATCTGATCCGGTGTTGCGGGACGCCACTTCAGGCAGCAAAGGAACAGCCGATCCAGCAGAAAAGAGCGGTCGCCAGAGGAAAGTGTGGGGAATTTCTGTCCCCACTCCTTCCAGAAATCAGCGGGGACCGGCGTGGCTGCCGGAGACCATCCAGCCATGGTCTCAAGCACTTTCGGGTCAGTCTCGCAGGGCAGATGACGAATAATGTCCTGGCTGAGATCAACGGGCTGGGAGGCAAGAACCTGCCACGCGAGCCGACGTACCCTTGCATCGCGTTCTCCGCTCTGCCCGCGTTCCCGCCAGGCGGACAAAATAACTTCCGGCAAGGGCTGCCAATGCCGCATCCCCCGCGAAAGTTCTTCCAGATTCTCCAGGTCTGATTCCTGACGCACCCATTGCGCCCACCAGGCGTGCGACCGCTCCTGCGTTATTTCCGTCCGGTGCCGCCTGAACAGATACCTGGCGGCCCTCCGACGAAACTCGTCGGGGGTTCCCATCAACCGGGAACAGAATGTTTCAACACTTACCGGATACCATACCTCCCAAGCCGCGTACGAAAACGTCTTCAACAGATGCCGTTCCCAGATGTCAGACCACAATTTCTGCAGCCGCCCCGCAGGCGGCACCCAGGAAGCAGCCGTGTCAAAAACATCGGAATCCGTCTCACTGCCCAGGGCCCGGATGGCGGCCTCCATGGTTTCTTCTGCCGGATATAATCCGGCCTTCTGCGCCCGAACCATCACTTCCCAGAACAACTTCCGGGACACGTATGAACCTCCTGTCATCGCCCCCGTCTCTCCCCATGTGGCCAGCCATGCCGGACGGTCATGTTCCATGGCAGGTAACATCGCCATGGTCTGCAGAAGCAGTGAAGGAGTATCCTCATTGTGCAGATAGCGGGGTTTCAGGCAATTCAGGTAATCTGACAAATAACGCGACAACAACTCCCGGGAAAGAACAGAGGCGTCAGTTTCAGATGCATGCATTCCAGACAACACCCGCCAGATGATGGCCTCACGCAGAAGCGCATCGCGGGTGACGAACTGATCCGATACCTTCTTTTCTCCGCTGCCAAACGGGGAATGCCGTTCCAGTTCCGCCAGCCAGGCGGTCCGTTCTTCGGCCGAAGTCTGCCACATTCCCAGCTCGTCCAAGCTGTACCAGATGGATTTCAGCACCCAGGAACTGGTCTCGAACTTCAATTGCTGACGCAGAAAAGACAGCCAGCGCGGAGAACCCTTCGGGTCTGTTTCCGGGGCGGGAAGTTGAAACAAGGCCTTCCAGGCCAGTTGGCGCAACTGCTGCTGGTCCCAATCATCCTCATCGGCGTTGACCGGGGGGCGCGTTTTTTCACACCACTGCTGCCAGATGGTCTCCGGACAGACGAGACCGGGCGGCCATGACTCGATCAACCCGGCCAGTACTTCAGGATGGTTTTCATGTGGAAGACAGGCTTCCACGAAGGGCAGAACCAATCCGCGCCCGGCATCCAGACGCAGCAGGGCGGAAAAAAGTCTTTTCCGCAATCCGGGGGGTTGTTTCCGCCACCGCTGAAATGGGCCGTGTTGCATCAGTCTAACGGTCAATGCCTGCAGAAAGGGAGCCGGGCAATCTTTGCCCCAGAAGTGTTCCAGCAGGGCAGGCAGAAGGCGGAAGTCAGTTTCCTGCGTCATTTCCGAAGTTTCCCGGAGTGTTTGCGAAACCATCCAGGAGCAGAGTTCATTCCAGATGACATCCACCGGAGAGGGTGGTGGTGTTGTCATATCCCCCTCCCACCTTTTCCGGGAAGACGGAAGCCGGGAAACATCGGACGTCGGATTTTTCATCGGATTTTTCATAGAACCTCCGCCAGGAAACCTGCGACTTGAGTCGCGGGAGGAATGGCGCTTGCGCGAAGCGCACCATGTGGTGTGGATATACCACATGGTTGACATCACTGTCAACCGGGCACCTCACCAAACGGCGATAAACCATGCTGCGTACCGCCTCGATTCGACTCAATGTTGACCCGGAGCAAGCGGCGGCCTTGATGGCGTTGCAGTCGGCTTATGCCGATGCCTGCAACCGCCTGGTGCCGACGGTGGTGGAGCATCGCTGCTGGAACCGCGTGGCCCTGCACCATCTGGCCTATGCCCGGCTGCGCAAGGAAACGCCGCTGGGCGCGCAAATGGTCTGCAACGCCATCTTTTCGGTCTGCAAAGCCTACAAAGCACAAAAGGAACTCGGCCGCATCAGGAAGGACGCCCCCGTACCCGCAGTGCACTTCAACCGCGCCAGCGTCCATTTCGACAAGCGAACCTACGCCATAAAGGGGGAGTGCCTGAGCCTTTACACCCTTTCTGGCCGCATCGCCGTCCCGATGGTGCTGGGCGAGCATCAGCGTCGCATCATGGCGTCGGGCAAGGCCAAAGAGGCCGAGTTGGTTTGTCGCAAGGGACGCTGGTACTTCAATCTCGTCGTCGAGTCTGAAGATTCGGATCCAATCGCATCCGGCCCCGTCATGGGCGTGGATGTCGGAGAGAACCATCTCGCTGCCACCAGCACAGGCAAGGTATGGGGTGGCGGGGAACTGCGCCACAAGCGCAACGGCTACCTTGCCCTTCGTCGTCGCTTGCAGTCCAACGGCAGCCAAAGCGCCAGACAGAAGCTGCGGCAGGTCTCTGGCAAAGAGCGGCGACGTGTCACGCACATCAACCACGAAACGAGCAAGGCGATCGTCGCCGAGGCGCGGCGCATCGGGGCTTCCAGGATCGTGATGGAAGACCTGTGCCACATCCGCGACCGCATCCAGGCGGGCAAGCGCGTGAGAGCGAGGCTGCACGGCTGGGCTTTCCGGCAACTTCAGACCTTTGTCGAATACAAAGCCAGGGCGGTTGGAATCGCCGTCGAATACGTCAATCCGGCCTTTACCAGCCAGACGTGCTCCAGTTGTGGAAGTATCGGCGAGCGCGTCAGGCATCGTTTCGTGTGCAAAAAGTGTGGTCTCCGGGCGCACGCCGACGGCAATGCCAGTTGAAACCTTGCCCGGATTGGCAGCGGTGCCCCGCTGCCAAGGGCGGCCGTAAACACGCCTCATGTTGGGGATGTCAACCATGTTGGCTGCGTCCCACAATAAAGCCTTCGACTTCAGTCGAGGGCTGTTTACATCAGGCGGCACTTCACGTTTTCCAGACGCCGAACCACAGCACAGACAGTAACCGCCACGTCCTTCCTTCCTGCACGGCGTTTTTTCAGCCGTTCACCCGGCGGCAGAGGCTATCGCCGCCGCCGCAGGGCAAACGGGGTGATAACGGCAAACAGCGCCAGCCATCCCAGCGGCCACCACGAAACCGACTTCGAGGGTGGCGGCTGGGCTTCAGCGTACCAGCCTTTGGTCGGGCCTTTCGGAACCTCGTTGGACACCGTGTAGATCGTCCCGTCAGGCTTGAGGTAAAGCCGCCGCATTTCTTCGAGATTGAAGGGCCGGGCCCCCCGCCGTCCGAAGACGACGAGCTGGTGACCGCTTTCATCCACGCCCCGGTCACGGTCCAGCCCCTTCGACACCGCCAGCGATTCACCCTTGGTGGGATGCGTCGCAATCAGCCGTGGCTCCGGCCGCGGGCTGAAACCACCGTTGGTCGCCATGGTCTCCGGTGAGGTGAGCTGTACGACGCGCAGGCCGTTCTTACCGTCGGCAATGTAGGCAAAGGCGCTGGCATTCGTCATCCCCACCTTCACATCGCGGGCATCGTTGATGACGCCGCCAGCCGTAAAGATTTGGTCAATTTTCGGCTGTTCGGGCCGTTCCACATCCACAATGACCAACCCCTGCTTACCGCCCGCAATGTAGGCGTAGGTGCGCGCCACATAAACCTGATGGGCGTCCTCCAGCGGTATCGTCGCGCCCGGCACGAGACGGGCTTTTTCCGGCAGCGTGATGTCCACGACGTGCATGCCAACGGCATCCGTGACGAAGGCATACCGGAACTGAATGGCAATCCCCTTGGGCTTCCTGAAGCCTTCGACAATCGAGACCACCTTCGGCGCAGCGGCATTGGCCACATTGACGATGACCAGTCCCCGGTCACACAGAATGTAGGCATGGTCGCCAGCCACGGTGAGATTTTCCGCTCCGTTGAGCAGACCGTTCGGGTTGAAGGTGTAGTCCTTCTTGAGAAAGTTGTTCGTCGGGTCGCCATCGAGCAGGGTGGCGGCGTTGATCATGACCAGCCCTTCTTCCCGGTCGCTGACGTAGAGATACGCATAGACCGGGCTGATGGGCTGTTCCTCATTTTCGGGAAACCGCTGCCGGGTCGGGTCAACGCCCAACGTCGTGGGCGAAGCAATAGCTGTCGCGTATTTCGTCTTGACATAAAACCGCTGCCCCAGCGGTGACACCGGCGCGGTCGTGATGCGCTCGGAGAAGTCCTTGTTGTCAATGTTGGCGATGTCATAGATGTGGACGCCATGCTCGCCTTCAGCCACATAGAGATACTCGCCCCGCATTTGCAGGCTCAGGGCATGGCCGTGGTGGTGGTAATGCTCGTGCAGCTTGTCGCCACCCGCCTTGTGCTTTTTGTATTCCTTCGGGTAGGCAATTTCGTGCAGCGTGCTGCCGATGACGGCCTGTGGCTCGCTGCGTTCCGTTGCCACTACAGCCGAGATGCCGTGTTTGCCTTCAGCAACGTAGATGTAGCGCCCCATGAAGTTGACATAGTTCGTCCCCAGCAGCAGCAACTGCGCCATGATGGCGTTGTTGTCGTTATCCTTGGAAATGTGACAATCAGTGCAGCCTTTGGTCTCCCGCGCGCGTACCGTGTGAGGAACGTGCGTGTTCATGGCTTGTCCTGAATAGCCCTCGGAGGAAATCGTCTGCTGCTGCGAGTACAGCCACAGCCGGTTGGCATTCTGGGAACCGACGATGACGGCTGAAGATGAACGCACTGGCGCAATGCGGTTGCCGGTGGCGGTGCCGTCAATACCGAGCATAAACACATCATCCCGCAGCACCTGGAAGTTGTAGGAAGTCCAGTTGCGGGTCTCCGGGCCGCCTTCGTTGTGATTCATCGGGCGCTTCCGGTTGGCTGTCATCGGCAGGTGACAGCCAAAACAGCTCGTCATCCAGGCCGAATGACATGCGTAGCACGTCATTCGCTGGTCGCTGTGGGCAAGCTGGCTGTCCTTGCCTTCATCGGGCTTGGCCGCCGGGTCCCACACATTGCCTTTCATAAGCAGCTTGGCGTAGTGCGACTTTTCGCTGTAGTGCTCGTGGCCGGGCGTGACCGTATCTTTGGTCTGCACTACTACCCAGAATTTCTCCGGGTCCACCATCGAGTACTGAATAACCTTGCCTTTGTAGGGGCCGGCTGTCGGGATTTCGAGCACCGATGCCTGCCGGAAACCACGCGCGCGGCGTTTTGAGGGGTCGCGCTCATAAACGGTACGGGTTTTGTAGCCATCCAGCGAGTTGCTGCCGCCCGGCGCTTCCGCATCCGTCTTGTTACGCGCCGTGAACTTGCCTGTCACCAGTGCGTCATCGGCGCTCTTTTTGCGTGCGCCCCCGGCAAAGCCAGTCGTCAGCGACTTTGGATTGGCATAGGCGTAAATCGAGCCGTGGCAATCCTGGCAACTGATCTCAATGGCAGCGCGTGGCTCGCCATAAAGGAGCCGGTCGCCATGACCATCCTGCGAAAAGTGGCAGTCCACACAGTGCATGCCCTTCTCCAGATGGATGTCCTTCAGGTGAACCGGCACGCCGCTGCGCACAGTGGTTTTGTTGACCTCAACGCCTTCGGACGTGTATGCCACGGCTTGGCGCAAGGCCTCCGGCGTCACATTCGGCACAGGCTGGTCATTTTCATCCAGGTAGCGACCCTTGCGGTCCTGCTTGAAAACGGCCCGGTAAATCCAGCCGTGACCGTGGAAATCGGCAAATTGGGTGCGCTTGGCTTTGGGGTTGACCTCAGTCCAGACTTCACCCAGAAAAGCCCGGTCGCCCCACTTGCCGCGCTGGGCTGAGCCTTCCGGGTTGTGGCGGGCAATGTTTTCCAGTTCTTCGTCGCTGCGCTTGAGCGGCGTTTCCGGGTACATCGGGCGGCCATCGGTTTCGTTATCCCACCACATAAAGCCCTGGTAGGTCGTGAGCATGTTCGTCCCAGGATGCATGTGGCAGACCATGCACTGGCTGGTCGGGATGGCGTTGGTCAGGACGTGGCGCACCGGATGGCCCGGCTCATCCTTGGGAATCGTGGGATCGGCGGTTTTCGTCGTGCCGCGATTCGTATGGGCATAGTCAAATTTGGTCGAGGAATGCACCGTCGAGCGGTCGTTGGCGTAGGGGGTGTGACACGCCGTGCAGCCGCTGGAACGGTAGTCGCCGGGATGGTCGTTGGTGCCCATCAGGGAGGTCAGCGGATCGAGCAGGCGCGTCTTTTGCAGTCCCAGGAACACCGGGTCAGTACGCAGCCCCGTCCCAAACCCGCGTGGGCTGAGCTTGACTTCGGGCAACCCGGCCAGGTCGGCCTCCGGGTTCGGATTCCCCACTTCGGATTGCTTCCGGCCGCCGCGCTCAAAGACGCGCAGGATGTTGCCCGGCTGCGTGACTTCCCACCGGGGCAGCGGCGTGATGAACGGGATGATGCCGCGATACTTCCGTTCGGAAGGCGTTGGCGGCTTGAGGGACATCAGCGCCTGGGGCGCGCCGTCCTGGTTGTAGCTTTCACCCCACCGGGTGTCCTTGTAGGGGTACGCCCCGTTGTTGTAGAGCGCCGCTCCCCACAGCATCGCCCCGTGGGTCATCATGCTGGTCTTGACCTTGTCCACGATGAACGCCTGCCCGTCCAGCCGCGCCTCCTTGTTGTGACATTCGCCGCAGGTGATGTCCGCCACCCGCAGGTCGCCCGGATTGACGAACCGCACGAAGTCCAGATTTTCCTTGAGCAGGGCCGTGTAGGACAGCTCCGGGTTGGCGGAGTTGGCCGAGCCGTCCTTGCGCTTCCACAGCTTCGGGTTGGTGGGCTGCGGATGGGCTTCGTTCTGGGCTTTGATGTACGCCGGCTGGCCCTTCTCACTCCCGGCAGGCTTCATGACCTCGCCGTTTCCGCCGTGGCAGTACACACAGGTGATGTTGCGTCCGATGTTGAGGGCGCTGCCGTCGGGCGCAATGTGGGCCGTTTTGTAACCGCCTTCGTAGCCGGTGTGGCAGCTTATACAACCGCTGTCGTTGCCGTTCTGAAGCCGCCAGTCATCCTCGGTCTTGTCTTTCGCTGCCCGGTAAATGCGCGCGCGTGCCGTAGCCGGGTCAACCGGCGCGGAGGGTTTGGACGCTCCCGAACCTGCGGCCGGCCCATCCTGCGCGGAAGTCTCCACAAACGGAGCGGCGGTATCGCTGCCGGCCACCGGACGAAACGCCGGCAGGAGACTGAAACCAATGAAGGCCGTACTGACGGCGGCACAAAGGGTCACAACTTTGATTCTGAAGGCAATCGCCATGGTCACATACCCTTCCGTCCGGGAGACAGGCTTGGGGAGGGCCTGTCACACAGACGCATCGCATCAGAACGTAAAGATGGCTTTGGCGTAGAGCGAAAACAGGAAGCGTGACTGTGCACCACAGTTCAGCCCTGAACAGTTTGACGTGAAAATGTCCTTGAAACCATCGAGCGGATTCATGACCGAAAAGCCGCCCTTGACGATCATGTTTTCACTCAGCAGCGGGCGGTACACGACACCTGCTCCGTAATCAATCCCGACGTTGTTGCGGATGCGACGCTGGAACGTCAGCAACTGCAACGATTCCGTGTGGTGGAAACGGAGGTAGTTCAGATTCGCCAGCAGCTTGAGCTTGGGCGTCAGATTGGCTTCGTACCCCAGGTTGGCCACGATGATGCCCGGATTGACGAAATTCGCCTGCCCCTGCAGCTTGCTGCTCCGCAGACTCGGAATGAGGCTGTTCTGGGTCACAAGCGCCACGCCCGCCCGCGTCAAACGGATTTCCTGGCTGTTCCAGAAGCTGTTTTCGCCGCCGGCAAAAAACTGATTGTCGAGAATCGAGTCGAAGCCGCGCGCCACCCGGTCGGTCGGGTTTGCGTCGCCGGAGGAAAAGAAGCCCGACACCTGAAACCGCTGCCAGTCGCGGTCATAGGACAACTCCAGCGCCGCCAACTGGGCATTGATGCGCGTCGGACGCCCGGCAATCGGTTGCAGCGAGTCGCGCCCCAGCACCTGGTAAAACGCATGGTTGATGTTGAGGCGGCGGAAGTGACCGTTGCCGGTCCAGCCGATATAGCCTGCCTTGACGCTGTGCGGCGTGACGGGACCAACCTGTGCCGGGCGCACCAGAAAGCGGTTCTGGTCGAATTTGATGCTCGGCTGATCGTCGTTGTAGTGGACGCTCAACTGCATCGTGTAGCCGGGCTTGATGAAATCCTGCCGGTAGAGATTGGCCACCCACACCCGCTGATTTCGCTGGTCAAAGGTGTTGATGCCGCTGTTGGTGTCTTTTTCCAGCATGTAGAAAAACGCCGCGTTGAACTGCCACTTGTTGTCGCGGAAATTCCCGAACAGGCGCGCGCCCAGGTTGAAGTCATCAAAAATCAACCCGCGGAAGTCGCTGTTGAACTGTTGGACGCCCACCCGCAGCGAAGTGGAATCAAAAAACGGACTGTGCCCGCCACGGCTGCCGCGCCCCCGCAGAAACGGAAACAGCCTGGGGGTGTCACCCAGCCGGACTTCGGCAAAGGCTTCCTGGAAGCCGATGTGCGTGTCAAACCGCGTCGTCCCCTTGCGGACATCCCGGTTGACAATGCCGTTTTCCCGTACGGCCAGGTAGTTCAGATTGAACACCGGCGTGAACTTGATGCGCCAGTCAGGTGGCTTGAAGGCTGTATCGCCGTGGAACAGCTCAACCGAGGTGACAAAGTTCTGCTGGTTGAGGAACTGTCCGCCGCGTCCGAAAAACTCGGCTGCGCCGGGCCGGCGGGCGTTGATGTCCTGCGGCAGGGGCGTCCGCCGTCCATCCACGAAGGTGATGCTCTCGAAGGTCAGGACGAGAAAGGTGTGCTGCCCCAGGATGGGATAGTCGCCTTTGAGGACATTGAGCCGGTACGGATTGAGAATACTGCCCTTTTCGTAGCGGTTCCATTCCGGGAAGCCAATCCGCCACCGGTCCTCGATGGGCACGCCCACGTCGCTGTCGCGGCGCTCACTGCGGGGCTTGACGCTGCTGGGTCCTTCCGCGCCGGGCACGGTCAACTCGCGCAGTTCGGGAATGGCGTCGGCTGTGCGCGGCACACGCGCCCCATCCTGCCGGGACTGGGCCTCCTGAACGACAGGAGCCAGCGCCGCCTCGGAAACCGTCGTCAGATTTTGGGCCGGAACGGAACAGCCCAGCCACATCCCCCACCCAACGATGAGCGCGACCAAACGGCGAGTCTGGTTCATGCCAAAACTCCTGTCAGCCTGGTGAAGTGCAGCGACCCCTTGGGCGCCGGGCGTCGCAACTGGGACATCAAGTGGCACAGGCGATGTCTCATTTGAGTTTGTAAGCAATCACACCTTTCATAGGGTGTCAAACAGTAGTTTGGACCGGATGAAACACACGGCTGCGGGGATTTCACGAACGGATAAAAGGCTTGTGATGACCAGACAAAAACCGGCTAGGATGGCGCTGCTGCTGCCAGATGCGCCGGTTGGCGCACCCATCACACGCGGCACAGACGAACCCTTCAGATAAAGGATGACCCCATGGACACCACCCAGGAATCACTGCGGGTGCAACTTCGGGAGCGGTTGACGCACAGCCTTGAAGCCGCCATTCGTGAACTCACAGCCCTTTCCGACGCCCAACGTACCTGCCCGCTCAAACCCAGCCGTGCCAATCCTGACATCGTCTGGACGCCCTGTGACCACTTCGCCCACCTCATCGGCACGGAGCGGTACTTTCAACGGGAGATTGAAAAAGCCCTGACTGAGAACCCGGAAGCCCGTCCCCAGCCCTATGCCAACGCGCCGAACCGCCCCAGTGAAGACACCATGGCTGCCGTGCACGCTTTCAACGACCAGTGGATTCTGAAGCACCGCGACAAATCCTTTGCCGAACTCGTGGTCATGGCGCGCGAAACGCGCGCTCACACGCTGGATCTGCTCGACCGCACGAGTGATGACCAGCTTGCCTGCTCCATGCCGGTGCCGTGGGGATTGGCCACAATTGGCGAGGTCTTTGACCTTCAGACGCGCCACATGGCCATGCACCTGGGCTTCATCCGGGAGGGTCTGGCCGCAAAAGCATGACGTCCGTGCCAACCCCGGCTTTGGCGGCTGTCCTGCTTGGCAACGCGCTGATGCGGATTGCCGGGGCCACGGGCGGCGTGCTCATCGGCCTGTACCTGGCGGCGCTCGTCGCCCAAGGACGGACGTTCGATGCCGGGCTGGTCGGCGCGCTGACGGCCGTGGCCTTTGGCGTTGAACTCGTCGGGGCCCTGCCCATGGGACTGCTCGCCGACGCCCGGACGCCCCGGACGATGATGGTGTTCGGGGCGCTGCTGGGGGCAGCCGCCGTCCAGATGTTCGGACTGAGCAGCTTTGTGGCCGTGTTTTTTCTGGCGCGCGCTGGCGAAGGTCTGGCTGTAGCCGCTACCACGCCCTCTGTGCTCGCCTTTCTCACTGAAGCTACGGCGACGGATGCCGTCCGGCGCGGCAAGGTCATGAGCTTTTTCGAGATGTCCCTGCTGGGCGGGCTGGCCTTTGGCGGTCTTCTGGCCAGCCTGCTGTGGCAATCCATCGGCGTCTGGGGCTTTTCGGCAGTAGCGGGCTTGTATGTTGCCGCCGCCGGACTGTTCCTCTCCGGCGCACAGGGACGCGGAACAGCGACCAACGCCTGGGCAGGTCTGCGTGCAGCGTTGGCCGCCCCCATGCTGCGCCGTCTGGCTCCGGCCTGGATTTGCATCAACGCCATGGTCGGCGTCTGGCTCGGCTCAACCCTGCCGTTTCTGCTGACCCTGCCGGAACGCCGGGGTCAGTTCCTGACCGGCATTTTTGCCGACCGGCCGGAGGGCGTCGGCTGGGCGCTCCTGGGCTACGCCGTCATTTTTGGTACTGGCGTCACCGGATGGAGTTTCATCCTGCACCGGTTTCGCCGCATCACGGTTCTGCGCCTGGCGCTGGGCGGGCTGTTTGTTGCCTGCCTTGGTTTCTATGCGCTCAATCACGCCGGGGGGCAGCCGTCCAGCATCCGCTGGCTCATTGGCGGCAGCACGGCACTGGCCATTATGGTCGAAAGCGGCTTTACGCCGACGGCGCTGGCGCTGCTGGCCGAAGCCGTCGGCGAACAGGCCGGACGGGGTGCCACGATGGGGGTGTATTCGGTGCTGCTCGGCGTCGGAGCCGTAACCGGGGCCCTGCTGGGTGGACTGGGAGCGCAGTGGGCCGCCATGGACGGCCTCATCGCCGTCACCGTCCTGCTCGCCCTGGGGGCCGCGGCCGGCGTCGAATGGCTCGCACGGCACACACCCGGCTAGCGGCGGCTATCCGTCAGGCGACGCAGGCCAGACTGGCGGACGCCAGACTGGCGGACTACGTGGCCTTGGACGCGAGCTGGTCGAGTTGCGCCCGTACGCTCCGCAACCGCTGCGCCGTCCGGTTCCAGACGTAGGCAATCACCTTGTCCGTCGGATAGCGCCCATTCTGGTTGTACTCCGTGGCGCGCAGGTCAGGATACATGCGGAGGATGGGGATGAGTTCCGGCGCCGACTCCGTCAGCGAGATACGCCGGTCAGCCCCCTGCATCGTGGCCCACAGCGGCCGGACGAGTTCGTAACTGCGCAGCACGCTGCGGAGGCTGTCGAAAAAGTCCGTCTGTTCCTCATAGTCGTTGTACTTGGCCAGGAACGACTCCACTGCCACCCGCGCATCTACGACCAACCCGTCATACTGGCTGAACGTCGGGTTGCCATTGACCAGCGTGTTGATGCGGCTCAGGGCGTCCACCGCCTGGCGGGCATCGCTGACGAAACGCTGGTCAATGCGCTTGACGGGTTCACCCAAGGTCAGCACGGCCACGTTTTCAAGGGCAATCGTGGCCTGCTCGCCGCCGGCATTGATGTAGGTGATGCCCTGCAAATCGAGCTTGACCAGCTTGCCGACAATTTCGAGGCCGTCCGTGCGCTTGATGCGGATGTCTTTGCCCACCATCGGGCTGACCGGCGGTGGCGGCGTCCGGCGGGAGGGCTTCCGCCGCTGGGCAGCGACTTCCACCGAAGCCACCAGCGATAACGACAGAACAAAAGCAAGCCCCCACCACAGCCACCGCCCGGCCGGGTGGCCGGGCGCCTGTCCGGCCGGTCTTCGTCGCCAAGCGTACGTCATAGGGAAGAACCACTTACAAAACGGTGAAATCGGCGTCATCGAACGGAACGTTGAAAGCCAGATAAAGGATGTCGTCTTCGTGGACGAGTTGCCCGGCCTGCCAGCACTGTTCCCGCCGTGCCGTGAGAATACCATCCGTGGCGACATAATCACTGTAGGTGATCCGCTCGCCTGTTTCGCGGTCTTCGAGGAAGCGGCACTGGAAATGGGCCGCGTCAAAGCCGTAACTCACGTCCTCGGAAGGCAGGTCAAGTCGCCAGATGGGATCGCCATCGGTGTCCCGGTCGGCCACCGGCGGCGCGTAATCATATTCCTCGGCATGGGCCAGGAAATTGCGCGGATACAGCCGGATGCGCCGCTTGATGGCTTCAAGCTGGAGTGCTGGCAACGGCGCCAGCCGCCCCTGCATCATCACCTGGCCGGCAAAACCGTTGATCACAATCACCCTGGGTTCACAGCCGGGACGGCGTTCAATGAGACGGATGCGCCCACCGAAGGCGCGGAGGATTTCCAGTTCGATGGTTTCCGGCGGCTGCATCACCGTCCGGCGGACGTGCATCAGCAAGGTGCGTACGCCGTAGAGCGCGGTTCGTCCACCGATGGCTAATATGCAGCGTTCGATGAAGGCATCGGGGGCAGTTGTCCAATCCATACACACAGAGGCGGGCCGGTCCGGGCCGCCGGGGCCAACAGCTTGCTTCTGCTGGCAGCATCCACAACATCACACGGGCAGACGGTCGTAGGTGTATTCAATCGCGCGGGCGTGCCGGTGTCCACTACTTTTCAGGTTACATTCAAAGTGACCCAGGATTTCAGGCCGGGGGTTGACGGCGCAAGTGCGCCAGCCCGCTGGAGAGCACAACTGGAGAGCACAACAGGATGTGATGGCTTGACTTGCACGCACAAGTCCATTACCAACATGAACACGTCGGGGCGTGGCTCAGCCTGGTAGAGCATTCGCTTTGGGAGCGAAGGGTCGCAAGTTCAAATCTTGCCGCCCCGACCACCTTCGCTGCCGTGGCTCCCTTCCCAGTACTCCCGATGACCCTGGCTGGTTTCTCTGCGCCGTTCTGGAAAGCCCTGCTGGGCAAGCTCCAACTGTTCGGCATGTGGCTGGCCGGCTTTGGTGTGTTCGGGGTTCTGCTTTTGGCCTACGTGGATTCGGTCATTCCCCTGACGCCCATCCCTGATGCCACGCTCGCACTGGTCTGTGCCCAGGGTACGCTGTGGTGGTGGGCGGCAGTATTGGCGGCGCTGGGTTCATCGCTCGGCTGCATGACGGTGTACTGGCTTGTCCGCCGCCTGCGGCAGCGTTTTCTGGGGAGAAGCCTACTGGCGCGGCGGCTTTCCCCGGAGCGGCAGGCGCGGATTGAGCAGCTCATCCGGCAGTATGACATCGTGGCGCTCGCGGCCGCGGCCGTTATGCCGCCGCCGTTTCCCTTCAAGCCCTTCGTCATCTGCGCCGGACTGCTGGAGTTTCACCAGGGACGCCTGTTTGTCGGACTGTTTATCGGGCGGGCGATCCGCTACGGCACGCTGGCCTACCTGAGCATGCGTTACGGCAGTGAAGCCATGAGCCTGCTTCAGCAGCATACCGGCTGGTTTTTCCTTGGCGTTGGGGTCATCGTTGCCCTCCTTGGCATCTATTTCCTTGTGCGGTGGTATGTCTTCCGTCGTCCGGCACTGACAGCCACCAGCCTGTCGCCGGACATTCAGCCCTGAGCCACCCGGACGACCATGAACTTCCTGCGGTATGGATGTTCATCGTTTCTCGCCTTGGGCGGGCTGGTGGTCGCCTTTCTGGCGCTCTATGACGCTTTCCAACCCAACCGCCACTGGGGACTCATCGCCGGTATGTTCATCGGCGGGGTGGCGGCTTTTCTGGGAGGCACGGCCGTTATCGAGATGGCCAACGCCAGCCGTCGCCGCCGAGGTGAAGCGGAAGCCGCCGCCTGGCTGCCCCGGCTGGCGGCGGAACACGGGGTCATCACCGTTCAGATGATTGAAGACCGCACCCCCCTCAGCGCCACGCAAACGCGCCGCTGGCTTGAACGCGAAGTTGCGGCCGGACGGCTCGAACGTCTCGGCCCTGAACGCTACGCCCTCGTGAACGCCAAACCATCTTCCGAATCATCACCGTCAGACCGGGCATAATTTCCACGAACTCTTGCCAGTTGATACACTGGACGTGGGGTGATTCATCATGTCCAGTCTGCCGCACATCCGTCTGACGCCGGACGAATACCTGGCCGCCGAACGCTGGGCGACGCACAAAAGCGAGTACATCGCTGGCGAGGTCTTTGCCATGTCGGGCGCGAGTGAGGCGCACAACCTCATCGTCGCCAACCTCATTGCCACCCTGCACCAGCAGCTCAGGCAACGCGATTGCCGGGTGTATCCGAGCGACATGCGGGTGGTGAACCCCGAAAAAAACTTTTTCTATCCCGATGTCACCGTCGTCTGTGGCGCGCCGCGCTTCACCGATGACCGCCGCGACACCCTGACCAACCCGACGCTTATCATCGAGGTGCTTTCGGATTCGACGCCGGACTACGACCGGGGCAGCAAGTTTGCCCAGTACCGCCGGCTCGCGTCGTTGCAGGAATACCTCGTGGTGGCCCAGACCGCGCCCTGTGTCGAACACCACACCCGCCAGGCCGACGGGCGCTGGCTGCTTCAGGAAACAAGCGACCTGACCGCCGTGCTGACGCTGACTTCGATTGGCTGCCAGTTGCCACTGGCGGAGCCGGACTCTAGCTTGCCGTATAGTACGCGATAGTGTGTAATAATGCTCATTGAAAGCACTATAAGCACAGGCAAGGCGGCAAAACTCCCTAGTGTCTCGGTCAAGACGTTGCAGCGTTGGGAACGCGAAGGAAGGCTGATTCCGGTGGCCCGAACGGACAGCAACCGCCGCCTCTACACTGAGACGCAGATCCGTGAGTTCATCGGTTTGCGGCAGGCCAACCATGCGCCAACAAAGCTTGTCGCCTACTGTCGGGTATCGAGTGCGGCGCAGAAGCCGGACCTGGCGGATCAGCGCAAAGTGCTGGAAGAGTTCGTGGTGGCGAAGGGATTGGCGGGGGTCGGGTTTATCGAGGAAGTGGGCGGCGGGCTGGACTTCAGGCGCAAGCGGTTTCTGGCCCTTATGGACGAGATCGGGCGACGGGAAGTCAGGATGCTGATCCTCGCTCACCGGGACCGCCTCACCCGTTTCGGCTTTGAGTGGTTCGAACATTACGCCCAAACCCATGGCTGCGAAGTGCTGGTCCTCAACCAGGAACGGCTGTCTCCCGAACAGGAAATGGTGCAAGACTTAATGACCATCGTGCACTGTTTTTCGTCTCGGCTGTACGGTTTGAGGAACTATCGAAAGAAGTTGGATGAAGCGCTGAAACAGGATGCGAATGACGTCAAAAAGGCCCAACAATGCAACTAACCCACAAGATCGCTCTTTGTCCGACTCCTGAGCAAGTGGACTACTTCAAGCGCGCCTGCGGCACGGCGCGGCGTGTTTGGAACTGGGCGCTCAATGAGTGGAACAGGCAATACGCAGCAGGCGGCAGGCCAAACGCCATGGCGCTCAAAAAACAGTTCAACGCCATCAAGTACACCGACCCGCAGTGGCTCGATGAGAACGGTCGGCCTTGGTTGCAAGACATTCACCGGGATGCCCACGCCCAGCCGTTCAGAAATCTCGCCAAAGCCTGGGAACGGTTCTTCGCCGACCTCAAGGAGGGCAAAGAAGCGCACGAGCCACGGCTCAAGAAAAAGGGCCGTTGCCGCGACAGCTTTTATGTTGCCAACGACAAGTTCCGTCTGGTCGGTAAGACGATCCGCCTACCCAAGATCGGCGAAGTCGCCATGACCGAGGAACTGCGCTTCGCGGGCAGGATTTTGGGCGCAACGGTTTCTCGCACCGCGGATCGTTGGTTTGTGGCCATACAGGTCGAGGTGCCTGATGCGCAATTCTATCGGCGTCGCACGTCGCACGAGGTCAACGGCATCGACCTGGGCATCAAGGCTGCCGCAACGGTCTCCAGCGGTGAAGTCATTGAGGCGCCAAAGCCGCTCAAAGCAACGCTGCGCCGTCTGGAAATCCGTAGCCGACGTCTCAGCCGCAAGCTGGAAGCCGCCAGGAAGGCAGCAGGATTTGAACGCCATGCCCGCCTGCCTGAAGGAACGCGCCTGCCGGTATCGAACAACCGGCAGAAGTCCGCTGCGATATTGGCAAGGCTCTATGCCCGCATGGCCAATATCCGAGCGGATTTCACCCACAAGCTCACGACTCGACTCTGCCGCGAAAACCAAGCGTTGGTGATCGAGGATTTAAACGTCAAAGGGATGCTGCAGAACGAGAAACTCGCCCGCGCCATCTCTGACGTGGGTTTTGGGATGTTGCGCTCGCAGTTGGAATACAAGGCCCGGCGCTACGGTACTCAGCTTACCATCGCTGATCGCTGGTATCCAAGTAGCCGACTGTGCTCCATCTGTGGCTGGAAGAACGAGGCGCTGACATTGAGAGAGCGAACATGGGTGTGTGCTCAATGTGGTGCGCACCATGACCGTGACCTCAATGCGGCGCTGAACCTGAAACGGCTGGCAACCGAAACTGCCCTACCCGTGGCGAGTCCGTCCAGCAATGGCGGCGCTGCGGCGGGGACCGTCCCCGCCGTAGTCGGGAAAGTCACGCCTGTCAGATACGACGGTGGTCAACAGGACACGTCGGGGCAGGAAGAGAACCGTGCGCACTTTTGCGCACATTCTTGATAGCAGCGGGTCGTCTCCAACCTGCTCTCCAATGCCCTGAAGTTCACGCCGGAAGGCGGACGCATCACGGTCAGCGGCGCAACGGATGGTGAATGGGTGGTCATCAGCGTGGCCGATACCGGCCCCGGTATCGCGCCAGAGGTACAGGCAACGATGTTCGAGCCTTACCGCCAAGGTGGGAAACACCACAGTTTGGGCGTCGGTCTCGGTCTGGCCATCGTCAAGCGTATTGTCACCGCCCACCGGGGACAGATTTCCGTTGAAAGCAGCGAGGGGCAGGGCACGACCTTCACCGTGCGCCTGCCCCTTCACCTCAACTGAGCCACCCCTCAGAACTGAAACTTCAGCGCAAACTGGAACTGCCGGGGCGGGACGGCCGTCGCTACGGCCCGCCCAAAGGCCGGCGCTTCCAGAATCCTGATTGGCGTCGCAAAGTGGGTGCGGTTGAACAGGTTGAAGGCCTCAACCCGCAGCAGCAGGGCATACCGTTCGGCAAAGACAAACCGCTTGGTCAGCGCCGCATCCACCAGCGCCACGCCGGGCGCGCGGAACGTGTTGCGCCCGACGAGGCCCTCGCCCGGTGCCGTGAAGTTGAAGGAAGTCAGGGTCAGCGGGTTGACACCCGGCGCCAGTGCAATCTGCTGTGCGCCGCGCCGCCGGAGCACCAGCCCCTGAGTTGTGGCCAGACGGTCAGTGCGGTTGCCGTCGCGGTTCGTGTCCAGCCCTGTGATCACCGTGAAGGGTTGCCCGGTCTGCAGGGTCACGATCCCTGACACCTGAAACCCACCCAGCCACGGGTTGGAGGCCAGCCAGGGCAGGTCATACTGCACGCCCGTCGTGAACCGGTGCCGGATGTCGAACGACGCGCTGCCCCGTTCGAGCCGTACGATGTTGGGAATGTCAAGTTCGATCTGCGACCGGTTGGCATTGCCGGCGGTGTCAAACAGTTCCGAAGTACTGTCAATGGCATGCGACCACGTGTAGGCGGATTGGAATGTCAGCCCACGGGTGAACCGCTGCCGGACGCTGATTTGCAGGGCATGGTAGGTGGCGTCGGCATCGGTCGAAAAGCCCGAAATGGCTCCCGCTGCGCTGTCATTCCGCCGCTGCAGGACCTGCACCTGGTCAAAGGGACTGGTTGGCGTGGCCTGGAAGAAGTACAGCGGCGTGAGTGGCCCTCCGTTGGGCGTGCCGGGACGAATAATGTTGCTGCCAAACGTGCCGACGTAAGCTACGGAAGCCGTCAGTCGGTCGGCCAGCACCTGTTCCACCGACAGTGACACCTGATGCACCCGCGCTACGCTCATATTCCGCCGTGGCAGCGTATAGGCCAGACTGAAGTTCTGGCGGTCGAACAAATCCCCCAGAAACAACGGGGGCGAGCCAACGATAATAGGTGCCGCCGTTGAACTGGGACTGCCACTGCCGGGGATGGAGTCGGGCAGCGGAGGGACACGCGCCCCACACCGGCCGCTCCCCGGAGGACACAGGAGAATCGCCGGATTGGAACGCAGGATGTCGGGAAACACGATGCCGGACCGGAAGTTGGACTGCACGCTGTTGGGGAACAGATTACGGGACTGCCCGGTGATGGTGAGCGGGATGATGTCGTAGAACATTCCATACCCTGCCCGCACAGCCGTGCGCCCGTTGCCAGACACATCCCAGGCCAGGCTGGCCCGGCCGGCGAAGTTTCGGGGTGAGGAGTCGTAAATGCCCTCCCGCTCGTTGACAAACCCCCGGTAGTTGTTGAACGCAGCAAAAAAGGCTGCCGCGCGGGGCTGGTCAGCCGGTGCGACGGGAAAATCCTCTGGACGCACGGCCAGGCCACGGCGCAGCCGCTCATCGCCGGTATCGGGAACCGTGTTGAGTTCATACCGCACCCCACCCCGGACGATGACCCGTGAGCCAAGGCGGACCGTCTCGTTGATGAAAAAGTTGTATTCGGTCGTCCGCAGCCCCAGGGTCGAGTTGGGATCGGTGACAAAGGTCTGTCCAATATCGGAAGGCAGCCCCAGTCCCACGAAGTCCACCCCGCTGGCGTAGCGGAAGTTTCCGCCCGGCGGAATGACAATCCCCGGCGCAAAGCTGAGGTTCAGCCGGTAGTTGATGTCGGCAAAACTGTTGGAGCGAATGAAGCGGATGTCGGCACCGGCCTTGAGCGTTCCGCGTCCGTGATTCCAGATGAAGGTATCGGCGAGCTGAATCGTGTTCGTCACCCGCCCCTGCGGAAAGATGCTGGGGTCCACACCGATGCTGCTGTAGGGCAGCACATTCACCCGACCCAGCGGGCCGCTGCGTCCATCGGGCAATCCATCGCCCGTCAAATCCACTCCAATCGAGCGGGTCTGGAAGATGAACGGACTGCCGGGGATTTCATCGAAGCCAAGCCGCTGCCGGCCGTACGACAAGCGCATCTGGTTTGAAAACCGGTCGGAGATGCGGGTCGTGAAATCAAAGGCGACATTGTGGGTGCGCGTCCGGGAATCCACCCCGGAGTTGATGGCGTCCCCGACGTTCGGCAGCCGCCCCTGGTCGTCACTGAGGTTGTAGCGCGCCGTAAACAGCGTCGGACGGTCAAATGGGCTGAACTGATAGTCGCTCCGAAATGAAAACAGCGTTGCTGCTCCATTGCCCGCCAGAAACTGCGTCAGGGTATTGAAGCCATGCGGGCCACCCGGATTGTTGGGCAGCGGATAGAGGTCGAGCAGGTCGCGCCCCAGCAGGCTGGGAACGCTACCGATGGCCAGTGCCGCCGCCCGCTCGGCCGCCGTCGGGACGGCAAAGTGTGTCGCCTGGGTGCGATTGACGCCAATCCGCTCAAACGCCGTGAAAAAGTGCCACCGGTTTTGCCGGAACGGGCCGCCCAGCGTGGCCCCTGACTGGTGACGGGTGAAGGCCGGCTTGCCAATCCGTACCGAACCGGCACGAAAATCAAAGGCATCGCGCGCATTGAGCCGGGCGTCATTGAAGAACGAGTACAGGTTGCCGTGAAACTCGTTCTCGCCGGTGCGCGAGACGACGTTAATCTGCCCGCCGCCGTTGCGCCCGCTTTCGGCATCGGCCAGCAGGGTGGTGATCTGAAATTCCCGGAGACTCTCAATGGGCTGGGGTGCCGTGGCGACGTAACCGCGCCGCCGCCCGCCCACGTCCTGGTCGTTGTTGTCGGCACCGTCAATGGTGAAGTTGTTGCCGCGCGCCCGAACACCATTGACCACAAATTCGCCCCCGCCCACATTGGGCCCAATGCCCGGCCCACTGACGCCAAAAGAAAAGGGCGGCGGTGCCACGCCTGGCGCAAGCAACGCGAAGGTGTCGAAGTTGCGGATACCGCGCAGCGGCAGCGCCAGGATGAACTCGGCCGTGGCACTGCCGCGCAAGGCTGCATCGGCAATGTTGGCCTGGGTTGTCCCAGGTGTCGGCGCGGGCGGCTGGCTAGGCACCGTCGGTGACGGCGTCGGTGCAGGCGCAGGGGCGGTTGGTGGCTCCAGGATGATCGGGGGGGGCTGGATGATTTTCTCCCGGTTGACCTCGACGATGAAGTTCTCAATGGCGTTTTCCCGGAAGCCGTCGGCCTGAGCGCGAATGTCATACAGCCCCGGCAAAATCAGGTCGAAACGATAGACACCACGGGTGTCTGTCCGCGCTGTACGGGTCAGGCCGTTGACCTTGTTGAGAATACGGACGATGGCTCCGGGAACGGGCGTGGCGTCGCGCTGAATAACCGTGCCGAGAATGGTGCCGGTCGTCGTCTGCGCCTGGGCCTGCCACCCAACGCAGGGCAACAGCGGGCGCATGAGAAACCACAGCCCAAGGAACAGCCACGCAAGGCACCGCCGTTGTGAGCAAGTGATGAGGGAGTTCATGGAAATAGCCTCGGTTTGAAAAACAGGTTTTTTGTTTTCAGGGAAACTTTGGATGCCACTCAAGGGTGTTTTGGATGACGCAGGGAAATCAGATGGAAGCCCGGATGTGCTCATAAATGCACCCTATAGCGAATGCATCAGTCCAAGTCTTGTCAACTGTTTTCTTAGGTTCTGGGACTTGCGTATGATGCCCGGCATCCAGCCCCTCCGTCACGACTGGCCCAGGTTGTTCATTGTCCTGTCAACCGTCCAGTGCCTTGATTCCATTTGAAGGACCCTCACAATGACATTTGATGACAAAACACTCCCGGCTTCCCCCACGCACGTCCCGCCCGGACGAAAGACGTTGCGGCTGGGGCTGGCCTTGGTGCTGCTCGCTGGTGCTCCCCTGTTGTCACCGACGGCTTTGGCCGCTGTTGGCGAACCGGTTTCATCCGCATCACCCCAACAGGTTGAAGTTTTTGATGTGATGACGACAACACGCCTCGAGCGCATCCTTCGCTCGTTCACTGACGTGAAGTGGCGTGAACTGGACAACAACACCTACCTCATCGAGCTTACAGACGGTCTGAAGATGCGGCTTGTCAAACGCGACAAAAGCCTCCTGCTGGCCGCTGTCTGGGGCGGACAGCCCATGACGCTCAATCGCATCAATGAATGGAACCGCGTCAAGCGGTTTGCCAAAGCCTACCTCGACAACGACAACGATCCGGTACTCGAAAGCGACTACGAACTGACGGGCGGCGTGACGGAACAGAACGTCAAGGAGTGGATGAAAACGTTCGTGTACTTCGCCAAGGAGTTTCGGAAGTACCTGCAGGAGTAGGGGCCGGCATCAAATGCCAGTCCCGGCGGGGATGGTAGTGGTTATAGCGAATCAGCGGCCGGGAAGGATTTCTCACGACTTCCCGGCTGCCCCGGTAGCCATCGCGGCCGGTGTTGCTGCCTGGTGGTCTGGTGAATACACTGCCGTTTCCTTCCGTTTCGCTGTTGCGCCACAGTTTTGCTCTTGCCTTGATCAGCACAGTTTCACGCTCTGCCGAAAAAACCATGCGTCACACACCACTGCATCGCCGCTGGCTGGCAGCCAGCCTGTTCCTCAGTGCCATCCTTTTTGGGTTGTTGGGGTTGCCGGTGGAGGCCAGGGGCCAAGCCACCGCGCCGGCGGCCGCCCAGGTTTCCACGTCGGGTATCACGCCCCATTTCCGCAACTGGCTTGTCGCCAACGGTTACGGAAGTTTTGATTTTGCCCGGGCCGACCTGGCCGGGGGCAGTTATGGCGGACGGCAGAATGACGCCGATACGGTCGTCAACCAGCCGGTCATCTTCATTCACGGCAACTCCGACAAAGCCGTGGGCACGGGCGTTCCGGGTCAAACCGGCTGGAACGCCTCGATTCAGTACTTTCTCTCGCAGGGCTACAAGACGAGCGAGCTGTATGCCACCACCTGGGGTCCGGCCAATGCCCTCTTTTCGGCGCAGCAGTACCACTCGCGCGAACACCTCACCCGGCTGCGTGCTTTCATCCAGGCGGTCAGGCAGTACACCGGAGCGGCCAAGGTGGACATCATCGCGCACTCGATGGGCGTGACGCTGGCCCGCAAGGCCATCAAGGGCGGCCCGGCTTCTGATGCGCTGGCCGGTGGGAGCTATAACCTCGGCCCAAGCCTGACTTCCATCGTGGACACCTTCGTGGGGATTGCCGGCGGCAACCAGGGGCTGGCCACCTGCTATCTCTCCGGCCCAACCACGCCGACCTGCGGCAACACGAATGGGTTTTATCCGGGCTACCTGCTGGGTGGGTTCGGGCCGTATGGCGTATCGGCGTTTCTCACCGAACTGAACTCCAGTACCGGTTACGAAGGGGCCTATCGCTACTCGATCTGGTCAAGTGTGGATGAGGTTATCGGCTATGGCTGTCTGGTGTATGGCCGCAACACCTGCCGCATTCCGGGCCAGACCGGTGAGCGCAGTTTTTCGTCGGCTCCGTATGGCCATTTCGGCTGTAAAGACCTGACGGCTTACTGGCAACTGCGGATGGTCAAGTTTCACGCGACAAGTTGAAACCGCGACCAGCGACACCGGACACCCGGCAAGCCGGCTCACCTTCGGCTTGCCTTTTGTTTTTGTCTTCGGCCACATTGGCACACCCTGATTCCAGCGTAGTTCACGGAATGCGATCTGGTCATGGCAGCACGCAAGCTTGAAGGCACGGCACAGGCCCTGCAAATCTTCATTGGTGACGACGACATGTGGGAAACCGAACCACTCTATCGGGTGCTCGTTCACCGTCTGCGCCTGGCCGGCGTGGCAGGAGTGACGGTGACGCGCGGCATTGCCGGTTTCGGACTGAGTGGGCAAATCCGGGCGGCCGACCGGCTCGGCGGCGCAACCGACCTCCCGTTGGTGGTGACAGTGATTGACATACCGGAGCGGATTGCCAGTCTGCTTCCCCTCATAGACGAGTTGGTCGAGGATGGCCTGGTCATCCGGTTCGATGTTGAAATTCTCCGCCATCAGGACACCAACTAACCGGAAGCGTCCTGGAGCGTGGGCGTCCCGCCTGCCGGGATCGCCGGAAGCGTCAGCGTAACCTGAAAGCCATCCGGGAGATTCTCAGCCCGGATTTGCCCGCCGTGCAGCGCCGCCGCGCGCGCGGCAATGGCCAGCCCCAGACCAACACCTCCGCTGGCCCGGTCACGGGCGGTTTCAACCCGGTAGAAAGGCTTGAAAATGTCCTCCAGCGCCTCCGGTGGGACGCCTTTGCCGTAGTCCCGAACCGTGATGTGAAGCCGGTCGGGAACAGCCCTGACCTCGACTTCGACACAGGATGACGGTGGCGTGTGGCGTACGGCATTGCGCATGATGTTTTCCAGGGCACGGCGCAGGAGTTCGGCATCGCCGAGAATGGGCCGGTGGGCGTCATCGGTCAGAATGCGGCACTGCACGGTCCGGTCAGCGGCCTGGGCTTCAAAATCCACGTCCGTAGCCACCTGCTGGGTCAGCGCCGCCACATCCAGCCACTGGGTCGCATCCAGGGACGCCGTGCTTTCCAGCCGCGACAGCGCCAGCAGTTGCCCGACGAGTTCATCCAGCCGCTCGGACTCCCGCTCGATACGTGCCAGGTGCAACTGGGCTTCAGGGCCGGCCTTGCGTTGGGCGAGTTCAAGCGCCAGCCGCAGGCGTGCCAGCGGTGAGCGCAGTTCGTGTGAAATATCCCCGAAAAGCCGGCGCTGGGCTGTTACCAGGGCTTCAATGCGTTCAGCCATCGCGTCGAAGTCGCGCGCCAGACCGCCAATTTCATCCGTCAGCCGCCCCAGCCGCGCTCCGGTACGGGCCGTCAGATCGCCGGCCGCCAGCCGTTGGGCCGCCTGGCGCAGGCGGCCGATGGGACGGGTCAGATACCAGGCCAGCCCGTAGCAGACGATGCCACTTCCCAGCACAAAAACAGACAGGCGGATGATGCGTGCCCGCGTCCAGAAAGGCGGCATCGGCAGCAGATTCCGGTCAAACACGGTCGCCAGCAGGTAGCGCCGGCCGCTGGCACCTTCCACTGTCCGCAGCAGGAAGGTTCGGCTTTCCACGATGGCAAATTCCTCGCGGCGCTTGCCGTCAGGACTCATCGGCCACGCTGGCGGCATCGTACCCACAAGCGGCTGTCCCTGTTCATCGAGCAGTGCGGCTTGCAACTTGGACGTTTCCATCACCCGCCGGAAGTAACCGGCAACGGCTTCCGGCCCCTGTTGTTCGTAGAGCAGCACGGCCGTTTCGGCATACAGGGTTGTCGCGGCGGTCAGGGTCCGGCGGCCAGGCCAGACGACATCGGAAGCCGTCAGGGAGCTGACCGCCGTGACCAGAACCGTCAGCCCGGCCATCGCCAGCCAGAACCACAGGAAAATCTTGATGAACAGGGTGCGCATAATGAAGCGCTAGGCAGAAGACGCAGGCGTTCCCGCCGGTGGACATACGGCATACAGATACCCGACGCCACGGACGGACTTGATGCGCTCGCTGCCATCCACGTGCGGGCCGAGTTTCTTGCGCAGGTTGCTGATGTGCATATCCACGCTGCGGTCGAGCGGATGAAACGACCTTCCCAGCGCCCGCAGCGAAAGATCATCGCGCGAGACAATCTGGCCGGCGTGTTGCAGCAAAACGGCCAGCAGGTCGAACTCAACGGATGTCACGGCCACGGTCTGCCCCTGCTTTCGGAGGCTGCGCGAACCGAAGTCCAGCTCGACATCCCCGACAACCAGTTTTTCAGCCAGCAACTCCGGTTTGGTCCGCCGCAGAATGGCCCGGATGCGCGCCAGCAGTTCACGGGGATTGAAAGGTTTGGAGAGATAGTCGTCCGCGCCGATTTCGAGGCCCACGATGCGGTCCACATCGTCGCCACGCGCCGTCAGCATCAGGGTTGGCACGTGCGACACGGCCCGAATCCGCTTGAGCGTCTCGAAACCATCCAGCCGGGGAAGCATCACGTCAAGAATGATGAGCGCATACGGTTCGCTCGTCGCCCGCCTCACTCCCGACTCGCCATCGTGAACGACTTCGACGGCAAACCCTTCAGCCGTCAGGTACTCCACCACGAGTTCACAGAGTTCGGTGTCATCATCAATGACAAGCAGGCGTTCCATGACGAGTTCCGCCCTGGTTTATCCCCCGGCAGCCTGTTCCGCTGCCTGCAACGGATAGCCAGCCGCCAGGCGGGCGCGTACCAACCCGGCCAGACCACGGATGAAAGCCCGGTGGCAGTTGAGTGCCGGAACACGGCGGAAATGGGGAATGCCGACCTCCTGGGCCAGCGCCTGGTACTGGATGTCGAGTTCGTACAGCGTTTCGATGTGCTCGGAAACAAAGCTGATGGGAACGGTCAATATCTGTTCGTGGCCTTCGCCGGCCAGCCGCCGCAGGGTGTCTTCCGTGGAGGGTTCCAGCCACCGTACCGGGCCGACCTTGCTCTGAAAGGAGAGCCGATGTGGCGGCCGCGTCCCAAGCCGCCGCTCAAGCGCCGTCATGACGGCAGCAATGGTCTGTTCGTGGTGCCGCAGGTAGGGGTCGCCCCGCTCAACATACTTGGTCGGAATGCTGTGCGCGCTGAACAGCAACTGAATCGCTTCCGGGCGCGGGTCGGGAAACCGGCGCATTTCTTCCGCGATGAGATCAGCCAGCGCCGCAATGTAGCCCGGCTCCGTCTCGTAATGCGTGACGTAGCTGCGCCGCATCTCCCGGACGCCGCCGTGCTGGTCAAAGCAGCGAATGAGCTTTTTGGCAGCCGCTCCCGTGGTGGTCACGGAAAAGTGGGGAAACAGGGGCAGCACAACGAGGTGCGTGATGCGGTCCTGGAGCACCTGCTGAAACGTGCTTTCAATCAACGGATGCCAGCACACCATCCCGACATACACGCGCGCCTGAACCCCCTGGCGGGCCAGTTCATCCTGCAACGCCGCAGCCTGCTCAGTGGTGATACGCCGCTGTGGCGAGCCACCGCCAATTTTCTCATACAACCGCCGGGATTTGCCCCGGCGCAGCCGGGCAATCAACCAGCCAAACGGCCGCTGGAGCGCAGGAATGGGCAGACGGATGATGGAAGGGTCAGAAAAGAGATTCCGCAGAAAGGGCTCAACATCGGCCAGCTTTTCCGGCCCGCCCAGGTTGAGCAGCAAAACACCCAGGCGCACAGGTTGGGGACGCTTGAAAGGTCGAATGTTCATTGGTGATGAATTCCCGGAGAAATCAACGCAGGCAGCCGCGGGGGTAGGGCACGAGGGACTATACGCAACTCGCCGGAGCGCGCCAAGTCACCCGTGCGTGAGAAAGTTTACACACTTTGGTACTTGTTCGCACGCCGGCCGATAATACCCAGGCGCCCCCGGCTTTACAGATGCGTTACAGGCGCGGGCTGGCGTAGGTCATCACCAGATAGGCCAATGTTTCTTCAGCGCCCGGATTGGCATAGACGTGCGGTACATCAGCCCGAAAATAGATGGCATCGCCGGGCAGAAGATGGATCGTCTCGCGGTCGCCAATCGTCAGCGCCAGGCAGCCCTGCTGCACGACCAGGTTTTCGTACGTGCCGTCGGCATGCGGCTCGGCCACTTCGACGCACCCCACACTCAGCCGCAGTTCATAAAACTCGGCCCGCCGCTCGCGGTCAAAGGGAAAGAGGGCGCGGCTCTCAAAGCGTCCATCCTGGGAACGCAGCACCTTGGCGGCAGCGCGCGGCAACACCACCACAGCCTGCTCCGGCTCATCGCCCAGCAGATCGGCAAAGCGCACGCCCAACCCACGGGCAATCTTCCACAGGACGGCAATCGTCGGCGCGCTTTCGCCTGCCTCGATCTGCCCCAGCATGGCCCGGCTCACCCCGGACTGCGCCGCCAGCCGCTCCAGGCTCAACCCACGTTGCCGGCGGAGCAGTTCGAGATTGCTCCCCACCCGCCGCTTCAGCTCAAGCGCTTCGGAGGCCGTAACCTTTTCATGGTCAGATACTTTTGACCTTGGTTTCACGACTCATCGCCCACCTGTGAACGAGCTGTTCGCCACTCGGTCGAAGCCAGGCAGACATTGTTGACGAAAAAGTAAAGTATTCGGTAAGGTGGATGGCACTGGAATCCGACCGAGGGAAAGCCCCGGATCATGAAGTAGAGTTTCACACCGATGCGAATTACGGCGCAAGAAGAATATGGACTTCGCTGCCTTATCCAGCTTGCCCGCCAGCCCGAGGGACAAGGGCTGACCCTCAAGCAGATTGGCGAGCGGGAAGGGATTTCCACGGCCAATGCCGGCAAGATTCTCTGGCTGCTGAGCAACGCCGGTATTGTGAAGTCGGCGCGCGGGATCAAGGGCGGCTACATGCTGGCCCGTCCGGCCGACCAGATCACGGTCAGCGAAGTCATCAGTGTTTTCGAGCATGCCGATCTGGAAGAACATTGCAAGAACTTTTCAGGCATTCAGGAAGTCTGCGTCCACAACACAGACTGCGGCATCCGTCCGGTGCTGCAGATACTCAATGAGACCGTCAAGCAGGTTCTCAGCCGGATTACCCTCGCCCAGCTCGTCCACCACGAATGTGAAGTGAGTGAACGGCTGTTTCAAATCCAGCGCCCGGCACGCTCTTCAGCGGCGATGTCCGTCTGACCGCCAGCGATTGGGCATCGGTGCGGGCTGTCCCCCGGCACACACACTTGGTCAACCACGAGGAAGGAATATCGTCATGAGCGCGCTTGCTGCCACCCTGGCCACACAGGAATACAAATACGGTTTTACAACCGACATCGAATCCGATGTTGCCCCGCGTGGCCTCAATGAAGACATTATCCGGCTGATTTCGGCCAAGAAAGAAGAGCCGGCCTTTATGCTGGAGTTCCGGCTCAAAGCCTACCGGCAGTGGCTGAAGATGACGGAGCCAACCTGGCAGAACGTGACGTATCCGCCCATTGATTATCAGGACATCATCTACTACTCGGCGCCGAAGCCAAAGAAGAAGCTCAACAGCCTCGACGAAGTTGACCCGGAGCTGCTCGCCACCTTTGAAAAGCTCGGCATTCCCCTGCACGAGCAGAAAATGCTCGCCAATGTGGCCGTGGATGCCATCTTCGACAGCGTTTCGGTGGCCACAACCTACAAGGAAAAACTCCGCGAGCACGGCGTCATCTTCTGTTCCTTTTCAGAAGCCGTGAAGGAACACCCGGAACTCATCCAGCGGTATCTCGGCACGGTCGTGCCCATCACCGACAACTACTTCGCGGCGCTCAACTCGGCGGTGTTCAGCGACGGTTCCTTTGTCTTCGTTCCCAGGGGCGTCCAGTGCCCGATGGAGCTGTCGAGCTACTTCCGCATCAACAACGCGGAATCGGGACAGTTCGAGCGGACGCTGATTATTTGTGAAGAAGGAGCATCGGTTTCCTATCTCGAAGGCTGCACCGCTCCCAAATACGACAAAAACCAGTTGCATGCCGCAGTTGTTGAACTCATTGCGCTGGAGGATGCCGAGATTAAGTACTCCACCGTCCAGAACTGGTATGCCGGAGACGAAGAAGGGCGCGGCGGCATTTACAACTTTGTCACCAAGCGCGGCAAATGCCTGGGACGCAACTCGAAAATATCCTGGACGCAGGTTGAAACCGGCTCGGCCATCACCTGGAAGTACCCGAGCTGTGTGCTCATCGGCGACAACTCAGTGGGCGAGTTTTACTCCGTGGCACTGACCAACCACCGCCAGCAGGCCGATACCGGAACGAAAATGATCCACATTGGCAAAAACACGCGGTCGCGCATTGTGTCGAAGGGTATCTCTGCCGGGCGGTCGAACAACAGCTACCGGGGGCTGGTCAAAATCCTGCCCAGCGCTGAAAACGCCCGCAATTACACCCAGTGCGACTCGATGCTCATCGGTCACGACTGTGGCGCAAACACTTTTCCCTACATTGAAGTGCAGAACCACACCGCCCGCGTCGAGCACGAAGCCACGACTTCCAAAATCAGCGAAGAGCAAATCTTCTACTTCATGCAGCGCGGCATCCCGCAGGAAGACGCCATTTCGATGATCATCAGCGGCTTCTGCAAGGAAGTCATCCGGGAACTGCCCATGGAGTTTGCCGTCGAAGCCCAGCGGCTGCTCGGCCTCAAGCTCGAAAACTCCGTTGGTTAGACACAACGCGCGCCATTTTTGACAGCCAGGGCGCAAGACACAGGGCAAGGTACAGAAAGGGATACGGCAGTGAAAGAAGCCCCAATCATACTTGACATCAAAAACCTCCACGCGGTCGTTGAAGACCGTCCCATTCTGCGTGGGGTCAACCTCACGGTGCGGGCCGGCGAAATTCACGCCATCATGGGCCCTAACGGTTCAGGCAAAAGCACGCTGTCCAAGGTACTGGCCGGGCATCCCGATTACACGGTCACGGCCGGTGAAGTCCTGTACTTCGGGAAAAACCTGCTCGAACTTGAACCGGATGAGCGCGCACGCGAGGGCGTTTTTCTGGCGTTTCAATATCCGATGGAAATCCCCGGCGTCAGCAACGCCACCTTTCTGCGCGCGGCCTACAACCAGCTCCGCAAGCACCGTGGCGAAGAAGAACTCGACCCGCTGGAGTTCGACGATCTGCTTCAGGAAAAGATCAAAATCGTGGAGATGGACCGCACTTTCATCGAACGGTCCGTCAACGAGGGCTTTTCGGGCGGCGAGAAAAAGCGCAATGAAATCCTGCAGATGGCCATTCTGGAGCCAAAGCTGGCCGTGCTCGATGAAACCGATTCCGGGCTGGACATTGACGCACTGCGTATCGTGGCCAATGGCGTCAACCGGCTCCATACCGACGACAACGCCATCATCCTTGTGACGCACTACCAGCGGCTGCTGGATTACATCCAGCCGGATTTTGTCCACGTCCTGCTCGACGGGCGCATCGTCAAATCCGGCGGCAAGGAACTGGCGCTGGAACTGGAGCAGCGCGGCTACGACTGGATTCGGGAAGAAGTCGAAGCCAAAGCGGCCGGAGTGGGGGACTGACCATGAAAGCTGAAACGGCCAAAACGCCCAATCCCTTTGCCGAAGCCTTTGCTGCGCTGGCACCAGTACGCGCCGCCTCGCCCTACGGACGGGTGCAGGAAGACGCCTTTGCCACGTTCGAGCGGCTCGGTCTGCCGACGGTCAGGGACGAAGCCTGGCGCTACACAAACCTTGCCCCCCTGACCAAACGCTCCTTTCGCCCCGCCACGGCGGACGGACTAATGGCCGCCAACCTGCAATCCGGGATTGCCTTCTTCGATGAGTCGGCAACGACACGGATGGTCTTCGTCAACGGCGCTTTCCAGGCGGCGCTCTCTGACCTCAGCGGACTGCCGGCAGGCGTCGAAATCCGGCGTCTCGATGGCCCGGCACCCCTGCCGGAAGCCGATGCTTCCTCCTTCCGGGCGCTCAATCTGGCGTTTCTGTCCGATGGCGTCACCATTCGGGTCGCACGTGGCAGAGCCGTGGCCGCGCCGATTGGACTGTTTTTTGTCACCGCGCCGACTGATGATGACCGCATGACACATCCGCGCGTCATCATCGAACTCGATGAAGCCGCCATTGCGACCGTCGTCGAGATTCACACCGTGCTGTGCGATGAGGAAGGACGGTTCGGCACACACCCTTACCTGACCAATGCCGTGACGGATGTACGGCTGGGCCAGGGGGCCAACCTGACCCACATCAAGGTGCAGACTGAAGGTTCTGCCGCCTATCACATTGCTGACCTTCGGGTGGACATCGGCCGGGGCGCAGCTTTCACGGGACACGCCCACGCCCTGGGCGGACAACTGTCGCGGCAGGACATCCGTGCCCGGTTTCTGGATGAAGGCGGCGAATGCCGGCTCTATGGTCTCCAGGCCCTGCGTGGACAGCAGCTTGCCGATACCCACGTGACGGTGGACCACGCCGTTCCCAACAGCACGAGTGAAGTGCTCTACAAGGGCATTTTTGACGAACAGGCCCACGGTGTCTTTGACGGACGGGTCATCGTCCGCCACGGCGCCCAGCAGACAAACGCCGTCACCACCAACAAAAACCTGCTGCTCTCTGAAAAGGCGCGGGTGGATACCAAACCCCAGCTCGAAATCTTTGCCGATGATGTCAAATGCGGTCACGGCGCGACCGTTGGACAACTTGACGAAGACGAAATTTTCTACCTTCGCAGCCGGGGGCTGACGCTGGCCGAGGCCCGCCGCCTGCTGACGTTCGGCTTTGCCCGTGAGGTCAGCGAAAAACTTCCCGTCCCCTCCCTCAAGGTTCGGCTCGACGGCGCGCTGGCCAAGCGCGTCGAACCATCGGCTTCTGGAGATTGTGTCTTATGACGGCTCACGCAGTTCTGGCAACGCCACCCGCGCTCGATGTCACCGCTTTGCGGGCAGACTTTCCGACGCTCCGGCGGACGATCAACGGCCACCCACTTGTGTATCTCGACAATGCCGCCACCAGCCAGAAACCGCAGGTGGTCATTGACCGCATGAACCGGTTCTACACGGAAGAATACTCGACCGTGCGGCGCAGCATTCACCTGCTGTCAGCCAAGGCGACTCAGGCTTACGAGCAGACGCGCCACCTGGTGGCGCAACTCATCAACGCTCCCGAAGCACGCCAGATCATCTTCACAAAAGGCACAACCGAAGGCATCAACCTTGTGGCGCACGGCTACGGGCGGAAGTTCGTTGGCGCAGGGGACGAGATCATCATTTCGGCCACCGAGCACCACGCCAACATCGTCCCGTGGCAGATGCTGTGTGAGGAAAAAGGCGCACACCTGCGGGTTATCCCCGTGGATGATCGGGGCGAACTGATTCTGGAAGCCTACGAAAAACTCCTTACCGACCGCACCAGGCTCGTGGCTGTCGGCCACATCTCCAACGCGCTGGGCACGATTCATCCCGTGGAGGAAATCATCCGGCTGGCCCATGCCCAAGGGGTTCCCGTCCTCGTGGACGGCGCGCAGGCCGCGCCCCACATGCCGGTGGATGTCCAGGCGCTTGACTGTGATTTCTATGTCTTTTCCGGCCACAAAACCTACGGCCCAACCGGTGTCGGCATTCTGTATGGCAAGGCGGCGTGGCTCGAACGGATGAATCCGTTTCTCGGCGGCGGCGATATGATCGAAACCGTCACCTTTGAAAAGACGACCTACGCGCCGATTCCCCACAAGTTCGAGGCCGGCACACCGGCCATTGCCGAGGTCATCGGACTGGGGACGGCTATCGAGTACATGCGCCGGATCGGACTGGAAGCCATTGCAGCCTACGAGCACCAACTGCTCGAACAGGCCACAGAGCGGCTGCTGGCCATCCCTGGCGTCCGCATCATCGGAACGGCACCCCGCAAAGCGGCCATCATTTCCTTCGTGATTGACGGCATCCATCCCCACGACATCGGCACATTGCTTGACCAGGAAGGCATTGCCATCCGTGCCGGACACCACTGTGCGCAGCCTCTCATGGCGCGGTATGGCGTCCCGGCGACGGCGCGGGCTTCCTTTGCGTTCTATAACCTGCCGTCGGAGATCGAAGCCCTTGGTGCGGCCATTGAAAAGACCATTGCTGTCTTTGCCCTTTAGGGCGTCACCACCATGAGCAACAAAAGTCTTTACGGCGAACAAATCATCTATCTGAGCAAGCACCCGAAAAACTTTCGGGCTATCGAGAACGCACAGTACAAGTGCGAAGGGGCCAATCCGCTGTGCGGCGACCGGGTGACGGTCTATGTCAACGTCGGGCCCGATGACACGCTGGAAGATGTGGCTTTCCAGGGGGCCGGTTGTGCCATCTGCATGGCGTCCGCCTCGATGATGACCACCAGCGTCAAGGGCAAGAAGCGGGCCGAGGCCGAACAGCTCTTTGAGGAGTTTCACCGCCTTGTCAAGGGTGAGCTTGACCCCGCGCGTGAACCTCATCACCTCGGCAAACTCACCATGTTTGAGAACGTCAGCCACTATCCGGTGCGCGTCAAATGCGCCAGCCTGCCCTGGCATGCGCTGCACAATGCGCTGGAAAACCAGCCGGCAGCCTCAACCGAATGAGCGGCACAGGGCGCGCAGCGAGCCGAACGGATACAGGGCAACGGCGCAGCCATCGGCCCCGGTGACGACGGCAATCGTCGGGGGCCTGTCCCGGAGCGGCACGGCCACGGCAAGGTGCTCTTCACCTGCCTGCACGAGCGGGAAACGCTGCCCTGCGCGCTCAAGGTGGAGTCCGTTCTCCCGGCTGACGATACGCACGTGCCGGGGGCCGTTCACATAGTCGCCGACATACCGCACCGCCGCTTCGGCCGGCAGCCGCCGCAGCGGCATTTCGGCTGCCGGCAGGGGCCCAAACCAGGCGCTTTCAAGTTGGTTGCGTGTCCGGCGGAGGCGGTACGGCCAGCCTTTGGTCAACATGGCATAGCCCCAGCCGGCTTCCGGTGCCAGACACACCACGCAGGCGGCATCGCCGGTGAATCCCTCGTGTTCCACCAGCCAGGTATCTCCACAAACGCGCCGAAAACAGCCCAGCCCGGCCGACAGACCGGGCTGCCCCGGCACATTGACCGTTGCCGTCACCAGCGATTTGAGCAGCGACGGCGCATGCAGCAGCCCCTTCAGCAGCCGGGCGACATCCTCGCCGGTCGCCGTCAGCCCACCCGCTGCCCCCAACACATCATCGCGCAGGCTGGCCCGATCCATGGCGTGGGGCGCAAAGACGTGGCGTGCCGCCAGTGCTGATACTGGCTGTCCCGTGCGCGACACCAGCCAGGCGCCAATGACGGCGAAGCCCAGGTTGCTGTAGGAAAAGGCAGTCTCCGGCGGCAACAGACGGCTGGACAGTGCCTGTGCCAGGTCAAGTGAAGACGAAGGCAGTACATCCGGCAGCCCGGCCGTGTGGCGCAACAGACACCGCAGTGTGACCGGGCAACCAGGCAGCAGTGGCTCGTCAAGCCGCACCTGCTCATGTTCCTCAAGGGACTGTACAACCAGCGCCACGACGAGCTTGGCGACGGAGCCGAGTGCAAACCGGTCACGCCAGCCGTCCACACCCCCGACCGACCACTGCCGCACCATCCCTTCCACATCCACCACGCACAGCCAGGCGCCGGCATGTGGTGGCAGCACCTCTGGAAACACAGAGGGCGGAAGGTCGGTCGGGACTGGCAAGGGCATCGGCTACGGCTACGGACGTTTCCGGCGCGCCAGGCGCGTCCGAACCGTCCCGTCTGGACGCGGCGGTGTCGCCTGAAGGGCCAGAAGTGCCGTCTGCACTCCTGACCGCGCACCGGGCGGAACCCGCAGGCGATAGTTGGCCGGGACGGTATAGGTCAGCAGTTCCGGGTTGTAACTGCGGATGACTTCCGGTGAGAGACCGGCCTGGGCGGCAACAGTTCGCAGGTCCACCGTGGAGGTGACAGGCAACACGTCGTAGCGGAGTGGCGCTTCACGCGGCACATTGTGAAAGCCGTAGAGTTCCGGGTGCTTGGCGATGAGAATCATCGAAAGGATGATCGGCACATAGTTTTGCGTCTCACGGGGTAACAACCCCTGCCGCTGCAGTGACCAGAAATCCTGGTAACGGCTGCGTGCCAGCGCCCGCTCGACATTGCCTTCACCGCAGTTGTAGGCCGCCATCGCCAGCAGCCAGTCACCATTGAAGCGTTGGTGAAGCCATTTCAGATAGCGGGCAGCGGCACGGGTGGGCTGCTCGATGCCGCCCCGCTCGTCAATCCAGGCATTCTGCACCAGTCCGAACCGCGCTCCGGTGGAAGGAATAAACTGCCAGATGCCATAGGCAGCAGCCGGTGAAAGGGCGCCCGGATTCCACCCGGATTCGGCCTGAGCCAGCCATACCAAATCCTGCGGCACGCCTTCTTCAGCAAAGATGCGCCGGGCCAGGTCGAGATAGCGTCCGCTCCGGCGCAAACCATTGATGATTGTCGCCCGTCCGGCACCACGGGTGAAGTAGGCCAGAAACCGCCGGACTTCAGGCGTCGCCGCCACGGCCGTGAAGTCCAGTTCACCACGCACTTCAACGTCGGCGAGATCAGCATCGGAGACCACAACATCCCGCAGCAGATCGAGCGGCGAAGGCGTAAAACGTTGCTCACCCCAGCCCACTTCGGTCTGCTGCATCTGGAGGTCGTAGTAGCGGATGCGCTCAATCAACTGGCGATAATAGGCGTTGAGCGCCGGATGCGCCCGCGCGCCGGTCGGGGATTCCAGCAACACATCCAGCGCCAGGTTGAAGTATTCGCGCGCCGACTCCGAACGGTTGGCATCAAACGCCCGTGTGCCCAGGACAAAGTAGTTCTCCGCCCGTTCGGTCAGGGCACGGACCCACTCCGGCGGCGGCTCATCGCCGGGAAGGTTCATTCCGGGAAAGACAAGGTCGCGGGGTGGCGCGGCTGGCAGCGCCGTTTCCTGGGCGGCGGCCAGGCCGGTGAACAAGGCCACTCCCAACCACCAGGTTATCCCGAACGACCGGAACTTCATTGACTTCCCCTGCAAAACCTGCGCAAGGCTTCCGTCGGCGACCACCTTGGGGCCGACCCGACGCCTCCCCGGCACCAGCATCTGCCCGGTGCTGTGGCACAACGGCTAGGCTATACGTTTTGCCGCGCGGCCTGCAAGCCGGACGCTGCCTCCGTCTCCGGCTTGACGACTTCGAGCGTGGCGTGGATGTCGCGCGCCCGAATGATGAAACTGAGGTATTCTTCCCAGGTTTTGCGAAAGATTCGCCAGCGCGGATGCCGGTTGACGGCATTGACAAGCCAGGCCACGCCCAGCCAGCGCCACAGGCGCAGGAAGGTAATCTCGATGCGGAGCAGGCGAAAGCCGCCGCCAACGTAGTGCGCCGCCGGATGCCCGACGGCGAAATAGTCAAAGCTGTAGGCGCTCAGGTGCCAGCGGTGCGTCGGGTCATTCCACGAACCGAGCGACGAGTAATGCGGCGTCTCGATGTAGAGCCGCGCCCCCGGTGCTGCAATGCGGTGCAGTTCAGCCAGAAAGGCCGGAACCGAGGCCACGTGCTCGATGACGTGCCGGGCGTGGATTTCATCAAACGCCCCGTCAGGAAACGGATAGGGGATGACGTTCAAATCGTGGACGACATCCACACCGGGCAAAGCCACCTGGTCTAATCCAATTGCCCCCGGCAGCTTCCGTCGTCCGCAACCCACATCGAGCCGGCGGCATTCCCTCCGCGCAGCGTCCATGGTCAGTCTTCAACCGGCGGACGGCGAATGGCATAGATGGCCGCCCGCGCCTGCTCCGCCAGCTTGGGATGCGAAGCCGAAAGGCCGGCCAACTGCCCCAGCAAATCTGAGGTACGCAGCAACAGCCGCGCCACATCGCCTTCAACGGCTTCGGTCATGGCCAGCAGGGCCTCCCAAGTGCACTGTCCATCGGCCCATGTCCACAGCAACCGGCCGGCATCGTAGTCAATCGTCATCGTGCAGTAGTTGTCATAGCGCGCCTGCACATCAGCAATGGCGTAGGCAATACCGCGCACCTGCCGCAGCGGACGCAGATATTCGGCGCGGGTTTCTTCATAGAGCGGAAACTCGCGGTCTTCGGCGGCAATGGCTCCACACAGGGCGGCCAGGTGACGCGGGCTTTCGACATCGAGGATGCCAGCCCGGATCAGCTCACCGACGAAAACCGCATTGTCCACCCGCAACTGTGCGGCCCACCGCCCATCGGCCGTCGGCTGCCAATGCTGGTCAAGATAACCGTAGTGCTGCAACACAGCGACACATTTTTTGAAGCGTTCCCACAGACCGTTTTCGATTTCAGAGCAACGGGCCGCAAGGTGCTCATAGCGCCGCTGGGCTTCCAGCATTTCCGCTGCGCGGGGCGCACAGTTGCTGACCTGCGAGCACGTGGAACAGGGAAAATCGGCGGCGGCGGCTTCGAGCCGTCTTACCGTGTTCACAGCCGCTTCATAATCGGCGCGGGTGTCGGGATCATCAAGATCGAGCTGCCGTTTGGCATTTTGCCAGCGGCGCAGTTGCTTGCGTGCTGCCGCCAGTTCACGGGCAATCGGACGGTACGCGGCAAAGGTCTGGGCGCGGTCGCCGGCCGGGCACAATTCGGCGTCGGCATCAAGCAGGGCTTTGACTTCCTGAAGTCGTGGCCGCAGGCGGTCAGCGAGCTTCCGGTTCTGAAAGTGCCGGAAACTGCGCTCGATGAGACTGCGGGCTGCCTGGGGCGACATTTTCTGAAGCAGGTTGAGCGCCATGGTGTAGTTGGCATCAAAGGCGCTTTCGACCGGCTCCGGCGGGCTGAGCAGTTTTTCGGCAATGACGTGCATATCCTGGAAGGGGCCGGGCACGAAAATGGCAAACCCGACCCGGTCACGTCCCCGCCGGCCGGCGCGGCCGGTCATCTGGGCCAGCTCGAAGGCCTTGATGTCCCGGTGGCCGTCATCGGAGCGCAGGCTGGAAGCCGTAATCACCACGGAGCGCGCTGGCATGTCAATTCCGGCGGCCAGTGTCGAGGTCGCAAAAACGGCGCGCAGCGCGCCAGCCGCCATCGCCCGTTCGACGACGTGTTTCCAGGCCGGCAACTGGCCGGCGTGGTGGGCGGCAATGCCCTTTCGCAACAGCAAAAAGAACTGCCGGTGCTGTTCGACGTAGGTGGCTTCGTCGGGGTACTCCGCAACGATATTGGCAATGCGCCGCTGCTGCTCGCTGGACAAATCCGGCAGGCGCGTCCGGCGGAAGCTGTCCACGGCTTCGTCACACCCACGGCGACTTGGAAGGAAGATGATGGCTGGCGTGAGGTCGTACTGAAGCAGTGTGTTCAGCACATCCGGGAAGGAAGCCGGTTCAAATGGCAGACGCACGTCGCAACTCCACGAACAGGATTGAAGCCATCTCTACCACTGGTGCGCCCTGGCGCAGGTGCGTGCTTGGCGTGTGGTCGCATACAGTGTACCGTAGGCTTTCCAGTCAACAGTGTGCTGCGGGACGTTACCCTAATCCGGGAGGAAACGGTGATGGAAATTCTAACCCTGCAAAACCCTGACATTCAACACAACTGCACGGTCAAGAAAGTGGATGACAAAGGCAAGGAAAGTGTCTGCAACGGTCACCTGCGGGAATGGCTGACCGTGCCGGACGAGCTGCGCAAGCAGTTGAAGCCTGGAGAAACCTACTACCGGTGCCGCCGCTGCGGGGCTGTCTATCGCGGTCCAATACGTCGCCATCTGCGGGGCGTCCAGGTGTCCAACCGGTCCATCGTGCCGCAACCGCCGCTCCCGACGCAGTTTCCCGTCGTGGAGGGGTAGCAACATGGCGAGTGGTGAGTGGCGAGTGGCGAGTGGTGAATGGTGGGTAGTGGGCAGCAGCCAGGGAGTGTTGGCGCCGTATGGCATTGTTGCAACGTTACCGGGAGTTGATCGCCTGGCAGAAATCAATGGCCTTGGCCGAGGCGATCTATTGTTGCTCCCTGCGCTTGCCCAAAGAAGAGACGTATTGGGATGTATTCGCAACTGACGTGAGCGCCGGTGTGGAGAAACAGGCGAGTCACGGGACGGGGAAGTTTCTGCACTTTCCGGGCGTGGCGCGAGGTTCCCTGGCCGAACCTGGAGACACTGCTGATTTTGTGCGGGAACTCGAATCTCCTGCTGTCAGAGAACGTCAACAGTCCCTTGAGCGCCTGCGACGAAATCGGGAAGCAGCCGATCAGGCTTGTGCAAGCACGGCGTCACTGACGGCTATCCACATTTCGACGGAGTGAAAATTATGGAAACAAACATACGACAGACTCACGCAGATTTGATAAAGGCCATCACAGAGATTGCTGCGGCCATGCCCCTGGCGCGCACGGTACAACTTTATCAATTTGCGCTCTTCCTCAAAACACATCCGTTGCCCGGCGAAGAAACCTTTGAAGAAGTGGCAGCGGATGAAGCGATATGGGATACGCAATTTGCGGCAACCAACGATGATAAGCTGGCGGCGCTGGTAGTGGCAGTCGAAGCCGGGATAAATGAAGGTAAAGTATTGCCGATGTTCGATGCACACGGTGAATTCATCGAGCATCAATGAATTCACAAACCACTCCGTCATTCTGGAAACATTACTGGGCTTTGCCACCAGAAATCCGTCAGCGAGCACGGCAGGTTTACAAATTGTGGCGAGATAATCCAGCCCATCCAAGCCTTTTCTTCAAGCGAGTGAAAGAAAGCCAGCCAGTTTACTCAATACGCATTGGTTTGGGATACAGAGCGCTTGGATTGCTGAGAGGTGATACGGTAACGTGGTTTTGGATTGGTACGCATGACGAATATGAACGGCTTCTCAAGTAAAAATCAGCAAATACCCGCCCTGCCACCCAACATGGGCCTCCCAGCCGACGCCGCTTCGGGGCGCGACTACATGCTGTATGGCTAGTGGCTGGTAACTGGTGGCTAGTGACTGGGGATGGGCTTTTGGGATGTTCCGCGTGCAGATGCAATACAAGGGCAAACGGTACGGTACACGGCTCATCATTACTGATCCCTGGCATCCGAGCAGGTGCGTGTGTTCGGCTGCGGTTGGAAAAACGAAGCGCTGACGCGACGAAACGATGAAACTGAAGATTGATGAGCAAGCTGACCCTCTGTACCTGAACTTACCTGTCGAGGCGACTGCCGAAGACCGATCTCCGGCGATTCCTGTTCGAGGCCGTGCTGGAAGTCGCCTGAAACAGAACAGGACGCGGCCATCACGATGCCCCGCACCACCATTGACCGCCTCATCATCCATTCACCTTACGAAGAACCCCAGCATCACTGGCGCGGCGAGTGCGAGACCCCGTTTTTGACCTAGTGAAGGGCCGCCGCCCGGCGAGCTACGTGGTGGCGTCGAGCGATTCCCAGGCCTTCGACAACCCCGGTATCTTTGTGGAGATTCCGCTGGTCAACCAGAGCCGCCCGCAAAGCCCAGCGTGAGGAGGACTATCCGGGCGTCACCAGCATCACGAAGCAACTACTCGATCACTGGCGCGACCCGGAGGACTTCGACGCGCGGCGCTTCTTCTGCCAGTTGGAAGCTGTCGAGACGCTGATCTGGCTCACCGAAGCACCTGCCGCCGAGCGCACGAGCATCGAAACCCTGGCGACGACTGAGCCTTCGCACGGCAGCGTTGCAAAATGGCGACCGGCACGGTTAGAAGGTAGACAACAAAAGCGCACTGAAACACGCCAGGCCCAAATCCTGCTCAAGCGAGGTGAAGCTGAGCGAATGGGCAAAGCAACAAGGTATTCCCTACCAGATAACCTGATGCCGGTGTAGCGCAGAATGTTAGCTTCCCAAACCGGCACATGAACCAACCGGGAGGACTTGATGGCACGGAAGAAGAAGACCGGCAACAAACGCGCGATCGAAACCTACGAGCACAAAGATAGAGAGCGACCCAATAATCCACCGGTAGGGCTTGTGAGACCTGAAAATGACCTGGACATCGGGCAGCAGAAAAAGGGCTACACCTACGACCCGCACCTCGACCCGCAGCTTCAGTGGGCAGGTAAAGCCGAACATACGTCTTTTGAGGTGCCCACCGTCTCGCTGCACGTCCACGAACGCATTGATCCGCGCAGCATCATCGAGGCGGTACGCAGGCGCAACGGCAACGGTCAGCCGACGCAGCCCGGACTTTTTGAGAAGGAGCGGAAAGAAGGACTGCACCAGGCAATTGAGTTCTACAAACACAAGCACAACTGGAGCAACCGCCTGATTGCCGGCGACTCTCTGCTCGTGATGAACTCACTGCTGGAAAAGGAGGGCCTGGCCGGCGAGGTGCAGATGATCTACATTGACCCGCCCTACGGCATCAAGTACGGCTCGAACTTCCAGCCCTTCGTCAACAAGCGCGACGTCAAGGACGGCAAGGACGAGGATTTAACCAGCGAGCCGGAGCAGATCCGCGCCTTCCGCGACACCTGGGAGTTGGGCATCCACTCCTACCTCACCTACCTGCGCGACCGGCTGCTGCTGGCGCGGGAGTTGTTAGCGGAGAGCGGCTCATGTTTTGTGCAGATCGGCGACGAGAACGTCCACTTGGTGCGCTGCTTGATGGATGAGGTTTTTGGGGCAGCCAACTTTGTCAGTCAGCTTTCCTTCCGGACAAAGATACCGCTAAGAACGACTTTGATTGCGAATGTACATGATTATTTGTTATGGTATGCACGCACCAAGGGTCGCATGAAGTTCCGAAAGCTGTATACCGAGAAAGGTGTTGGGGATGAAGGCCGATTCAGTTTACTTCTAATGCCAGATTGTTCTCGACGGTCCATGACGCCAGAAGAGAAAAGGGGGAGTGCTGCTATACCAACGGGTGCAAGGCCGTTCGTTGCGGAGAATCTAAACTCTGCAGGTCGAACCGAGAGCTGTGTGTTCGACGTTGAGTACGAGGGGCAAGTGTTTCGGCCAACGCGAGGCAAGAGCTGGAAGACGAACTTCACAGGGATGGAAACCCTTGCAAGGAGCAATCGCCTCTTTCCTAGTGGTAATAATCTGTACTATTTGCTGTTGCATGAGGACTATCCCGTTCAAGAACTGTCGAATGTTTGGAACGACACACGAGGCGAGATAGACAAAAGCTACGCGGTTCAGACAACAACTACTGTCATACAACGCTGCCTTCTGATGACCACCGACCCAGGCGACCTGGTGTTCGACCCGACGTGTGTGCGGAAAGGGACGCGGGTGTGGTGTGTGCGGGATGGGGGCAGCCCCCCTATTGTCCCCCCGCACGCGGGGGGACGCTCCCTCCCCGTTTACGGGGAGGGCTGGGGTGGGGCTAGCCGGGGAAGGGCTGGTCGAGGAGAGGCCAACCAGGAAGGGGCCACACTGATCCCCATCGAATCCATCCGACCCGGCGACTGGGTTCTGGGGCATGACGGACAACCGCATCGCGTCGTGCGCGTGATCCGTCGGCCATACCGCGGCAGGATGATCGGCATCCGCCACGAAAAAGCCGACGCCACGCTTTGGCTCTCTGCCGACCACAAGGTGCTCGCCAAACGCCGCCCGCGCTCACTGGGAGGGCATAACGACTGGTTGGGCATTCCCCCAGTGTTACGAGGCCGGAGCAAAACGCTGCGGCGTGAAATGACCCCGTCGGAGCGCAAGCTGTGGACGGTGTTGCGCAACGGCCAAACCGGTTTCACCTTCCGACGCCAGCATCCCATCGGTCGGTACATAGCGGACTTTTACAGCCGCGATGCCCAGCTCGTCGTCGAGGTGGACGGCGCGGCGGCCCACAGCAGCCAAGAGACGCTGGCTCACGATCAGGCGCGCGATGCCTATCTCCGCGGGCTGGGCCTGGAGGTGCTGTCCAATCTGGAAGGCGTTTACGAAACCATTCGACGCACCTGTCACCTTCAGCTCAGCGTCGAAAAGGCCGAGTGGGTGGAAGCGCAGGACCTGGCTGTGGGTGATTGGGTCTTTTTTGGTCCGCAACGGGTCGCTGTGCGCATCGCTGAAATCCACACCCAAGAAACCGAAGAGGACTTGTACGACCTGGAAGTGGAAGATGCGCACTCTTTCATCACGGAGCTGTGCGTTGTGCACAATTGCGGCAGCGGCACGACGGCCTACGTCGCCGAGCAGTGGGGCCGGCGCTGGATCACCTGCGACACCTCGCGCGTCGCGATCACAATCGCCCGCCAGCGCCTGATGACGGCCGTCTTCGACTACTACGAGCTGGCACACCCCGAAGAGGGCGTCGGCAGCGGCTTCAAGTACAAGACCGTGCCGCATGTGACCCTCAAGTCCATCGCCAACAACCCGGACATTGACGGCATCTACGCGCGCCTGCACCCGGCGGTGGAGGCGGCTCTGGCTGACCTCAACGCGGCGTTAAAACTCCCCTCTCCCGATGGAAGAGGAGCTGGGGGTGAGAGCTATCCGCGTTTCAAGGTCACCACCGGCGGGCGCTCCGGCCACTTCGTGGACTTCGCCGCGCCCGACACGGCAACCTTCAGCATGCCCGCCGGCCAAGTGGTCAGGGTCAACGCGCTGTTGGAATGGGAAGTGCCCTTTGAGTTTCCCGCCGACTGGCCGGAGAAAGCGCGCGGCCCCTTCGAGCGTTTCCATCAGGCCCGCCGCGCCCTTCAACGGGAGATTGACGCCGCCATCGCCCGCCACGCGCCGCAGGAGACGCTCTACGACCAGCCCTTCGTAGACAAGAAGAAGGTGCGCGTCACCGGCCCGTTCACGGTCGAGGCGGTGCCTGCGCCGGCGGTGAAATCAGTGGACGAATTGTTGGCCGACGTAGGGGCAACTGGCCAGTCGCCCCTGCAAGCCGATACGTCCATTGCCCGCTCCGGCGAGACGCTGCGCCAGGCCGAGTGGCGCAACGAACTCCTGCGCGCCGGCATTCGCGGGAAGAACGGGCAATATATCCGCTTTGCCCGCCTGGAGCCGCTTCCCGGCTGTCGCTGGCTGCATGCCGAGGGCGAGACACGGCCCAGCCACGAAGGGGCGGATTCCGTGCGCGAGACAGGCCCGGCCTACGACCCCATGCGCGTGGTGGTCTCCTTCGGCCCGGAACATGCGCCGTTGGAACAACGCCAGGTAGAGCGCGCCTGGGAAGAAGCACGGATGCTTGTTCCCAAACCCGCACTGCTGCTCTTCGCCGCCTTCCAGTTCGACCCCGAAGCTGCCAAGGATATTGACGAGATGAAGCCCGAGCTGGCCGGCATGCAGTTCCTCAAAGTCCAAATGAACGCCGACCTGCTCACCGACGACCTCAAGAAAAAGCGCGCCAGCAACGAATCCTTTTGGTTGATTGGGCAACCTGATGTGGAAGTGCAGCGGATCACCTCGGGTCCCGACAAAGACAAGTTGCGCGTCGTGGTGCACGGTTTTGATTATTACAACACCAAGACCGGCGGCATCGAGTCGGGCGGCGCAGACAAGATCGCCGTCTGGCTGCTCGACACCGACTACGACGGGCGCAGCCTCTACCCGCGTCAGGTCTTCTTCCCGATGGCGGGCGAAGACGGAGGCTGGGCGAAGCTGGCAAAGAACCTCAAGGCCGAGATTGACGAGGAACGGATCGAGGCTTACCGGGGCACGGCCTCGTTGCCCTTCGCGCCGGGCGAGCACAAGCGCATCGCAATTAAGATCGTGGATGACCGGGGGATCGAGAGCCTGAAGGTCATGGAGGTGGAAGCATGAACAGAGAAGTATTCCTTCCCAAGGATGCCCTGGCCAAGTTTTGTCGTGAGCGGGGCATTCGTCGGCTGGCAGTGTTCGGTTCGGCGCTACGCGCCGATTTCGGTCCGGACAGCGATATTGATCTAGAGTGGCTATCGGAATGCCCCGCACCACCATTGACCGCCTGATCATCAATTCGCCCTACGAGGAGCCGAAGAAGCACTGGCGCTACGACCGCGAGACGCGGGCCTTCGAGCTGGCCGAAGGCCGCCGGCCGGCAGGCTACGTGGTGGCGACGCCCGGTTCAAAATCCTTCGATGACCCCGGCATCTTTGTGGAGATCCCGCTGGTCAACCAAATCCGCCCGCGCGTCAAAGCCTGGCGCGAGGCGGGTTATCCGGGCGCGACCAGCATCACCAAGTGGCTCCTGAAGCACTGGCGCGATCCGAAGGCGTTCGATTCACGGCGTTTCTTCTTCTGCCAGTTGGAGGCGGTTGAGACGCTGATCTGGCTCACCGAAGCGCCCGACGCCGACCGGGTGGGGATCGACATTCCCGGCGACGGCGGCGCGTTCTTGCGGCGGTGTTGCAAAATGGCCACCGGCACGGGCAAGACCGTCGTCATGGCGATGGCCATCGCCTGGCATATCCTCAACAAGGTGGCGAACCCGCAGGACGCGCGTTTCTCGAAGAACGTGCTCGTCGTTGCGCCCGGGCTGACGGTCAAGAAACGGCTGGCCGTTCTGGAACCGGCGGGCGCGGGCAACTACTACGAGGCGTTCGACATTGTGCCCTCTGACCTGCTGGACAAGCTGCGGCAGGGCAAAGTGCTGATTCGCAACTGGCACGCCCTGGCCTGGGAGAGCGAGGCGCAGATCAAGAAGCGGCGCAGCGTGGACAAGCGCGGCGCCAAGAGAGACGAAGCCTACACGCGCGAGGTGCTGGGCGAGATGGCGAACGCCCACAGCCTGCTGGTGATCAACGACGAAGCCCACCACGCCTGGCGCGTCAACTGGGAGGCGGAAGGAAAGTATCTGCGCCAGCGCGATCTGAAAGACAGCGCCGAGGAGGCCACGGTGTGGATCGGCGGCTTGGACCGGCTGCACCGTTCGCGCGGCATTCTCACCTGTTATGACTTCTCCGCCACACCTTTCACACCGTCGGGAAAGAAGAGCAGCGAAGAGTCACTCTTTGGCTGGATCGTCAGCGACTTCGGGCTGAACGACGCGATTGAATCCGGGCTGGTGAAGACCCCGCGCGTGGTGGTGCGCGACGACGCCGTGCCGGACGCCAAGACCTACAAGTCGCGGCTTTATCACATCTACAACGATCCGGAGGTCAAAGACGACCTCAACCGCCAGGCCAACCCCGAGGAGCCGCTGCCCGACCTGGTGCTGAACGCCTACTACTTGCTGGGCTACGACTGGCAAGAGACGTTGAAGGCGTGGCGCGAGGCCGGGCTGCGCACCCTGCCGGTGATGATCACCGTCTGTAACCGCACCGAAACCGCGGCGCGGGTCAAGCACGCCTTCGACTCGCGGCGCATCCGCATTGAGGAGCTGTGCGACCCGGAGCGAATCTTGCACATTGACTCGAAGGTGCTGGATGAGGCAGAAGAGAAGGAGGAAGTCAATATAGTGGGTAGTGGACAGTGGATAGCAGATGGTGATGAAGAAGCGGCATCAGAGGAAGCCCAACCATCCACTCGCCACAGCTCACTCACGGCTGCCCAAAAGGCGGAGCTGCTGCGCCAGACTGTGGACACAGTGGGCAAAGCTGGACAGCCCGGCGAGAAGATTCAGAACGTTATCTCCGTCGGCATGCTGAGCGAGGGCTGGGACGCCAAGACGGTCACGCACATCATGGGCCTGCGCGCCTTCACCAGCCAGCTCTTGTGCGAACAGGTGGTGGGGCGCGGCTTACGGCGCACGTCCTACGAGGTGAACCCGGAGACGGGCCTGTTCGAGCCGGAGTATGTCAATATCTTCGGCGTGCCGTTCACGTTCCTGCCGCACGAAAGCACTGCAGGCGGCCCGCCACCTCCCCCCACGCCCAAGACCGCCGTTGAGCCAGACCCTGCCAAGGCCGAGTTTGAAATCCGCTGGCCGAACGTGGTGCGCATCGAGCGCGTGTTTCAACCTAGGCTGACGCTGGATTGGTCGAAAGTGCGTCCGCTGGAGCTGGACGCGGCACAGACGGCGCAGGTGGCCGAGCTGGCGCCGATCCTCGAAGGCAAGCCCGATGTGACCAGGATCGAGCGCATCGAACTGGAGCGCCTTGCAAAAGAGTTTCGCACCCAGCGGATCATCTTCGAGACCGCCCGGGACGTCTTCGACCAGATGAAACATACCTGGCAGGGCAGCCGCGAGGTCTTGCTGGCGCAGTTGGTGCGGATCGTTGAGCAGTTCATTCGGTCAGACCGTATCTCGATTTCGCCGCCGCTGTTTTATCAGGACGAACTGGGCCGGCGCTTGATCATCACGCTCAACATGTCGCGGGTCGTCCAACACCTCTGGGAGGCGGTGCAGCAGGAGAACACTGAGAAACTCGTGCCGGTGTTTGATCGCGACCACCCGATCCGATCAACAGGTGGCATGCGCCCCTGGTATACCGGCAAGCCGTGCGAGCGCACGCGCCGGTCGCACATCAACGTCTGTGTCTACGACAGCACATGGGAGGCATCGGACGCCTTCGTGCTCGATGACAGCGACGCGGTGGCCGCTTGGGTCAAGAATGACCACTTGGGCTTTGAGGTGTTCTACGTCTATCGTGGCGTGGTGCGGAAGTACCGGCCAGATTTTCTTGTGCGGCTTGCCAACGGCGACATGCTGGTACTTGAAACGAAGGGGCAGGATACCGAGCAGGATAAAGTCAAACGCCACTATCTGGACGAATGGTGCCAGGCTGTGAACACGCACGGAGAATTCGGACGCTGGCGGTGGGCAGTGGCGCATCGCCCCGGCGAAATACGTGACATTCTGATGCAAAATCAGGAAGCGCGAGCGGGAAGCTGACAACTGGCTTCCGGGACACAACGATGGTGTTGGCGTCTGACCGGTTGTTGACGGCAGTGGGTTTCGTATGACGCAAAAACCGCTGCGCAAGGGAACATCACCTGGCGCAGCGGTTTTTGGTTTTCAGGCGGAAGAAGCAGCCGGGAAAGTCCTCCGCAAGCTGGGCTTTTCCTGCGTCAGATTTTCTTGCCCTCTTCCCGCATTTTTTTCAGAACGTACTCAATCCCATACCGGTTGATGGTTTTGATGGCGCGCGCCGAAAGACGCAGCCGTACCCACCGGTTTTCACTCGGCACCCAGAACCGCTGCCGTTGCAGGTTGGGCAGAAAACGCCGCTTCGTACGGTTGTTCGCGTGCGATACGTTGTGGCCCGACATCGGGCGCTTTCCGGTCACTTGACAAACCTTGGCCATGACATCTCACCTCGCTTCCCGCGCAGATCCAAAAGTCAGTGTTTATAGCCCAAGTCGTTTTCGTCCGCAACCCGAAAACCAAAAGCACCCGGACTGGCCACCCTTCACCACATCCAATCACTATTTACTGGTCACTAGTCACGAACAGCACCGGCACGGGTCTCAATCTGCCGGATGGCACGGTTGGCAGCATTGACAATCCGGCGGTCACGGTCACTGAGGAATGGACGCAACGCCGGAAGATCATCGCGTGTCCCTACCTGTCCCAGCGCGCGCAGCATCCGCTCTGTGCCACGTGGTCCGGCTATGCGCAGGTAGGGATGCAGATCGGCCGTCCGCGTCAGTGAAAGCAGGTAGCTTTCGGCCTGCTCCCCATACCGGCGTGAGTCAAGCTGCCTTATCACATCCTGCAGAAACTCCCGGCGTCCCAGCCGGTAGAGCGCAAACGCCTGCGCCAGCCGTACCCGTTCGTCCTTCTCGGCGAGACGGCGGTTGGAAAGCTCATCCAAGTAGGCCGTAGCCTCACAGCGTCCCAGCCCTTCGGCGGCAAAGCGGCGGCGCTCCGCACTTGGATGGTCGAGGTTTTCCCTGAAAACAGACTCGCTCATCGGATCGCCAATGCGCGCCAGGGCCGCGAGAATCCGCGTCTGCTGGTCGGCATCCCGTCCGGGCCGGGCAGCACGGTAGCGCGCCATCAGCGGCGTCACCGCCTCACGGGTCCGCAGCCGCCCCAGCGTCCTGACGGCCTCCTGACGCACGTTGGCATCCGGGTCATCCAGATAGGGCAAAACGTGCAGGCCATATTCAGGACGGCCAAACTTTGCCAGTACGCGGAAAATGTCCTCACGCAGGTCGGCATCGCCCAGCGCCTCGACCATGGCGCTCACCATGCTCTCGCCCCGCAAAACGCCCAGCGCCCGCACGGCCGCCCGCCGGTTGTCCACCCGGGCGTCATCGCGCATGGCGTCAGCCAAGGCCTGCAGGACAGCCGGAGCAACCTCCGTACCCGGCAGAACCATGGTCAGATCGTCAGTTTCCAGAAAGGGATTGAACCGGTCTAATCCGCGCCGGCGCGCGAAGACAAACTCGATGTCTTCCTCGATGTAAAACAGCAGCAGGGCGCGCAGTACGGCCCGCCGTACGTCGGCGTCCGGCTCGCGCAGGGCCTCGATGAGCGGTGGAAGCGTCTGTGGGTCCTTGATTTTCCCCAGCGCCACGGCGGCTTCGGCCCGCACCTGTGGGTCAAGATCGTTCCTGAGCACCTCCAGCAGCGCCGGGACGGCCGCCTGCAACCGGCGGTCGCCCAGTGCCACGGCGGCGCGCTGACGTGTGCGCCGGTCGGGACTCGTCAAATCAGCCAGGTAGCGGTCCTGCCCCTGCACTGGCAGCCAGAGGCCCACCACCCATCCCGCCAACCACAGCACAAGCAGTGAATGAAAAAAGCGCATAGGGGAGCCGATGCTAACCAACCGTTGACCGGGTTTCAATGAATGGACTAGCTTGCGGCGCGTCTCCCCACTTCTCCCGGTGGCTTGCAACCCATGCCCGAACGAACCCTTCCGGCAACCCCGGCCATTCGGACAACCATGCTGCCCCGCGACACCAACGCGCTGGGCACGATTTTCGGTGGCGTCATTCTGAGTTACATTGACCTCGCCGGTGCCATCGAAGCCCGCCGCATTGCTGTGCATCGGTACGTCACCGTCGCCATGCGCGAAGTGGTCTTTGTCGCGCCGGTGTACGTGGGTGACACCGTGAGCTTCTACGCCCAGGTTGAAAAGATTGGGCGCACATCCATCACCATACGTGTCACGGTGGATGCCGAGCGGATGCGTGAACCGAACACCGTCGTGCGCGTGACTGAAGCTGATGTGGTATATGTGGCGATGAGCGACGACGGACGCCCCACCCCCATTTTTCCTGAATCCACCCCTCCGGCACACACCACCGTATGACCCCATCGGACACACCCACCCCGGAAGCGCGCGCGGCAAAGCGCAAGCGCGTTCCCCTCGTCATCGTCAACACCGGTCACGGCAAAGGAAAAACCACAGCCGCACTGGGAACTCTGATGCGCGCCGTCGCCCACGGCTTCAAGGTCATCATGCTGCAATTCATCAAGACGACCGAAGACCCACGGTTTGGCATCTACGGCGAAATTCAGAGCGCCCAAAAGCTGGGCTTTGAAATTCTGCCGCTCGGCGACGGCTTCACCTGGGACACCAATGACCCCGAACGCGACCGGCAGACGGCCCGCCGCGCCTGGGAAATCTGCAAGGCCAAACTCCAGTCGCCGGAATACGACATCGTAGCACTGGACGAAATCACCTACGCCTTCACCTTCGGCTGGCTCACCACTGCCGAAGTCATCGAAGCCATCCAGAACCGTCCGCCGCACATGCACGTCATTCTGACCGGACGGGATGCGCCGCCCGAAATCATCGAGATGGCCGACCTGGTGACAGAAATGCGCGAAGTCAAGCATCCCTTCACCACCCGGCGCGTCGTGGCGCAGATTGGCATCGAGTTCTGAACCATTCCCTCGAAACGTTTTCCCTGCCTGAGCCGGAGCCGGACTCTAGCTTGCCGTATAGTACGCGATAGTGTGTAATAATGCTCATAGAAAGCACCATAAGCACAGGCAAGGCGGCAAAACTCCCTGGTGTCCCGGTCAAGACGTTGCAGCGTTGGGAACGCGAAGGAAGGCTGATTCCGGTGGCCTGAACGGACAGCAACCGCCGCCTCTACACTGAGACGCAGATCCGTGAGTTCATCGGTTTGCGGCAGGCCAACCATGCGCCAACAAAGCTTGTCGCCTACTGTCGGGTATCGAGTGCGGCGCAGAAGCCGGACCTGGCGAATCAGCACAAAGTGCTGGAAGAGTTCGTGGTGGCGAAGGGATTGGCGGGGGTCGGGTTTATCGCGGAAGTGGGCGGCGGGCTGAACTTCAGGCGCAAGCGGTTTCTGGCCCTTATGGACGAGATCGGGCGACGGGAAGTCAGGATGCTGATCCTCGCTCACCGGGACCGCCTCACCCGTTTCGGCTTTGAGTGGTTCGAACATTACGCCCAAACCCATGGCTGCGAAGTGCTGGTCCTCAACCAGGAACGGCTGTCTCCCGAACAGGAAATGGTGCAAGACTTAATGACCATCGTGCACTGTTTTTCGTCTCGGCTATACGGTTTGAGGAACTATCGAAAGAAGTTGGATGAAGCGCTGAAACAGGATGCGAATGACGTCAAAAAGGCCCAACAATGCAACTAACCCACAAGATTGCTCTTTGTCCGACTCCTGAGCAAGTGGACTACTTCAAGCGCGCCTGCGGCACGGCGCGGCGTGTTTGGAACTGGGCGCTCAATGAGTGGAACAGGCAATACGCAGCAGGCGGCAGGCCAAACGCCATGGCGCTCAAAAAACAGTTCAACGCCATCAAGTACACCGACCCGCAGTGGCTCGATGAGAACGGTCGGCCTTGGTTGCAAGACATTCACCGGGATGCCCACGCCCAGCCGTTCAGGAATCTCGCCAAAGCATGGGAACGGTTCTTCGCCAAGGAGGGCAAAGAAGCGCACGAGCCACGGCTCAAGAAAAAGGGCCGTTGCCGCGACAGCTTTTATGTTGCCAACGACAAGTTCACCCTGGAAGGCAAGACGATCCGTCTGCCCAGGATCGGTGAAGTCGCCATGACCGAGGAGCTGCGCTTCGCGGGCAGGATTTTGGGCGCAACGGTTTCTCGCACCGCGGATCGTTGGTTTGTGGCCATACAGGTCGAGGTGCCTGATGCGCAATTTTATCGGCGTCGCACGTCGCACGAGGTCAACGGCATCGACCTGGGCATCAAGGCTGCCGCAACGGTCTCCAGCGGTGAAGTCATCGAGGCGCCAAAGCCGCTCAAAGCAGCGCTGCGCCGTCTGGAAAACCGTAGCCGACGTCTCAGCCGCAAGCTGGAAGCCGCCAGGAAGGCAGCCGGATTTGAACGCCATGCCCGCCTGCCTGAAGGAACGCGCCTGCCGGTATCGAACAACCGGCAGAAGTCCGCTGCGATATTGGCAAGGCTCTATGCCCGCATGGCCAATATCCGAGCGGATTTCACCCACAAGCTCACGACTCGACTCTGCCGCGAAAACCAAGCGTTAGTGATCGAGGATTTAAACGTCAAGGGGATGCTGGAGAACGAGAAACCCGCCCGCGCCATCTCTGACGTGGGTTTTGGGATGTTGCGCTCGCAGTTGGAATACAAGGCCCGGCGCTACGGCACTCATCTTACCATCGCTGATCGCTGGTATCCAGGCAGCCGACTGTGCTCCATCTGTGGCTGGAAGAATGAGGCGCTGACATTGAGAGACCGAAAATGGGTGTGTGCTCAATGTGGTGCGCACCATGACCGTGACCTCAATGCGGCGCTGAACCTGAAACGGCTGGCAACCGAAACTGCCCTACCCGTGGCGAGTCCGTCCAGCAATGGCGGCGCTGCGGCGGGGACCGTCCCCGCCGTAGTCGGGAAAGTCACGCCTGTCAGATACGACGGTGGTCAACAGGACACGTCGGGGCAGGAAGAGAACCGTGCGCACTTTTGCGCACATTCTTGATAGCAGTAAACCCGATGTCGAGCCTGCCGCACATCCGTCTGACACCGGACGAATACCTGGCCGCCGAACGCCGGGCGACGTACAAAAGCGAGTACGTCGCCGGCGAGGTATTTGCCATGTCGGGCGCAACCCTCCGGCACTCGCTCATCGCCACCAACATTGCGGCAGAGCTGCGGCAACGCCTCAAGGGGCGCGACTGTACAGTTCACGCTTCGGATTTACGGGTCGGGACTCCGGCCGGCAACTACTTCTACCCGGATGTGGTCGTGGTGTGTGGCGAACCTGTTTACGCGGATGACCACCGGGACACGATTCTCAACCCCATCCTCATCGTTGAAGTGCTTTCGGATTCGACGCCGGACTACGACCGGGGCGGCAAGTTTGCCCAGTACCGCCGGCTCGCGTCGTTGCAGGAATACCTCGTGGTGGCCCAGACCGCGCCCTGTGTCGAACACCACACCCGCCAGGCCGACGGGTGCTGGCTGCTTCACGAGACAAGCGACCTGACCGCTGTGCTGATGCTGACTTCGATTGGCTGCCAGTTGCCGCTGGCGGAGATATACGACAAAGTTACCTTCGCTGTCGCCAATCCAGTCGAAGGGGCAACCCCATGAAACACCTCGTTACGCTTATTCCGGGGGATGGCATCGGCCCGGAAGTCACGGCTGCGACGCTGCGCGTGTTGAGCGCGGCCGGCGTGGACATCACCTGGGAACGCTTCCCGGCCGGCGCACAGGCCCTGGCCGAACACGGAACGACCCTCCCCGACGCCCTGCTTTCTTCCATTCGCCGCACACGGGTGGCGCTCAAGGGGCCGGTGACGACACCGGTCGGCGGCGGTTTTACCAGCGTCAACGTCGGGCTGCGCAAGGCGCTCGACCTCTATGCCAACGTCCGGCCGGTCAAAAGCATTCCCGGCGTCAGAACGCGCTATGAGAACGTTGATCTGGTCGTTGTGCGCGAAAACACTGAAGACCTGTACTCCGGGCTGGAACACGTTGTCGTCCCCGGCGTTGTGGAAAGCCTCAAGGTCATCACCGAGCGCGCCTCGACCCGCATTGCCCGGTTTGCCTGCGATTACGCCCGCAAGCACGGCCGCCGGAAAGTCACGGTCGTCCACAAGGCCAACATCATGAAACTTTCGGACGGGCTGTTTCTGGACTGCTTCCGCAAGGTCGTCCAGCACTACCCGGAAGTGCAGCCCGAAGAAAAAATTGTGGACAACATGTGCATGCAGCTTGTGATGCACCCGGAACGCTATGACGTTCTGCTGATGGAAAACCTCTACGGCGACATTCTCTCCGACCTGGCCACGGGACTGGTCGGCGGATTGGGTGTGGTGCCGGGCGCCAACATCGGGGACGGCATGGCGGTCTTTGAGGCCGTCCACGGCAGCGCCCCGGACATTGCCGGTCGCGGGCTGGCCAACCCGACGGCCATGATCCTGAGCGCCACCATGATGCTGCGCTACATCGAGGAAAACCAGGCGGCTGACCGCATCGAGGCGGCCCTGTTTGCGGTTTTGGGTGAAGACGGCATCAAAACACCCGATCTGGGCGGTACGGCGACCACCACCGAGTTTACCGAAGCCATTGCCACCCGCCTGACGGACAACCCGGACAACTGAAGCTGGGGGCTCACAACTGTAACATCACCTTGCTAAAAACATCGCCGACCAGACAGGTACGCTTGACCTGCGTCCCACTTCACCTTTTGCTGCTGTCGGCTTCCGACGGCAGACCCTGAAAGGAGCTTGTCATGCCGCGACAACATTTCCGCTGGGTCATCCCTGGCATCTGTATGCTGGCCGGCGCGCTGTTTTTGGGCTTGTCGCCCCGGCCGGCGGCCACCCAGTCAGCCACTGTCCCGTCACCGCTGGCGATCCAGCTTCCGGTTGCCAACCGGGGGGAAAACCATCTTCGTCCAGCCGCCCCGCCCAGCCTGCGCCTGCTCGGCGAACGCCTTTCTGCGGCAACCTGTGCGGCGCTGGCCCGCCAACTGCCACCCTTTACCACTGAAGGTTTGTCCATTGCCCCAAATCAAATTGGCGCCAACCGTTCCGTGCGGGAGGACTGGCTGGCACAACCACGCCAGTTGGGCACCGTGCGCTCCAAAACCGGCGGCGACATGCTGACCGGCTATGCCGCTGCCCTGACTTCGCCCCGTGCCGCAGCCCTGCGTCTGCACTTCGAGGGCGTTGACCTGCCACCGGGCGCTGAACTCTACGTGTATGGCGCTGCTGACAATACCGTTTCAGGACCCTACACCGGCAGGGGACCGTTCGGCAGTGGCGAGTTCTGGACGGATGTCCTGGCCGGAGAGACCGCTGTGGTCGAATGGCTTGCACCGGCCGGGCGGACAGCGCCTTTCCGGGTGACGGAAGTGGCGCACATCTGGGACAGTCCCCTGCCCCCGACGGTCAAGACAACCGGCAAGGTGGAGGGCAGCGGGCCCGAAGCCGGGGCCTGCAATCTCGACGCCATGTGCGGACCTGAACCGGAAAAAGACAGCGTGGCGCGCATTGTCTTTCAGACCAGTGGCGGCACATCCGTCTGTACCGGGACAGTCCTTGCCACGCGCAGCAACGACTTTGCACCCTTCTTTTTGACGGCCAACCACTGTGTCAGTACAGCAGCCGAAGCCCAGAGCGTGCAGGCATTCTGGTTCTACCGCACCACGGCCTGCAACAGCGGCGTTGTCAGCAGCAACTTTTTCCGTTCCCCGACCGGAGCGACGCTGCTCCAAACCAACGCGCCGAGCGACCACACGCTGCTTGAAATTCTCGGCGTCATTCCGCGCAACCTGTTCCACGCCGGATGGGACATCAATCCACGCCCGGATGGTACAAACGTGTTTGCCCTGCACCACCCGGATGGGGGGACGCCCATTTCCCAGCCCCAACTCTCTTTCCTGCGGCGGTCGCTGGGCACACTCGCCGGGCAAAACACCAACTGTGGCGGCAGTACCGGATTGCAGGGCGGCTACCGGGTCAACTGGAATCAGGGCGTCACAGAACCCGGTTCGAGCGGCTCCGGCATCTGGTACTCAACCAGCCAAGGCAGCTTTCTCATCGGCGTGCTGAGCTGCGGGCCGGCCGCCTGCGGTGTGCCACCCAGCCAACGGTTTGACAACTACGGCAAGTTTTCCGTCTTTGCCCCCAGCATCAACAGCTTCCTTGACGGCGGCTCGGATGATGCCTTTGAGCCAAACAACTCCCGGGCCGAGGCGCGCTTCGTCACCCTGCCCGTCAACGCCAATAACCTCGTCGTCAAGGAAGTTTCCGAAGACTGGTATGCCATTCAGGCCACAACCGGCGCACGCATCCTCGCAACGATCAACTTCACGCACAACTTCGGCGATATTAACATGCAGCTTTACCGCAACCAGGAATCCCAGCCTATTGCTATCTCCAACTCGACCAGCAACAGTGAAACCATTGATTTCACCAACACTGGCCCGGCCAACCTCTTTTTCCTGCGGGTCTTCCTGTTCAACGACACGCGCAACACCTATCAGATGTCACTCAATGTCACTGGTGGTGCGCCACCACCGCCGCCTTCCACGGTCGGCTGCTTCCGTCCTTCGGATGGCTTTGTCTATCAGCGCTTCAGCAACACGCCGGGCTTTGCCGACAACAGCTTCTTCTATGGCCAGGCGGGCGACCGCCCGATTGCCGGTGACTGGAACGGGGATGGCATTGACACGGTCGGCATTTTCCGCAACGGCACCTTTTTCCTCAAAAACAGCAATTCCCCGGGCTTTGCCGACCTGTCGTTCGCGTATGGCAGCGCAGGGGACATTCCCCTGGCCGGCGACTGGGATGGCGATGGGGTGGATACCATCGGCGTCTATCGCAACGGGACATTTTTCCTGCGCAATTCCAACAGTGCCGGGAATCCCGACATCATAGTGAACTACGGCACTCCGACCGACCTGCCGATTGTCGGCGACTGGGACGGCAACCGTACGACAACTGTCGGCTGTTTCCGCCCCTCGAACGGTTTCTGCTACATCCGCAACAGCAACACCTCCGGCTTTGCCGACAGCGACTTTTTCTATGGTCAGGCCGGGGACATCCCTGTAGCTGGCGACTGGACAGGCAAAGGTTTTGATAGCATTGGGGTTTACCGCCAGGGTGTTTTTTTCCTGCGCAACTCTAACAGCGCTGGCTTTGCCGATATTCAGGTCAACTACGGCAGTCCGGGCGACATTCCCATCGTGGGGCGGTGGCGATGAGCGAGCTGCGGCTGGAAGCGGAAGTGACCGTTCCACCAACGGCACACTGGCAACGCCTGGACGAGTTTGTACGGGCTCAACTCGGCGAATGGCCCCTGACGGCCATTCGCCGGGCGGTAGCCGAAGGGCAAATCCGGGTCAACGCCCGCCCGCGCACCGCCGGCTGGCGACTGCGCGCCGGCGACCGCGTCCGCTGGCAACTCGTTGCGCCGCCGCACGTCCGCCTGCCAGCCGCCGACTTCACCCTGCCGGTGGTGTACGAAGACGATGTGCTGCTCGTCGTCGCCAAGCCGCCGGGGATGCTCTCCCATCCGACGCCCAAAGAACGCACCGGGACGCTGCTCAACCGCCTGCTCACCTATCCGGCATTTTCCACTGGAACCAACCGCCCGATGCTGCTTCACCGGCTGGACCGCGACACGTCAGGTCTGGTGCTGGTGGCCAAAAATGACCGTGGCACGCGGGCCTTTGCACCGCTGTTTCAGGCCGGCGACATCGCCAAAACCTACCTGGCGCTGGTGGTGGGTCATCCCGATGCCGAGACTGGAACGATTGACGCTCCGATTGGACGGTCGCCGTCCCTGTGGCCGCGCTGGCGCGTCCTGCCGGATGGCAAACCGGCGCAGACCAGTTTCACTGTGCTGTGGTGTGGGCCGCAGTGGGCACTGGTGCAGTTTCAGCCCCTGACGGGCCGGACGCACCAGATACGCATCCACGCCGCCCACCTGGGCTATCCCATCCTGGGCGATACGGTCTATGGCCGGCGGGCCAACCAGAACTTGACGGCTGAAACCGGCCGCAGTGCGCCCCGGCAGATGCTGCATGCCGCCGAAGTGAAACTCTGGCATCCGCTCGAAAAACGCCCGATGCACTTCTGCGCGCCGCCGCCTGATGATTTTACGCCCTGGCTGGAAGCGATGCCCGTACCGGGCAGGATCAGTTAGACACTCAACCGGCTTCTTTCAGGCCTGAAGTTTCAGGCCTGAAGCTGCTTGCGCTCGCTGCCCTCGGCTGCGGCCGGGGCTTCCGCCGCGGCCGGCGTTGCCTGACGCCGTTTGACATAAAACAGCAGCCCACCCAGGCCCAAAGCAATCAATGCAACGGAAATACTGACAAAGGCAATGAGTTTGTTGACCTTGGCGCGCTTCTCGATGTCGGCCAGTTGTGTCTGAAGCTGGCGTGGCGGCTCGTGGAAAATCGTGACGACGACATTGTTGGCATCCAAGTTGGGGACACCGCCCGTCACCAGGCGCCGGACATCCTCTTCCTTGAAACGGGTTTCGGCCGCGGTTGTCACCAGCAGCACCGAGGCCTTGGCGGGAGTGGGCTGCAAGCTGGCGATGTCTTTTTCCGGCAGTACGATGTTGACGCTCACCCGCGCCACATCGGGCAACTGGCGCAACTGGCGCTCAATTTCCGTCTTGATCTGTTTGATTTTCCTGGCTTCCTCGGCCGTCGGCGACAACCCGCCAAACGTCCCCCCGCCGGTATCCTCACCAAGCCCTGTCCCGGTCGGGCGCGGCAGCCCCAGTTCCTGCAGGATGCGAATAGCCAGCGCCGCTTTCCCGGAGGCAAAGGCGTCCTCGACAACCAGAATGCGCCAGCCCTTCTGGTCTTCGCCGCCGGCCGCTTCCTTTTTGGCCTCGATGCCCCGGTCCTGGAGTACCGCAATGATTTCGTTGGCTTCCGTCTCCGTCAGCACAGTGACAATCGCTTCCTGCTTCTGACAGGCGGTGGTCAGCAGCAGGACATACCACAAACCGATCAGCACGGGCCAGCGCCGACAGGTCTGACGCCAGCCGTGACGCCACACCGGCGCCAGCGGACGAAGGAAACCAAAAGACATACGAACTCCCGATGGGTCGTGCAAATGGAGTCTGGGCGTTGCCGGTCAATGCTGCCGCTAAGCTTGGCGACACAGAGCAGAAAGTCAACCCGGACGATGGCTCAGGGATGGATCGTCACCGGCGTTTTGAGCGGGCAGGCCAGCCACAGTTCCTCGATGTCGTCGTTGCTCAACGCCACGCAGCCCCACGTCCAGTCACTGCCCGTCCCGCCTCCGTGAATGCCGACTTCCCCGCCCAGGGGTGTGTTCCACGGCGGACGCACCTGCTGCTGCTGTGCCTGCCGGATGGCACGGTACTGGCGACGGTTGATGAGGCCATCCCGCAGCCCCCGTTCAGCGTCTTCCTCATTCGGATAGCTCAACCCCAGAAACAGGTGAAACCGGCTGCGATCATTGCGGGTGCAGACATAAAACGTACCGACCGGCGTGCGGTGGTCACCTTCGCGGACCTTGTCCAGCTCTGGTTCTGCACCGAGAGCGACAGTATAAGCCTTGACACAGGTTTGGCCGGACCATAGTTCAAGCCGCCGCAATGACTTGTACACCCGCAGGGAGACCGCCTTGAGCGGAAAAGGCACGCCAGCTTGCAGCGCAGCGGCCCGCAGCCGCTCGCCGGCTTCCGGTGCAGGTGTGGTCTGTGGCGGTAAAGCAGCGCTCCCGGCCAGCAGGGACAGCAGAAAAGGCAACAGCACGGGCAACCGGCGCGTCGCAGCCAACAACCGATGGACTGTCCCCCCACTTGCAATTGCGATGCTCTCCATATCAAGTTCCGATATTCCCTATACCTTTTTGGAAACCACGATGACCATTCGCGTTTTGTTTGTCTGCACAGCCAATATCTGTCGCTCCCCGATGGCCGAAGGGATTTTTCGCCACCTTGTGGCCGAAGCCAAACTCTCTGACCAGATTGAAACGGACTCCGCCGCCGTTTCGCCGATGCGGGTTGGCGAACCGCCCGACCCACGCGCCCAGCGGACGGTACTCAAGCGCGGCATTGACATCAGCGGTCTGCGGTCGCGGGAAGTCTGGCGGGATGATTTTCACCAGTTTGACTACCTCGTGGCTATGGATCGCACCAACCATGCCTACCTGCGCTCCCTGTGTCCGCGCGGCTGTGAACACAAAATCTTCCTGATGATGGAGTTTGCACCGGCCATCGGGATTGCTGAAGTCCCCGATCCCTATGCCGGTGGTGAAGAAGGGTTCGAGCTGGTGTACCGCGCCTTGGAAATAGCCGCACGCAACCTGCTGACCTACATCCGGCAACAGCACCGGCTTGCTCCAACCGAATGAATCTTCCGCAATACATCTTCCGCTGCGTTCCAGAGCTACCAAAATGCCTTTCAAATAGAGTGATGGTTGTTCCAATCCTTGCTCCGCAGCTCCGCAGCCAAGGCATAGTCAGGCTTACGTTTCACCTCTTTGCCCTTTTCTCGCGCCCGCGCCGGAAGATAATCCTTCCGGGCGTTTGCGTCCGGCGCAGGCGTGCGAGCAATAGATGACCTGCTCCCAGGTGTTGCGCCATTTTTTGCGCCAACGAAAAGGCCGACCGCACACGGGACACATCTTTTCCGGCAGAAAGGGCTTTTTGTGGGTCATGGCTGGCTTTCTTCTGCCTCATCCGGGGAAACCGGCGACACAGCCGCCGTTGTGGCCACATAGGGCTTTTTCAGGTGTGCCTGCGCCCGGGCGTGGACATCAAAGACATTCGGCCGCTTGAGAACAGCCCGGTACGCCTGCACGGCCGCGGCCCGTTGCCCCAGCGCGTCATGCGCTTCACCCAGTCGCAACTGCGCCAGCGTCGCCAGGTCGGCATTGGCGTTGGGAAGTGTCAGCACCCTGCGAAAATGCGGCACGGCTTCGGCCACCCGGCCGACCGAAAACAACACATCGGCAAACTGGTAGTGGATGGCATCACGGTAAGGGCTGGCCGCATCCTCTTTCGTCAGTTCCTCGAAGCGCGCCATGCCTTCCTCCAGACGCCCCAGGCGCACCAACGTGTCGGCCAGCTCCAGACGGGCAACATAGTTGGACGGATACTGACGGGTGAACGTTTCGAGGTAAGACATCGCATCCGCATATCGTTTCTCGCGCTTGTAGAGTGCAATCAACAGCAGCCGCGCCGCGTCCTGTGCGGTCCGTCCCTCGTCGGCGGCTTTGGCCACCAATGCCAGCCCCCGCTTTTTGGAACCACGCACACCGCCCAGTGCCGCAATGACCTTGACCGGCAGCGGCAGTGAGCCAACCACGTAGTTGTACAAGCCAATCGAGAGGTTGGCGTCGGCGTAGTCGGGATCGAGCTTGAGCACCTCGCGGTGCAGGGCAACGGCCTTGTTGCTCTGGCTCAGGGCCGCCAGAAAGGCCCGTGTAATGGTGGCCTCGTAAGCGGCCAGCAGACCGTGCGCCATGCCTTTGTAGTAGAGCGCCACCGTATCGCGCGGATTCTCCCGGAGACGGGCATCCGCCACGTGCAAGGCACGGTCCACAGCCTCGCGGAGGCGGCGGTCAAAGTCCTTGTCGAAAGCGTCTTTCGTGTCGGCAAAAAAGGTCTCGCCAGCGTAGGTTGTCGCCTGCAGGCGGCGCGTACGGTAGAGCTTTTCAGCCCACATACAGTTGGCCAGGTAGAGGTAGCCGGCTGGATGCGTCGGGTCAATCCGGGTGAGTTGTTCAAAAGCCGCCCACGCCCCACGGTAGTCGAGGTTGTAGAGCGCATTGAAGCCCTTGGTGCGCACTTGCTCAAAGGTTTCTGTGGCCGCAGGCGTGTCCACGGCGGAACGGGACGCAATTCCACCAGGCGGGGCCGCCCATGTGCCACACCCGCCCAGACAAACCAGCCAGACGGACAGTACAGCCAACCACCAACTCAGACGCTGAAACATAACGCCAGCCTCCACATCAGAAATGCCATTCGGACGTGAAAAACCAATCCACCGCTGCGTGCTACACTCCACAGCGAAACATTCTGTCCAATATGCGCTCCGATTCACCCATGACGATTCTGGTTGTTGAGGATGATGCTGTGCAGCAGCGGCTGCTCCGGTTCTTTCTGGAGCAGCAGGGCTACCAAGTCATCAGCGCGTCGAATGTTAGCGAGGCGCTGACGTGCATACAGCCTGGGCTGCCGGATGCCCTGCTGCTCGACGCCATGCTGCCCGATGGCTCGGGACTGGATGTGTGTCGGCAGATTCGCCAACTCGCGGAGGGCCAACCCCTGCCCATTCTGTTGTTGACGGCCTACGACATCGAGCCGGTCATTGTTGAAGCCTTTGAAGCTGGAGTTACTGACTTCATTCCCAAGCCGGTCAATCTCAGGCTGCTTGAACGCCGCTTGTACTATTTATTGCGCGCGGCGCGTCATGAAGCGGCACTCCGCGAACGTGAACAGCAGTATCGTACCCTCGTCAACGCCCTGCCCGATGTTGTTATTCGTGGCCGGCGGGATGGAACCGTCACGTACTTCAAGCCCAGCGAAACCTGTCCGGCGGAGCCGGACTCTAGCTTGCCGTATAGTACGCGGTAGTGTATAATAATGCTCATGGAAAGCACTATAAGCACAGGCAAGGCGGCAAAACTCCTTGGTGTCCCGGTCAAGACGTTGCAGCGTTGGGGACGTTGCAGCGTTGGGAACGCGAAGGAAGGCTGATTCCGGTGGCCCGAACGGACAGCAACCGCCGCCTCTACACTGAGACGCAGATCCGTGAGTTCATCGGTTTGCGGCAGGCCAACCACGCGCCAACAAAGCTTGTCGCCTACTGTCGGGTATCGAGTGCGGTGCAGAAGCCGGACCTGGCGGATCAGCGCAAAGTGCTGGAGGAGTTCGTGGTGGCGAAGGGATTGGCGGGGGTCGGGTTTATCGAGGAAGTGGGCGGCGGGCTGAACTTCAGGCGCAAGCGGTTTCTGGCCCTTATGGACGAGATCGGGCGACGGGAAGTCAGGATGCTGATCCTCGCTCACCGGGACCGCCTCACCCGTTTCGGCTTTGAGTGGTTCGAACATTACGCCCAAACCCATGGCTGCGAAGTGCTGGTCCTCAACCAGGAACGGCTGTCTCCCGAACAGGAAATGGTGCAAGACTTGATGACCATCGTGCACTGTTTTTCGTCCCGGCTATACGGTTTGAGGAACTATCGAAAGAAGTTGGATGAAGCGCTGAAACAGGATGCGAATGACGTCAAAAAGGCCCAACAATGCAACCAACCCACAAGATCGCTCTTTGTCCGACTCCTGAGCAAGTGGACTACTTCAAGCGCGCCTGCGGCACGGCGCGGCGTGTTTGGAACTGGGCGCTCAATGAGTGGAACAGGCAATACGCAGCAGGCGGCAGGCCAAACGCCCTGGCGCTCAAAAAACAGTTCAACGCCATCAAGTACACCGACCCGCAGTGGCTCGATGAGAACGGTCGGCCTTGGTTGCAAGACATTCACCGGGATGCCCACGCCCAGCCGTTCAGGAATCTCGCCAAAGCATGGGAACGGTTCTTCGCCGACCTCAAGGAGGGCAAAGAAGCGCACGAGCCACGGCTCAAGAAAAAGGGCCGTTGCCGCGACAGCTTTTATGTTGCCAACGACAAGTTCACCCTGGAAGGCAAGACGATCCGTCTGCCCAGGATCGGTGAAGTCGCCATGACCGAGGAGCTGCGCTTCGCGGGCAGGATTTTGGGCGCAACGGTTTCCCGCACCGCGGATCGTTGGTTTGTGGCCATACAGGTCGAGGTGCCTGATGCGCAATTCTATCGGCGTCGCACGTCGCACGAGGTCAACGGCATCGACTTGGGCATCAAGGCTGCCGCAACGATCTCCAGCGGTGAAGTCATCGAGGCGCCAAAGCCACTCAAAGCAGCGCTGCGCCGTCTGGAAAACCGTAGCCGACGTCTCAGCCGCAAGCTGGAAGCCGCCAGGAAGGCAGCCGGATTTGAACGCCATGCCCGCCTGCCTGAAGGAACGCGCCTGCCGGTATCGAACAACCGGCAGAAGTCCGCTGCGATATTGGCAAGGCTCTATGCCCGCATTGCCAATATCCGAGCGGATTTCACCCACAAGCTCACGACTCGACTCTGCCGCGAAAACCAAGCGTTGGTGATCGAGGATTTAAACGTCAAAGGGATGCTGCAGAACGAGAAACTCGCCCGCGCCATCTCTGACGTGGGTTTTGGGATGTTGCGCTCGCAGTTGGAATACAAGGCCCGGCGCTACGGTACTCGTCTTACCATCGCTGATCGCTGGTATCCAAGTAGCCGACTGTGCTCCATCTGTGGCTGGAAGAACGAGGCGCTGACATTGAGAGAGCGAACATGGGTGTGTGCTCAATGTGGTGCGCACCATGACCGTGACCTCAATGCGGCGCTGAACCTGAAACGGCTGGCAACCGAAACTGCCCTACCCGTGGCGAGTCCGTCCAGCAATGGCGGCGCTGCGGCGGGGACCGTCCCCGCCGTAGTCGGGAAAGTCACGCCTGTCAGATACGACGGTGGTCAACAGGACACGTCGGGGCAGGAAGAGAACCGTGCGCACTTTTGCGCACATTCTTGATAGCAGAATGGCCGGGCAGCCGTCTACTCACAGGAAGCTGACACCAAGGACGTTGGGTTGGGAACCTTTGGGCGTGTGATACGTCCACAGCGCCGCATATCACCCAACTTCGTGGAGGTCAGCCAATATGACGCGCCTGTTTTCACTTGTCCTGGCCGGACTTACCATCGGCACGGCAGCCGTGGCCGGATACCTGGAACGCACCTCACCAACTCCTGTGCCCATCACCACCCCCCAGCCCCCTGAAGCTGACGACCTGCCACCCGAACCCCAGCCCACTCCACGACCGGCTTCCGATCCGGGACGGAAACTTTCCCCGAAGGAAGCCGTGGCCGGATACCTGGAACGCACCTCACCAACTCCTGTGCCCATCACCACCCCCCAGCCCCCTGAAGCTGACGACCTGCCACCCGAACCCCAGCCCACTCCACGACCGGCTTCCGATCCGGGACGGAAACTTTCCCCGAAGGAAGCGGCGGAGTACCAGCGCGCCATTGCCGCCACAGCCGGCATGGTGCAAGACGCCCAAGCCATTGCCCTGGCCCAAAAATACGGCCTCGACATCGTCAACCTCACCTGGGAAGACACCGGACGCTACAAAAACTCCGCCGTCGGCCCCAACATCAGCGACATGACCATCCAGGTCGGCTTTGAAGACCCCACTACAAGACAGTTCCAAGTCACCTGCATGCCGGTCATCCGCTACCCCAACTTCCGGGACCTCACCTGTGACCTCGACCCGCGCGACTTCACCCTGCTTGTGGGCAATCACCACGGGCAACCCCTGCGGCGCATCTCGCTGTATGACTTTCTTGCCCATCCGCGTTCGTATCTGACCAACCCGGCTTCGTGGCGTGGCGAAAAGCACAGCCTGCTGGCTCCGCGCGACAGCAAGGTGCTCGTCAGCGCCCAGGCGTGTTTTCTGCCGATTCCCAAAAGCGGCAAGGCGACGTTCAACCCTGTGCTGTTCAACTACCAGTCCCGGAAAGGCGACCCGGCGGTGCTGACGATTCTGGCGACGCGGGAGGGGACGAGCGTCACGGTGATTGATAATGAACGGGATGCGTTTCGCAGCGGCAGTGTGTGGGGGCAGCGGTTGTTTTTCAATGCCAACGGGCAGCGGGCAAGTCTGACGGGCGAACGGGAGAGTGACTTTGTGGCGAAGGGGGGCGATCGGACATCGCCGACGCCGGGCGCGCCGGGTCAGACTTCAGGACTCAACCTGGTGCTGCTTATCCAGGTGCCACTCAAACAGCGGACACTTCCCCGAAGCAAGCCTCCAATGGTTCCGGGCATTGCCTACGAGTCAAAGGCAGCAGGCATGCCCGCCCCGCGCGCCAGCGACATCGAAAATGCCGTCATCGGACACGGCGATCTGGAAGGGCCCTTTACCGAGATTGACAACCTCGCCATCGAACGCGATGAACGCTTTCCGGTGCGCGTCACGGTTCAGTTTTACAAGGCGACCTCGAACGGCGTCGCCACGGAAGCCGACATTGCGGCTATCAAGGCAAATATCGAGCGCATCTACGCCCAGAGCACCGATGTGGGCAGCCTCGTCACCGGTGGCGAAACCGGGCGGGTGACGGAATATGAGGGCGTCAAGGTACAGCCGACGGACTGGTGGGAAGACTTCTGGGAATGCTACGAAGCGAGCACCGGCATTTCACGCTACGAAGCCATCCGGCGGCTGCGCGAGCTGTTGGGAACGAACTTCCGGCAGCAACCGGTCTGCGAGCTGTACCTGCGCGATCTGCTGCGCTCAGCAGGCAGGAAGCACCCAAACCGCAAGCCAGCCAGCTAAGGCCAAACCGGCCATTGCCCGACGTGGTGGCCACGTCGGGCGTTTTTGTGCCCTCAAGTGTTTGCGGTTTTTCCAAGCTGACGCCAGATAATGACACCGACCACGATGGCCCCGCCAATGAGCGCCATGGCGGACGGCCGTTCACCGGTGGCCAAGGCGACCCAGATAGGATTCAGGATTGGCTCCAGCATCGCCAGCAGGGTGCTTTCCAGCGCCGAGACGCGATTGACCCCGATGGCGAACAGGACGTAAGCCACGCCAATCTGAAGTATTCCCAAACCGGCGAGCAGCCAGAGGGTGGTGACTGGCAACGGAAGCGAAGCCACAATAGCCGGAGCGCAGCACAGGGCCGTCAGGGCATTGCCCAGGGCAATCAGGACGAGACTTGAGGGCGGCGTGCCGCCGGTCGGCGGCTGGGTGCGGGCATCAGCCCGCAGGCAGATGGCAATCCCGGCAAAGCCGATCCCGGAGACAATGGCCAGCAGGTTGCCGAACATCCCGGACGGACTGAGCCGGTCCAGAAAAAACCACGCCATGCCAAAGAAACAGCCGCCGATGGACCAGCGGTCGCGGCGATGGATGGGTTCACCGAGCAGCGGCCGCGCCAGTACGGCAACAAAAATGGGCGCGGTGTATTGCAGCAAAATGGCATTGGCCGCCGTGGTGAGCTTGTTGGCCCAGGTAAAGGCAATCATGGTCAGCGCATAGCTGGCCGCACCCCACCACACGTAGCGCCGCGCGAGCGTCGTCTGGAGCAGATTGCCTTGGTGTGATGCCTGCTGCCAGAGCAGCGCCGCGGCCAGCACGAAGAGGGCAAAGAAACTCCGCACACCGGCGATGGCAAACGCATCGGCCTGGGCCGACTTGATGCCGACACCGCCAAGGCTCCAAAGCGCCGCAGCCGCGATGACGCACATGATGCCGAGCCACTGTCGTTGCTGCATAAAAGGCAAAGTAAGGCTGAACTCCACTTCTTCAGGGATTGACACGGTCACGTATCATGTTCGCGTGTCACGGTTATGCGCGTTGTGCTGCGTTTTATGACGCATTGTAAGAGACGCCAGCAGTAAGCCTCTTTTGGTCAGGCCATAGCTCCAGCGGCGTCCATCTCTTGGCGTTTGGCCTGACCTGACGCGCGCGTTTTTGCCCAAACCAACCGGTGACGGAATTCATCCGCCGCCATGTGCCCCACACGCAACCTGCCTGGAGGACAATGTCATGCCCAAAAGCAAGCCATCCAAAAATCCAGCAACATCGGCCCCGGCACCGAAACTTTCCCCGAAGGAAGCGGCGGAGTACCAGCGCGCCATTGCCGCCACAGCCGGCATGGTGCAAGACCCCAAGCCATTGCCCTGGCCCAAAAATACGGCCTCGACATCGTCAACCTCACCTGGGAAGACACCGGACGCTACAAAAACTCCGCCGTCGGCCCCAACATCAGCGACATGACCATCCAGGTCGGCTTTGAAGACCCCACTACAAGACAGTTCCAAGTCACCTGCATGCCGGTCATCCGCTACCCCAACTTCCGGGACCTCACCTGCGACCTCGACCCGCGCGACTTCACCCTGCTTGTGGGCAATCACCACGGGCAACCCCTGCGGCGCATCTCGCTGTACGACTTCCTCGCCCATCCGCGTTCGTATCTGACCAACCCGGCTTCGTGGCGCGGCGAAAAGCACAGCCTGCTGGCTCCGCGCGACAGCAAGGTGCTCGTCAGCGCCCAGGCGTGTTTCCTGCCGATTCCCAAGAGCGGCAAGGCGACGTTCAACCCCGTGTTGTTCAACTACCAGTCCAAGAAAGGCGACCCGGCGGTGCTGACGATTCTGGCCACACGGGAAGGGACGAGCGTCACCATCATTGACAATGAACGGGATGCGTTTCGCAGCGGCAGTGTGTGGGGGCAGCGGTTGTTTTTCAATGCCAATGGGCAGCGGGCAAGTCTGACGGGCGAACGGGAGAGTGACTTTGTGGCGAAGGGGGGCGATCGGACATCGCCGACGCCGGGCGCGCCGGGTCAGACTTCAGGACTCAACCTGGTGCTGCTTATCCAGGTGCCACTCAAACAGCGGACACTTCCCCGAAGCAAGCCTCCAATGGTTCCGGGCATTGCCTACGAGTCAAAGGCAGCAGGCATGCCCGCCCCGCGCGCCAGCGACATCGAAAATGCCGTCATCGGACACGGCGATCTGGAAGGGCCCTTTACCGAGATTGACAACCTCGCCATCGAACGCGATGAACGCTTCCCGGTGCGCGTCACGGTTCAGTTTTACAAAGCGACCTCGAACGGCGTTGCCACGGAAGCCGACATTGCGGCTATCAAGGCCAACATCGAGCGCATCTACGTCCAGAGCGAAGATGCCGGCAGCCTTGTGACCGGCGGCAAGACCGGACGGGTCACGGAGTACGAGGGTGCCAAGGTGCAGCCAACAGACTGGTGGGAAGACTTCTGGGAACGCTACGAAGCGAGCACCGGCATCGGACGCTACGAAGCCATCCAGCGGCTGCGCCAGCTTCTGGGTTCGCATTTCCGGCAGGAACCGGTCTGCGAGCTGTACCTGCGCGATCTGTTGCGATCATCGGGACTCAGGAAACCAGATTCCAAGCCCGCCACCCTCTGACCAGAGCCACAGTTGATGGGCCGGAGGTGAGAGGCCGGATGTCGCCCGACGTGGCACAGCCACGTCGGGCTTTTTTCCTGCGCGCAGCTTTTCCAAGTGCAACACGGAGCTGGGAGCTTTGCGTCCGGCCGGACACGCTTTCAGGCGCAGGTCTTACGGTTCAATGAGGCCGAAATTGCCATCCGGGCGACGGTAGAGCACACCAACGCGATCCGTGACCATGTTGCGGAAAACAACAAACTGGTCCTTCGGCGACAGACTGGCCGCCGCGTCATCCGGCGTCATGGGTTTGATGGCATAGCGGCGCGTCGGAATGATGCGTGGTTTTTTCGTGGCCTCTGGCGCAGCTTCGTCCGCCGTCCCCTCGGCTTCCGAACGGGCCGCTTCGGCTGCCGCCGTGACTTCCTTGACGCTGGCGCGGGTCTTCCGTTTGGTCTCAACCTTTTCCTTGAGCTTGTTGACCTGGCGGGCCAGCTTTTCCGTCGCCTGGGTGATGGATTGGTACATGTCGTCGGTCGTGGCCTTGCCGGTCAGGACCTGCTCACCCATGGTCAGCACGAGTTCTGCCAGGTTACGGTGTTTCTCGATGGCCATGGTGAGATGCAGGCGGATATGGTCCCGGTCATCGAGCAGTTTGGCAACTTTCTTGGTTTGCTCGCGGGCAAACTTCTTGATGGCAGGTGTCAGGGTGAAGTGCCGTACAGTAAAGTCAAGTTTCATTGTTGACGAAAAAACTCCTGAGTTGACATCCGTTCCGCTTAGGGACTGGAAATTCCCGGCCGTGCAGGCGTTGTGTTCCGTGTCCCCTCCGATGGGCTGTCTTGAACCTGGTAACGCCTCCATTATAGGACGGCAAAGCCGGCCACGCTATTTTTTCCCTGGCTGGCAGACGCTGCCACCTTCGGACTCAGGGCAAGAATAGACGGCGTGTTGTGGGCTGACTCAGCAGCAGGCATCAGCGGGAGGGCGGTTTGCGCTCGGCGCGCCGTTCTGCAGGCGAAGCCGGCGCGGCCAGACCTTCCAGCAGCAGGTCAACGATGTCGGCAATGAGCAGGTGGCCTTCGGCTTCGCTGCAATAGTCCACGACCGGGATGTCCTCAACCGTAATGGCCATGGCAATGCGTCCGTGTTTCGTATAGACGATGCCGATGTCACTGCGCAGATGGTCCAGTGCGCCCGGCTTGTTGGCAACTTCAACACCACGCAGGCGCCGGCCGATGCCCTCCCGATACTGCTGGCGTTTCATAATGGCCAGCATTTCCCGTGACGCCTCCGGGCTGACAATCGTCCCGCGCTCCAGACCTTCCAGCAGCCGGACCATCTCGCGCGGGGTCGCGACGCCGATGCCGTACTTTTTGTTTTCTTCGAGGTTGCTCTCGCGGAAGGTGCTTTCACCGCCACCGGCGATCTTGCGCAGGGAACGGATGTGCTCGAAACCCATCTTTGCCAGGCGGTCATTGACCGCATCCGTGGTGATCCGGTCAAGCAGGATGTTGGTGGCGATGTTGTCACTGACGACAATCATCAGCCGCACGGCATCACGGACGGTGATCTGGGTGCCCGGCGTCAGCTCAAACAGCACGCCGCCGTCTTCATACTCATGCCGCCGGACGACGGTCAGCTTGTCATCCCAACGCAGCCTGCCTTCGGCCACCTGGGCGAAGACTTCCACCATGATGGGCACCTTGATGGTGCTTGCCGTCCGCACCCTGGCATCCGGGTTGTAGCCGAAGGTTTCACCGGTATCGAGATTTTTGGCGAAGCAGAAGACCTTGCCTTTGAAAGCCGCCAGCCGACGCTGCAGGCGGCGCATCATGGCAGCCGTCTGGCGTGCTGGACGCTCCACCGCTGGCGCCTCCGCTCCAGCGGTAGCCGCGCCGGACTGTGCCAGAGCCGATGTCGGCAGACTGCTCCACAACCTGCCAGTGATACTCCACAAGCTAAAACAGACCAGAATCAGACTGACCCGCCACATCAGACGGGAGCCGGTGCATACCAACACGTTGAACCCTCACCAATGAATGGGCAAAAACGAAACAGCGCGCATCGGATACGTCCGACGCGCGCTGTCAGGCGGCCGCCGCATCGTCAAGGTAGAGATACTTACGCCACTCCGGACGGGACGCCGCAGCATGATGCAGCGCCGTCAGATCAAGGTCGTGCCACAGAGCCGCCGGATTTGACAGCAGGGGCATGCGAGCCTCATCTGGAGTCCGGTCGCCTTTGCGCTGATTGCAATCATGGCAGCAGGCACAGAGGTTTTCCGGGACCGACTGCCCACCCCGCGACCGGGGCACAATGTGGTCCAGCGTCAGGTCAGCAGCCGTGCCTCGCTTGTTGCAGTATTGGCACCGATACCGGTCGCGGATGAGTATCTTCGCCCGCAACCCACCTGCCGAACGCCGCCGCTTGCGGACGTTGACATACTCGTGTAACCGCACCACCGAGGGACAGGCGAACGTAAAGCGTACCGTTCGCAAAACCCGGTCGCCATCCTTTTCGAGGACCTCGGCCGTCCGCTGCCAGACCATACGTAAAGCGCGTGGCACCGAAACCAGACCGAGCGGTTCATACGAGGCATTGAGCAGGAGGACTTTCCGTTGCGCAATGATCAAGCTCGCACTCTCCTTCCGTACAAGCCCAGACGGCGCGACCCCGCCAGGAAACAGAGCCAGGCACACCTGGGGCATAGGGGTTGCCCTATGATGCGTGAAACCTGCGCAAACTGACAACCCCTTGTATCGGCAGTGAGTGACGCCTTTCAGCTTCATCCAGCACTTCTGCTCAGGAAGCCGTGGAACTGTCTGCTTCGTCCCGGCGACGACGGATAACTTCAACCGTACAGGGCGCGTGGGCGACAATGGCCGACGACACACTCCCGATGAAAAACCGCTCTGCCCCGGAAAGATCGCGCGTACCAAGCATGATGGCATCGGCGGGCCACTTCTCGGCGATGTCCAGTAAAACACTCTTGGGATCGCCTTCGATGACTTCCCGCGACAGGGTCACTTTCCAATCGGGATAGGCTGCCAGCAGTTTTTCCTGTACTGCCGTCGCGGCCTCGGCCGCGGTGCGGCGCAGTTCATCAATCGTGTCGGATGGCACGACAGCCACGCTGCTCCCCAGGATGTCGCTGCTGAAATACTCGAAGACGCCGGTTGCCGTCACCAGCTTGACCTGGGTCTGGGGTGGAAAATGGCGTGCCGCCAGCGCCGCCACAACGACTTCCGAAGCCGGGGTTTCATCCACGCCGACCAGAATGCGCAGCGGCTCACTGTCAGGACGTTCCAGCCGGCGGCCAATCCGCACGGCTGCGCGTGCCTCCAGCATGACCTTGCGTGACACGCTTCCGAAAAACAGCCGCCCCAGGGTCGAGCGCCCGTGGGAACCCAACACAATCAAATCCGGCGACCACTCATCGGCAAATTTGAGAATCTCGCGGGCCGGTGCACCGGCGCGGGTTTCCTCACGCACGACCCACTGCGGAAAGCGGCGGCGGAGAATGTCCGCAGCGCTGCGTGCCCAGTGGCGCGGCACAGCCAGACGGGCGTCTTCGAGATACAGAATTTCCTCTGGGGTTCGTGGTGGAAACAGTGGCACCCGGTCGGCAATGGAAAGGACAACGGCTTCACCCTCCGGCGGCAATCCGGCGTGAACCAGGTCGGAAATGGCGGCAAAGCTCGCCGGGGAGCCATCCGTGGCAACCAAAACCTTACGAACCGTGTAGTCAGCAGGCATGAGGGCATCTCCTTTGAATACAGTCCACCCGGACGGGGCCGCAGAGGGCAACGCCGTAACGGATCGGGTTTCTGTCATGAGTCTATAACGTAACGCCCTTTTGGCCGGGCCGTTTTTCAGCGAAAGGTCATTCCATGCCCGTCCGGTTTGGTCTATGAAGCAGGGACGGCACGCCCGGCGTCCACGGTCGGGTGCGGCCGATGTCTCTGAACTGAGGAAAAGCCATGATGCGATACAAACTGCTTGGCGCCAGCGGACTGCGGGTTTCCGAACTCTGCCTGGGGGCAATGACCTTCGGCGAGGCCTGGGGAACCGGTGCCTCGAAGGATGAAAGCCGCGCGATGTTTGAAGCCTATGCAGAAGCTGGGGGGAACTTCCTTGACACAGCAAACTTCTACACCAAAGGCGAAAGTGAGACGTTCATCGGGGAGTTCATCCGGGGCGAACGCGAACGGTGGGTCATTGCGACCAAGTACAGCCTTGACACGAGCGGCTGTGGTGAAGTCAATGCCTCCGGCAACCACCGCAAGAACATGATGCAGGCGGTCGAAGCCAGCCTGCGCCGTCTCCAGACGGATTACATTGACCTGCTCTGGCTGCACGTCTGGGACTTCACCACGCCCATTGAAGAAGTCATGCGTGGTTTTGACGACCTCGTACGCCAGGGCAAGGTGCTCTATGCCGGAATCTCCGACACACCCGCCTGGATTGTGGCTTCCGCCAACACTCTGGCTCAGCTTCGGGGCTGGACGCCCTTCGTCGGCCTTCAGATTGAATACTCCCTGCGCGAACGAACCCCCGAACGCGAACTGCTGCCAATGGCCGCGCATTTCAACATTGGCGTCACGGCCTGGAGTCCGCTCGGCGGTGGCGTACTGACCGGCAAGTACAACAATCTCAAGGAAGGTGATCCCCTTCCCGGACGCCTCAAAACCACCAAGGAGCGCGACCGGGAACTGGCTCAGCTTGTCATGACGATTGCCGAGGACATCGGACGCTCACCAGCGCAGGTAGCCCTGAACTGGTTGCGCCAGCGCCCCCAGCCGATCATTCCGATTCTGGGCGCACGGACACTGCCCCAGCTCAAGGACAACCTTGCCTGTCTGGATTTCAGCCTCAGCGAAGAACACCTGGCGCGGCTGACTGAAGCCAGTGCCATCGAGCTGGGCTTCCCACACCGGTTTTTCCAGGGAGAAACCGTCCGGCAATTCGCATTTGGCGGCGCACTCGACAAGATAGACTATCCCCGCCGCTGAAACGACGGCCGCCGTTCGATGCACACATTCAGGCGGCCTTCCGGGCCGCCTCGAAGCGAAGACCGGCAGCCGTCCAGTCGAGCGCATCCCACACAGCGGCAACATACTCGGCGCGGTGGCTCTGATACTTCAAATAGTAGGCGTGCTCCCAGACATCAATGACCAGCAGCGGAACTGCTCCCCACACGGTCAGGTCCTGGTGCTTCTCCACCTGCAACACCATCAGCCGCCGGTCGAGCACGTTGTAGGCCAGCACGCCCCAGCCCGATGCCTCAACGGCCACCGTTGCCTTGGTCAGATGGGCTTTGAGCTTGGCCAGGTCGCCAAAATCCCGGTCAATGGCGCGGCTCAGCTCACCTTTGGGTTCGCTGCCCCTGGTCGGCGTCAGGCTCGTCCAGTAGAGCGTGTGCAGGACGTGTCCCGAACCGTGAAAGGCCAGTTCGCGCGACCAGTGCTTGACGAGATCGAAGTTCCCTTCGGCACGGGCGGCGGCAAGCTGCTTCAGCGCCTTGTTCGCGCCATCAACATACGCCTTGTGATGTACGTCGTGGTGCAGGCGTACCGTCGCTTCATCAATGACCGGCTCCAGGTCCTTGTACTTGTACGGAAGCGGCGGCAGCACAAACTGCCCTTCAGCATCGGTCAGACGGCTGGCGGCAGCCAGCTTGTCGTCGTCCACCGCAGAAGCCAGTGCCTCAAAGGTGCTTCCCAGGGCAAAGCCAGCGGTCGTCAGGGCGGTTGCCTTCAGGAATGTGCGTCGGGATTCAGTCATCGAAAGTATGCTCCTCACAGTGACACAGGCTTGTTCAGCCGGGACATCCGGGGGGCAGGGACAGGTAGGTAGTGCAGTCCGCAGTTCAGGTGGTAGCGCCGCGTTGCCAGCGTTGGGCAGCCTGGGCCACGCGCGCACCAAACCGTCTTGCCGTGGCCAGGTCGCCCTCGGACGGCCCCGTGCTGCCGTGATCGGATTGGGCGGCCGCGCCGAGCATGCTTCCAATCCGGTTGATGGCGTCGTCAGCGCGTCCGGCTGGCAGTTCTGCCTGTCCAACCCACAGCATGCCGTGCTGGGCGGCAAAAATGGCCAACTGCACGAGCGTATTGAGTTTGTCACCACTCAGGCTGCCGGAGTTGGTAAACCCGGCGGCAATTTTGTCTTTCCACGCCTGCTGAAGCCAGCGGCGCGACGTGGCATCCATAAAGGTTTTGAATGGCCCCGACACGCTCCCCATATAGGTTGGCGAACCAAACACAATGGCATCCGACCTATCCAGGGTTTCCCAGTGGTTTTCAACGTCCTCGACACGGATAAGCTGCGCCGAAACCCCCAGCACACTTTGGACGCCTTCGAGAACAGCGGCCGCCTGCGCCGCCGTGTGGCCGTAGCCACTGTGGTAAACAATCGTTACGCTCGTCATGGTTTTTTGCATCACTCCAGAGGTCTTTCCCCGCGTCCGGTGGCGTGCAGGAGCTGACTACATACCCGCCGGCACAGAGGTTTCGGCCCGTTTCGGAACGTGCGTCAGGCAATCCGAGGCACTGCACTCTGGAAACATCACGTGGAAGTCCCGGAGCAGGCGCAGACAGCTTTCAAGTTCCTGACTCAGCTTGCTGTGCAGGACGGGATCGGTGACAGGGACGTGCAGCAGCAGCTCGGATATGGTCTCGAACCGTACCTGCACCTGGGTGTAAAAGTGCTCGCACCCCATATCGAAGCACTTTTCGGGCGGAAAATCGAAGCGACAATGGTGAGCCATAAGCATCGGGCGGGGACGTTTATCGTCGCGCCGGAACAGGTGTGAGGGCAAGTGCTCCGGCTGGCTATACATTAGGGATGGATGCCGGAAGGGTCAATGTTTCTGCGTTCGGGACAGCCAGTCCGGGCAGACGCTGGAATGCGCTTGCGAGACCGGCCCAAGTCATATAAGGCTACGCAACCTTGACCAACGATCTTGCAAACTGTTCAAGCCCTATGAACCACATCTGGTCACGCCGTGCGTTTTTGTCCACGGCCCTTACCGCAACGGCGGCGGCAATGGTCCGTGGCGTCCCATCACCACCCATTGCTTTTGCCATTCACGGCGGAGCTGGCGTCATTGAGAAAGGTTCCATGACGCCGGAACGCGAAGCCCAGTACCGGCTGAAACTGACCGAAGCCGTCACGGCCGGCCACCAGGTGCTGAAGCGTGGCGGCACGGCACTGGATGCCGTGGTGACGGCCATCGTCCTGCTCGAAGATTCGGGCATCTTCAATGCTGGCAAGGGGGCTGTGTTCACCAGCGCCGGCACGTGTGAACTCGACGCCTCGATTATGAACGGGGCCAACCGGGCGGCCGGGGCCGTGGCCGGCGTCAAACGCATCAAAAACCCCATTCGTGCGGCGCGGGCCGTGATGGAGCATTCCCCGCACGTGCTGATGGTCGGGAGCGGTGCCGAAGCCTTTGCCGCCGAGCGCGGACTGACACTCGTTTCGCCAAAGTACTTCGGGACGGAAGAAGGTCGGCGCGAACTTGAAAAAATCAAGGCCGAGGAAGCCAGGCGCAAGAAAGTCGCCCGGCAGTTTCCATCTGAACCGGCGGCAGCAGCCAAGTTCGGGACAGTTGGCGCCGTGGCGCTCGATGCCCAGGGCAACCTCGCGGCCGGAACTTCAACCGGCGGGATGAGCAACAAGCGCTTCGGGCGGGTCGGGGACTCACCCATCATCGGCGCTGGCACCTATGCCGACAATGCGACCTGCGCCGTTTCCTGCACCGGGCATGGCGAGTATTTCATCCGGTCGGTTGTGGCCTACGACATTGCCGCCCTGATGGCCTACAAGGGCTTGTCCCTGAAGGAAGCCGCCGAAGAAGTCATCCTGCGCAAGCTCGTCACCATGGGCGGCATTGGCGGTGCGATTGCCCTTGACCGGCAGGGCAACATCGCCCTGCCCTTCAATTCACCGGGCATGCATCGCGCCAGCATTGACCCGGACGGACGGCTTTTTGTCGGCATCTACCGCGATGACGGGTAATGGGCCGGTGACGGCAGGCGGCATTTCCTGCGGGCCGGGAAACCGCTAGGCTTCCGGCCACGGGGCTTTGCCGCCGGATTACCACCCTATGACCTACGCCCATCCCCGGACCGTCCACCTGCACCCACTGCTCCGCGATGCCCACGGGCGCGTCATCCGCGACCTGCGCATTTCGATCACGGACCGGTGCAACTTTCGCTGCACCTACTGCATGCCGGACGAAGGCGTGACGTGGAAAGCCGCTGAAGAACTGCTCACCGTGGATGAAATTCTGGCGCTGGCGCGGGTGTTCGTCGGATTGGGGATCGAGAAAATCCGTCTCACCGGAGGCGAGGCGCTGCTGCGTGACGACGTTGTGGCGCTGACGCGCGCCCTGCGCCAGTTACCGGGGGTGAAAGACCTGGCGCTGACGACCAACGGCTACCGGTTCGAGCAGTATGCGGCCGCCTTGGCCGAAGCCGGACTGCAACGCATCACCATCAGCCTGGATTCGCTGCGCGAAGAAACCTTTCACCGCCTGACGCGCGTCAGGGCGCTGGACCGCGTGCTGCGCGCCATCGAGCTGGCGCATCGCTACCGGCTCACGCCGGTGCGCGTCAACTGCGTGCTCATGCGTGGCGTCAACGATGGCGAAATTGAAGACTTTGCCGACTTTGCCCGCGCCTGGGATGTGAGCCTGCGGTTCATCGAGTACATGCCGCTCGATGGGCCGGGCGAGTGGCAACCGACGCTGGTCGTGCCCGGCCGGGAAGTCCGCGACCGCATTCAGGCGCGCTATCCGCTCATCCCCATCGCCGGACAGTCACCCAGCGAAACGGCCCGGCGGTACCGTTTCGCCGATGGTGCGCCGGGTGAAATCGGCATCATTGCCCCTGTCACCGAGCCGTTCTGTGGCGCGTGCAGTCGCCTGCGGCTGACCGCCGACGGCAAACTTCGGACATGCCTTTTTTCGGTCGTTGAGTATGATTTACGCGATGCGTTGCGGGCCGGGGCCGGGCAGCGGGAACTGGCTGAGCGCATCCTGACGGCGGTTGCCCAAAAAGAAGCCGGGCACCGCATCAACGAACCCGATTTCATCCCGCCGAGCCGCACGATGTCCTGCATTGGCGGGTGATGCATGTCAAGGGAGGGCGTCATGCCGGACAAACCCAGCTCGCCGATTGCAGCCATTTTCAGCAACCTTGAGAAGAAATACCGCCCCGGGGCCTACACCAAACCGACGACGTTTTACTTCTCGCTGGACGACGAGAAATGGACGGTGACGCTGGATGCCAGGGCCTGCCGCGTGACCAGGGGCAAGGTGACGGATCAGGCCGATGTGGTGTTGAAAACATCATCTGACCTGTTCCTGCAGATGTGGCGCGGCGAATACCAGCCCGGCGCCGGCGATTTTTTCACCGGACGCATCAAGTCCAATGACCCACAGGCACTCAAGACCTTCATGGCGGCTTTCTCGTGACACCGGGGGCCAGGATGCAATGTCGGTCGTGAAGTTCCGGCACGGTTCCAGTTCCATGTTGTGTTTTATGGCCCTGACGCTGGCTGGCTGGCTGATGCTGGCCGGCGCATCCGTCCAGGGGCAGTCCCCGCCGGGGAACACGGCGGGCAACCGGCTGACGGTGCCGCAACTGGCGGCACAGCTTTCGGATGCCGATGTGGAAACCCGGCTGCGTGCCGCGCTCACCCTGCGGAAGCTGGGGCCGGCCGCCGCGCCAGCGGCAGCCGAACTCGTCAAGGCGCTGCGGGACGAGGACCCGCGTGTGGCGGAACAGGCGATGTGGACGCTGGCTTTCATCGGTTCGCCGGGACTGGCCGCCGTTCCGACCCTGACGGCCATGGTTCGGGATGTGGATGAACCCAACCGCGTCACGGCAGCGGCCGTTCTGGGTTTGCTGAAACCGTCGCAGGCCGAACCGGCCGCAGCCCTCATCGAAGCCACCCGCAGCAGCGACGCCGAACTGCGGCGGGCGGCGGCGCTGGCCCTTGGTGCACTTGGAGCATCCGCACTTTCCGGCGTGACGCCCCTGGTACGCCTGACGACTGACCAGAGCCGTGATGTCCGCCAGGCGGCCGTCACCGCGCTGGGACGACTGGGCGGCTATGCAGCTCCGGCGCTGCCGGCGCTACGCGCGCTGACGACAGGTGACGACCCCGACCTGCGGCCGCTGGCGGCGGCGGCCGTCCAGCGGATTGAAAGTGATCTGGCGCGTCCGGTACGGACGGAGCCGACGCCACCGGCCACGACGCCGCCTTCTGCGCCTGCGGATGGACCGCCGCCGGTTCAGGCGGCCAACGGGTCACAGGCCGACGTTCCGCAAACCCGACCCCGGCGGGCGGCGTCACGGATGGAACCGGCACCGGAGCGTCAACCTTCCCGTACCGAACCTTCACGTACTGCGCCGTCCCGTACTGAACCGTCGGAGCCATCGGCCGGGGCGGGCAATCGTACGGGTGTTGTGCTGTTGTCACAGGACAAACCGCGCTACACGCGGGAAGCCGCCATGCGGAACGTCACGGGCGTGGTGGTGGTACGGGTTGAGTTTCGCGCTGACGGGCGGATTGGCAACGTCGAGCTGGTTTCCGGGCTGGGCAGTGGTCTTGATGAGGAAGCCATGCGCGCCGCGCGGAGCATCCGGTTCACCCCGGCCCAGGAAAACGGGCAACCCGTCACGACGACCATGGACATCAAGTACCGCTTCGTCAACCAGTAGCCATCACAGCGAAATCCATCCAACTGATGGGCTGGCAGCCAAGCGGACTACTGCCATGCCCGGACAAGCACGGCTGACCTCTGGTTGCCGGACTGGCCCCTGTCAACAACGGCACGCCGCAGCGTCCGGGCAAATCCGCCCTTGACACCAGGATAACGGGCAATAACAATAAACGCCGTCCAGCTCACAGCATTGGTTGCTCCCTCGCTTTTGGGTATCGAAGGCGGCTGAAGTGCCTCCCTGCAGAAGCAGCAGGCGTTCGGTTTCCGTGCACGCCTGCTGACTGGAAGGACCGGGCTTCACAGCCGGGAAGATGACCAAAGGCAAACACGATAGCCTTGCTTACAAAGAACGTGTCATCGGGAATTGGATTGAAACATCGAACCGGGAAGGAGTTTGCCCAATGTCAGACACTCTCGAACAAGCCATTGCGGCTATCAAAGCCGGTGACAAAAACACTGGCGGGCAACTGCTCAATCAGGTACTGCAAACCGATCCCCGGAATGAGACAGCCTGGTTATGGATGACCACTGTTGTTGGCTCAGATGAGGAAAGACAGAAGATTTTGGAGCATGTGCTATCCATCAATCCCGACAACGAAATTGCACAAAACAGCCTGGCCAAACTGAAGCCTTTGGTATCTCCGGCAACTGATATTCAGGTTGATCCCTATCCTACTCCTCCGCAGCAATTTGAGACTCCATTACAACCAGCACACAAGGCAGAGGAAAATGAAGCCGTAAGGAAATGTCCATATTGCGCGGAAACCATCAAAGCCGAAGCCATTGTCTGCCAGTTTTGCGGCAGGGACTTACAGACCAGTCAATCACTCTCTACGGCTGCTAATGTAGTTCAATTCACAGGCTCCACATCACCCTTGCTTGATCAGCGCATTAAGGAGTTGGTGGAGTCGGGATGGGAGGTTGTCTTTCGAGCTCCGACAGAGGCAAAACTGAAAAAGCCTAAACGGCTAAGTTTTCTCACATTAATTTTTTCTTTGATTAATTCTTTTATTTTCTTCGGTATCTCTATGATTCTGTTCTTCGGTAACACAGCGAATGTTGTATACTTTTTTATCGCTCAATATATTTTCAATTTTTTTACTTTCATTACTTTCATAGGGATTACAGGGCATTTGGCAAAAAAAGAAAAGGTAGTTCTCTATACAGAAAAACAATTGATGATGGAGAAAAATAACCCTGTAAAAAAAACGCAAACTTTTTCTTCCTCTGGTGTGACAGCAGTAATGTTAATCTTATTGATTATTGGGATTCCTGTTCTTTTTGTTAACAATATCGAGGCAAGAAATATCCTGTCTATAGTTTTCCTAATCATTGCATATATCCTCGCATACATCCTCTCGTTTTTTCTCTGAGTCCAAGAAAAGTAAATTAATTCTGGTCTGTTTTGATTTTTTACAGAACAGCAGATTCTTCCCTGTTCCAAGCAAGTTACAAAACTGGTTTGGTGCTTTTTTCTGATGAAGAAAGGCCAGGCAGGCAGCGTTTGATTTCTTGGCTGAATTTGAACCTAACTGGAGCCTGCCTGACCAGTTGCGCGGCAAGCCTCGGCCTTCAAGCCGGGGAGGATGTCCAGCCACCAGGCTACATTTCCCCTACCGCCACTTACCAACCACCGGGCGGTCACTGACCAGCCCGTAGTTGATTGGCACCGGCAGTGGCCCCGAAGCATTGGCACTGCTCAAAAAGAACTGGGCGCTCTGCGCCGTTGCCCGGAAAACACCTGGCGTATCGCGTCCATCGCTGTCCCAGTCGCCCGCCAGAGGCAGGTCTCCGGGCTGCGTTCCGGTGATGACCACCACCGGCACATCGGCAAAAGTCGGGGGTGTTGCTGTTTCTGAGAAAGAACTGCCCCTGACGAAAAATCCCCACTGTTTCCACACCATCCCCGTTCCAATCCCCAGTCACGGGAATGTCGGATGCCAACCCACGGACAAGCAACCAACCGGCGAGCCGGTATGGTTTTCTGAAAACCTGATCTCCACATGGTTTCTCCCGGCTACTGCTTCTCCCGCCGGCCAGACCAGCGGATGCGGCTGACGATGACGCCAACGACGCACGTTACCAGACAGCCCACGGCGTTGAGCCAGAGAAAAGCGACCAGATCGGTTGCCGCCAACACCCAGACGACGCCCATCCCCAGCAAAAGCCCGCTGATAGCACCCTGTCCATCGGCCCGTGGGTCAGCCACGGCCAGCACAAAAACGCCCAGCAGGGCCCCGTAAAACCACGAGCCAAAGCGGTTGACAACTTCAATGAGCGAGCCGAGATGCGTCGCATAGAGCGCGCCGACACAGGCCCAGCCGCCCCAGAATGCCGTTGCCAGCCTGCCAACCCTGACCAGCTCGGCCTCAGACGCTTCCGGCGCCCACCACCGATGGTACATATCCAGCGCCGTTGTCGTGGCCAGTGCGTTGAGTTCCCCGGCGCTCGTGGACATGGCCGCGGCAAAGATGGCCGCCAGCATCAACCCCACCAGCCCCGTCGGAAGCTGGGACAGGACAAAGGTCGGGAAAATGTGGTTGGTGTCGTCGTAGGGGCGGCCGGTCGCCTCGGACAGAAGCTTCGTAGCCGCCCGGTGCAGAGCGTCACACCGCGCCTGCGCTTCCAGAAAAGCTGTTTCAGCAGAGGCTGCCGCCGCCGCATGTTCCCGCCGGACGGCCACGTAGCGAAGGGCCGCCTGCCGCCGTTCATCCGTTGCTACAGCGTAGTCGGCCGCAAGCTGGGCGTAGGTCTGGCGTGCGGCTTCATTCGCCAGTTCCACGTTTCCGGCAAACACGAGCGGCGGCGCCGGCGCAAAGACGTAAAAAACGAACATCAGCACCCCAATCAGCAGCACGGCTGCCTGGAGGGGAATTTTCACGAAGGCATTGAGCAGCAGCGACCGGCGCGCGGCATCCACCGAAGCCGCGGCCAGATACCGCTGCACCTGGCTTTGGTCACAGCCAAAGTAAGACAGAAACAGAAACAGCGAGGCCAGCAGCCCTGACCAGACGGTGTACTTCTCGCGCCAGTCCAATGACCAGACCACAGCCGTGAGGCGTCCCGTAGCCCCGGCCACGTGCAGCCCATCCCACAACGAAACCGATGGCGGGAGCTTGGCAACCAATACCAACAGCATCGCCGCCAGCCCGACCAGAATCACCACCATCTGTTTGACATCGTTCCACGCCACAGCGCGCACGCCACCCAGAACGGTGTAGAGCGTCGTGACGACGCCCATAGCCAAAACCGTGAAGGTTTCCGGCCAGCCCAGCACGACGGACAACACCACGGCCGGCGCGGCAATGACGACGGAAGTGGCCAACCCCCGCGACAGCAGAAAAAAGAGGCTGGTGAGCGCGCGCGTCCGCGCATCGAAGCGCCGTTCCAGAAACTCGTAGGCCGTGAAGACATTGGCCCGGTGAAAGCCCGGTACGGCGGTGACGCACAGGATGACCATGGCGATGGGAAGCGCAAAGTAAAACTGTACGAAGCGCAGTCCATCAGTGTAGCCCTGTCCGGTGGCGCCCACGAGCGTGATGGCCGAAAGCTGGGTGGCCATCACCGACAGCCCGACCGTCCACCAGCCCAGACTCCGGTCGGCCCGAAAGTAGCCGTCCGAGGTCTGTCCACGCCGGCCGGCGCGGAGGCCATCCACAATGAGGTAGGCAAAGTAGGCGGCGATGACAGCCCAATCGAGTGCGGTCATCGGCTCAGCAGACCCAGTGCCCCGGAGGGTGTCAGGTCTGGAAGCCCGACACACAGCATCAGGTTGGGGGCATCATCACTGGCGGCGACAACCAACGCCCGGCCATCAGGTGAAAAAGCAAAACTTTCCGGCGGCGACCCAAAGATGTCTCCAACGAGCTGGCGGCGCGTGCGGCTGGTGTCGGTTCCGGGACGAAAATTCTGAATGAAAATACCGCCAGTGCCGATGGTTGAAACCCAGGCGATCTGCTTTCCATCCGGGGACCACCGGGCCCGCCCGTGGCTCAAACCGCCCAGTCCGACCTCAATGGAAAAGACCTGTTCGCCATCTGCCGTGCGGACGACCCGGATGGCATTGCCGGTGCCTTCCTTCATAGTGGTCACGTAGAGCAGGTACTGCCCATCAGGGGAGACTTCCGGCCACCGGGCGGGCATCTCGGCCACCAGACGCTGGCCACCGGAGCCATCGGTTTTCATGCGCCACAGACCATACTGGGGATGATCGCTCACCGTGAAGAAGACCTCTTTGCCGTCAGGTGATACGGTTGGGTTCTGGGCGCTGGCGCCAAACGCCGTCAGCGCCCGGCCGCGCGTGCCGTCCGGGTTGGCCGTCCAGATTTCAAATGTTCCGCTGCGGTTGGAACTCCAGTACAGGGCCGTGCCATCCGGCGCCACTGCGGGGTCCCAGTCGGTGTCCGGGTGGGTGGTCAGCGGGCGGAGGCGTCCACTGCCGAAATCAAGCTGCCAGATGTCGTTGTTGCCGGTGCGGTTGGACGTAAACACCAACCCTTTGCCGTCCGGTGTGTAGCGCGGCTGGCGGTCAATGCTTGTGCCCCGGGCCAGGACCCGCATCTGGGGCATGTCGTTGGGGCGGGTGCCAAGCCGTACCTCCACGAGATTGCCGCGCCGCGAGCGCGCTTCATAAACCAGCTTTCCATTCCGCAGATCACATACCGGTGCATCGTGCGGGAGTGCGGCAACGGTACGGCACTCCTCCGTCCGTACGTCAAACACCAGCACCCGCGCCGGGGTGATGATGTTCGGCGCTTCCGGTGACGTGGCCTGGATGGCCACCACGGCCGAACTGTCTTCCAGCCAGGCCGGACTCGACAGATAGCCACCACGCTCCTTTGGGTTAAGCTGGCGCGCTTCGCCGGTGGAGACCTTGACCAGAACCACCGGCGAGAAGACGTTGCCGGCAACCACATCCTTGACCAGCGCAATGTACTGTCCATCCGGCGACCAGCGCGGGCAGCGCAGCCGCAAGCCCTCCAATCGGGCAATGGTGCGCAGGTTGCTTCCGTCACTTTCCACCTGTTCCAGCAGGGTCGAGGTGACGCCCTGCCCCCGCACCCACCGGGTCAGGCACAACCGGCGGCCATCCGGTGCCCAGTCGGCATCCACGGCTTCCCTCGCAATTAGGCGCGGCTCACCGCCCAGCGACGACACGACGTAAAGCGCCGCCGCGCCATCATCCATCTGGCGGATGAAGGCTATCTGCTGGCCGTCGGGCGAATAGCGCGGGCGGCTGTCATCGCCGTCCGTAATGGCCACCTCGACGGACTCACCGGTGATGCGCTTGACCCAGATGCGCTGCCGTCCATCGCGCCGGGAAGCAAAAGCCAGGCTCTGCCCATCCGGCGACCACGCCGGCGACGTGTCGCTTCCGGCGTTGGTCAGGTAGGCATAGGTCAAAAACAGCGGCCTCGACCGGCCGCTCCAGAGAAACGCCACCATGCTCCCCAGCAACACAACCGACAGCAGAGTACCACCCATCCACCAGAGCGTCCGGGAGCGGTTCAGCGCCGTTGCCGGGAGCAGCCTGCGCGTCGTCGGCAGCGGTGACGCTGACTTGTCGGCGGGCTGTGTGGACAGGTCCAGCCTGGTTTTTTCGGAAAGCCTCAGCAGCAGGGTTCGCAGGACGAAAGCCAAATCCTGGGCGCTCTGGAAGCGCTGTGCCGGATGGCGCTGCAAACACCGGACGAGCACCTGCCTGAGATCAGCCGGAAGCGATTTCGTGTTATCGAGCTGCTCAAAGGGATCATCCCGCAGGATTGAGGCCGTGACCTCCACCGGGGTTGCGCCCTGAAAGGCACGCTGCCCGGTAAAGACTTCAAAGAGCACACAGCCGAGCGCGAAAATGTCGCTGCGCCCGTCAAGCGCCGCACCGCGCACCTGCTCCGGCGACATGTACCCCACCGTGCCGACGACCATGCCCGGCAAGGTGCTGAAGGTATCGCTGTCATGCCGGGTTTCTTCATCTTCAGAAATGGCCGTTGACTTCACCACCCGGGCCACGCCGAAATCGAGAATCTTGATCTGCCCGTCGGTCGTCAGAAAGATGTTCTCCGGCTTGAGGTCGCGGTGAATGATGCCTTTCTGATGGATGGCCGCCAGCCCCTCGGCAATGGACACACCCAGACGGACGCCGTCGGCCAGGGGAATCGGACCGCGCCGCAGCCGCGCACGCAGGGATTCCCCTTCGAGATATTCCATGACGGCAAAGGCCGTCTCCCCTACCACATCAAAGTCATAGATGGCGCGTACGTTGGGATGCGACAACTGCGCAATGGCGCGGGCCTCGCGTTCAAACCGCAACCGGATTTCCTGGTCGCTGGCCAGGTGCGGCGGCAGAACCTTGATCGCCACATCCCGGTTGAGCTTGGTGTCGCGCGCCCGATAGACCTCCCCCATCCCACCGGCGCCGAGCTTTTCATAGATTTCGTAGTGGGCAAGGAACGTCCCAAGAGCAGGCATAACAAACACGTCCGCCAAAGCAGGGGCGTCGGGATAGCGTCAGGTGAGCGGTGGCGTACAGCACTGAGGGTTTTTTACGATGGCTGGGAAATAAGCTATAGGCAAGCGGTTGGACACGTCAACCAGGGCTGGTCGGCCACGGTGGCCCGGAATCAGGCTGTCTTCCTGACGCATCGAACCAGAGAAAAAAATGGGGGTGCAGAGCACCCCCGACAGAGTCAGTGGCCATTGTTTCTGGATTTAGAACACATACCGCAGCACGAACTGCATGAACCGGGGTGGGTTCTGCACGGACGTGAGCCGCCCAAAGTTGGGCAGCGGCTGGCTGCGGAAGGGATCGGTTGGCGTCGCCAAAGTCTGCACTCCGTCAAACGGCTGGAAGTTGGTCACGTTGAACACCTCCCACCGGAACTGAAGTGACTGGTTTTCGCTCCACGGCATGGTGAAGCTCTTGGCCAGGCTGGCGTCGAGGTTGGCGAAGCCTGGAAACCGGAAGATGTTGCGCTCGCCGGTCTCGCCGGGTCTGGCGCTGCGGAAGCTCTGGGAGGCAAAGACCGGATCGCGGAAGAGGTTGGGGTTGTTGCCGCGCGTCGGCGAAGATGAAATCTGCCGGATGCGCACGGCATTGCTCGGCACCTGCCAGTTGGTGGCATAGGCCGTACCGTCGCCCGTCGCCGCGCCGGCCACCCGCCCGGAGTTGTACCGGGCAATACCGCCAAGCTGCCAGCCACCGATGAACGCATCCACAAGGCGCGAAACGTTCCCAAAGAAGGCCCGCCCGCGCCCAAAGGGAAGCTGCACAACAAAGTTGGCATTGATGACGTGACGGAGATCAAAGTTCGAGACCGCCCGGTTGTCACGCTGCCGGAACGGATTGAGCACAAACCCGCCCCCGCCGAAAAAGCCCGCCGTCTGAAGCCCGGAGGCATCATCGAGCGACTTCGAGAACGTGTAGTTGAAATCCCACGTCAGGTAGTTCTTGTACCGCTGGCGGACCGTGATGGCCAACCCGTGGTAATCCGACGTGCCGAAGCTCCCAATCGTGTTGAGAGCGCCGTACTGCGGATGGAAAAACAGGTCCTCACCCAACGGAGAGATGCCACTGATGCCGTAGCCACCAGGGCGCGGGCTGTTGTTGAGAATGAGCTGGATGGTTGTCCAGTCAGCCGGACCCAGCAGCCCCCACGCACTTGGATTTTGAAGCATGGCATAGATGGCCTGGCTGTTCGTCATACCGGCCTGGATGCCGCCAAAGCCAGCAAAGAGGTTGGCCAGAATTCCCGGAAAGAGAATGTTGTTGAAGTACGGAATGTTGGGAATCTGCGAAATCGGCGTGTTGTTACGGCGGAGGTCTTCAAGCTGACCGGCCGCAGTGTACCAGTCCACACCGGTGCGCGGATCGACAAGGTTGTTGAGCGCCATGACATCGCGCTGCGCGAGCAGATTCCGCCCCAATCGTCCGATGTACGAGGCTTCAAAGAACAAACCGCCTGGAAGCTCCCGCCCATACGAGAAGTTCCAACTGAAGCTGCGGGGAAGGCGGGTTGTCTGGTCAATGGACTGCTCGATCCGCTGCTGGCCATCGTCTGGCTGGGTTAGCGGAAAACGCAACTGGGGCAGCGGGTTGATGCCGGGGAAGTTGCGGAAGTTCTGCCCCTGCGCCGTAAAGAGTGGCGCAAAAGGCGGACCTGTAAGTCGGAACTGCGCAAAGGATGTCTGCTGCTGCTGGACAAAGCCCAGCGTGTTGCGCTGGTCAAACTGCACGGCAATCTGCTGTCCGAAGTAGTCGTTGGTCAGGGCAAAACCGGCGCGAAAGACCGACTGCTGGCGGCTGCCAAAGAGCTTGCCCCAGAAACCTTCTTTGAAATCGGGCGTCCACGCTATGGCTACCCGTGGCTGCCAGTTGTTGTAGGCAAACTGGTAGAGCGGATCGCCGCCATTGGCCGGGCCAGCCAGCCGGATGGTGATGAGGTCGTTGAATGGCCGCCCCTGCGCAGCGCCAATCGCCCGTCCCCGCAGGAAATCACCCAGCGGAATGTTCGTGCCGGCCTGGAAGCCGTTTTGCTCATACACGGGCCGGCTCAAGCCGTAGCGGATGCCGTAGGTCAGCGTGAGGTTCGGCCGGATGCGCCAGATGTCCTGGAAGTAGAAGTCATACTCCTCAGCCGCAAATGACCGCTCCGTAGGGGTGCCGGCCGGAAGCAGGCGCCCCTGCTGATCGTAGGTCAGGAAAACCGTGTACTGGTTGATGCGCCCGATGAGCGCATTGACGGCATCCCGCACCGGCACGGCCCGGCCGGGTTGGATGGCCAGCCCCAGGTTGTTGATGGCAAAGGTGTTGATGGGAGCTGTCAGGCTTTGGGCGTAGAAAATCGGGTTGATGACCCCAAAATCAAAAGCCTGCCCAAAACCCGTCCGCCGGTTGCGAATGATGCGGATGTTGGTCCCGAACTGAAACGTATGGTCGCCAAACACATACGTCGTGTCATTCGTGAAGTTGTGTGTCGGTACGATCCGGTCGAGCGTCCGGGCATTGAAGGTTGGCTGGAACACGAACCGGAAATTGATAAAGTTCTGCGCCGTATCACCCTGCTGACTGGTGGCGAAGCGGGTCAGACCATAGCGGAAGACATTTGTCCAGCGGTTGCTGATGTTCCACGTGTAGCCGGCCGCAATGCCAACCGGGTGCGACCAGAGACGCTGCGCCGGAGTGTCGGGGAAAAAGGAGGTCTGGTTTTGCACGTCATACTGCACGTTGGCGCGGGCAAACAGCGTGTGCCGGCCGGCGTTGTCCACCTTCCAGTCGAGCCGTCCGATATGGGCATTGAAGTCAAATGGCGTCGGCGCATTGAAACGAAAACCGCCAGTATTGACGCCATCCCCGGCACCAGCGTCGTTTGCCGGATAGCGACTGGCCGCCTGTGCCAGGTACGCCACCGCTGCCGGATTCAGCGCCGAACCGCCGCCTGCGGCCGCCAGTGCCGGAAACGCCTGGCTGATCTGCGCCGCCGTCAACGTCTGAATGCCGACTGGCGCCCCGGTAGCCGCAATGACGGCATTGAACCGCAGTTCGCCCCGTCCCAGGTGCGGCAGGGGAACGACGCGCAACACTGACTGCTGCGAGCGGTCACGCCGTCCTTCGTAGTTGTAAAAGAAGAAGAACCGGTCCTTGACGATGGGCCCGCCAATCGCACCCCCAAAGACGTTCTGCAACACCCGTGGTGTCCGCTGCCCGATGGCGTTGGTGAACCAGTTGCCGGCGTTGCCGATTGTCGGACGGTGGAAGAAAAAGGCCGAGCCGTGAAACTCGTTGGTGCCGCTCTTGGTGACGAGGGAGATCTGCGCCCCCGACGACCGTCCCTGGTTGGCGTTCGGGTTGCTCACCGTGACCCGGAACTCCTCAACCGATTCCGGCGAGGTGCGCAGCACAGGCGCAAAGGCACTGTTGTTCTGCTGCTCGTTGATGTCCACGCCATCGAGCGTGATATTGCCCTGGTCGCTGCGCGACCCGCTCACCGAGCCGTCCGGGGCCACACCCGGCTGCAAGCTGAGCAGACCGGCAATGTTGCGCGCGGCCAGGGGCAGTTCGAGAATCTGCCGCTGGGCAATTGTGTTGCCGATACTGGCGTCCTGGCGGTTGACGATGGCTTCGGAGCCGCTGCCCGTCACGGTGACGGTTTCCGTCGCCTCACCCACCGACAGCACCACGCCCACGGTTGTACTGCCGTCCACCCGCGCGCGGATGTCCGGCTGTTCATAGACTTTGAAGTTTGTGGCTTCGACTTTCAGCGTATAGGTTGCCGCCGGAACGCCCGTGAAGGAAAAGGTGCCGGCCTCGTTTGTGGTTTGGGTGCGGGTCGTGCCCGTTGCCGGATTGGTCAGCGTCACCGTTGCCCCGGCAATCGCCGCACCCTGCTCATCGGTCACGGTGCCGCGGATGGTCCCCGTCCCAATCTGGGCCACGGCGCTGAAGCCCAATGTCCCCAAGCACAGCGCCAGCAGGAATAACCAGGACCAGCGCCCCCACCGTGTTGTGAAAGGAGATGCACAGGTGGTCATCTAAATCGTCCTCAAACTGTGGATTTCGGTTGCCCCACATCAGAAATGGCGGTTTCCCTGGCGGCTGAGGGAAGGTTGACGCCGGAAACCGGCCAAGCGATACGTTTTGCAGGGACAACTTACTTATACCTTATAAGCAGGCAAATCAAGTACCAAAACGCGCCCCCCCCGATAACCCAGCCGACCAAACGCCGCAAAAGGTAAGCAAACACACGTATCCCAGACAGTACGGCGGGCAGGCGGGCCTGTCGGTCGGCGTCGGAAGCCACGTGGAGACCGGGCTTCCCTGACCGAAAATTCGGACAGGCATTCAGATTTTCGGTTTCTCCGGCCGGATTTTGGCAGCGCCACCGGAACTAGCGCCGCCGTTCGGGACGCAGCTCCGGGCGGAGCAGCGTATAGCCTACCAACTCGCCTGTCACCGTCACGCCCCGCGCCTTGAACTGTACCTGCACCGGCAGACGCGCGGCATCTTCTGACACCCAGAGCAGAAAGCTTCCCTTGTAACGGGTAAAGCCGGACTCGTAAGCCTTGAGTTCCAGCTTGCGGGCGCGAAAGGTTCCGGCACTGGTCTGGATACGTGCCACCTCTGGCGTCACCACCACCGGCAGGTCATAGATGCGGTCATCTTCTGTCAACACCATCGGGATGACCGCGCCGGGTGTGAGCGGATGCGTACGCAGGACGTACCAGAAGGTTTGCAGGTCGGTCGTCCAGCTCCGGGCCGGAAGCGTCCGGGTGTTGACCGCCCCTTCGCCGTTCTGTTCCAGCACCACGCGCTTTCCGTCCGTGCGGGCCTGGCAGGTCATCTGGAGGCGCTGGCGCTCGCGCTCGCGCAGTGTGCGCTGGTTATAAAGCAGCCCCAGATCAGTGGACTCGACTACGGAAAGGTATTCATTCCGCACGTCCAACCGCAGCAGCGCCGGAAGAAATCCGCGCGTCCGGGCCTGGGCGTGGAAGGCAATTCCCGCTGACGGCAGTGGACACGGCCCAATTTCCGGCTTGAGCTGGGCCACAAGTGCGGCTCTTGCAGGCTGGGCTTGATCGAGTGAAACCACAGACAGCACCAACTCCCCCAGTTTGCCGGACAGCGGGAAGCGCGAAAGACTGAACTCATACGTCAGCTTCTCGCCTACGGCAAACGGAAATGGCGGCTGGATGGGAAAGGGCGGCGCAACGGTCGGCGTGCCTGCCGGCGTGGTATCGCTGACAGGCGCAGTGGGCGTCTGTCCCCGGGCAACCGTCACAGAAAGGCCGGAGAGAGCGGCCAAGAGAAGCATCCACAGGCAACAGAGGCGAAGTTTCAGTGGGAATCTCATGGTGCGGCCAGGTTGCAGGACAGTTGTCAGGGGCGTTCCGCAGATGGGAAAAGCCGGGCTTCGAGATGCTCGGCGGCGTCGGCAAGATGCTGGGAGACGGTCGTCAGCGCGCGGCTTTCCACCACCACCAGACGGTTGGGGTCCCGGCCGACGGCCGCCGCCACGGCCGGGTCTTCCAGCCACTGCCGGCGAACCGCATCTTCCTTGCCCGACTCGGCGCTCACCACAATGACATCGGGCCGCCACGCCAGAAGCTGCTCGGAACTGATCTGGCGAAAACCGACGATGCCCTGTTCGGCGGCGACGTTGACGCCTCCAACGGCGCGTACCAGGTCATCGAAGGTTGTCTCCGTGCCGGCGGTGAAGTGTGACCCGCCAAAGGACAGCATCCGTAGCGGCCGTCCACGCTGCCGCGCCCGTTCGCCAAGGGCCGCAAAGCGGCGGTCCATCCCGGCCACGAGGGCTTCGGCCGCCGCCGTTTCCCCAACCGCTTCGCCAATGGCACGGATGTTGGCTCGGATGTCGGCCAGACCGCCGAACTTGGTCAACCGATAGACCGGGGCCCCGCCAGCGCTCAGCAGTTCCACGAGTTCCGCCCGGCTGTAGCTGGCGACAAAGATAAGATCAGGCTGCAACTGAAGAATGACCTCGGCGCTGGATCCACAGCGACCGGCGACGAGCCTGGCGCGGTCGGCGCAGTAGCTGTAGCGCGCATCGTCCGCCAGATGACTCAGGGCCACAAGGCGTTCCGGTGCGACCAGCGCGAGCAGGATTTCATCGGTTGCCACCGTCTGCGACACGATGCGCTGCGGTTTGGCCGGCAGCACGAGCTGGCGGCCGCTGCTGTCCGTCACGGTACGGGTTGGCGACGCCTTCCCTTCAGACGCCCGTTCTCCCGAAGCCGACGGCGCGAAGGGCAGACACCCCGGCAGGACGGTCAGGACCAGCGCCAGTCCGGCACACCCGATGATCCTGATGATGCAATGACGAGCAGCCACACTTCCCCGGCAGGTTCCAAACGGCATTCGCGGCGTAGAGCTTATCATTCAAAGCCTGGCTTCCCAACGTAGCGCATGTTCACGGGCATCAACCCGGCAAAACGGCACAGTCCGGTTCCTTCAGTTTTCAAGCGGCTCGCGGTAGCGTTGCAAATCCTCCGGTGTCACCTGGTCAGCAGGCGTCAGGCGGTAGTGTTTCTCCGCCATCAGGACCCACTCACCGCTGTCCGTCCTGCCAAACATCAGCAAGGCAACCAGATCGGGTTGAATGAACTGCGCCACGATCGGCCGGCAAAGCAGGCCCGGAAACTTTCTGGCGCACATCGCAGCGTCCTGCTCAACCTGAACCAGGCTGGCTTGTTCCTGACGGCCTTTTGGGTGGCTGCCTTTGGCCTGAACGGGAAAGACGTAATGCACGCCGTGCTTGTCCACACCGACATACAGTTCGTCGGTTTCGATTTGTCCGATGCCTGGCACAGTCGTGCGCAGGTGATTCTGCAGGGAGTAACAAACCGTACCGGTGAACATATCTATCAGCCGGTTGTAACGCACCCTGGCCAACAGGGCTTGTTCGTCGTCCAAAGCATAGCGGCTGACCAGTCCCGGCGTGGCATCAGGTATTTTTGTCTCCGTGAGGTTCGGGTCAGGCACAATGCGTGCCAAATCAGCGTTCACCAGCACAAAGCGATAGCGTGACCTTCCAGCCGGCCGAATCATCCATGCTTTGCCGGGCGGTGCAGTGCTGGATACCGATGGCGGCATGGGGGTGCGGTAGCGGAAGCTGTAGATGACGTCACCCAGATTCTTCGGCAGTTCCACCCCCGACGCCTGAGCTGCCCTGACGATGTCAGCCCGCGTAAAGCTGAATTCCGTCGCCCCCGGCTTGTAATTCTCCCTGAAGATATGTTCCACAATGCTGGCGTATTCTTTCGTCATGACGCCTCCGTTGCGCGCGTTTGGCAGGCTCCGGGCCTTGGATGTGCTGCCGAAGGCATTCCGCGCACCTGGCCAGTGCAGGACAACGACTTCCTCACGCAGCAGTTCGCGGGTTGCCGTTGCCAGCCGCGTGCGAAAGAGATCGATGCTTTCCACCTCGTAGCCCAGGTCCTGCGCCAGTTCGGCCAGGATTTGTCCCGTACGGATCAGCACGCGCAGATACGAAGCCTGGTCGCCAACGACATAGGCCAGGCGTGCACCAGGACGCAGCACCTGACGCAACTCGGACAGATGGCGCACCATTCCACCAAAATACAGCTTTGTCACCCGGCCGTAGAGCCGTTCAAAACCGCTGGTCTTGCCAAGTTCCAGCCGGCGTGCCTCGATGCTCTCCACCAGGGCCTGGATGTGCGGACAGGCGGCGACCCAGCTATCGTCATCGTCCTCGCTGGTCACTCCGCGCGTGTTTGAGCGAATCAACCCGCGCTTGAGGGCCTTGAGATCGGCGCGATCCCGGATGAAACCCAGTACAACGGACTCCAGGCGCGTCGTCCGGGTGTAGTCCTTCTCGTTCGGGTAGGGCGGTGACGTAAAGACCACATCAATGGACTGTGGCTGGAGCACATCCAAAAGTTGGCGCGCATCAGCGAGATACACCCGGGCCGGAGTGTCGCGTCCACGCATCTGGCGCAAATCCTGCGCCATGCACCTGACCCGCTCCAACCAACTGCTGACGACCGGCGCATCCGGCTTGACGGCTCCCACGCCCACCTCCGGGCCGAAACGGAGGTTGCTGATGGACTCAACCAGGGCCCTGGCGAGCGCCAGCAACTCGTGGTGGCGCCAACGGCTATCGGCATAGGACTGCAAATGTTCGAGAAGAACGAGGGTTTTGTGCAGAGGAAGCGGACTTATGGAGTTGGTCAGCAGCAACTCCATCTGTTCCGGTGGAAGCTCTCTGAGTTCCAGAGGCGGTGGAGTGCGGTTGCCATTCGTCGCAGCAAACAGTCCAAACGCCTCATCGGCAATGCCAGACGCCCGAAGTGCCGCCCAGGTCTTGCCGGCAACCCATTCAGCGTGGACTGACAACGCATCCGGGTCTGGACGCCAATCCACCTTGGTCCGGCTGGCAAACCAGGCCACGGGATTGCTTTCAATGCCGACGCTGGGAATGCCGAGCTTCTTGCATTCGACGAGGGTCGTCCCCGTTCCGCAAAATGGGTCGAGAACACAGTGGTGCTCCGAAACGCCAAACCGGTGCAGGTAGTGGCGCACCAGGTGAGGTGGAAACGACAGTACGAAGCGATACCAGTTATGAACCGGCTCGTCGGCGTCGTCCATCTGATTGTTCTGTGGAGAAAACTGGCGTGCGTCACGCATCGTTTTGGTTCACGCGGACTCCCACACCCCCCGGTTCGGCGCCATTCAAAACCTGCCAGACATCATTTCCATCCTCCGGCGGCTTGACAGCGCAGCTTCTTTCCGGGTAGCGATTGTCCGGCAGACGGCAGATGTGCTTGCGTAGCTCAGTGGATAGAGCAACCGCCTCCTAAGCGGTAGGTCGCCGGTTCGATTCCGGCCGCGAGCATCTTGCCGGCTGGCTCCGTCAGGCAAGTAACCGGCTTGGCGTCCCGGCAACCACCGGCAGGGCTGATCAATCCCAGTCACCCAAGCGGATGCCTACCACGGTAATGTGTCATCCCGAATGTCATCCCGCTGCGGCAGCCCGTCCTGATGGCAATCCAGCAGGTCGGGCAACGGTGCCTTCTGCCCGGCCGGAGGCCGGTGATACACAAGCTGCTGCCGCAAAGCCCGCCCACTGTATCAGCGGCCCCGCCTCCCTCAATCGGCAAATCCGTCGGCTCCAGTTCAACCAACATGGACACAGGGGCGTTTTTCCGGGTTATCAACCGCTTTGCGCAGCACCTCGTGAACCACCGGAGCCGTGTCGCCTTCGCCCAGAAACAGATACTTGAAGGCGTAGCCAATCGGGCTGCCTTCCGTCCACCCAAAGTACACGTCGGGAATCACACCGGTTTCCTTCTGGGCATGGAGCAGAAAGGCCGCAATGGCGTTGGGCACGGCCGGACTGTCACAGCGCAGAACACGGTGCTTCCCCACCGCCACCCCGTGGACTTCAAGCACCTCATCATTGAACTCGGAGGGATTGACGATCTGCACCTCGAAAAACAGCACCGGTTCATCGTGGTTGATGCGGTGCACGCGCTTGAGTTCAGCGCGTTTGCGGGCATATTCCCGCTCGGTGCCGGTCTGGGGGCGGTTGGCCGCAATGCGGAGCATGTTGTTGCGGACGGCTTCGTGCAGAAACTTTTTGGCCTTGTCATCCAGAACGACCCGCTTTGTCCGCAACTCTGTCGCCCGCAGCGCCCGCGACACCAGCGAAACAAAGATGAGCGACAGAATGAACGCCAGGCAGACCTTCAGCCCCGTTGGACGTTCGCGGATGTTTTCGAGCGTCGTGTAGGCAAACACCAACGCAATGGCAATGAAACCGGCGTAGGTCCAGCCTCCATCGCGGCGGGCCGAGATGACGACGGCAATCGAGGCCGACAGCATCAGCATGAGCACGCCGGTGGCATAGGCGTCGCCCTGGGCTTCAATGCTGGCGTCGAAAAACCAGGTGACGAACAGTGTTACGCCCGTGATGACCACCACCAGCGGACGATTCGCCCGCGCCCACTCCGGGGCCATGCCGTAGCGCGGCAGGTAGCGCGGAATGAGATTCAGCAGCCCGGCCATGGCGGAAGCGCCGGCGTACCACAGAATGGCCGCTGTCGTCAGGTCGTAGAGCGTCCCAAAACCGACGCCGAAAAACTCGTGCGCCAGATAGGCCAGCGCGCGCCCGGCCGCCTTGCCGTTCGGTTCGAGCGCGGACGGCGGGATGAGCAGGGTCGTCACCAGCGAACTGCCAATGAGCGCCAGCGACATGATGACCGCCGCCGTCAGCAACAGCTTTTTCGCATTGCGGATGCGCCCGGCCGGGTTGTCGGGCGTGTCGGTCAGATCGCCCTTGATGAGGGGCATGACGGTCACACCGGTTTCAAAACCGGACAGACCAAGTGCCAGTTTAGGGAAAGCCAGCAGTGACAGCACGAAAATCAGCCACACATTGCCGTGGGAAGCACCCGCCGCCAATGCCTGCTGCCAGCGGGGAAACACCTCCGGGTGGGTGATGATTTCGTACAGCCCCCGGCCGATGACGATGACATTCAGCCCCATGAAGGCAATGACCAGCCCGACAGCCAGATAAATGGCTTCGGCAAAGCCCTTGAGAAAAATGGCTCCCAGCAGGACGAGCAGGAAAAAGGTCAGCAGCAACCGGTGGTCGAGCCAGTGCGGCGCGAAGGGATTTTCAATCAGGTGCTCGGCGGCGTCGGCCGCCGAAAGCGTGATGGTGATGACGAAATCCGTGGCGGCAAAACCCAGCAGACACAAAACGAAGGTCTTTCCCCGCCAGCCCGGCAGCAGTTGTTCGAGCATGGCGATGCTGCCCTGCCCGTTTGGGCTTTCGCGGGCCACACGCCAGTACATGGGCACCGCCCCGAACAATGTCAGCGCCACCAGAAACAGCGTGGCAACAGGCGCCAGCGCGCCCACGGCCAGAAAAGCGATGTAGGGCTGATACGCCAGAGTCGAGAAGTAATCCACACCGGTCAGACACATCACCTGCCACCAGGGCTTGGTGGGATGGGTGTGGACGCGGGCCTTGGCAGCGGAAAGCGTCCGATCACGCGCGCCTTCCAGAAACCAGGCCCTGAACCGAACAATGGTGCGTAACATACATTTTTCAGTCGTCAGGCCTGTGCCTGAAGCCCTGACGACCGCTCCGGGACAGCATTCTAAAGCATTTCGCAGTTTGGCCAAACTGAGCGAAACAAAGCCGCCGCCAGGGCGTGCGCTAGTCTCCGCTGCGCAGGATGCCGAGTGGTTTTTTGCGGAGGATGTCCCAACTGGCCACGCCCCCCACCAGAAGGACGAGCAGAAACGTTCCCCCGGCACCAATGAGCCAGTCTTCCCAGAACGGAAGCCACTCGCTGCGCAGGACGTAGCGGGTGATGTACCAGCTTGCCCCCAGCGCGCCGCCGCCGCCGATGATGACGGCCGCCACAGCCAGCGCACCGTATTCGATGAGGGTCAGCCCGATAAGCGTCACGAAACGCGCCCCAAGGGTTTTGAGCAGGGCGGTTTCATACTGCCGCTGATAGCGGGTCAGGGTCACAGCCCCGATAAGCATGGCCACGCCGCTGAACACAACCAGGCTGCCAATTGTGGTCAGTGCCGATTGAAGGCCCTCCAGAATCGTGCGCACCGTTTTCAGGAACTCACTCGTCAGCGCGACCAGAACGTTGGGAGACACCCTGGTGACCGCTGCCGTCAGCTTGCGGTAGGCGTCGGGCGAGCGGTCAAGGACATCCGTTTTGACCGTTCCCAGGAAGGTCTGTGGCGCTTGCTCCAGAACCTTCCCCGGCCGGGCCACAATGGCAAAAAACTGCTGGCTGCGGCGCGGCTCGATGCGCCGGATACTGCTCACGATGCCGGTCACTTCCCGCCCCTGGATGTCAAGCGTCAGGCGGTCGCCGACACGCACACCGAGATTGTTTTGCAGAAAGGTCTCCAGCGACAGCTCCAGGGTGTCCGAGGGCGTGGGGGCCCACCACTTCCCTTCCACGACGGTTTCCCCGGCATCGAGTTCGGCCCGGTAGGTCAGGCGAAACTCACGGTCAACGGCCGCCCGCCGTCCGGCTTCCCGGATGGCGGCGAAGTCAATCCGCCGGCCGTTGATGGCTGTAATCCGCGCCGAGATGAGCGGAATAAAGGTCGGACGGGTTTGCAGATGTTGTTCCACGACGGCCCCGACCCGGTCGGTCTGGGAAGGCAGGACGTTGAACAACAACAGGTTCGGGAGGTTTTCGGCGGCCGCCAGATTGACGCTGTAGAGCAGATTGCGCTCCACCAGGCGCACGGTCAGGGCAAAGAACAGTCCCACGCCGACCGTCATCACAATCACGGCGGCCTGGTTGCCGGGCCGGCGCAGTGCCGCCAGTCCCTGCCGGAGGGTGAACAGGGGCACGTGCCGCCCCAGACCTGCCAGCCGGATGACCACCCAACTGACGGCGTAGAGCACCAGCAGGGTCACGGCCATGGCCTGGAACACGGTGTTGCCCAGACTGAATGAACCTGCCTGCCAGAGAAACAGTCCATACAGCCCGCCCAAAGCGACGAGTCCCACTGGAAGCGCCCAGCGCAGCGGCAGTGCCAGCGGTTCGACCCGACTGCGGAGGAGCAGATTGGGCTTGACATTGCGCACACCGGCCAGCGGGACGACCGAAAAGGCCAGCGCCACGATGAGTCCGACACCAAAGCCCTGCCCAATGGCAGACCAGGTCAGCTCGAACACCACCGGAAAGGGAAACTGTCCGGCGGCCTTTGGTCCCAGCCCCCGGACGAACAACGCCGCCAGTCCCCAGCCGCAGGCGCTGCCCAGCAGCCCCAGCATGGCCATCTGGAGGGTATAGACGCCAAATACGAGAGAACTGGAAGCGCCCAGACACTTGAGGACAGCAATGGCGCGGATGCGCTGACCGATGATGGTGTAGGTGACACTGGCAATACCGACGCCGCCCAGCATCGTGACGGCAATGCCGACCAGTCCAAAAAAGTTTTCGGTTTCGTCCAGCGGCGCAGCCACACGGGCTTCACGGGCGCGGGCGGTCTCGACCGACACCCCGCTGTTCGTCGGCAGTTCCTGGCGCAGGGCACGGGCCAGGTCGGCGATGCGGTCGGGACGGTCGCCAACGCGCAACCGTACGGCATAGGTGGCGCGTGCGTCAGGTGTCAACAGTCCCGTCGTTTTCATATCAGCCGCCGACATCAGAACGAGCGGTGACGCGCCGATGGCCGTCGGCGTATCCTCGCGGCGGAAGGTGCCGCGAATGGTGAACGTCTGATTGCCAATCTTCAGCGGCTTTCCCACGGCAGTGTCCAGGCGGTCCAGCAGGGATGCCGCCACGATAATCCCCCGCCCGGTCAGCAGGTCATAGTGGTACGTTCCGCTTTCCAGAAGGATTTGCCCATCGAGCGGGTAACGTTCATCCACGGCGCGCACAAGCACGCGCGTCGCTTCGTCCCGGTCAGTCACAACACCCGTCGCCAGCTCGATGGCATCGGTGCGAGTGACATCGGGAAAGGTGAGCAGGACGGCATCCAGACGGGGACGCAACACCGCCAGCCGCCCGTAAGGCAACCGGACTTCCACATCGGCCGCCAGAAAGCCACGGGACTGCCGGACGAGCGCCACGCGCAGGTTCTGAATGGCCGAGCGGAGGGTGATGACCAGCCCTGTCCCCACAGCCAGGCAGACGAGGAAAAAGACCATCTGACGCCAGGTGGCCCGCATCTCGCGCCAGAACATACGCAGGGCAAACAGCATGGAAGGTAGCCGGGGGCGGGGCTAAAAAATCGTCCAGGAAGACGGCTCGGAGGGATCACCAGCCGGAGGATGATGGTCCATGCAACGGTAGGCAAGGCGCTGGCGGCGCTCCTCGCCGCCAACCCGGTGCGCATCGAGCAGCACCCGCTGCTCCCTGACCCGCAACCGATCAACGGCAAAGCCCACGTCCTCGACCATCATTTTCAGGCACACGGAAGTAAATCCCCAGAAGTTGCTTGCGTCTGCATTCGGCTGTCCCCGGTCCGGGAACCGTTCAGGGTCTGGGAGAAAGCGCATCACTGGCTCAGACCGCAGGGCTTCCGGCAACTCGGAATCTATGCAATAGGACTCAATCAGAAGCCGATGCGACGCCAGCGCCGCGCCGTTGGAAAGAGCGCGGTAAGGGTCGGCCGTGTGGTAGAGCAGCCCCAGCATAAGCACGATGTCAAACGGCCCATAGGCGCTCAACGAAGCGTCCAGAACATTGACCTGATGGTGTGGGATGTCCACGCCCTGAATCATGGACAGCAGCGCAAAGCCGGAGTTATCCCGGTGGCGGTAGTCGAACGCAACAACGGAGGCTCCCTGCCGATGCGCCCGGAAACTGAAATACCCGTTCGAGGCCCCCACGTCCGCCAGGCGGATACCGGTCAGGTCTTCCGGCAGTTCCAGCTCCAGCCACAGTCCCTCCGGGTTGTACGTGCCATGCGTCCGAACACCAGGGATCACCTCGAAATCGTGGTGCCAGTGGTGGGCTGCGATCAGCCGCCGGGCGGCATCTGTCTCCAGCATCTTCTCATCCATTCCGTAGTCGCGGACGCATTTCCCCAACGGCCCGCAGGCTCAGCCGGTTGAAGGCACGTCACGTCGCAACGACTTGTTCAACATTCTTTTGCCGGACAGCATAGACCGGGGAACGATTCCGACACCAGACTGCCCGGCCAGTTTTCCAATCAACCCGCAACAGCCCCAGAGGTCGTCTTCAGGCCCGGAGGTCGTCTTCAGGCCCGGAGGTCGTCTTCAGGTACGGCCTGATGTGCATCCGCGCATCTGCGTGCCAAAACCGGAAAAGGCACGTGGCGGATGCCCCTCCGCCCCGGTTGTGCCATCCGGCGCTGCACCCCCCGTCTGGTGTGCTACAACATCACATCCGAAAGTTCGGCAAAACCATTCAACCACATGGCGTCAGCTTATGCTCTACGACAAAAAAATTGCCATCCTCGGCGTCGGCAAACTGGGTGAGGCACTGGTTTCAGGACTCGTCCGCCGGGCGGATGTTGAGCGTACCAATCTTATCGGCTCCGTAGCCCGGCAGGCTTCCCTGGCGCGGGTGGATTTGCGGCTTGGCATCCCGGTCACGACCGACAATGCTGCGGCCGTCGCCGGGCGCGACATTGTGATCCTGGCCGTCAAACCCCAGAACATGACCGCCGTGCTTGAAAGCATTGCCCCGGCGGTTTCCGCGTCACAGCTTTTCATCAGTGTGGCGGCATCGGTCAGTACGTCCTTCATTGAAGAACGCCTGCCGGTTCCGGCGGCTGTCATCCGCGCCATGCCCAATACGCCAGCGCTGCTCAACGAGGGCATGTCCGTCCTGTGCGCCGGCCGCCGCGCCACGCCGGAGCATCAGCGGTTGGCCGAGGAAATTTTCAGCGCCGTCGGGCGCACCGCCTTTCTCGAAGAAAAGCTCATGGATGCGGTTACGGGTCTGTCGGGAAGTGGCCCGGCCTACATCTATGTGGTGCTTGAAGCCCTGTCGGAAGCGGGCGTCAAGCTTGGCATTCCGCGTGACATTTCGACCCTGCTGGCGGCGCAGACCATGCTCGGCGCAGCGAAGCTGGCGCTGGAAACCGGACAGCACCCGGCGCTGCTGCGGGACAGCGTCACGACACCGGCCGGCTGCACCGTGGACGGGCTGCTTGAACTCGAAGAGGGCAAGCTGCGCGTCACGCTCATCAAAGCTGTGGTGCGCGCTGCTGAGCGGGCCCGGGAACTTGTCAACAGCTAGCAGGCAATGAACCTGCTGGCGGGCGGATGAATCGGGTTTCGGCAGGCGGCATTCCATAGACCTATTCCAGCACGCAATTGACGCTGTTTCAGACGCGGGCTATCTTTGCGTCACGTCGCTCAAAATGCTTGCTTCTGTGCAGGATGCGCCACACTTACAGTGCAGCATCATCCATGGGCGGCACGCAATTTCCCTCTGGAAAAAGGATAGGTAGCAGCCATGGCCTTCGAGTGGTGTAACGGAAGGTTGCGTCAAAACCGGGTGATGGACAGCCGATGGTCTGCCCCGCAAAACGGCTGTCTGACGCAACTGTGTTGTGGACAAGCACTGGCAGGTGTGATGTTGGCCCTGTGTTTCATTCTGGGTTTTGCCGTCTTTCCCGGACTGGCGCAATCAGCCAGCACCGGGCAGTTACGCGGCACAGTTCGCGATCCCCAGGGGGCAGTAGTTGCCGGGGCAACGGTCACGCTCATTGAGCAGGCCACCGGCAGCAAGCGCGAAGTTACGACCGGCGGCAACGGCGACTACGTGTTCACCCTGCTCCCGCCCGGAAAGTACCGGCTGGAAGTCCGCTCGTCGGGTTTCAAGACGAGCGTGACCGAAAACATCACGGTCAACATTACCGGAGTGACAACGAATGATGTTTCGCTTGAAATCGGAGAAGCAGCATCGGAGGTCATCAACGTTTCGGGCGAAGCGCCGTTGATTCAGGCTGATTCGGCCGCGCATGGGCGCGTCGTGGATGAGCGCAACATCCGCCAGCTTCCCCTGCCGACCCGCAACTTCCAGCAACTTCTGGCGCTTTCTGCCGGTACTGCCGCCAACATCTTCAACACATCGGAGGTGGGACGCGGCGACACGGCCATCAACGTCAATGGTCAGCGCACCACAAGCAACTCGATCATCATCAACGGCATTGACGCCAACTCGATTGGCACCAACTCCTTTGCCAATCTGGCCGTTCCGGCCACCGACACCCTGCAGGAGTTCATCGTCCAGACAAGCCAGTACGATGCCTCGGCCGGACGCAACGCCGGGGGGATCGTGGCCGCCATCACCAAGAGCGGCACCAACGAGTTTCACGGCAACGCCTACTTCTTCCTGCGCGATCAGGCACTCAACGCCAACAACTTCTTTCTGAAACGGGGCGGGATTCCGCGTCAGGCCAACAACCGCAAGCAGTATGGCGGGACCATTGGCGGTCCTATCGTCAAAAACCGCCTGTTCTTTTTTGGTTCCTACCAGGGAACACGTGAAACCAATGGCACGTCCACTAACAACAGCATTGCACCGTTCAATCCGGCGCCGGATTTGACCGACGACCGCTCCCTGGCAGCCATCCGGGCCATTGCCCTGAGTCGCGCCCCTGGCTTTGCCCCCTTCATCAACTCAGCGGCATTTGCCAATTCTCCACAGGTGCGTTTGCTGCAGGCCCGCTATCCCAACGGGGAGTTTCTCATCCCCAGCGGCAACGGGCGGACGACTGGCGTCCAAGTAGCCGAATCCACCTTCCGGGAAGAACAGTTCAACACCAACGGCGACTGGCAAATCAACGACAACAACCGCGTGTCGGGCAAGTTCTTCTTTGCCAACAACACGGTCAAACAGGGCCTGTTTCGTCAGTTCGGCGGTGGGAACGCCCTGCAGTTGCCGGGCTATCCGGTGGATGCCATCACCAACAACCGCGTCACAACCGCTTCGTGGACGAGCATCATCACCCCGACGCTCATCAACGAATTCCGGTTTGGCTACAACCGCCTCATTACCCAGGGGAAACCCACCGAACCGTTCCGGGCGGCTGATTTTGGCATCAACTCGCCCAGCAGCGCGCGCTTTCCGGGTCTGCCGGGCTTTGTCTTCTCGAACATGTTTTCGGTTGGCCCGGCCACAACGTCCGACAGTTTCAACACCACGGAAGGCTGGACGTTCAACAACACGCTCTCGCTGACGGCCGGAGCGCACTCGATGAAGTTTGGCGGCGAAGTGCGTCCCTACCGCCAGCGGGTGTTTTTCAATGTCGGCGCGCGGGGACTGCTTCAGTTTACCGGCGGCTTTGCCAATGCAGCGGGACTGGGAGCCTTTGCGGCGCTGGGCATTCCTCCCGGCTCGGTCAACCGCGCACCCCAGTTTTTGCCCACCCTGCCCTTTACCGAGTTTTTGATTACCGGCGTCAATCCGGGGCTGTCGTCGGTTGCTAACGGTTTGACCTCACCTTTCCTGTCGGTCATCTCGCCGGGCGGGGCCAAACGTGACTTCCGCGCCAACGACTTTACGTTCTTCTTCCAGGACGATTGGAAGGTCAACGACCGGCTGACCCTCAACCTGGGCGTCCGCTATGACTACTTTGGCCCGTTTTATGAAGTGGACGGGTTGATGGCCACCTTTGATGAAGCTGTAGCGCGGTCGGCTGTTGGCGTCGGGCCCAATGGCGTTTCCAACCTGGCAGGCACCTTTGCCGGCTTCTTTGTGCCGTCCAACAACCGCGTGGGACTGCCGGGCATTACCCGCGACAGCCGGCGTGGCTTTACTGACCCGGACTGGAACAACTTTGCACCGCGCATTGGGCTGGCGTTCAAGCCACTGCCCACGGATCGGTTTGTCGTGCGAGGCGGCTATGGAGTTTACTATGACCGCTTCAACGCCCGCACGGTCATCAACTCCAGCTTCAGCTTTCCGGTCTTTCCGCTTGTGCCGTTCTTCCCCGCCGTAGCCGGTGGCGGGCTTTCCAACCCCTTTGCTCCCATCCCGACCGCGCAGGGCCCGATTGACACCGGCAATCCGTCGTTTTTCCCCGGCACAAGCTGCACCGGCGCACCCGGACCCAACCGTGGACTTCCCTTCTGCCTGGGCGGACGGCAGGTAGCCGTCCAGGGCATTTACCCCGGACGCTACTTGCGGACGCCTTACGTCCAGCAGTATTCACTCGGCTTCCAGTGGGAGTTCATCAAGGACACCCAGCTTGAAGTCAGTTACGTCGGCTCCCAGACGCGCAAGCTGCAACGCTTCAAGAATGTCAACCAGCCCTTTGCCCCCGGCGGCACGGTAAGTCCGTTCGGCACGATCCTGTCCCAGATTACCCAGCCAAGCCTGAACTCCTTTTCGGTCACGGTGCAGGAATCGTCGGCTGTAGCGAGCTACAACTCCCTGCAGGCCACGGTGACGCGGCGGCTGTCAAAGGGACTTCAGGCGCTGGTCAGCTACACATGGGCACACGCCATTGATGAGTACTCCGGTCAGCTTTCGTCACTGGGAACCAGCGATGTGTCGCCGGATTTTGGCGACCAGGCTACCTTCCGTGGCAACCGTGCCACAGCGGACTTTGACCGGCGGCAGCGACTCGTGGTGAGCTTCGTCTATGACCTGCCCAAGTTTTATGGCGGTGACAACTTTGCCCTCAAGGCGCTGGCGAACAACTGGCAGCTTTCCGGTGTTTCGATTGTCCAGACCGGGCTGCCCTTCACCATTACCAGCAGTACCGGGCTGAGCGACGGGGCACGCGCCTCCTACGCTCTGGTCGGACAGGGCAATGGTCGTCTCTCTGGCGATGTGCGCCGCCGCCTCGACCGGTACTTCGATACGAGCCGGTTTATTGCTTCAACTGGTGTTGGGAACTTTGGCACGGTCGGTCGCAACACCCTGCGGGGGCCGGCGCAGTGCAACACGGATTTCTCCGTTGTGAAGTTTCTTGTGTTCCGCGAGCGTTACCGGGCCGAGTTTCGGACGGAGTTCTTCAACATCTTCAACCAGACGAACTTCGCCAATCCCGGCAACGTGGTGGGAACGCCCAACTTCGGGCGCATTCTGGAAGCCACCACTGGGCCGCGCATTGTGCAGTTTGCCTTCAAGTTTGCCTTCTGACCCAGTAACAGCCAGCAGGAAAGCTAGCTCGGCACGGGCGTTCCGACCGTGCCGGGCGTGCCGTTCGTGCCAGGCTGATGGGCAAGGCGACCGGCTTCGAGTTGACCTTTGACATAAAAGATAATGCCCAGCACGAGCAGGGTCGTCGTTGTGCTCTCAATGGCCACCGCCAGGGCAGCCACACCAAGCGAGGTGCCGTTGAGGATGTCCAACGGAGCGTCAAACCACTGCTGTGCCAGGCTGCCCGTCAGTCTGGCCAGCGCCAGAAAGACAAGGCCGGAGACGAGCGTTCCGAAGCAGAACTGGATGACTTGCCGCCAGTTCCCAGCAAACCGCCCATCGAAGTCACCATGGGTCACTGTACCGGTATGGGGACGGAGGAGATTGGAGACCACGCCGATGAGATTCCCCAGCGTCAGGGCAACCGTCAAATAGATGGCAAACCACGTCAGGAAGGCCCCAACCTCCACTGTGAATGTCCACCGGGGATGCGCAATGGCAAAGGCGGTCAGACACATGAAGAAATAGGCAATTGCCCAGAAGCCAGTGAAAACCGAAAAACGCGCCACGATGTCGCCAAGCTTGGCAGCGGGCAGGGGTGATGTCATAAGCCTTTACCTACACGCAAAGGATGGAAGCCGGGGGGACAACGTGATTATGCGGGCTGACCTGCACAGCCAAGCGTGATGCAACATACGGCTGGGTGGAAGTTGTCCCGGAGTGGCTTGTTTCCGGTCCGGCTTTCACACACAATAGGCCAGTACCCAAGTGCAGTTGACTTCGGATGCGCCGGGATGATCTTCCCGGTCGAAAGAGGCGTCTATGAGCAACGGAACTGGCATGCTCGGTAGGTTTTTTGGCTCGAAACCGGAAAGCAACCGCGATGAGCGCGACCGTCGCCATCATCATGAGGAACGGACGCACGAGCCGCCACGTCCACCGGAAGAGGACGTACCCCCGCACCTGCGCAGCTTTGAGTCCATTTATCGCAGTGCGCGCGTTCCAGTCTCGCCCTGTGGCGTTGAAGAGCTGGAAAAGATGATTGCCAACCCAATCATCGCCAATGCACCGCCGGAAACCAAGGTCATTGCCCTCAAGTTTGCGCTTGACCGCGAAGGGCACACCATCGAAGAACCAAAGGCCGATGCGGCCCGCAAGGTCAAGGCGCTCGATGCGTACCACGGAACGCTGCTTCAGCGGGCCGACAGTCTCGAACGTCGGAATGCTGAGCGGTTCAAGGAAATGGAGGCGGAGCGCCTGGAATTCATCCGGCGGCAGGAAGAGGAAAAGGAACGCCTGGTTCAGGAAGCCCAGGAAGCCGAACGTCAGGCGCGGGAGTTTGAGGCGCGGCTCAACGCCGAACGCCAGCGGCTGTCAGAACTGTTGCGGCCATTCGTTGGAGAACTGGATTTCAACGAAGCCGACTTGGACTCCGTTCTTTCCGATGTGACACCGGCGCCGGAACCGGGCAGTCCCACATCGGTCATGGTTGATCCGAGCGTCCGCTGAAAAAACCGGCTTCGGCGCGCGGCCCTGTCCCGGCGGGCATCACCTATGTATGCCTTCTTGTGTGGCGCTGGCTGCCCCTGGCGCGCCATTCGTCTGCTGGTTCGCCAACCGGTGCTCTGGCGCTACGTTGCCATTCCGGTTGGACTCAACCTTCTGGTGGGAGTCGTTTTGTACACAACGCTGTTGCTGGCCGGCTTTCACCTCATCGGTGTGCTTGTGGAAGGCTGGCCTGCGTGGATCGCCTGGCTGCTGCGCGGCCTGTTGGTTATAACGCTCTTTGTCACGTTGGGTTACGTGCTCGTGCGCTTTGGCGTGGTGCTCGGAGCGCCGTTTTACCGAAAAAACGCCGTAAAGCCCTGCACTTTAGGGCAGGGATATAAGGCGCACGCTGTTTTATCAAGCCAAACCTGTGATAAAATAGCAGTATGAGAGTCATGGAAGCCAAGCTACTCAACGGGACAGCAGAGCAGTATCAGGCTCTGGATGAAGCCATCCGTACCGCACAGTTTGTCAGAAACAAATGTGTGCGGTACTGGATGGACAACAAGAGCGTCAACAAAGCTGTTCTCTATGCCCACTGCAAAGACCTGGCCAAAGAGTTTGACTTTGTCAGGAAGTTAAACTCAGCGGCAAGGCAGGCAAGTGCAGAGCGAGCTTGGGCTTCCATTTCTCGGTTCTATACCAACTGCAGAAACAAGGCGGTCAAGAAAGGGTATCCCAAGTTCAAGAAGCATTGCCGTTCTGTGGAATACAAGGTATCTGGCTGGAAGCTGTCAGGAGATGGAATGTCTATCACCTTCACTGATGGCTTCAATGCTGGTGCTTTTGCTCTGTACTGCAATGGTGAGGCAAGACACCATATCCTAAACTCCAAAATCAATCGGGTGCGGGTGATACGCAGGGCAGATGGGTACTATGCTCAGTTCTGCCTGGATGTGGAGCGCAAAGAGCAGGGAGCATACACAGGCAATGTTATTGGCATTGACTTGGGCTTAAAGGCTTTCTACACCGACCAGAACGGCAACCCTGTAGAGTATCCTAAGTTTTTGAGGCGTAGTGAAAGAAGGTTAAAGCAACACCAGCGCAGATTAAGTCGGAAGTTCAAGAAGGGGGCAAAATCCCAATCCAAGAACTACCACAAGCAAAGAAAGCGACTAGGCAAAGTGCATCTGAAAGTCCAACGCCAGCGTAAAGACTGGGCAGTCAGGCACGGTGCGTGGTGGCATCTCACGATGTCGTGGCGTATGAAGACTTGCAGGTGAAGAACCTGGTCAAAAATCATCATCTTGCCAAATCCATTCATGATGCTGGCTGGTCTCAATTCACTGCGTGGCTGGACGACTACGGCAAGGTGTGGGACAAGGCAGTCGTCAGCGTACCGCCGCAGTACACCACACAGGACTGTAGTCACTGTGGGCATAGGGTAGTAAAAACCCTATCCACTAGAACCCATAGTTGTCCTCAATAAGGAAGCGAGTGGCGAGTGGCGAGTGGTTCAGAGGCGAGTGGTGAGTGGCGAGTGGCGGAATTGGCGAGTGGCGAATGGCGAGTGGCGAGTGGTTGATCGCTACTCGCTACTCGCTGCTCGCTACTCGCTTCACTCGCTACTCGCTGCTCGCTACTCGCTCCCTGTTCGCTATTCGCTACTCGCCACTACAGTACCTTTGGGCAAAAGGGAACTGCCTCGAAAGAGGGAACGCTTGGGGAGAGATGCACCGCTGCTTTAGAGGGGCAACCTGATGAAGTAAGTGCGCTCGCAGAACCAAGAACAAGAATCCCCTGCCTTTAGGCAGGGGAGTATGTCAACTCAGCACGAACGAGGGCAATGAGCTGCCGCTGCTGCAAGCCCTCGACCCGCTCGTTGCCGAGCGGGTGCTGACCATCCAATCGGCCCGCGCTGCTACTCCGCCTGTCACACCTCCAACCACTGGACCATCAACCACTGCAACATCAACCACATCCGGTCTGGACTTCCTCTGACGGCCGCCGTCAGCGGTGTTTTCCACAGGTTGGCGGGGGAAGCCTTCAGCACCGGGGTTGACAGGCTGGCGCGCCGCCAAGGGGACGGAGGCCCATGAAAATTTCGGGCTGGCAGTGGTACCGTACAAGCCCACTGCCAGCCCGTGCATCTGTGGTTTCTATGCCTTTGGTCTTCGTGCCGGTTGCACGTGCAACCGGTAGCCCGTCAGTTCCTCAGTTCCGGTGTGCAATTTTGCGCACAATCCGGCGGTAAAAATTCGGAGTGCAGTTGAGGCCCTTCTGACTGCACCAATAAGCTACTTCCTGGGCCAGTTCATAGGTCTCCCAATACTCGTCCTTGTAAGTCCCTCTGTATAGTAGTCATCCCAAGCAACGGGATCGTCATCAACCTGAATCAGGTCTTCATGGCTCTTTCCGCTGATCCACCAGCCGACCCGGGCCGAGGTACCGGTTGAAAGCAACGCTGTCGTCACAACAAGCCGCCCACCACATTTTTTGCTGCTAATGACTCTGAGCTTCATGCATTCTCTCCCCAGGAAGTGATTGCTGCCTGAGGCAGTAGGTAATTATACGCTTCCACATCCCGGCAGGTTCCATTTTTTTTCGGGAAGAGCGCCTGTTCAGCCCCCGATTCCCTTCCAGCCCCCGCAACCTCCAACCGCCCGGAACCGCCCACACTGCTGATTCATTTGCGCTTCCAGCCGGCAGGCCAACTGGCTTACCATGCCCGGCGTACGCCAAACATCTGAAAGGAACAGGTTGGATTGTTGCCATGAAAACCATTCGTATCGCTTGCGGGCAGGGCTTCTGGGGCGACTGGCTGGAAGCACCGGTGCGGCTCATCGAAGGCGGACCCGTGGACTACCTCGTGCTCGACTATCTGGCCGAAGTCACCATGTCCATCATGCAGAAGCAGAAGTCCCGGAATCCGAAGGCCGGATTCGCCACTGACTTCGTGGCCCTGATGGACCGCATCCTGCCGCAGGTTCTGGCAAAAAACGTGCGCGTCATTGCCAACGCCGGGGGCGTCAACCCCCAGGCCTGTGCCGAAGCTGTGCGGATGGTCGCGGCCAGGCATGGACTGGCCGACCAACTGCGGATTGGCATCGTCGCCGGAGACGACATTTTGGGACGCCTCGACGAACTCATGGCAGCCGGTCACACCTTTGAAAATCTCGATACCGGCGAGCCGCTGGCCACCGTCCGCGCACATCTCCAGAGCGCCAACGTCTATTTCGGCGCCCAGCCCATTGCCGAGGCACTCCGCCAGGGGGCCCAGGTCATCATCACCGGACGCTGCACCGATACCGGACTGGCGCTTGCCCCCTGCATTCACGAGTTTGGATGGGCAGCCGATGACTGGCATCGGCTCGCCGCCGGCACGGTCGCCGGACACATCATCGAGTGTGGAGCGCAGTGCACTGGCGGCAACTGCCTTGTGGACTGGGAGACGACCCCGGACTACGCCAACATCGGCTTTCCCATCATCGAGATGCACGAAGACGGGACGTTTGTCGTCACCAAACACCCCAACACCGGCGGACGTGTCACCGTGGCCACGGTCAAGGAACAGCTTGTCTATGAAATGGGCGATCCGACGACTTATATCACGCCGGATTGCATTGCCGACTTCACGACGATCCAGCTTGCCCAGGAAGACACCGATCGCGTCCGGGTCTGGGGCATTCAGGGCCGGCCGGCTACGGAGTTTTACAAGGTCTCGGCCAGTTACTTTGCCGGATACAAGGCCGTGGGCAGCCTCATCTACGCCTGGCCGGATGCCTACGCCAAAGCCCGCCGGGCCGACGCCATGCTGCGCCAACGGCTGCACGACCTGGGACTGCACTTTGACGAAATCTGGACGGAATACGTCGGCGCTGGCGCGTGCCACGGTCTGCAACTGGCCGGAGAACCGTCCCGCGACCTGCCGGAAGTCGTCCTGCGGGTGGCTGTCCGCTCCTCTGACCAGGCCAGCGTCGAGCGGTTCACCAAAGAGCTGGCCCCACTGGCCCTCAACGGGCCGCCGACCGTCACGGGCTTTGGCTCCGGGCGGCCAAAAGTCGAGGAAGTCGTCGCCTACTTCCCGACGCTGATTCCCAAAGCCGTCGTCACACCGGATGTTCAGCTTCTGGCCAACGGGTGATGTTCCCGTGCGGCGCCTGGCGCCTGATCGTCGGATGCCACCCCGCCGGTTATCTTGTCCACTTCGGGCATTACGGAAATCTTCGGGAATTTTTCCGAACCTTGGGAACCCTTCCGTCGTTATAGAAGGCGTCGAAAGACAACGGTGTGGAATGAACTGGAAGGTTCGACCATACCGCCACCTTCGGAAAGTTTTTACAGGAGTTCCTATGCGTTTCTTCGGAAAGACATTTGTCCTTGGTCTCACCCTGACGGCCCTGCTTGGCGTTTCCGCTCTGGCAGGCGAAGTGACCAAAACCCTGACGCTCAACCGGGATGTATCGGTCAACGGCACCGTCGTGAAAAAGGGCACCTACAAGGTGAAGATCAACAAGGAAACTGGCGAAATGACGATCCTCAACGGCAAGGAAGTCATTACCAGGACAACAGTTAGCCTTACCACCGATGAGCGTAAGGCAAACGGTGATGAAATTGCGCTCACCCAGAATGGTGACACCAACGTGCTCAAGAGCATCAAGTTCGATGGCTCACGTGAGCGCTTCAGCGTGACGAGCGCCCAGGCAGCTCCCAATCAATAAGCCTGGGTACAATACGAAGCCTCTTCTGCTCAACAGAAAGCGCAAACGCCCGGTCTTCCGGGCGTTTTTTTCTTTTTTGCAAGTAAAGCTTAGCCAGTTTGTAATGTTTTTCTTACTGGGATATATACTCAGTCTTTCCGTTTTTTGGACGCGATTGCACAAGCTATTTTGGCAGCAGTTTGGGCATTTCGCTTCAACAGTTTGACATTGGCATCCAGGCTTTTGCCATCCGTCAATGAACTCACCTGCGCCAGCAGGTAGGGTGTGACGGACGCCCCCCGGATGCCCAGGGCTTCAGCGCGTGACAGGGCCGCCTCGATGGCGACCTCGACACCGGGGACTTCCTCCGGCGGCGGCTGCACCACAACAACGCCCCCTCCCCCCCAGGCACGCTCCACCTGCCACAGACGCGCCAGGTCATCCAGACATTCAAAAGTAAAGCCCAGCCGCCGCCCGCTGCGCGCCGTGTAGAAGGCCGGAAATTCCGCACACTGCCACCCCACAACCGGCACACCATGGGTTTCCAGCCACTCCAGGGTGGCCGGTATGTCCAAAATGGCTTTGGCTCCGGCGCAGACCACCAGCACCGGATACCGGGCGAGGGCGGTCAGGTCGCCGCTGATGTCCCAGCTCTGGGCAGCACCGCGATGAACCCCGCCAATCCCGCCGGTGGCCATGACCTCGATGCCGGCCAGGGCAGCCACCCGTGCGGTTGCCCCGACGGTCGTAGCCCCATCCCGGCCCAAAGCCACGGCCGCCGCCAGATCACGCGCCCCCAGCTTGGCCACCGTTTGTTTATTGGGCGATACATCTCCCTCAGCAGAGGGCGTATCACAACACGCAAATTCACCAAATTGCATTATCAGACACTTGTCCATCCCCACCACCACCCGCCCCCCGACTACGCCCACTGTCGCCGGGACAGCTCCACCAGCGCGCACTTCGGCCTCCATCGCCAAAGCCGTCTCCACATTCACCGGATAGGGCAGCCCGTGGGCAATGACGGTGCTCTCCAACGCCACCACCGGCTGCCCCTGTGCCAGCGCCGTCGCCACTTCCGCCGAAAGCTCAATCCCTTCCGCGTTCATCCGGCCCCTCCGGGTCTATCTGGCTTCCCCGGCGGCCGCCCGCCGGATGGCCTGTCCCGGACGCGCACCGGTCAGCTTGCCATCCTGCAGAACGGCCACTCCACGAACAAACACCGCCTGAATCCCGGTTGGAAAGTGATGGGGATCGTCATAAGTGGAGTTATCCTGAATCGTCCGGTCATCAAACAGCACCAAGTCGGCGATGAAACCTTCCTGAACCAGACCCCGCCGCCCCAGCCGGAACGTCTGCGCTGGCAGGCTCGTCATCTTGCGTACGGCGTCTTCCAGACGGAGTACCCCCAACTCGCGTACAAACCGCCCCAGCACCCGCGCATTGTTGCCATAGCCACGCGGATGCGGTACGCCAAGGCCCAGTTTGCGCACGCCGGCATCAGACGCCACCATCGTGAACGGCTCGCGCATGATGGTGGCCACATCATCTTCCCGCATGGTGTGGTAGATCATCCCGGCCCCGCCCTGCTCATACATCACCAGGATTTGCTCGGTCTGGGCATCCAGGTCATCCGTGCCCCGGGCCAGGCGCGTCACTTCCACGAGATTTTTGCCGTTGTAGTCCACATTTGCGCCGTAAAACGCCACCACGGCATAGCTGAAATCCTCGCGGGTCTTGGCCTTCAGGTTGGCTTTGAGTTCCTCTTTGACCTGCGCCCGGAGCGTGGCATCCGCAAGGCGACGGAGCGCCTCTTCGCGCCCACCGGCCAGCACCCAGTCCGGCAGCAGGCTCTCCAGCGAAGTCGAAGACGCTGTGTAAGCGTACTGATCCACTGTCACTTCCAGCCCCCGGGCGCGTGCTGCCCGGATCAGTTCCAGTGCGCGGTCAGCCTGCCCCCACAGCCGGGGCGTGGCCACCTTGAGGTGGGAGATGTCCACCGGCAGACCGGCCCGCTCACCAATGGTGATGGCTTCCGCAATGGCTTCCAGCACACCATTGCCTTCATTGCGCATGTGGGTCACGTACAGCCCGCCAGCCGCCGCGACAACTTCCGCCAGCGCGACGATTTCATCCGTTTTGGCGAAACTCCCCGGAACGTAGATCAGTCCCGTGGAAAGCCCCACTGCGCCATCGTCCATGGCCTTGGCCACGAGACGTTTCATTTCATCCAGTTCTTCGGAGGTCGGCTCGCGGTTGGCATAGTTCATCACGGCCGCCCGGACTGAACCGTGCGCAATGAGCGTTGCCAGGTTGACCGTCAACGGTGTTTCTTTGTAGCCCCCCAGAAATGCTCCGACATCCGTCACCGAACTCCCACAGTTTCCGGTCACAAGCGTCGTCACGCCCATGCGGATGAAGTTTTCGGCTTCCGGGTAGCGGAAGATGTCTTCCACGTGGGCATGGACATCAATAAAGCCCGGCGCAAGGATGTGTCCCCTGGCATCCACTACTGTCGTGGCCCGGCCGGTCAGCTTGCGCCCCACGCGCACGATGTAACCATCTTTGATGGCCACCTCGGCCCGAAACCAAGGATTGCCCGTGCCGTCCACAACGCGGGCGTTCGTGATAAGCACATCGTAGGTTTCAAACGACGTGGGCACTGGCGTTTTTTCAGGGGCTTTTTCAGGGGCCGTTTCCGCGGGTTTTTGCGCCACAGCCCAGTGGCTGGCTACAAACCACCAGATAACCAGCCACCACAGGCGTCGTTGCGACCAGATCATGTATCCAGCTCAATGGGAAGTTTCCGAATCCGCTTCCCGGTCAGAGCGAACAGGGCATTACAAACGGCTGGGGCCACGGGCGGCAGCGCCGGTTCGCCGGCACCTGACGGAGACTCGCTGCTGGGAATGAGATGGACTTCGACGCGGGGCATTTCGGCCATCCGCAACAGCGGATAATCATTGAAATTGGACTGCACGACCCGTCCCTGCTCGACCGTGATCGCGCCGTACAGCGCCGCACTCAGGGCAAAGGCGATACTACCCTCGATCTGCGCCTCGACCTGACTTGGGTTGACCACTGTACCGACATCCATGGCGCAGACAATCCGGTGAACACGCGGCAGGTCATCCTCAACGGACACTTCCGCAACCTGGGCACAAAACGCGCCGAAGGAAAAATGGGCTGCCACGCCACGGGCGCGCCCCCTGGGCAAGGGCTGCCCCCACCCGGCTGCTTTTGCCGCAACTTCCAGTACCCGCTTCAAACGCGGTGCTTTCCCCAGCCGCACCAGCCGGAACTCGACCGGATCGGCTTTGGCCGCATGGGCCAACTCATCCATCCACGATTCCTGCACAAAGGCATTCTGCGAATCGAACACCGCGCGCCAGAACCCAATCGGCACGGCGGTGTTGGCGCGGACATACTCCGCCCGAAAATTCGGCAGTTCGTAGGCTGTTGTGGTGATACCAGCCATGGCCCCCGGATCGACGCCTTTGCCCCCGTCCGGCTGGCGTTGCCCCCGAATGGATGGGGCCACCAGCCGATGCAGTACGGCCACCGGCTGTCCGTTTTCGGCCAGGCCGGCTTTGACCACGTGCAGGCTGGCCGGGCGATACCAGCCGTGCTGCATGTCTTCCTCGCGCGTCCACGTCACCTGCACCGGGACACCATTGAGCCGCCTGGCGACTTCAACGGCATCCGCCGCATAGTCGGCTTCAATCCGCCGCCCGAAACCGCCGCCGAGCAGGGTGACGTGAATTTTGATGCGCCCGGCATCCAGCCCGGTAATGCGTCGGGCTTCATCCATAACAAAGTTCGGGAACTGCGTTGGGGCCCAGATTTCACAACCTTCGGCGCTGACCCGCGCCGTACAGTTTTGCGGCTCAAGGGTGGCATGGTGCAGGTACGGCACTTCATAAACGGCTTCAAGCTGTTTTGCGGCTGAAGCAAATGCCTTGTCGAAGTCTCCGTCCTGCCGGGCGACATCCCCCGGCGACGTGGATTTCTCAATGAACATGGCGCGAATGTCCGCACTGGAAAACTTCGCATGGGGGCCGTCGTCCCAGGTGATGCGGAGTTTTTTCGCGCCTTCAAAAGCCGCCCAGGTGTTGGTGGCCACAACGGCCACCCCCCGGTCCGTCACAAAGACCTGTTCAACGCCCGGCACCCGTTTGGCTTCAGTGTCCTCGACCTGCCTGACCTTGCCGCCAAAAACCGGGGGATGCACCATCGTGGCAAAACGCATCCCCGGCAGGCGCACATCCATGCCATAGACGGCCTTGCCGGTGACAATGTCCGGGTTGTCGTAGCGCGGCACACGCCGCCCGATGAGCTTGAAATCCTTGGGGTCTTTGAGTTTGACCGCCTTGGGATCAGGAACGGGAAGGTTGGCGGCATCAGCGACGAGTTCGCCGTAGCTGAGTTTTTTCGTCGCATCCGAAGGATGCAACACAAAGCCAGCTTCCGTCCGACAGGCATCGGCCGGGACATTCCAGCGGCGGGCGGCCGCCTCGACCAGCATGGCGCGCGCTGTGGCGCCGGTCCGTCGCAGCGGCTCCCAGGCTCCCCGCAGGCTGCCACTCCCGCCGGTGCCCTGAAATCCATAGCGCGACGGATCAAACGATGCCGTCTCCACGGTGACCTGCGACCAGTCAGCGTCCAGTTCTTCGGCCACCAGCATGGGCAGGCTGGTACGTACGCCCTGCCCCATTTCGGTCTTGTTGACAGTGACGAGAATGCGCCCATCAGGGCGAATGGTCACGAAGGCATTGGGAGCGAGCACCGGGGCGGTGGAATCCGCCGCCCGCACCCCGTTCGACTCGACGTGGCAGCCAAGTGTCAAAGCCACACCGGTCAGCGTCGCCCCGGCCAGAAACTCGCGTCGGGAAAGGTTGACAATCAGCGTCATGACCGTTTTTCCCCTTTCTGCAACGTGGCGGCGCGCTGTACGGCGGCCCGGATGCGCTGGTACGTCCCACACCGGCAGAGATTCCCGGCCAGGGCGCTGGCAATGTCTTCTTCGGTAGGCTTGGGCTTGGCCGCCAGCAGGGCCGCCGCAGCCATCATCTGGCCGGGCTGGCAGTAGCCGCACTGGGCGACATCTTCGAGCTTCCACGCCTGCTGGACGGGATGCGTTCCATCCGGCGACAGCCCCTCGATGGTTGTAACGCGCTTGCCTTCAACCCGTGACAGCGGCAGCGTGCACGACCGCACGGCAACACCGTCCAGGTGGACGGTACAGGCTCCGCAGAGACCGGCACCGCAGCCGTATTTTGTTCCGGTCAAACCCAGGACATCACGCAGCACCCACAGCAGGGGCATTTCGGGCGGCGCGTCACAGGTTTGTTTCGTACCATTGATCGTCACCGTGGTCGGCATACCCAGTACCTCAATCTGATGCAGTCAGGTCAGACGCGCGCGCAACGCATCCTAACGTCGGCTTTTACGCTACCGAATCCGAAAAAACAACGCGAAATGTCACAGGGCAAAGTTCAGGAAAGACAATTCACCGCATCCGAAAAGTGTGCTAAGTAACCATGCGCAGCCTGCGCTCACGACCGCTGTCCTCAAGCCAGCCTCAGCCCTCAAAGGTCATTCCTGGAATCTGTCTATGTCAGAGCAATCTGTTCCGCCATCTTCCCGCAGGCCACCGGTTCAAGTGCCGCCCGGCCGCTCCCAATCGCCCTACTTCCCGGAGTTCGGGCCAGCCTCATCCGGGACAGCCGGGGCCAGCTTTGGCGAGCAGTTTTCCGGGCCGGGGGGCGTGGGGCGCGTCAACTATGCCGCACCTGGTCAGGCAGCCAGTCCCTACGCCGCGGGTTATGCCAGCGCCTCCAAGCCCTGGTGGCAGAAGGTTTCACGCCGGGGCTGGATCATTGGCGGGGCAGCCGCCGGGGCTGTGACTATCGGCGGTGTCGCGGCCCTTGTCGCCCTGCTCAGCGAGGACGAAATTGACACCGATTCGCTTGAACTCCAGAAAAAAAGTGGCTGGAACATCGGTTCGGAAAACCGTCCGCTGACCTTCAGCGTTCCGACAACGCAACTTGATTCCCGAAACAGCCAGGCCTGGCAGAAGTATCTCGATTCGAACGCCATGCTGGCAGCGTTTGAGCCGCGCGGCAAATGGCAGCCGTATTTTGTGCCGACCCTGATTCAGTCCCTTCAGGCGGAGTCACTCAGAAGCCAGCTCAAGCCCATCTTTGGCCCAAGTATGGATGCCAGCTACGGGCGCGGACAGGCGCTGGCCGAAGACATCCTCGCCAATGCTGCCAACCCTGGCGAAACGGCGATTATTGTGGACCTCATCGGGCGCGACAGCATTGCCTACGGAGCCGGGTTGGCCTCCCACGGACGCCTGATTACGACGTTTGATAACTATCCGCACCCACTTGGGGTTGTCCCGTCGCATGAAACTCTGGCGGCGATGCTCTATTACGCTGACGAAATTGCCGCCAAACAGGCGACCCTCCCGGAACATGCCCCGCCGGTCTTTCTGCTCGACGCCTACCGGCTCAACGATTACAAGGATGCTGACAACCAGTTTGACAACCGCTATCTGGCCAAGGTCCCGCCAGCGGCCAAGCTCACTGAAGCCGGAATCAAGCACATCATCTACGTGACGCCGGACAGTTCCCGGAAGGTGGAGATGGACGACCTCAACGAGGATTTCGTGGACTACAAAAACGCCGGCATCAGTGTGGCCATCCTGCCGGCCAGCGAGTTCATGCCTGCCCCGAACCAAAGCGCGGGTACCAGTCGTCCCCGGTACTACTACGGTGGGCACCCGATGGGCAGTGTGTGGTTCTTCTATTCGTACCCCTACTATGTTCCCTCGCCGGTCTATGTCAGCCGTACGCCTTACTACCGCATGGTCTCTCCGGCGACGAACCCGATGGTCTCGCGTGTGCCAAGCTACACGCCGGCTCCGCGGCAGACCATGTTTTCATCCTCACGGATAGGGGGCGCGCGGGGCATTGGACGCAGCAAGCCAAGCGGGTTTGGTCGCAGCACAGTGCGGGTTGGCTCCGGCGGACGGATTACCGGTACCCGCGCCGGCCGCTCCGGCTCGTTTGGGCGCAGCGGCTTCGGCTTCGGATGATGACACAGGCTGTCTGTCAGGGATGCTTTGCCTTGGGTAGGTCAACCGGATGAGCACACCAACCGACGGGCTTTTTCTCCAGAGTGACGGGAAGCACGGCATCTGTGTGGATGCGACCGGTGCGCCGGGTATGCTGGCACCGGCACTCTCCGACCTGCTGGCCGCGCTGCGCGAAACGGACGAAGACCTCCCCGATTGCCTGCGCCAGATTGGACAGAACTGGGGCGAACGGATGGTTGCACGCTTTCCGGCACTCCTGGCCGAGCGTACCGGACGGACGCTGCCACTGGCGCAAGCCCCCGTTGAACCCTTTCTTGGCTTGTGCTGCGACTACCTGCAGGCGCATGGATTTGGGCGGTGCGACTTCGCCGCGCAGGAACCGACCCTGACCATCCACATTCAGGATGGGCAACCCGATGCCCTCCCGCTTCTGGCGGGTTTTTTTGAAGCCCTCATCTCCACAGTTGCCGACCTGCCGGTGCAGTGCCGGCCAGTCACGGAAAACGGTCATCATCTGCGCCTGGAGGTCTTCCAGCCGGCCGATGCCACTGAAAACTGATCTGTTGACTGTGGGCGTTTCTGCTTTACAGTACCCGGTATGGTGCGTGTGTCCCGTTCCCATTGGTCAGTTCTGGTAACGATGGTGGTGCTGTCGGCGCTGTGCGTGACACCACTGGCCTGTGTGCTGAACTGCCTGCTGGGTGGCTGCATGCATGCGGCTCAGGTGCAAGCCCAGCCGGCAACGGCCCACATTGCCCTGCCCGTCGGCGGCACCGTTGCCACGACGACGCCAGCCACACCGGACACCCTCACCCCCACGCCAGCCGTACCTCGGTCAAAACACCACTGCTGTGCGGTCAAAAAGCAGGAGCGGCTCCCGCAGCCGGGGGTTGAAGCCCCGGCGACGCCAGCCACACCGGCATCAGTCGCATTGGCAGCGAAAGCCATTTCCGGGCAGTCAATGCTTCGTCTGGAAACAAGCAGACTGACGGCCGGAAACACGGCGGCCCTCGTTGGCGCTGATGATGCGTGTTGCGGCTGCCACCATGCCGAAACGCCAGACCGGTTCACGGTGGCGTCGCTCTTTACTTTTGAGGCACCGCTGGCCGCAACGACCTGCCTGCCGGTTCGCCTTCCCGTTGTCCGGCGTCCCACGGCTTCACAGCGGCCGGTGGTCGTGGCGTACCAGCCTTCCCGCCGGGACACCTATCTCAGGTGCTGTGTCTTCAGGATTTAGTCTTCGGAAGTGGATTGTCCTTCGCTTTGACGGCTTATGCGCTCCACGATGAGCGCTTGGACTTCACACTTTCGTTGACACAAAAAGGAGACACATCATGCTGAAAGTTATCGTTCCAGCCCTGTTCCTCATGACCACGTTCTTCGGCGGTGACCTGGCCACGGCCAAGACCCCGAAGGCCACGAAGAAAGCCCCGGCCGCCTGCTGCGCCACCAAGAAGAAAGAAACGGCTTCCTGCTGTGCCAAGCCCAACTGCTGCGCCGATCAGGCCTGCGGCATGGGTGCGGACTGCTGTGCGCCCGGCAGCGACTGCTGTGTGGATGGGCAGTGCAAAGCCGGCAAGAAGGTGGCCAGGAAGACCACCCGCTGAACCGGCCGGCATCCGCAACCGAGCCTTTCGTTTTCATCTCTTTTCCACGCGCGGGGGCGCTCCCCCGCGCGTTTTGTCTTGTTGCACACCGCCCGTCCGGGCTGACAGGCCGGAAGGAACCAGCCGAAACGTGCGGCTAGGACAAGTGGGCTTCCGAGCCGGCAAAGGCCACAAGACAGCCTTGAAGGTCTGGCGGTAGCGGCGACACAAAACGCATCGGCTGCGCCGATACGGGATGCACAAATGCCAGATGCGCCGCGTGGAGAAACTGCCTTCCCAACCGCTCGACGGCCTGACGCTGGGACGGATGGCGCAGTTGCCGGTCACACCCTAAACCGTAGAGCGGATCGCCCACGACCGGATGCCGGATGTGGGCGCAGTGAACCCGAATCTGGTGTGTCCGCCCGGTCTCAATCCGTACCTCAAGGAGCGTCACCGGCCCGAACCGCTGCCGAACCACGTAGTGGGAACGCGCCGGACGTCCGCCGGGGTCCACTGTCATCTTCAGGCGGTGTTTGCGGTCACGGGCAATGGGGGCGTCAATTGTGCCGGTCCCGACGACATCGCCGTGAACCAGCGCCAGGTAGCCCTTTTCAACCGTGCGGGCGCGAAACTGCCCGGCGAGGTGTTCCAACGCCGCGTCAGTTTTGGCGACGACCATCAGACCCGAAGTATCCCGGTCGAGCCGGTGTACAATTCCCGGACGCAACGGCTCAGCCCCCGGCCGCTGGTGGCCGAAGTGAAACGCCAGCGCATTGGCCAGTGTCCCGTGCATCACGCCTGCCGCCGGATGGACGACCTGCCCGGCGGGTTTTTCCAGCACCAGGATCGCTTCATCTTCAAACCGAATCGTGAGCGGCAAGTCTTCCGGTACAAGGTCCGTTGTCACCGGCGCTGGAACATCCGCCTCAATTTCATCGCCCGGCCCCACGCGGTAACTTGCGCGCCGCACCTGTCCGTTGACCCGTACTTCGCCGTCGGCAATGGCCCGCTGGATGCGCGCCCGGCTGACGGCCAGAACCTCGGCCAGAAACACATCGAGCCGGAGACCGGCAGATGCCTCCGGCACCCGACACAGCACTGTCTCGGCTGCCGACAGGTCCAAGGCGCTGACAGTGGAAGGGTCTGCATCCATTACGGGAAGCTCAAACCCGGAAGGAGTTTGGCGATCTCCTGAAATGTTTTCTGAAGCCAATCGCCGAATTGTTCGGTGGGCAAATCCTCGGCGTAGGAAACATGATAGACCACACCATTTGGCGTTGGTTTGCACTCTCCACCCAGAAGCTTGGTACGTTCTTCGCGTAGCCGGGGCGATTCGCCAATCTCGTAAAGGTCAACCGATGTCATCAGATCATAGACCGGCTTGCGCTGCAAAATGATAACCAGCGGAAAGGTGCGCTGTGACACCAGATACCGAAAGGTAAGGTCATAACGGTGCATGAGCAACTCTTCCTGATTGCTGTGCCCCTCGGTGATGTGCACGCGCCTTGGGTCCAGCCCATGGACAAACTGCTGCATGACTTTTTTGCGCTCATTGAACAGCTTGAAATACTGCACGGCAGTACGCCGCTTGAGGGTTGGAGAAGGGGGCGTCACCAACGACGGAACAGCCGAAGGCGTCAGACTCCGCCCAACCGGTGACGCTGTTCCACCCGGCGGTGGCTCCGCTGCTTGGGGCGGGGGCGGCAGGCGGGTGCTGCTTTTTTCCAGGTTCAGAATGAACCCGACATCGTCACCGGCGGCTGCCGCCGGGGGTGGCACCGAGGCAGGTGACTTTGCCGGTTCCATCTCCATCAGTCCCAGAAAGTGTGTTGCGGAAGGGTCCACGAGCACTGTGTGTGTAGCCTCCACCTTGATCGTCCCAGAGAGGGATTCCACCTCTGTACGGGACGTGGCCGGAGGCGATACACCAGCCTGGGACTGCCGGATAGCCTCCACTTCGGCCGGGGCAACGACGACCGTTGGGGGAATGAAGGTATCCGTCACGGAAGGGTTCGGCGCGGCTTCCACTTGTTCGGGCGGAGCGGCTGCTGGCGACACAATGACGGTTGGAGGAATGACTGTGTCAAGTTCCGGCGGCGGCTTCTGACGCTGCGACTTGAGTGTTGGCGGGTCATCCACGGACCAAACTGCCGCTTCCGATGAAGCTGTCGTTTCAGACGGCGTGGCTGACGCCGGGGCGGCCAACCGACCCGACGAAGGCGACTCCGCAATGGGAAACTGCGGCGTAAAAAGCTGTGCCCGCTCCTGTTCGCTCATACGGGCGGTCACTTCCGTATCCGCAGGCACAGCCACCGGCTCTGGCAGGGGCACCAGAGGCAACCCGTGATAGGGACAAAACCGCTTGCCGTCATCCCAGGGGTTTTCACACTTTGGACAGGCTTTCATGAGGGTATCCACTCTCTTGCCGGTGCCGGCCGTCCAGCATAGACGCGGCCGGCACCAGGCGAGACTAAGCACTCAACGAGTGGGTATCTGTCCCAAAGTTACATCCAGCGGCGGGTGATTCGGTACGAGATCACAGAGATAACGTTCAACGACCCGGCCATCGCCGTCAATCAGAAATTGCGCCGGGAGTGGCACACCCAAAGCGGCTCCCGTGCCATAGCCCTTGAAGACCACCCACTCCGGGTCACTGAGCAACGGGTAGGGCAACGCCAAATCCCCGGCGATAAGCTTGGACGTTGGCACATCGGTTGTGGTCACGACCACCACTTCGGCTCCTCGTTCCTGAAAAGCTGGGTATTGTTCGCGCAACTCGACCAGTCGCGGATAGCAGAACGGTCAGATGAATCCCCGGTCCACGATGCGGGTCAGGTAGAGCAGACACCACCGGGGCGCCACCGCCGACAGCGTAAAGGGCTGCCCGTGAATATCGGGCAATGTAAAGTCAGGCGCCAGTTGCCCCAGTTCCACAACCGACCGGCTCGGATAGGGAATGAAGTTTCCCTTGAAAGGCAGCTCCAGCAGCTTGGCAAGGTTCACAGCCTGTCCCCCTCGTCAATGTCCTTATTCGTCACTGCCACCTTCGGGATGGAAGCCACGGGTTTTCCGGCTCTTGTAGGCTTCGCCGTACAACTTCAGCCGCGTCCGCAGGCTTGCCAAACGCTCACTGTAGTTCGGATAGCGCCGGATGAGTTTTTCGAGGTTGACCATGTACCACGGTCCGAACATGTCACGCAGTTCCGGCAGAAACGGCTCCAGTTTGGCAAACACGGCAAAACATTCCGTGTTGGTGTCAAAAAACAAGGCTTCGTCCAGCGTTCCGTGGTTGACCAGCGCGGCGGCCATGTCCCAGTACGTCGTCACCTGCCGCCAGTAAGCGCCATACACCGGGTTGCGCTTGTCAAACAGCAGGTCTTTGATGTCTTGGGCCGATTCCGGGAAAAACTTGAAAGCCACGAAATCCCGCGCCTCGCGCATTACCGGGTCACGGCGCAGTTCGTAGAGTTTCAGAATCAGTTGTGCGTCTTCATGGGTCGCCATGCGGGAGCCGCCTCATTCCTGATAGAGAGAAATACCTGTTGCTAGCACTGTATCACAACCGGGGCGAAACGGTGGGCGCGAAAGTGCGGCGTCCGGCCCGGTGCGCTGGCCCCCAACGCCCTGTCAGCCCCAGAAGCACTGCCAAACTTCTGTAGCTTTCATTCAGAACAAGCTTTACACTTTGGCGGTTGTACCTTGTGCCAGCCCCACCTGCCTGATGTCGGTTTACGACTGCGTACCACCTGGCTATATCGTGGCTGCCGAAGTGTACCGCAGCACCCGGACCCTGGTGCTGCGGGCACAGCGGGCGGACACGGGCGCGGCTGTCGTTCTCAAAACGACGGCCGAAGCCATGCCGCCGGCCGCCCTGATGCAACGCTACGACCACGAGTGGAACCTGCTTTCCTCGCTGGCCGCCCAGGCCGGGGAAGGTTCCAGCATCATCTGCGCCCATGAACTGACGCGCGTCGGACATCGCCCCGTTCTCATTGTCGAAGACTTCGGCGGACAGGCGCTGCGCCACCTGGTGGCCTCATACGCACATCTGCCGTTGACCGAACGGCTTGTCATTGCCATCGGTATCCTGGACGCACTGGAAGTCATCCACCGGCACCATATCCTTCACAAGGATGTCAATCCCTCGAATGTCATCGTCAATCGCACCACCAAGCAGGTCAAACTCATTGACTTCGGCATTGCCGTCCGCAGCCGTCGCTTCGTAGCCCGGCATACCGCGACAGATATGTTCGAGGGCACGCTCGACTACCTCGCGCCGGAGCAGACCGGCCGCATGAGTTGCCCGATTGATGCGCGCGCCGACCTGTACGCTTTCGGCGTGCTGCTCTACGAGTTGCTGACGGGCAGCCTGCCGTTTCGGGCGCACGACCCACTGGAAATCATCCATGCGCACCTGGCGCTCGTGCCGCCGCCCGTCCGGCAGCGCACTCCCCAGATACCGGCGCCCCTCTCCGACATCGTGGCCAAGCTTCTGGCCAAATCTCCCGACGACCGCTACCAGACGGCCGCCGGCGTCCGGGCCGACCTGCTTGAGTGTCAGCGCCAGCTCGCCGGCGACGGCGAGTACCCGCCGCCCACCATCCATCCCTTTCCGCTGGGACGGCATGACGCCCGCACCTTTGTCATCCCCAAACGGCTGTATGGACGCGAGCGCGAAGTTGCCCTCCTGCGGGAAGCCTTCGACCGCATCAGCCAGACCGGATGTGAAATGGTTCTCGTCACCGGGCCTTCCGGGATTGGGAAAACCGCCCTCATTGCCGAACTGCACGTGCCCGTCACGGCGCGGCGCGGTTTTTTCATTGCTGGCAAATATGAGCAGTTGCGGGGAAGCACTCCCTATTCGGGGTTGGGACTGGCGCTCCGGCAGCTTGTCCGGCAACTGCTGGCGCGCAGTGACGCCGAACTCCAAAGCTGGCGGGAAGCCATCCGCACGGCCCTTGGCGCATCCGCCGCCATGCTGTTGCCGATTGTTCCTGATCTGGCGCTCATCGTGGGCGAGAACATGCCGGCGTATGAAATCTCCGGGATGGAAGCCCGCCACCGCCTGGAGCGCGCCTTTGAAGGGCTGCTGAGTGTTTTTGCCGCCAGACATCACCCGCTGGTGCTGTTCCTGGATGATGTCCAGTGGGCCGATGCCGCCTCGCTCGAACTCCTTGCGGCGCTGGCCCGCAACCGGCAGCGGTTACAGGCGCTCATCATTCTGGCCTCCCGTGAGCAGGCAGAAAGCGCCGGGCATTCGCTCACGCTGGCCCTGGACACCTTTCGCAGCACGGGCATTCCCCTGACCTACATCCCCCTCAAGCCGCTGGAATCCGACAGCGTGGAACAGCTTACGGCGGCGGCCATGGGTGCCACGGAGGATGTTGCGGCCGTGGCGGCCATCGTCCATCGCAAAACCGGCGGCAACCCCTTCTTCGTCCGTGAGTTGCTGGAGCGCCTCGCCGCCGATGGCTGGCTGACCTTTCAACCGGGCCAGGGCTGGCGGGCTGACCTGGAAGGCATCGCCACGGCTGCGCTGACGGAAAATGCCGTCACCTTTCTCATCGAAAAACTCCACCGCTGCCCGGCTTCCGTCCAGCAGGTACTGCATGCCGCCGCCTGTCTTGGCAGCACCTTTGATGTGGCACAGGCCGCGCTGGCGGCGGAAACCGATGTACCCACCGCACAGGCTGCCCTGGAAGCAGCGGTTGCCGCCGACCTCGTGCTGGGCGAAGCCACCGCCGGGCGTCGGACGCACCGTTTTGCCTTCGTTCATGACGGCGTGCAGCAGGCGGCTTACGAACTGGCGCCGGAAGCGGAACGGCGCGCACGCCACTGGCGCACCGGCCGGCGCCTGCTGGCCGCGGCCCACCCCCTCACCCCGGACACTTCGCTGGCCAGCTTCACGACCCGCCTCTTTGACATCGTCAACCACCTCAACCGGGGCCGTGAGCAAGCCACTGCAGAAGAACGTGAAGAACTGGCGCACCTCAACCTGCACGCCGGACGCGCCGCCAAAGCCGCGGCCGCCTTTGCGCCGGCGCTGGAGTATTTGCAGGTTGGGCTGGAACTCCTGCCCCCGGATGCCTGGGAACACCACTACGAACTCGCCCTGCATCTGCACCTCGAAGCGGCCGAGACAGCCTTTTTCAGCGCCAACCCAAAGGTTGCCCAGACGCTCACGCAGACCGTGTTCCATCATGCCCGGACGCTGCCTGACGCCCTTCTGGCGCATGAAATCGCCATCCTGTCCCATTCGGCCCAGTACCAATTCCACGTGGCGCTGGACCATGCCCGGACGGTTTTGCAGCAGCTTGGCATTCCCCTGCCCGAACACCCGACGCCAGCCGACATTGGTGCCGTCTGGGGACGCCTCGGCCCCCGTATCGCCTCCCTCGACACGGATGCGCCGCTGAACCTGCCGGAAATGCAGGACCATCAGGCGCTGGCGGCCTCCCGTCTGCTGTACCGGATGTCGGTGCCGGCGTTTCTCAGCAACAGCCCGTTGTTTACGCTGGTTGTGTTGTGGCGCGTGGCACTCGTTCTCGAACATGGCCTCAACGACCTGGCGGCCTCGTCCTTTGTGGCACTGGGACTCGTGTTGTGCAGTGGTTTCAACGACCCGGCGCAGGGGTATGCCACGGGGCGCTTTGCCCGCCGCCTGCTCGATCAGCGGCCCACGAGTGAAGCCCGCGCCCGGGCGCTGATTTCCTACTATTTCTTTCTCAGCGTCTGGCGGGAACCGGCCCGGGATTCGATCACGCCGCTCCGCGTGGCCTATCAGGAAGGGGTTGAAACCGGCGACCTGGAGTTTGCTTCGACGGCGCTGCTGGGGGTCACCTGGCTTGGTATCTTTATCGGCCAACCACTCGACAGCCTGGAACGCGACGCCCAAAAGCATAGCGAAGCCATCCGCGCCCTGCGCCAGGAACGCAACTACCGGACGAACAACCTCTGCCTGTCCTACGTCCGCAACCTGCGCACCCAGACGGCTGACCCGATGCAGATCACGTGGGGCGAGGGCGACCAGGCCATGGACGATGCCGCCGTAGCGGCCACCGGCGACCAGGGAACCCTTGGCACCCTGGCCTATCTGCGGATGAAGCTTGCCTATCTGTTTGGCGACGACCAGCGGGCCTATGAACAGTCCCTGCTGTGCGAAGCCAACATGACCGGTTTACAGTCATCCTGCCTCCAGCCAAACGTGTATCTGTTCGGCGCGCTGACTCGCCTGGCCCGGTTGCGCACCGGCCGTGTGGCGGAGCCGGAAGCCCAGGCCATGTGGGGATGGATCGACGATGCCCGCCGCCGCATGGCCCGGTGGGCCGAGCTGGCGCCGATGAACTATGGCCAGAAACTTCACCTGATAGACGCGGAACTCCACGCGCTGCGGGGTGACATCGGAGCCGCCCTGGAAGCATACGACCGGGCCATTGCCACGGCGCGTGAAAATGGCTTCATCCACGAGGAAGCCCTGGCCAACGAGTGTGCCGCGCGCTTTTTCCTCGACCAGAAACGCACCAAAATCGCGCGCGCCTATGCCCAGGATGCACGCCGCGCCTATGTCCGGTGGGGGGCGACGGAAAAGGTCCGGTATTTCGATGAGCAGTACGGCGCGCTGCTGACGGAGCCGGACTTCATGCGCTCAACCGGCACCCACGTGGCGCTGACCACCACCAGCATCCCGACCTCCTCGACCAGCGGTGGCGGCTCACTCGATATGGCCAGCGTCATGAAAGCGGCCCGCGTGCTGGCCGGGGAAATCGTCCAGGAACGCCTCCTCGATGCCCTGCTGAGAATTGCCCTGGAAAATGCCGGCGCCACCCGTGGCGTCCTGATGCTCCCCCGGGAAGATGGCCGCTGGTACGTCGAAGCGGAGCGGGATGTCCACCGCCCGGCGCCGGCCACGCCGACGCCGCGCCCGTTGGAAGAAGTTGACGCGCTGCCGTTGAGCATCATCCACGTCGTCCTGCGCACCGGTGAAGGTATTTTCCTCGAAGATGCCACGGAATCCCCGGATTTCAGCCAGGACCCTTACGTTCAGTCCGTCGGGTTGCGGTCAGCGCTCTGCCTCCCGGCCCGGCATCGGGGGCAGGTACGCGCCCTGCTCTACCTGGAAAACCGCGCCGTCGCCAATGTCTTTCATGCCCAACGCCGCGAAGCCCTGACGATTCTCACCGCCCAGGCCGCGGTCTCGCTGGAAAATGCCCGTCTTTATGCCAACCTCGAGGAAAAGGTCCGGCAGCGGACGCAGGAACTGGCTGAAAAAAACCGGCGCCTCGAACAGACCACGACCGAAATCCTGGATGGAATCCGTTATGCCGAGCGCATTCAGCGCGCCATCCTGCCCACACCCGAAGAACTCACCCGGGCCTTTGCCGAGCATTTCGTTCTCTGGCGACCGCGGGACATCGTCTCCGGCGATTTCTACTGGCTGCACTGCTGGTGCACCGCCGGGCGCGAGACACGCTGGCTGGCCGTGGCGGACTGTACAGGCCATGGCGTACCGGGTGCGCTGATGTCCATGATTGGGAATGAACTGCTCAACCAGATTGTCATTGAACGGGGCATCGAGTCGCCGGCGGCGATTCTGGAAGCCCTGGATACCGGCATCCGTACGGCATTGCGTCATGACGCGCGTCAGGATGCGCAGCGCGATGGCATGGACGTTGTGCTGTGCCGGCTTGAACCAGACGGCATTGTGACCTTTGCCGGGGCCGGGCGTCCGCTGTACGTCGTGGAACAGGGGCTTTTGCGCGAGATACGCGGCGACCGGGGCGGTGTCGGGAGCAGCAAACGGCAGCGTCTTTTCACCGGGCACCGCCTCCACCTGCCTCCCGGCGCGATGTTGTATCTGAGTTCGGATGGTTTTGCCGACCAGAACAATCCCCAGGGACAGCGTTACGGGTCTTCGGCGCTCAAACAAACGCTTCAGGAAGTGGCTTCCCAGGCGCTTCCTTTGCAGCAGCGGCACCTCGAATGGTGCTTTGACACGCACCGAAGCGGCGAGCCACAGCGGGATGATGTCACGCTGGTTGGCATCCGCATCTCGTAAGAGTTCGGGTCATGGCAGGACTGTGCGCTTTGGGATTGGAAATCGTTGCTCAGGGTTCTTCAGCTTCGAGGCGCTGCAAGAATCGCTCAACTGCTGATTTCAGGGCCGTATGTCACGCTGCACGGTATGCCAAACAACGTCGGTGTCTATCTCGAAGTAACCATGCACCAGGACGTTGCGCATACCGATGATTTTGGTCCAGGGAATCTCAGCCGCCAGCATCCGAACCTCTTCTGGCAAGGCGCGGGCTGCCTCACCAATGATTTGAAGATGCCGAAGAAACCACGTTTTTGACATACTCCCCTGCCTAAAGGCAGGGGATTCTTGTTCTTGGTTCTGCGAGCGCACTTACTTCATCAGGTTGCCCCTCTAAAGCAGCGGTGCATCTCTCCCCAAGCGTTCCCTCTTTCGAGGCAGTTCCCTTTTGCCCAAAGGTACTGTTTTGCCACTCCATTCCCAAGATGCTTAGTCCCTTCTTGAGGATGTTCAAAGCCGCATTCTGGTCTCTGTCTGATTCAAATCCACATTGAGGACAACTATGGGTTCTGGTGGATAGGGTTTTTACTACCATACGCCCACAGTTACTACAGTCCTGTGTGGTGTACTGCGGTGGTACGCTGACTACTGCCTTGTCCCATACCTTACCGTAGTAGTCTAACCACTGGGTGAACTGCGACCAGCTAGCATCATGAATGGATTTGGCAAGATGATGGTTCTTGACTAGGTTCTTCACCTGCAAGTCTTCGTACACCACGACATCGTGAGATGCCACCACGCACCGAGCTAACTTAATCACCCAGTCTTTACGCTGGCGTTGGACTTTCAGATGTGCTTTGCCTAGTCTTTTCTTTTGCTTGTGGTAGTTCTTAGATTGAGGTTTCGCCCCTTTCTTGAACTTCCTACTCAACCTGCGCTGGTGGCGCTTTAGCCGCTTCTCTGCTTTCCGCAGATACTTAGGACACTCTACAGGGTTGCCGTTCTGGTCGGTGTAGAAAGCCTTTAAGCCCAAGTCAATGCCAATCACATTGCCTGTGTATGCTCCCTGCTCTTTGCGCTCCACATCCAAGCAGAACTGGGCATAGTACCCATCTGCCCTGCGTATCACCCGCACCCGATTGATTTTGGAGTTTAGGATATGGTGTCTTGCCTCACCATTGCAGTACAAGGCGAATGTTCCTGCGTTGAAGCCGTCGGTGAACGTGATGGACATGCCGTCAGGAGACAGCTTCCAGCCGGACAGCTTGTACTCGACCGACCGACAGTTCTTCTTGAACTGCGGATAGCCTTTCCTGACCGCCTTGTTTCTGCAGTTGGTATAGAACCGAGAAATGGAAGCCCAGGCTCGCTCTGCACTTGCCTGCCTTGCCGCTGAGTTTAACTTCCTGACAAAGTCAAACTCTTTGGCCAGGTCTTTGCAGTGGGCATAGAGAACAGCTTTGTTTACACTCTTGTTGTCCATCCAGTACCGCACACGTATGTTTCTGACAAACTGTGCGGTACGGATGGCTTCATCCAGAGCCTGATACTGCTCTGCTGTCCCGTTGAGTAGCTTGGCTTCCATGACTCTCATACTGCTATTTTATCACAGGTTTGGCTTGATAAAACAGCGTGCGCCTTATATCCCTGCCCTAAAGTGCAGGGCTTTACGGCGTTTTTTCGGTAAGAGTTCATCTTGCTCAAATGGTTTCCTGTTCGCGATCCGCATAGCGCTCAATGGCAGCAAGGGATGTCAGTATGTCGCGCAGTCGCTCTCTCTCTGCTATCCCTCATACGGGCACGGCCTCCTGAAGGACGCGCTCCCGAATGCGTGACTTCAAGTCTCGTTCCGTCACCACATCCACGCGGCAACCCAAAAGCTGCTCCAGGTCATACTGGAGCCCTCCGAGATCAAAAAGCGACCGTCCGGTTTCCAACTCCGGTCCATGTAATCGAGGAAGCGGACGATGGCGGTTTGTTCGGGGAGGGGTGGAACAGGGACATAGAATGACCCAAGTCGCCCCTCGGCAATTGCCGGGTAAGCTGTGCCAACCGATTCGGCAGTTACACGATCAGTGAAAGTATTGCTCTGCACCAAGTAGCTCACGTATTTCGGCTGTGTGCTGGGTCCTGGCGTCAAAACAGCAAAGCCGGTCGAGTACACTAGAGCCTCTGCGTCTCTGTCCACATAATAGACCGCCTTCAGGTAAGTTCGAACGGTTGAGATAATGGTAACTCCCATATGGAGAACTCGTCTGGCGCGGGAGGGGGCGTTACCAAATCGCAGCCGTTGTGGCTCTCTGGTTAGAAAACCTGTGCCCACCGTACTTATGTCAATGTACCGGAATTCATAGTCAGCAGGAGTAGTGTCTGGCAGGACACTCGCATTTTACCGTACCAACCGTTTGAGCGGCTTGAGTTCCCAATGCTCCGGCACCTCGCCCAGCCACGGCACGCCGGAGTCTTTGTAGGCGGGGTACGGCTTGAGTTCCTCGGTCATCAGAGCACCTCGAACCAGCGTTTGATGCGAAGGGCCATGAGCCGGCGTCGCTTGGCAAGGAACGTTTCATAGTCCGGCACCTGGCCGTTGAGCAGACTCTCCGGCAGGCAGTTTTCCTCGAAGTTTTGCCGCAGAACCTCCGGGTCGGTGATGCCGCCGTAGCGCTTCGGGCCGCCGTTCACCTGCTCAACAATTTCCTTGAAATAGATTTCGGGGGACTTGTCGCCAATCGCGATATTGATTTCACTTTGCGCCATGACGAAGTTGGCGATCTGGTTGTACTGGCCACGGCTCAAGCCCTGCTGCTGAAGGTATCGCCGCGGGAAAATGTGGTGCTTGTCGCCGCGGTTGAGCAAGAGATCGCGCACGGTGATGTCCTTGGAGAGGAAACCCTTGTCGCCAAGCCGCGCTTGGGCGGCAAGATATGCAATGAAGTATAGGGACTGAGCCGTAGAGGTCTCCATGTGCTGAGGCAACATTCCCGTCCAAAAGCTGTCCGGCAGTTTGGTTGCGATGACGGCGTCGGCATAGCTTCGCAGTCCTTGCGCCTCGATCTGGCGGATGTCGAGGTCAAAGGTCGACTCGGGACCGCTGGTATAGCGGCCGGTAAGGATGGACATCGCATACCAGCGGCGCACCAAGCACTCGATTTCGTCAGGTGGGAGCCCCTCGCACCGGCCGCGCAGGTAGACAATGTAGGCGAAATTGACCGCGTTGCGGGAAGTGATCAGGTCACTGGTGGCAAAGCCGGCCGACCGCAGGATCATGGTCAGGCGATCGAAATGGGTTTTGTTCATGAAGGCCAGAATGCCCGACTTGAGTTTAGCGAAGGACTCCTCAGCAATTGATTCTTCATACTGCTTGGTCTCGAAATTGCGCCCCGAAAGCAGCGCCACCAGGTCCTGCAGCTTGCCGCGGCCAAACTCGTAGGTGAACGCCACGCGCAGCATGTCGGTATAGGTGGGGTCGTAGAGGTCGTCGTTGACGTCCTTGAGCCAGCGCATGGCCGGCCAGAACTCGGACCGTACGAAATCCGGATCACCATTTTCGATCTTCGAGGCGAATTCGGGAGCGACTGCGAGGTGGCAGAAATAGTCAATCGCTTTGCGCAGGAGGTTACCCCCGTATTTCTCGTTCACCGCGATCTTGGACATGGCAAAGTCGGCTTGGGAAAGCTCCACACCCGCCGAGTTCACACGGATAAAAATCTCGGTGACCGTCTCGATGTCCAAATCGTCAGCCAGCTCGATCACGCCGACGTGGTTGTGAATGATCTTCCGCAGTCGCTCGAGGGTGGCGAACACGGCATCTTGTGAGGTACCCGCGTTCCGTTGGCAATAATCTGTCACGATCTGGAAAACACTCGCAGTGGGCGAGAACAGCTCGGCAATATCTGCCAACCACGCGGGATCTTTCGCGATGGCGGGGTTGCTGACCTCAAAGTGCTCTTCTTGCGGATGAAAAGCAATCCGGATGCGGACGGTATCGTAGTCCTTGGTGAGTACCTCCCTGCCCAAGAGGGCGGCCATCAGCGCCGTGATCCGCTGCTGGCCATCAATGAGGATGCGCTTGCCGGCCGAAAACGTGCCATCCTTGAGCCTGACCGTGGGATTGCGCCAGGTGATCAAGTAGCCAACCGGATACCCGCGGTAAAGGGAGTCAAGCAGGTTGCGCACCTTGATGGCATCCCAGACGAAGGGCCGTTGGATTTCGGGTATGGCGATCTCGCCGGATTTCACCCAGGTCAATAGGGTTTCAATGGGATGCGGAGTGACTGAGTAGCGCATCGCGAATATTCTTTCACAAGAAGGTTTACAGAGAAAAGAGCAATGCTGGAATGAACGTCCAGCTCTCGACCTTCTCCGAAATTATGCCACCGCCCATTCTGCCGAAAGCACCTCCGCCTGCTCCAGCACCGTCTGTGTCGCTTTCTCCTGCTTGTCTGGGGGGTAGCCGTGTTTGCGAAGAATACGTTTGACCAGCACGCGCAACTGCGCCCGCACGTTCTCCCGCAGCGTCCAGTCAATCGTCACGTTGGCGCGGACGGTGCGGACCAGTTCCTGGGCAATTTGCCGCAGCGTCGGCTCGCCGAGCACCTTGACCGCGCTGTCGTTGGTCTCCAGGGCGTCGTAAAAGGCAAGTTCCTCTTCGGAAAGACCAAGCTGTTCCCCCTCAAAACAGCGTCGGATGGTTCGTGCCTACTTGAAGTTGCAATGGCACCGGGCTATACGTAGCATCTTTTTTGTCCGGAAATCCCCAAAGGTTGAACTTCCGGTAAAGCCCGAATTGCTGCTTCCAGCGTGTTTCCTGCAGATCGCGGCACCAGCGAACAACCACCGCGCCGAGTTCCCGCTTTGTCGGTTGGTGTGAGCCTGCCACGAGGGCCATCTGGGTGGCACCCAGCAATACATCGCAGAGCTGAAGGAGGTCACAGGCTGCAGAATCCTGAAGCTGGAGTTGCAGCGACACGCCGGGATACGGCTTTCCTTCTTCTCGACTCAAAAACGCGTCCAGCTCCGCGCGGTAGGGCAAGTAGGTTTCGAAGTTATCTGTCCATCCTTGCTCCGGGCGGCTCATCCGGTCCTTTGCATCTGACACGAAGGTAATGGTGACACTGTCCCAGTCCTCCGGTCCAAGGAACCACCTGATACCCGCTTTCAATGCCATAGCCGTAAAGCGGTTGTAAGCAAGGTACTCTTTTGCAAAGCGATTATGCTCAAAGGCAGGGCTGTGGCGGTCAACTGCTAAGGCGGTAAATCGAGCAATCTCCGAAAGCCCTTGCTCATACCCCTGAAGCCAGCGTCGAGCGACACGGGCTTTGGCGCCATATCTTCCCTCGAACCGTTTCGGCAACGCAGAGAAGTGGATTTCCCCGTAGTAGTTCCCCTGCTTGCGACAGGTGTACAGAAGCCCACGGGCTTGCTCCAAGTGCTCCGCTCTCACGAAAAGCAAGCCGATGAGAAGCCACCGTCTGTTAGGCATGCTCATGCTTTCATCGTGGAAGACCCAATATGAGGTGCGACGTACCACGGGATTGCCCCACAGGTCTACCTGCATGCGCTTACAACTCTCCACGAAACGCCTTTTCCAAGATCGCCTGCTCTAAGCGCTTGAGTTCTGCCTCTGTTGCCGCCTGCGCCTCCTTGAGAGCCTGGATTTTTTCCTGCACTGCTTGAAGGTGCGCTACGATGCGGTGCTGCTCGGCAAGGGGTGGGAGGGGGATGGGCGCACCCCACAATGCATCAAGGCACACACGGGGCTGACGGCTTCCGGTTGTGTTCTGAGTGGCGTAAGCAACGAACGAAGGCGAGCGAAGATAGGCTCCCAAATACTGTGGTTCCAGCACGTCCTCCTTTACTGCTAAAGGGATAAACTCCGTTGAGGCGACACCCTCCGCAGAAGGCACAACAACCTTGTTGAGATAGGGACGGAGTTTCCCATAAAGGACAAGTCCAGGACGATACACTATGACTTGGCTTTTGATTTCCGCCCCCGGAAGCTCAACGGGTGTGGGTTCATCCCATTGACCGGGTGCGACATGCTCCATGCCTAGATAATGGAACACGGTGTCTGGCTGACTGTTTGGCTGTAGCGTTACTGAGTCGCGACATGCCACCTTCCCCAACTGCACCCATCGCCAGTCTTTGGGCAGGTCGGAGCCGGGGCGGGGGAAGGTCTGGGCGAGGACGGACTGCCAGAGGCGCTCGGCGTCCTTTTGGGCCTCCTGCCGCAAGCGCCGTGCCTCCCGCACCCGGTCCATCAGCTCTTCAATCCGCGCCACGATGCGCCGCTGCTCGGCAAGGGGTGGGAGGGGGATGAAAGCATCAAGCACGATCTCGGGTTTCAGCCTTTGTCTGCTCCCAGTGGCACCTGTTACGTCGGTGCGAACTTGGTCAAGGAAAGTGCTCGTTAAAAGAAGCATTCCAAGATAGTCCACATCCAGCATTTCAGGTCGCGCAGGTCGCGGCCGCAACGGCATGAATTCGGTAGAAGCAAGGAGCCGGTTTTCAGAATTGACAGTACCTCTCTTTACAACCCAAGCACGAGGAATGCGCGGATTCAGCTTGGAGAAAAGGCACACATTGGGTTGAATAACTAACTTTGCGCTACCTATTGCGGATCTCTTGAGCACCTCGGGTTGCTTATTATTGTCGTAGGCAGGGATGCTATAAACAAGAAATCCGTGGTGAGGGAGACGGGAGGGATCTATTGTCCGACGTTCATACTCGCATGCCTCCCCCAACCGTATCCACCGCCAGCCTTCGGGGAGTTTGTAGGGTCCTTCGGTCATGCTTCGCCCTCCCCGTTTGCGTTACTCAACATCATGTCCAGTTCTTCCACGATGTTCAGAATCTCGCGTTCCCGCTCCAGGAGGCTGGCGACGATCTCCATGGGTGCGGGCAGGGCTTCGGTCTCTTTGCGGTTGGGGTTGCGGGCGGTGAGGTCATAGCCGCGGGCCCTGATCTCCTTGACCGGCACGATCCAGGAGCGCTCGGAGAGGCAAGCCTCACAGGGACCCTGACCCTTCCGGTAGGCGTCCCAGGCCTTGTAGAGTTCGCGGGCCTCCTTGAAGTGTTCGTCCTGGATGGGACTCCCCTTGCTGAACTTCTTGAGACCCTCGGGGAGCGGGAGTTCGTAATACCAGATCTCCCGGGTTGGTCCCGGTCGTTCAAAGAAGATGAGGGCGGTCTTCACATCCGAGTAGGGCGCGAACGTGCCCGGCGGAAGACTCACCACCGTGTGCAGGTTGAATTGATCCAGCAGGTTCCGCTTCACCTCGGCAAACGCCCCGCCCCGGAAGAGGGTGCCTTCGGGCACGACCATACCACACCGCGCGCCATCTCTGGGCTTAAGCTTCTTCATGCCATCTCTGGGCTTAAGCTTCTTCATGATGTGCTGGAGGAAGAGCAGTTCCGTGGCCGTCGCCTGAATGGGAAAATTCGCTTGAATGTGCCGCCCCTCTGTGCCGCCGAATGGGGGATTCGTCAGGACCATATCAAAACGCTCGGTGACGCTTCGAATGTTTTCTTCCAGCGTATTCCGCCGGACCACCCGCGGTGCGGTCACCCCGTGGAGGACCATGTTCATCAGGCCGAGCAGCGCGGGGATGGGCTTCTTCTCCTGGCCGAAGAAGGTGTGCTCCTGAAGTGTCCGATGGTCATCCAGGGTTCGCTCATACTGCTTCATCCACAGGTAGGACTGGACAAGAAATCCGCAGGTCCCGCAGGCCGGGTCGTAAACGGTCTCTCCAATCTTGGGGTCTACTACCTCCACCATGAACCGCACCACCGAACGTGGCGTGTAGAATTCACCTGCCAGGCGGTTCTCGCTGCCCAGGCGACGGAGGAGTTCTTCGTATACCTGAGAGACGATGAAGATGTCGTCCTGGCTGTGGAAGTCGATGCCGTTGATGATGGCGAGAACCTCCTTGAGGTTGTAGCCCGAGGCGCAGACGATCACGTTCCGTTCGGCGAACACGCTCCGAATGGTTTCCCGCAGAGAGTCGCCGCCCAGGCTTTGGAGGTAGGGGATTAGCCGGCCGTGGACGAACTCCAGCAGACGGTCGGCGGGCCAGTCCTTTGTTGCCCACTCACTCCAGCGCAGATCTCCATCCAATATTCGAGTGTAGGGGTGTCCGGCGAGCTGCGCCTGGGTCTCCCATTCTTCTTCCTGGGCGTCCAGGAAACGCAGAAAGAGGAGCCAGGAGAGGTGCTCGATATACTCCATGATGCCGCCGCAGTTGTTGTCCCGGCGCAGGATGTCGCAAGCCCGCCAGATCTCGTTGGCTAAGGCCTCACGGGTTTGCATTCCGTTCATATAGTCATCTCCTCAGCATAGATTCGTCCTCGCATTTCGTGTAAGGACTGCCTTAAAGAATCCTTCCCACCAAACCAGCTACTGATTTTGAAAGCGCCGCCCCATTCTTGAAATGGAGATACGCTGAAGATTTCGGGTTCGAGTTGTTCGATGCCACCGATGCGGTATTTTTCCAAAAGTTCAAGGAGCACCTTGCGGGCATCTTCTCCGTGCTTGGCGATGAAGGCTTGTTCACGATTACGGAAAGCGGTAGCACGCTCGCTTTTAGTGTGGATGGGAGAGTCGAAGGCGATATGGCTTAAAAGGTCGAAAGCATCCGCATCACTCTGACCAAGCACCTCAGCAATTACCTCTGGATGGATGCTGGATCGGCGAAGGTCTTCCAGAAAGCGACGGCGGCGAATACTGTCAACCCAGATGTCCCGTAAAGTTTGACGAGTCGAGGCAGTTTCGATGATGCGCCGTTTTGTGTAATCCCGGTATTGCTCGAGAGTGAGCTGCTCGCCAGTGGACTCAATCAAAAAGATTGCCTCATCGTCGATGGTCACCTCCAACCCTTCTACTCGAATCTTGCCGCCTTTTTCCTTGGTTGGTTTGAGACCGACTGTTACTGTGACGGTTTCGTTTTCTACCGTTTCAACCCCGATGGTGCGACCAGCGAAGCCGCTGGCGTCGACGATCAGTTGTAGCTGACCGGCAGGAAGCTGATCGAACCGGAACTGACCTTTTTTATCGGTCAGGATAGGTCCTCGCTGGCTGTTCGGTCCGGTGCGGACGCTCACTTTAGCGCCGACAATGAGTTGTTCTGTCTCGGCGTGCAAAACCGTGCCTTCGAGAACGGCGGTTTGGGGACCGGTTGGAGCTTCGGGCGGTGGCAGCGGGGGGCGATCCCACTCATCAAAGAGCCGGGTTGCTCCGGTGTAGTCAATGATGCGAAACCAATATTTGTCGGTCGCAGGGTCCAGGCGGCTTCCACGACCGATGATCTGTTTGAAGAGGATGGGCGAGGAGAGAGTTTTCATGAACACGATATTTCGGCAGGAGGGGACATCAACTCCGGTGGAAAGAAGTTCTGCCGTTGTTGCCACCACCGGCGCAGTTTTATCTGAATCGGCAAAGGCTTCAAGCGCTCGCCGCCCTTCTTCTCTTTCCTCTGAAATGATAGGCACGGCATAGTTAGAAAGCCCCGTCTCCGGGCCGAACTTGTCCTGAAGGAGGCGTGCGACTAGGCGCGCATGCTCCATATCCACGCAAAAGACCATCGTCTTTTCCCTATTCCCAAATTGACTCAGGAGTCCGGCAAGATGCTCGACCATGGCGCGAGTGCGGTCGGGAACGGCAATTTCGCGCTCGAACTGGGGAGTAGTGTAGACCTCCCGCGGCTTGACATCCTCTGGGATGAACACCTCCGCGCCCTGCTCGATCGCATCCTTCAGGCGCAGCCCTGTCGCATCCACCGTGGTGCGCACCCGATGTACCTTGTAGGTGGCCAGGAAGCCATCCTCGATGCCCTGGCCCAAGCTGTACTGGTAAGCAGGTGGCCGCCAAGTACCGCGATTCGGGTTATCCGGGTCAATGGCGACTTCTTCTTCCTCAGCGCAAAAGTAGGCATAGGTGTCCACGTTGTCGTCCTGCTTAGGCGTGGCGGTCATACCGAGGTGGATGGCGGTCCCGAAGTGGTCCAGGATCTCTCGCCAAGTGCAGAAGCCCGATCGGTGGCATTCGTCAATGATGATGAGATCGAAAAAATCTCGAGGAAATTTTTCAAATAACCGTTTGCCCTTGTCATCGGGACTCCAAAGCGTTTGATAGATGCCAAAGTAAATGTCTCGGCTCAAGTTCTCAGGGTGACCTTCGATCTTAAAACGCGGCTCGCTCGTGCCATCGGCGAAAGGCGCAAATGTGTCATAGGCTTGATCTCGCAAAACCACGCGGTCGGCAAGAAAGAGAATGCGTCCGGGACGTCCCGGATGAAGGCGCTCAAGCCACCCAGACTTGACGAGTTTCCAGACTATTTGGAAAGCGACGAAAGTTTTGCCCGTCCCTGTAGCCATTGTCAGGAGCAGACGATTTCGATTCCACATCAGGCGCTTGATAACCTCTCGAATCGCCACCTCTTGGAAATAAAAGGGCTGTTTGCCGCAGACGCTCTCCGCGCAATAAGGGTGTAGCAGCGGATTGGAGCGCTTATCGGTAAAGTTTATGTTTCCTGGGGTAGTTGAGATACCAGCGTTTCGCGTCCATCTTTCAAGAAGCTCTTGCGGTGATGGAAAGCGATCGAGATTTTGACTCGAATTGGTGAAGAAATCGTATTCAACGATTTGGTGACCGTTCGTTGAGTAAGCAAAAGCTAAGCCGAGTTCTTGAGCGTAGCGCTTGACTTGCTCGAGGCCCGCTTCGGGTTGTTCAGATTCCGCTTTGGCTTCCACTACGGCGATGGGAAAAGCGTCTGTCACTCTTAAGAGATAATCCACTTTGCGCGTTTTTCCTCTGCGCACTTGATCACCGATTAGGATGATGTGCCCTTCTGTGTATTGTCGGTCTCGCTGGTAGTAATGTTCGCGAGTGATCTGCGTGTCAGCCCAGCCAGCCGACTTCAGCTTAGGATCGATCAGCGTTGCGCGGGTGTCAGCTTCGTTTTTCATAGTGTTAGGTCCTATTGTCAGTCTAACCAAGAGGCGAATTGGCCAGAATGTAGAGGCTTATTGGGGCGAGTCGCCGATTCGCCCCTACATTTGGCGAGGACCTGCTCGAAGTCCACGAACCACGACTTGAACAGCGCCCGCACCATCGCCTCCAGCGTCTCGCTCATCCGCCGGTTCAGCTCTATCTTGTCGTCCAGCGTGCATAGGATGTGGGCAATGGCGCGCTGTTCGTTTAAATCGGCGGGAAGCACGACCTCAATGCCAGAGAAGCGGTTCTTTGAGACGTTCGTATAAACAGAGCCACCTGCACCGGCGAATTCCAGTTCATGTCCAAGTCGCGTGAACACGTAATAAAGGAAGCGGGAGTCAACCTCATCGTTCGGTATGACGCTATTGATCTGCTGATTGGTGAAGCTTGGTCGAGTAGTGATGCCACATCTCCCAACCGTCGCTATGCACGACATCATTACCGAACCAGCTGGCAACAGGCAGGAACGGAGTATTTCTGCACCCTTCTCAGACAGAGTGCGTTCGGTACGGTCGATTAGGACGCGCCCATCAAGGTCGGGAATTGTAATGAATGGGTAAGGTCCGCCGAAGTTGGAGCTATCCGCGGTCGGCGGCGTCTTCCCGGTCACAACTCGCCCAAGGGAGCCAATCTTTCGTTTCACCCACTCACCCGCCATAGCCTTCTTCCTCCAAATTTCCTTCGTCCAATTTAGCCAGCTCGGCTTCCAGTTCCTCAACCGAAGGCAGGGCACCTCGGAGTTCGGCAGGCAGTGCCTGCGCCTGGCGGTACTCCGCCACGCCGAGGGGCTTACTCACATCCCGCAGGGCGTACTCCACCACCACACGGTTTCTCTCCTTGCATAGGAGAATACCCACTGTGGGGTTGTCTTGGGGATGGCGCAGGAGGTCGTCCACAGCTGACAGGTAAAAGTTGAGTTTGCCTGCGTATTCAGGCTTGAACTCCGTGGTTTTGAGCTCCACGACCACAAAGCAGCGGAGCTTCAAGTGATAGAAGAGCAGGTCCAGGTAGAAGTCCTCGCCGCCCACCTCCAGATGAACCTGCGATCCCACAAAGGCAAACCCAACGCCTAGCTCCACCATGAAGTCGCGCAGGTGTTCTACGAGTTTTTTGTGCAGGTCGCGTTCCAGCAGAGCATCGTGTGTGCTGAGAAAATCGAAGTTGTAAGGGTCCTTGAGGAGTTGCTGAGCAAGCTCCGATTGCGGCGCGGGCAGGGTGCGGGCAAAGTTGGTGAGAGCCTTTCCCTGGCGATGATAAAGGCCACTTTCGATCTGGTGCAGGAGGACCGCCCGGCTCCAGCCGTGTTCCACACAAGCCCGCAGGTACCACTTCCGCTCGCTGGGATCTTTGACCTTCGTCAGAACCGTGACATTGTGGAACCAGGGCAATTGTCCAGCAACCTGCTGGACAAATTCCCGGTCGGGGTACGCCTCGGCAAACGCCCGCATGTAGAACAGATTCGCCCGGGAAAGCCCTTTCATATCGGGAAACTCGCGACGCAGGTCATCGGCCAGGCGTTCAATGACCTTGGCGCCCCAGCCCTCCTGCTGCTGCTTCTGGAGAATCTCTTTGCCTATGTGCCAATAGAGCAGTACCAGTTCGCGGTTGACCGCCAGCGCCGCCTGTACCCTGGCAGTACGGATGCGCGATTTGAGATTCTCTAACAACTCGCCATAGCCAGTTGGCAATACTTCACCCGCCATAGCAGCCTGGCTCCTCCAACTGTTTTACAAGTGCCTCTATCTGGTTTTTTAGAGCGGGAAGGTCTCTTTCCACGGTTCTCCACACTTCCTGCAAATCCACCCCGAAATACTCGTGAACGAGCACGTTGCGCATGGCGACTATCTGCGCCCAGGGTATCTCAGGGTGGGCCTGATGAAAGGCTTTGCCAAGTTGCGCCGCCACCTCTCTGATGAGCTGAATGTGGTACAAGACCCAGGTTTGAATCAGTTCTTCCTGTTCAAACGCTTCTCGGCCCCGAGCGGCGTAACGCTCGATTTTCGCGATGGCATCCAGAATGTCCTTCAATCGCCCCTTCGGGTTCCTCATAGTGGAATGCCTTCTCGTAGGACTCGCTCACGGATACGGGGCTTGATGCCGCGACTGCTCACCACGTCCACCTTGACTCCCAGCAGCTCCTGAAGCTCAAGCCAAAGCCCGGCATGGTCGAGCAGACTGCGTCCCGGCTCGAAGTCAACAATCAGGTCAATGTCGCTTTGTTCATCGGCCTCGCCACGCGCAACGGAGCCAAAAACCCGTACGTTGCGGGCGCCATACCTGGCGCACACCTGCAGGATTTCCTCGCGTTTGACGTGCAACAGCTCCTCAAGCGTCATAGCCCAGTTCCTTGAGGTTTTTCCAGATCGCCTCGTCCAGCCGACGGGCTTCGGCATGCTGCTCGCGCACTATGCCGGGTTGTCTTTTCGGATAACAGCGTGTCGCCGTCAACCTGGCGCTCATATTTATGAGCGCGCTCATATTCCATTTGTGCACGCTCATATTTTATTGCCTCCGCTCGTAACGTAGTACGTCCCCTTGCGCGTACCTCGGCGAACCAGGCGCCCATCTTGCACCAACCGGCCAAGCAGACGCGTCGCCTGATAAGGACCGAGCCGGCATAGTTCCGCTGCTTCCCTACGGGTGATCTGCCCGTGAGTCGCGACGTATTGCAACACCATCTGTTCCTGCTGCAAAGGCTCGAAGCCGCGCTGGCGAACGTAGGCGGCAGGTTGGCCCAAACGGCGATAGGTGGCGGCCGAGAGGTGCCAGGTGCGGCCTTTGCGCTCCCCGCGCGGTTCCACCAGTCCCGCTTCCACCAGGCGGTTGAGCACGACACGAACCTCGGATTCGGGTTTCTGGATGAGGCGGGCTGCCTCTTCGGTGGTCAAGCGTCGGTCTTGCCAGAGGGCGTTCAGGAGCAGAAGTTCATCCAGACCCAGCTTGCGACCGGCGCGATCTTCTTCGACCACCAAGCGGACGAAGTCAAGGTTCGCCTGCCCTCCGGGGAGGACCACTACGACGCTGGACTCGTTGCTGCGGTCGTAGGAGGGGGCGGGCCGGCCGTTATGCAATTGCTCGTAAAAAATGGTATCAATGCCGCGGGCGGTCCGTTCGACGATGCCCGCGCGTTTGAAGGCGTCGGCCAGGAGAGGGTTACGTGGGCGGGGCGCGGTCACCAGCAGGTTATCCAACCGCACGCCCTCCGGGAAGCCGCCAGGGTTGGAAATCTCAAGGCGGTCGTCGTGCCATTGGACATGAACGGCGCCCAAGCGGGTGTAGTCGCGGTGAATCAGGGCGTTGGCGAGGGCCTCGCGGAACGCGGCGGACGGGTAGTCCGGAACGGCCACTCGCACCATGCCGACGAGGATCTCTTGCTCGCGGTTGCGGGCAGCGAACCGCTGCTCGAATTCCTCCATGAGGCGCAACAGCGGCCAGCGGAAGAAGTCGTTGACCTCGACGCTCTGGCCGCGAAGGACTTGAAAGGCGGCCTCGTGGGTGGGTAGGAAACGCCGCAGCGAATCTTCCTTGCCAAACAGGAGCAAGCCCAGCACGCGGATGCTGCGGACCTGCCCGTTGGCTTCCACGGCACCCAGGGCTTTGGCCAGTTCGAGGTCGGGCAATTTCAGGAGGGACTGGTCGCCGGCGCGGTGCTCGCGGATGCTGCGGCGGAAACGCTCGAATTCCAGCGGGTCCAGGTCATCCCAGGAGGCCTCGGGGATGACCAGGGCCGAGTAGTCCTGCGCGCCGCGGTCGGCCTGGCGGGCGTGCATCTCGTGGAAGAACATCGGCAGGCAGCAAGGGCGGCCATCGCCGCCGAGCGCCCGGCGGAGGTAACGGCCTGAAGTCGTGCCCACGGGAGCGAACTGGGGCGGGACTTCTACGACGATGACTTCCTTGCCTTGGCAAGGAACGACCTCAATGCGCGGGGTGAGCGACGGCCGGGTTCGGTTGGCGATGAGGGCCGTCAGGCGGACTGGGTCGGTTCGCCCGGATTCGTGACGGGGTCGGGCGCCGGTAACGCGGCCGTCATCTTCCACGCTGATGAGTAGCCAAGCGGGTGTGTCGGCACCGCGATTGGCCAGGCAGACCACCGACTCCACTAAATCGTCGTCGGACAAGGGGCTGCGTTCTTCACCCTTGAACTCGACGTCGATAGATTCGCCAGCGGCGATCAGTTCCTGGAGCCTCTCAGGTGTCATGGTTTCATCTCCCAGAAGCCCAGCTCCTTGAGGTTGGCGGCGATGGCGGCGTCGAGTTTGGCGGCTTCGGCCTGTTGCTCGCGCAGTTGCGCCACCAGCCGTTGCATCTTCTGGTCGAACGGTTCGTCGTCTTCTTCCTGTTCGGCGGCGCCGACGTAGCGGCCCGGCGTGAGCACGTAGCCGTGCTTGCGGACTTCTTCCAGCGTGGCAGATTTGCAAAAACCGGGGATGTCCCGATATTCCGGTAGGGGCGAGTCATGCCTCGCCCCTACGGTGCGCCAGGCGTGGTAAGTGTTGGCGATACGAGCGATGTCGTCGTCGGTCAGCTCGCGATGGGTGCGGTCCACCATGCGGCCCATCTTGCGGGCATCAATGAAGAGAATCTCGCCGCGGCGGTTGCGGGTCGTTGACCCGCCCCTACGGTCGCGGGCCAGGAACCAGAGGCACGCCGGGATTTGCGTCGAGTAGAAGAGCTGGCCCGGCAGGGCGACCATGCAGTCCACCAAATCTGCCTCGATGATGTTCTTGTCTGCCTCGATGATGTTCTTGCGGATTTCGCCTTCGCCGGACTGGTTGGAGGACATGGAGCCGTTGGCGAGGACGAAGCCGGCGACGCCGGTGGGCGCGAGGTGGTGGATGATGTGCTGGACCCAGGCGAAGTTGGCGTTGCCCGCGGGCGGAATTCCGAACTTCCAGCGTTTGTCCTTCCGGAGGTGCTCCCCGCCCCAGTTCTTCATGTTGAAGGGCGGATTGGTGAGGATGTAGTCGGCCTTGAGGTCGGGGAAGCGGTCGTTCAGGAAGGAGTCGCCCTGCTCGATGCGACCATCGATCCCGTGGATGGCGAGGTTCATCTTCGCAAGCCGCCAGGTGGTGTAGTTGGATTCCTGGCCGTAGATGGAGATGTCAGCTTTGGCTTTGCCACCATTGCCGTTCCCGCTGGCGTGTGCGCGGATGAACTCCACCGATTGCACAAACATGCCGGCCGAGCCGCAGCAGGGGTCGTACACGCGGCCACGGTAGGGCTCGAGCATCTCGACAAGGAGCTTCACCACGCAGCGCGGGGTGTAGAACTCGCCGCCCTTCTTGCCCTCGGCGCTGGCGAACTGCGAGAGAAAGTATTCGTACACACGACCGAGCACGTCCTTGGCGCGGCTTTCCTCATCGCCGACTTTGATGTTGCTAATGAGGTCGATCAGCTGGCCGAGGCGTTGCTTGTCCAGCGCGGGGCGGGCGTAGTCCTTGGGCAGCACGCCCTTGAGGGCCGGGTTGTCGCGTTCGATGGCGGCCATGGCGTCGTCCACGAGCTGGCCGATCGTTGGTTGCTTCGCCTGGGCCTTCAGGTGCGCCCAGCGCGCCTCGGGCGGGACCCAGAAGATGTTCTTGGCGCGGTATTGGTCGCGGTCATTCAGTAGCTTGGCCACAGAGTGACTGCGGTTGAGGGTCGAGGGCGCGATGTAGTAGTCGTCCTTGGGATCGTTGACCGCGCGTTCGAGGTATGCGTGCCGTTCCTCGAAGGCGTCGGAGATGTATTTGAGGAAGATGAGACCCAGGACCACGTGTTTGTATTCGGCGGCGTCCATCGAGCCGCGCAGGGCGTCGGCCATCCGCCAAAGCTGTGCTTCGTAGCCCAACGTCGCCGTGCTTGAGGCTCCATCTCGATTACGTTGCGATTTCATGGTGTGTTTTCCTCGAAGTGCAAAGCAAATTTCGCCACAAGAGCTATTGCTGTTCCCACTTCGGGCACAGGACTATGGGGATGCAGCCGAGATGGTGCTGTCCCGCACCACTAAGGTAATGCTGTAGCCCAAGCGCGAGAATTAAAAGTGGGTGTGCTTATCACTGAAGTGGCTTTGGCTATAAATGTCGTCACCGTGAGGCATTTGTGGATGCTGAATCTCAACGTTGAGCGCTCGGCCATCATCTACCGTGGTGTCGTAGGTTGTCAACCGATTCGTGATCGTTGTCTGGTGCCTTTGGGAGTCACGGGTAGTGAGCGAGAGCTTAAGTTCTCGAATGTAGGCGCCAAAAAATTCCATCTCCTCAAACCGCGCGGAAATGGTGATTTCAGCCTTGTGCTTTTTGGGTGGTTTCATGGCTATGCAAACAGATGGTGGAACAACGAGAATGGCAATAGTGAAACGAACGGAGTAGGATTCCATTGAGAGAGCGCTTTCGCACCCATTGTCCGATAGGAGCAGCGTGGATATGCCGCAGTAGGTTGTGCTCTGTGCGTTGGCAAAATGAAAACGCTCACCGGCATTGATGCTGACCGAAAGGGTACTCCACAGGCAAAATTACCCGAACATGAAGAGAATTTCGCAAGTAGGCACGTGCCAATCCGAATGGAAGGGGATGTTGCACCCGACGGCGGGAGGAAATCGCACGCGGTGGGAAAGTGACGCGACCCTTCCGAACAGGGCGCACTCTACGCGAGCAGAACACGATTATGCACGATCCCACCAGGCAACGATGTGGGCAGGCTTGGGGAGAATCCTGTTGGCGAGCCAATCGACGAGTCGCCATAGCCAGTGTGGAACGCGTCCGAGCAGAACATGCGTCCGTGCAATGAGCAAGGCTTTGTTCCCAAACGTTGTATAGCCGAACCGTCCCTGGCGCAGATACGAGGCGAGTCGGTGTTCGTCGAAACTGTTCAAGTGAGCGTGGATCGGTGTGGGCTGGTTGCAGTGGATGCAGAGGACGTAGCGAATGCGCTCCCGATACGGTGTGGAGATGAGCACACGTCCACCCGGCCGGACAACACGCCACATCTCGTCGAGCACTCGCTCCGGTTCTGGGAGATGTTCGATGACTTCGGACGCAACAGCACAGTCGAACGTAGCGTCGGCAAACGGGAGTCGCTCGCCGTGTGCGACGACTGCTTCGAGCTGCGCCCATTTCGTCTTGAGTCCTTCCTTGCGCTCGATTTCCTCGCCCTCGGTCACCTCCTCAAATTCCGCGTCAAGCCGCGGCTTGAGTTCCTCCGGCAGATCGAGCTTGGCCAAGCGGCTTTCGTAGTAGATGGGCACGGTCGCGCCGTCCTCGACCGCGCGCTGAATGTCGTAAATGCTGATGTAATCGCCGAACACGGCCCGCGTGTTGGCGTCGGCCAGCTCGATCGGCGTGCCAGTGAAACCTATGAACGAGGCGTGCGGCAGGGCGTCCCGCATGTGGCGCGCGAAGCCATGGCTGAAGTCGCACTGGCAATCACACGCTGCGGCCTTCGCCGTACGTAAGTGCAAATACAGTGTCGGTCAGCCAGCGTCTGAAGCTATCGTTATCGCTGAACTGTTTGAATAGCTCTGTATCGTCCTGAAGCAGCGCTGTCATCACGCGAACGAGCGCCTTGTCGTGTTCGATGCGGGCGTTTTGTTTGTCCGAGAACTTCCGAGCGTTCTGATAGGCGGAGTCAGCAGCAACACGCGCCGGAATTTCCTCAGTAATGAGTTTGCGCACCCGATCGGCATCAGTCCACGGAATGTTGCCGAACTGATCGTTGAACGCCTTAATGATGTTGGAAAGCCGGTCGAGTTCTGGTTCAGGCTTGTGCCCACCACCCGCAGTGGGTATCGGTTCGATCTCGGCAGCGGAATCCGGCCATGGTCGTAGTCGTCGAGAAGCTTGAGCGCCACGGCGTAGTCATGCACCACCCGCAACAGACCTGTTGCCTCCTCGCCGCTCATTGCTCGCCGGTCCGCAAGCGTGGAAACCAGCCGGATTGTCTGTTGCAGTTCCTGCAGCCGTCGTGCATTGACCATGTAGCCCTTGAGGATGTGGTCGCGCAGCACCTGAGTAGCCCAGATACGGAACTGGGTGCCGCGCTTGGAGTTGACCCGGTAACCGACAGAGATGATGGCGTCCAGACTATAGAACGCGACAGGCTTGTCCGAACCGGGAATGTGCATTTTTTGCACATTGCTTTTTTCTTCAAGCTCTCCGCTTTGAAAGATGTTGCGCAAATGCTTTGTGATAACACTTCGTTCCGTATCGAAAAGGAGAGCCATTTGCTTCTGGCTGAGCCAAATAGTATCCCTTTCCAGGCGGACGTCCAGCTTGACCGAGCCGTCGGGCGCCTGATAAAGCACAATCTCGCCGCCCTGGGCAGCCAGCGGTTCTCGGATCACCTGATGCTTCGATGTTGATTTACTCTTCGCCATTCGCCTCTTCCTGCGAATCTACGGTTGCGAGCTCATCGGCAACAGGCTTTTCTTCCTCGGTTCCAGCCTCCTCCTCAGGCGGCTCATAGGGCAACTGTACCGCGACCTCGCGCACATCCACCTTGCCGGTGACCACATCGGCGATGAGCCGCTCGCGGTACTCGCGCAGCAGTTCGATTTCCCGGCGTGCGACGGCGATGGCGGTATCGAGCTTGGCGGTCTCGGCGTCGAGGTATTCGACGATGGCGGTTTGTTCGGGGAGGGGGGGAAGAGGCACACAGAATCGGCCAAGCATGCTGCGGCTGACACGGTCTCTAGTACTTCCGCGAACAAGCGAGCCTATCCACTCTAGGTAGACTGGTGATGACATCGCATACACCAGGAATGCCGCGATTGCACTTTCGTTCGGCTTCAGAATGCACACATCGACCGACGCGATCATGCGTACTCCGAGGTTGGGCGCCAAACACGCTCGCCCAACCGGATCACCGAGGCGGCAAATTAGAACGTCTCCCGGCATGATCTCAGTGCACCTGAATGCAACAAACGTCTCTTCGTCGATGAAGCGGAATCCCTTCTCCCTGTAGTGACCGATACCAATGTTTCCTGTCTGAATCAGTCGGATTCCTTCAGCTCTTAATATATGGACTCTCGATCCAGTCGCCGTCTACAAAGGTCTTGTATCCCTTTCCCGCAAGGCTCTTGATTGTGCGTACCTCCCAATGCTCCGGCACGTGGCCCAGCCACGGGACGCCGGAGTCCTTGTAGGCCGGGTACGGCTTGCCGGTGCGGACGTCGATCTTGCCGGTGACGGCCTGGTGGATGAGGGCCTGACGGTATTCTTCGAGCAGCTTGATCAGCTTCTGCTTGGCGCGGGTGTAGCGCCGAATCCTCTACGAGAAAATCAATATCGCTTCGTTCGTCAGCCTCACCCCGGATAACGGAGCCGAAAACCCGCACATACCGTGCGCCGTGCCTTGCCGCAATACGCAGTATTTCTTCCCGCTGGGCTTTCAACCGTTCTCCCGGTTTCATGGACAGCTTCCTCATACAGGCGACCGGACGGCCGTGGCCGCGCTGGCGGCGCGTGGCGGCGGCGCTGCGGAATCGCGGTACTGCAATTCGTACAACCGGCGGTAAATCCCATCCGCGCGCACCACGAGTTCCTGATGCGTCCCCATGTGACGAAATCTCCAAAGACACAACACGGTTCATCCCCATGGATTGACTATGGTTCGCCCGTGGCGGCCTGCTCAAATAACTTGGGCGCACCCGACAGGTCCACCGGGATAGACTTCTGACCTGCGGACAGCCGGGCAAAATAGTCCCTCACCTCCCGCTCAGAAAGATGGTTCAGGAACCGAAGCGCCGAACTGGCAACATACTGCGGATTGATTTCCATCGCCATCCACCTCCGTCCAAACTGCTCGGCCACACTTCCTGTGGTGTTTGATCCGGCAAAGATGTCCAGCACCAGATCATCTTCCGTTGTGAGGAACCGGATGAAGAATTCAGGCAAGGCAGGTGGGAAACGGGCTGGATGGGGTTCCGCACCTACAAGCTTCGAGAGGCGCAGGTAAGAAGAGTTACTTTCGGTATTGGGAATCTGGAGCAGATTCGAGGGGATGGCACCACCGTTGTCCACGGCAAACCCCAGGCTGATGTCGTGGCCAGAAGGCCGCTCCCTGGGCTGGTAAAATGCCTGTGGATTCTTCAGCAGTGTTTTCATACGCTTGGAGTAAGGAACCAGAACCTGTCGGGCGTCCGCCTTCGGCCACTCGGATTTCGAGAACCACCACACGGTGTTGACGGCGTCCTTCACGCGGAGTTTGCGCTTGTTCACCCACTCAATAGGCGAGGGCAGTTTGGACGGGTTGTACCAGAAGAATTCTTCTGCAAGAAAGAAACCAACCTCATCACACATCTTCAGGAGAATGCGGTACGGATACAACGAACGCACTGGAACGCCGCGCTGATAGGCCCCACCCAGGTCAAGTACAAAGCTGCCGGTTTCACGCAGCACCCGCCGCACTTCAGCACCATACCGACACAGCCACCCGACATATTCGGATTGTTCCTTGTTGCCATAAGCTTTCTGGCGCAGGAGGGCAAATGGCGGAGAAGTCACCACAAGGTCTATGCAGTCGTTTGGGAGAAGCCGAAGAAGGTCCATGGCGTCACCAAGATAGCAAGCACCCTGCCGGGTAGTGTAAACCGGCGTCGGCAGTAGCCGGAAAGGTGTCGTGGCGGCAATTCCGGTCATGGCATGGCTCCCGGCGTCCAGTCGGCAGCAATCCAGCTCTCCAGGAAATTCCAGAGCACGGAGACGGCGTAGTGAACATCCGGCCGCCTGCTTTGCAAGGCGGCGACGTAGGGTGTGACGGCTTCCTTCGGAAGATGTGCCAGAGTCCAGGCGGGCCAAGTCGAGCTGGTTTGCTCTGCGAGTTCCGCAATCCTCCCTACTGGTACATTGGGAATCCGGCGCAAGGCTTCGGCAACTCCCGCAGCGATGTCAGTAGAGGGGTTCTCCAACCCTTTCACGAGCGGGTCAAATCCGATAGCCCCAAGGTCTTGGAGTGCATGGAGTGCTTCCTCACGAATTTCAGAAGCCACATCTGCAAACGCTTGGATTAAGAACCTCTGCGGCTTCTTTGGTTCCGTGACATCCGATTCCCCACGCACAGGCACTCCGCAGAAAAAGTGGCTGATTGGTGTCGTGAAGGACGGTACACAAAAGATCAAAAGCCGTCGGTGTGTGCGTCTCAGCCAAGGTTACGACGGCCTCCAATCGCATTTCCTCATCAGTGTCTTTCAAGATGGCATCGAACTGTTCTTCAGCAGAGTCTCCAACCACTTCACAGAGGTAAGCTTTCGCCTCCATGCGAACATAGGCATCTTCTTCCCTGTCTTCTGCCAAAGCCCTGACAACACCCTCAAGCTCAGTGGCCTTTGCCAGCCTGGCGAGTTTGCAACCGGTGAAACGAAGGGTGCGCTCGCGTGAAGCAAGCAGTCTCGCTACGTCACAGATGCCCACACAGCGGGATTCGTCGGTTGTCAGGGGCTTAACCTGACCGGCAAGTACCTGGTGACGCTGAAAGCTGTCCCCGGCCGCCAGGAATGGGCGTACGTCTTCGGCAAGCTTGAAATGCCGGCACCTGCATGGGTTGTTGTCCAACAGATATTCAAGGTGTTTCTCATTTACATCAACAACGCAGCCGCTGTCGGATGCGAAGCGGGCTTTCCACTTCACCTGAACCTCTGCCCCTTCGCTAATTCCCTTCGGCTTGAGCTGTTCCGGTGTGACCTGCTTGAAAGACTGTACTGTGAACAGGTTTATCCAGTCTTCGACCTGCCAGGCCGTCAAGTGACGTTCTCTCCAGAGAGAACGCTGTTTATGCAGACGGCCTGCGCTCCAAACGCTTTCGTCCGCTGACAGAATGGGAAAGGCAACCCAGTCCGAGTCAAGCATCCCATAGTGCCAGGCCCGCTCCGCCTCACCAGGTGAGTGCGACCTGCTCAACTCTGTCTTTGTCTTTGCTCGCGATTCGATACGAACGCCACATCGTGCGCAACACAGGTCCGGGATGCGGACCCGTTTCCGCTTCACACTGCGCCAAATCCGGGTTGAGAGCGCTCCCCGCTCCAGTTCAACAACGTTATGTCCAAGGGAATTCAAATGTTGTTGCACTGCACGGGCACCAACAACACCGGCGGCAAGCATCCGAAAAAAGCTGGAATCCGTCTTGAATACCTGACGCCGTGACACTGGCTCTTCGCGCTGGGTTCAAACAGAGTATCCTGCCGGGTTTCATGGACAGGCTCCTCATACGGGCGACCGGGCGGCTGTGGCTGCGCTGGCGGCGCGTGGCGGCGGCGTGGCCTCGCGGTACTGCAACTCGTACAACCGGCGGTAAATCCCATCCGCGCGCGCCACGAGTTCCTGATGCGTCCCCATTTCACGAATCTCACCCCGGTGCAGCACAATGATGTTATCCGCCCGGCGCACCGTGGAAAGCCGATGGGCAATGACCACACAGGTGCGCCCCACCAGCAGACGCTCAATGGCTGACTGGATGAGCGCCTCGGTTTCACTGTCAATGCTCGCCGTGGCTTCGTCGAGAATCAGAATCCGGGGATCGAACGCCAGCGCCCGCGCCAGCGCCAGAAGCTGCTTCTGCCCCACCGACAGCGTTGCGCCCCGTTCTTTGACTTCCGCCTGATACCCACCCGGCAGACGCCGGATGAACGCATCCGCCTGCACCTCCTGCGCCGCCGCAATCAACCGGTCTTCGGAAATATCCTTCGCGCCCAGCCGGAGGTTGTCCGCAATCGTCCCGGCAAACAGCGTCGGGTCCTGCAACACCACCCCAAAGTAACGGCGGAGTTCTGTCAGGTCGAACTCCCGTACGTCCACGCCGTCAACCAGAATCTGCCCACGTTGCACATCGTAAAAACGCATCAGCAGACTCGTGATGGAGGTCTTTCCGGCACCCGTCGCCCCAACGAGCGCCACGGTCTGTCCCGGTGCAACCCGAAACGACACGTCCCGCAACACCCAGTTTTCCCCCTTGTAGGCAAACCACACATTCCGAAACTCGATTTCGCCACGCATAACGGCCGGCCGTTTGGGCGCCGACGGAGAAGTTATCACCAGCGGCTCATCGAGCACCTTGAACACCCGCTCCGCCGCAGCCATCGCCGCCTGAAGGATGTTGTACTTCTCGCTGATGTCCTGAATCGGCTCGTAAAAACGCTGCATCGCCTGAATGAAAAAGAAAAGCGCGCCCAGCGAAAGCGTCCCGGTCAGAACCTGCCCGCCGCCGTACCAGATGACAAGCGCCACGCCCAGATTGCTGACAAAACCAATCGCCGGATAAAACACCGCGTAGTAAAAAATCGTCTCGATGTTGATCCGCCGGTGGGCATCGTTGATGGCTTCAAACGCCTGCTCTTCGCGGGCTTCACGGTTGAACAACTGTACCGTTGCCATGCCCGAAAGATGTTCCTGCAGAAAGGCGTTGATGCGGGCCAGACGGATGCGCACTTCACGGTAGGTACGACTGGCGTGGTGACGAAACCAGGCCGTGATCGCCGTCAGCAGCGGCACAACGACCAGACTCACCAGAGCCAGCTTCCAGTTGACCAGAAAGAGAAAGGTCAGCAGCCCGACCAGCACCACAACATCGCTCAACAGGGTGACGAAACCCGAAGTGAACAGCTCGTTGAGGGCGTCCACATCCGAGGTCAGGCGGGTCGTCATGCGCCCAATCGGCGTGCGGTCGTAGTAACTCAGCGGCAGCCGCTGAAATTTGGCAAACAGCTCCCGGCGCAGGTCATACATCACAAACTGCCCCGTGCCGTTCAACAGCAACGTCTGCCAGTAGGTCAGCCCAAAAACGACGAGCATCAGGCCCAGATACAGGCTGCCGATGACGGCCACGCCGTCCATCGGCGCGGGACGCCCGCCCAACGCCTCGAACCCGGCCGCCAACAGGCGGGAAAACAACCCCAGCCGCTCCGGGGCCGGCGGCAGCAAAAACAGGTCAATCGCCGCCATGGTCAGGTTCAGCGCCAGCAACTCGAAACCGGCCGTGAGCGCAATGAGCGGAATGGCCAGCGCCACCCGCCCCCGGTAGGGCTTCAAATAGGTCAGAAGCCGCCGTGCCAGGCGGTGATCGTAGGCTTTTCCAAGAACCTCGTCGTCGGGCTGACTCATCAAACAGACAAACTTTGCACAAGGACTGGGAAAGATTAGGGCCGGCGTTTCCTACCCTTTCGCTGGAACCAGACGCGGCGCTGCGCCAAGGTAGCGAATCAACATTCCTCTGAACAGGCAAATCGCCAGCCCCGGCGTTCCGGGTGATACATGGTTCCACGAAACGTTGAAAAGTTCGGTTTTCCGTGTATTTTCACGGTTTTTTCCAAGCCCTGTGCGGTTTTCAGCAGCAGCGGTTTGGTTTAGCCTCGATTTACACGGACGCCACAGAAAGGTTACGCAACACCTATGCCCGACACCCTGGAACTTCGTCACACCTACGACGCGCTGCTTGAACGCATCACCCACCTGCGGAGGTTTCTTTGACCCGGAAAGCAAGCGTCCGCAGTTGGAAATGGTAGAAGCGCGGATTGCCCAGCCGGACTTCTGGAATGACCAGGAGCAGGCCCGGAAAATCCTCAAGGAACGTCGCCGACTGGCCCAGGCCATCGAAACCGCGGCCTTTTATGACCGCGAGACAGCCGACCTGGAGGTGCTCTTCGAGTTTGCCGAAGCCGACCCGGCCTCGCTGACAGAACTGGAACAACGCCTGCGGGTGCTCCAGCAGAAAGTTGAAGCGGACGAAACCCAGATGTTGCTATCGGGGCCGAATGACGCCAACAACGCCATCGTCCGCATTCAGTCGGGCGCAGGCGGCACCGATGCCCAAGACTGGGCCGAAATGCTGCTGCGCATGTACCTGCGGTGGTGCGAACGCCGTGGCTTCAAAACCAGCCTGCTCGATGTCCAGCCGGGCAAGGAAGCCGGCATCACTTCGGCGGAGTTTACAGTGGAAGGCGACTATGCCTACGGCCTGCTTTCGTGTGAAAGCGGCGTGCACCGGCTGGTGCGGATTTCACCCTTTTCTTCCTCCGGGACGCGCGAAACGAGCTTTGCTTCCATTTTCGTCACCCCGGAGGTCGAAGACGACATCGAGATTGAAATCAACGAAAAAGACCTGCGGATTGACACGTATCGTTCCTCCGGGGCCGGCGGTCAGCACGTCAATGTCACAGATTCCGCCGTTCGCATCACCCACCTGCCGACCGGCATCGTCGTCTCGTGCCAGAACCAGCGGTCACAACATCAGAACCGTGAAGTGGCCCTGAAAGTGCTCAAATCACGGCTTTATGAACTTGAACTCGAACGCCGGCGGGCCGAGAGCGCCAAGCTGGAGGCCGCCAAGCGGGACATTTCCTTTGGTTCCCAAATCCGCAATTACGTGCTACACCCATACCGCCTGGTCAAAGACACCCGCACCAAGCTGGAGCGCAGCGATGTGGAGAGTGTACTCGACGGCGATCTGGATGACTTCATCAAGGAATACCTGGTTGCCAGGAGCCGCCAACCCGATGGCGTCCTCGTGGCTGGCGATGACGAATGAGCCTCAATCGTGGTTGGGGTCCCCTTTGGCGGTCGTATGACGATGATGAGTGCAACGACGACGGACAGCTTTTCACCTCCTGTAGCGCACAAAGGGCCGACCGGTTTCTTCTCCTCACGCTTTGGGGAAGCCCTTGGCATCGTCCTTGGACTGTGCGCCCTAACCCTGGCCATTGCCCTGCTGTCCTTTCATCCCGATGACGTGTCCTGGAGCGTCAGCGCCCGGACTGACCAGCGGCACAATGCCGTCGGCGTTGTTGGCGCCAATCTTGCCGACGTGCTCTTTCAGGGGTTGGGGCTGTTAGCCTACGGCTTGCCGGTGCTGCTCGGCTGGCATGCCGTGCAGGTCTTTCGGGGGAAAGCCCTGCTGGTGTCTGCCGAACAGGCAACCGGAATCTGCGGTGTTCTGCTGTCGCTGGCCGGCTTTTTGTCCCTGTTTCAGGAACTGCCGCTGTTTTACGACCGCATCCGTCTGGGGGGCTTCATTGGTTTTGCGATTGAAAAGTGGCTGGAATCCGCACTCAACCCGGTGGGCACGGGCCTGCTTCTGAGTGGGACAGCAGTGCTGTCGCTGATGCTGGCGACGACCTTCTCACCCCGCCGCTGGTTGCTACGGTGGTGGCAGGAACTCCCGTTGCGCCGGGTCAAGCCTGCCCCGGAGACAAACGACCACCCGGCAACCGCCATGACCAACGGCGTTCATCCGCTGTCTTCCACACGCCAACGCGCCAAGCCCAATGCCGCCACCCCTTCCCCGGAAACGACAGAGGACAAGGGCCGCGATGAGCAGCGGATTGCCGAAGCCCTCTATGGCGATGAAGCGCCCGGTATCGTCTCTCCGGTCAAACGGACGCCACACGGGACACCGGCGGTTGATCTGGAAACCCCGGCGACGCCTCCGGCAACGGCTGCGCCAGCGGATGCCCCACCCAGTGAGCCACCCAACCACCCCCTGCCGGACGCGCCTCCGGCCGCTCCGCCCGTCCCGGCGGCAGTGTCGTCTCAACCTCAGCCGGAACCATCACGCAGCACCGTTTCGGAAGTCCGGCGGCTGGCCCGCGAAGCCATCGAACGGCGCAACAGCGGCAACAACCCCCTTGTCCGCGATAAAGACCGCGACAAAAACGGCAGTCCGGCCGAAGTTTCTGCCGCCCACCGCCGGCTGGCCGCAGCCGAACGACAGCTTACGGCCAACGCTGAGCAGGAAGTGGCCAAAATGGTACAGGCGGTGCACATCGTCCGCCGCCAACCGACGCCGCCAACATCAGCACCGGCCGTACCGGCTGGCGTCCCGGCTGCCGGCCAACGCCCGGTGTCCATGGGTGCGGCCGCAGCCGCTCCAGCCAGGGCCAGTGCAGAGCCGGCCTATGCCCTGCCGACCGTGGAGATGCTGACCCCGGCGCCGCCCCAAACCAGCCAGTCGGATGAAGAACTCCGCGCACGGGCCCGCCTGCTGGCGGAAAAGTGCCGTGAATTCAATGTCATCGGTGAAATTCTCGAAATCGAGCCGGGTCCTGTGGTCACGACCTTCGGTTTCAAACCCGACCCCGGCGTGAAGTACAGCCGGGTGGCCGGACTGGTGGATGACCTCTGTCTGGGCCTTCAGGCGGAGTCGGTACGCATTGATCGCATCCCCGGCAAGGCCACCATCGGGATTGAAGTCCCCAACGCGCGCCGCGACACCATTTACCTGCGCGAAATCATCGAATCGGACGTGTTCCGCGACAACCCCGGACGCCTGCCCATCGCGCTCGGCAAAACCATCAACGGCGAGCCATACGCGACCGATCTGGCCAAAATGCCCCACCTGCTCATTGCCGGTTCGACGGGTTCGGGCAAGTCCGTCATGATCAACTCGCTCATCTGCTCAATCCTGTTCAAATCCACGGCCAATGATGTACGGCTCATCATGGTGGACCCGAAGCGTGTCGAACTGGAGCTGTACGCCGGGATTCCACACCTGCTGACACCCATCATCACCGACCCGAAGCGGGCCGCCAATGCACTCAACTGGGCCGTGGGCGAAATGGAGAACCGCTACAAACTGCTGGCGAGCGTCGGCGTACGGAACATCGAAGGCTTCAATCGCGCCGTGACGGAAGCCCCCGATCCGACGCGCTTTCCCGACGGGCCGCCGCCGCGCCTGCCCTACATCGTCATCATCATTGACGAGCTGGCCGACCTGATGATGGTGGCCTCGAACGAAGTCGAAACCGCCATTGCGCGGCTGGCGCAGATGGCACGCGCCGTGGGGATTCACCTCGTCATTGCCACGCAGCGGCCTTCCGTGGATGTCATCACCGGCCTCATCAAAGCCAACTTTCCGGCGCGGATTTCCTTCCGGGTTTCTTCCAAGGTGGACTCCCGCACGATTCTCGACACCAACGGGGCCGAACAGTTGCTCGGTCAGGGCGACATGCTCTTCTCACCCGGCTCCTCACGGCTCATCCGCATTCACGGAGCGTATGTCAGCGAAACCGAAATCAACCGCATCACGGACTTTCTCAAGCAGCAGGGCGCGCCGCAGTACGATGAAAGCGTGCAGATGTCGGAAGAGGAAGTTGAAGCAGCCGAAGCCGGCGTGGGCGAGCGCGATGCCCTCTATGACGAAGCTGTGCGCATTGTCGTCCAGATGGGGAAAGCCTCCACGTCGGTGCTTCAGCGCCGGTTGCGGATTGGCTACGGCCGGGCCGCCGCCATTCTCGACATGATGGAACGGGAAGGCTTCATCGGCCCGATTGACGGCAGCCGCCCGCGGGTTGTCAAACAGGCGGCTTACGACTATGTGGAAATGCTCGATGGGCACGCGCTGATGCCCGAAGACGACGAGTGACCGGCCCGGAAGTCACCCAAATGTCGTTGGGGAAACGGCTGGCTTTTCCGTTTCCCCAACTTGGCGCAGACGGCAGTGCCGACCGTGCCTAAGCCCTAGAGACCCTTTTCAGCCATGAACTTGATGAGGTCGCGCACGCGGCAGCTATAGCCCCACTCGTTGTCGTACCACGACAGCACCTTGACCAGATGACCGCCGATGACGCGGGTGAAAGAGCCGTCCACGATGGATGAACGGTCATCGCCCCGGTAATCAATCGAAACCAACGGTTCTTCGGAGTAACCCAGAATCCCCTTGAGTGAACCTTCGGCGGCTTCACGCAACGCGGCATTGACGCCGGCCTTGTCGGTTGCCTTGGCGACTTCAAACGTCACATCCACGAGCGAGACATTTGGCGTCGGAACGCGCACGGCAATGCCATCGAATTTGCCCTTGAGTTCCGGCATGACGAGTTCGACGGCCTGGGCCGCGCCCGTCTTGGTGGGAATCATCGAAAGCGCCGCGGCCCGCGCCCGGCGCAGGTCGTCGTGCGGCAGGTCGAGAATCCGCTGGTCGTTCGTGTAACTATGCACGGTCGTCATGATGGCTTTTTCGATACCAAATGCCGTATGGATGACTTTGGCCACTGGAGCCAGGCAGTTCGTCGTGCAGGACGCATTCGAGACGACGTGGTGCTGCGCCGGATCGTAAGCCGACTCGTTGACCCCCAGCACGATGGTCAGGTCTTCGTTTTTAGCCGGGGCCGAAATGATGACCTTCTTGACGCTGTCACGCAGGTGGCCCACGGCTTTGTCCTTGTTGGTGAACAGACCCGTGGACTCGACGACGATCTGCGCCCCGGTCGAAGCCCAGTCAATCTCGCCCGGACTGCGCACCTTGAACACCCGGATGGGATGCCCATCCACGGCAATGGTGTTCTCATCGGGCGCCGTCACGGTGTGGTTGGTCAGGTTGCCCAGAATGGAATCGTACTTGAGCAGGTGTGCCAGGGTTTTGGCGTCGGTCAGGTCGTTGACCGCCACGAACTCGATGTCTGTGTGCCCCAGCGCCGTCCGCAGAATGTTGCGCCCAATGCGCCCGAACCCGTTGATGCCGACTTTGACTGCCATAATGCCTCCGTGTGGGATGTAAGGGGTTGAAGCGTCAGGAAAGGAACTCATGCTCCGTGACGAAACTAACACATCCGGCCGCCAAATGCGGCCTTGCGGGGAGATTCCCATCCGTAGCCTGCCGGAGGTCTGCCGATGTCCAGTAACTTGGCGTGGTGGGTGTTGAGCCTCAATACGGCAACGGCGCTCTACATGACGGGCGTGATCTGGCTCGTGCAGCAGGTTCACTATCCGCTGCTGCGCCACGTCGGGACGGACGCCTTCACCGACTATCATCACCGGCACGTGGCGGCGATTTTCCCGGTCGTCGCCCTGCCCATGCTCATCGAAGGACTGTCCGCGGCGTGGCTTGCCTTCCAGCCGCCGCCCGGCGTTGCGCGCGGGCTGCTCTGGGGCGGACTGGGCTGTGTCGGGCTGGCATTTGGCGTCACGGCCCTGGTTTCCGTACCGTGCCATGACCGGCTGGCCGCGGGCTTTGATGCGACGACGCTCCAGACGCTGGTGGCCACAAACTGGTGGCGTACCCTGGCCTGGACGCTCCATGGCATCCTGAGTCTGGCGGCGCTGGTGCAATTCGGTTGCCAAAAACCGCCGGCCGACTGACGATGCGCGCCATACATCAGGGACACCCGGACGGATGCCTCCCTTACTCCCGTGCCCCTACGCCCGTGGATGAGGAAAAGCGATGCCTTCACCGCAAACGTGGTTCATTACCGGCGTTTCGACCGGTTTCGGTCTGGAACTTGCCAAACTTGCCCTTGAACAGGGCCACACCGTGGCCGGAACGGCGCGGCGACCTGCTGACCTGGCCGCCTTTGAAGCACTCGCGCCCGGTCGCGCCCATGCGTTCCATCTCGATTTGACAGAAGCTGGCACCGTGCCGGGGGTCGTTGCCCAGGTCATCGAACGGCTCGGACAGGTGGATGTTGTCGTCAACAATGCCGGCTACGGAACGGCTGGTGCCATCGAGGAAGTCACCGACGAGCAGATTCGCCGCCAGATGGAGGTCAACTTTTTCGGCGCGTTGGCCGTGATGCGGGCCTTTCTGCCCTACCTGCGCCGCCAGCGAAAGGGCTGGATTCTGAACCTGTCTTCGATTGCCGGTGTGCTGGCCAATCCCGGACTGGGGCTGTACTGCGCCAGCAAATTTGCCCTTGAAGCCGTCTCGGAGGCGCTGGCGAAGGAAGTTGCGCCGCTGGGCATCAAGGTGGTCATCATCGAGCCGGGTCCCTTTCGGACGGACTTTGCCGGGCGCTCGCTGGTTGTTGCGCCGGCCATCCCGGACTACGCCGCCACGGCCGGTGCCATGCGCCGTTACTTTGAGCAGGCGAATGGCAGGCAGGCAGGCGATCCGGTCAAAGCCGCGCGTGCCATGCTGGAACTGGTCACTATGGAGAACCCACCTCTGCGGCTGGCAATGGGCAACCGCGCCGTGGACCTCATTCGGAACAAGCTCGAAAGCCAACTGGCCGAACTGGCGCAGCATGAAAGCTGGGCCCGTTCCCTTGACTACGACGCCTGATGGATGCACGGGAGGAGTTGCCATGCTTTCAACATCTGACTTCAAACGCGGGGCCTACATCCTCGTGGATGGTGAACCCTACACCGTCCTGGACTGGACGGTTCAGACGCCCTCGGCGCGGGGCGCGGCAACGCTTGTCCGCACGCGCGTGCGCCACGTTCTGACCCAGGCCGTCCTGGAAAAAACCTTCAAATCAGGCGACAAATTCGACGAACCCGACATTGACCAGCGGGAAGTGCAGTTTTTGTACGAATCTGGCGGCGAGTATGTCTTTCTTGACCAGGAAACCTATGAGCAGTACACCCTGCCGGCTTCGGCGATGGAGCGGCTGACGCCCTATCTGACCGAAAACGCGCAGCTCAAGGCGCTGTTTTACGAAGGGAACCTGGTCAGTGTGGAACTGCCGCAGTTTATGGAGTTTGAGGTTGTGGAAACCGAACCCGGCGCGCGCGGCGACACGGCCGCCGGCAAGGTGACGAAACCGGCGCGCATCAGCACCGGCGCGAGCGTCAAAGTGCCGCTGTATATCGAAGTCGGAGAACGTATCGTCGTGGATACCACGACCGGCGAGTTTGCCCGCCGCGCCAAATCCTGAACGTTTTGCCCAAACGCTACCTGCCACAGGCCGCAGTTGGCTGACATTCACCGGAAAGCGCGCCGTTGTAAAAAAATGTTTTCGGTCTGGTCAGGGAGAATTGATTGCGCCATATTGGGTGTTTCCCACTCCCTGTCCAAACCGAAGACGGGGCTGACTTCCGGTTTTTTCTCCTGTTCACAGTCAATGCTCAAATTCACGCTCTCTGTTGTGCTTTGTCTGGCGTTTGGCAGTGCCCTGCTGACGCCGGCCGCCGCTCAGTCCGAGCGACCCGGTGAGGTTACACCGGCGCGCAGCTATGCCATCGTCAACGCCCGTCTTGTTCCAGTTGCCGGTCCGCCCATTGAACGGGGGACGGTTGTCATGCGGAATGGCCTCATTGTCGCCGTTGGCGCGGATGTCAAACCGCCAGCCGATGCGCGCCAACTGGATGGCACGGGCCTGACGGTCTATCCCGGTCTCATGGAAGCCGTTGGGCACCTTGGTTTTGCACCAGCGCCGCCGGCCACGCCGCCACCAGCGGGACCTGTCCGGGCCGCACCGGGGACGACGCCTCCAGCCGTACCGGTTGGCGGGCTGGCCAACTCGACCCGTCCAAACGGTTTCCAGCCGGAGCTTCTGGCGGCCGAACTTGTCCGCCCGAACGGGGACGGACTGGAAGCCGCCCGGCAGGCCGGCTTCACCACGGCGCTGACCATTCCGCGCGACGGCATCGTTCTGGGGCGGTCGGCTGTCATTGCCCTGGCGGCCGACTCGCCCCGCGAAATGGTCATCCGCACGCCTGTGGCGCTGCATATTGCCTTTCGGGTGGTTTCCGGCAGCGGTTATCCCAACTCCCTTATGGGCGTTTTTTCCATGGTGCGGCAGGCATTTCTCGATGCCCAGCAGTATCAGGCACACTGGGCGGCCTACCGCGCCAACCCACGGGGCATGAAGCGGCCGGCGGATGACCCGTCGCTCGAAGCCCTGCTTCCGGCGCTCAACCGCGAACTGCCCGTGGTCTTCCACGCCGACACCGAACGCGAAATCATCCGGGCGCTCGACTTTGCCCGCGAATTCAACCTGCGCCCTATCATTGCTGGTGGGCGTGAAGCCGAAAAGGTGGCCGACCGCCTGAAGGCGGCCCAGGCGGCTGTGCTGCTGTCGCTGAATTTCCCCAAGCGCACCACGGCCTTTGCGCCCGAAGCTGATCCGGAACCGCTTTCCCTGCTCCGGGCGCGCATAGCAGCGCTCAAAACGGCGGCAGCACTGCACAGCGCCGGCATTCCCTTTGCTTTCCAGACCGGCGGGCTGTCCCCGGCAGAAGCCCTGTCAAACGTCAAAAAGGCCATTGAGAATGGCCTGCCGGCTGAGGCGGCCATTCGCGCGTTGACACTCCAACCGGCAGAGATGTTTGGCCTGGCTGACCGGCTTGGAACCCTTGAAGCCGGTAAGGTTGCCAACCTGGTTGCCGTGCGGGGCGACCTTTTTGATGCCAGGCGCAAAGTGGCCTTCGTCTTCATTGACGGGGCCATGGTCAACCTGCGCGGCTCCAACGTCACGCCAGGCGAGATCGCCGGCACGTGGGAGACAAAAGACCTGAAGCTCACCTTCAGCCGTGAGAACAACGAACTCAAGGGCAAGGTGCGCATAGGCGACACCGACATCGAGGTACGTGAACTGCGTCTCGGTCTGGATGAAGACGCTTCTCTTTCCACAGTACGATTCGTTGCTGACCTGCCACGGGATGGCGCAACCAGGGCGGCGATCTTTACCGGCAAGTACACGAGTGACGAACTGCGCGGAACCTTCACCGTGGACGGGAAAGCCGAACCCGAACGCCTGTTCAAACGGGGCACGGCTCCGCCGGCGACGCCGGGCGCAGCGGCAACCGGCACAGCCAATGGGTCGGGAGCGGTCTTTGACTTTACCGGTACCTGGAACCTCACCATCTCCTTCGGACCGCAGAGCCTTCCGGCAACGATGACGCTCCGGCAGGAAGGCACGAATGTGTCAGGGACGTTGAGCCTGGGGCCGGTCGGCACCGTGGAGTTGAGCAACGGACGTGTCACCGGCAACCGCATGGAAGCCACGGCCCGCGTGGATTTCGGCGGCCGCAGCATCGAACTCCAGCTCAGCGGCACCGGCAACGGCAACAGCCTCGAAGGGACGGTGACTTCTCCGCAAGGTACAGCGGCTTTCAGCGGCACACGCCCCCAGTAATGACGGGTAAGCCGCCCGCAAACCAGAGAGCAATGCTTGGATCGTGGCTGAAAACGTTTTTCCCCGGACGCCGCAGCATCCCGGACAAGGCGGCGGAACCTGACTTTGATCCCCAGACGCTGCCCTGGATTGACCGCCCGGAAGCCGATCTCGAAGGCTATCTGCGCGGCCTTTCCAAGGCGGAACAGGACATGTTCGGGCCGGCACTGCGGTCGTGGCGCGATCTGGGCTATGCCATCTTTCCCCAGGCGGTCAGCCACGAGTTGATTGACGCCTACCTGGCCGACATCGAAGAACTCTATGCACAGCGGCGCTGGCGGGCGCTCGTTCTGGGAGAAAGTTTTGGCGTCCAGCCGGTGCAGGCGTTGTCCCGGGAAACACTCGAAGGCGAACATCACCTTCGGCTCATGGACTTTCACAACCACTCGGTGGCCGGGAAGAAACTGGCCCTCAACGCCAAGGCCGTGACGTTTCTGCGCCATGTGTTTCAGGACGAGGTTGTGGCCATGCAGTCGCTGACCTTCATCCACGGCTCGGAACAATGGACGCACCAGGACTTTCCCTACGTCGTGGCGCAGATTCCCAGCCACCTGGCTGCTTCCTGGATTGCGCTGGAGGACGTGCACCCGGACGCCGGCCCGCTCGGTTATTTCCCTGGTTCCCACCGGCTGCCCAAGTTCAACTTCGGGAACGGTCTCTTTCTGACGCCGGAATCGCCGCTCCGGGAAGATGCCTTCCGGGAACACCTGGAAAGACACTGCGCGGCACGGGGCATCGAACGCCAGGTTTTTCTTCCCAGGAAGGGCGACATGTTCGTGTGGCACGCTGCGCTGGCCCACGGCGGGACGAAGGTCAACAATCCCAACCTGACGCGCAAATCGTTCGTGACGCACTACTCATCGCTGCGCGCCTACCCACGCGACCGCCGCGCGCCGGAGGTTATCCCCAGGCGTTGGACATGGAATGGCGCACACCTGTACGAAAACCCCCTGCTCCCGGAAGAAGAAAACAGCTTCCGGCGCGGAGAAGCCGTCGAATGAGGGAGCTTGTCAACCGCCTGACGAACCGGCCGGCCCCACGTGGCGGCACGACACCGCCCCAGTCGGCAACCTGCCATCACCCCGCTCGGAGGTCTGAGGACGTTTGTATGCTGAACACCACACCCTTACGCTTTGCCCTCGCCTGTGGGCTGGCAACGGCGCTCGGCTTCGGAACGCCGGCCCGGACGCCAGCCCAGCAGAAGGCCCAGACACCAACGCTCATCAGGAACGCCACCCTGCTGACCGTCACCAAAGGCACGCTGGAAAACAGTGACCTGCTTATCGAGAACGGCAAGATTGCCAAAATCGGCAAGGGTCTGACAGCTCCAGCCGGCGCGCGGGTCATTGATGCCACGGGGAAGTACGTCCTGCCGGGCATCATTGACTGTCACTCGCATTCGATGATTGACGCGGTCAACGAGGGTTCGCTTTCAGTGACTTCCATGTGCCGCATCCGCGACGTGCTCAACCCGAACGACGTGGATTTGTACCGCGCTCTGGCTGGCGGTGTTACGACGCTGAACCTGCTGCACGGTTCGGCCAACGCGATTGGCGGACAAAACCAGGTCGTCAAGATCAAGTACGGGCGGCCCATTGAGGAATTCCTGTTCCCCGATGCTCCGCCGGGCATCAAGTTTGCTCTGGGTGAAAATCCCAAGCGGTCGAACTTCCGTTTTCCGGGCCAGACGCAGCGGTATCCCAACTCACGCATGGGCGTGGAGGAAACCATCCGTGATGCCTTCGTGCGGGCGCGGGATTACAAGCGCCAGTGGGATGACTACAACGCCGCCAAAGCCCGTGGCGAAAATGTCGTACCGCCCCGGCGGGACTTGCAGCTTGAGCCGCTCGTTGAAGTTCTGGAAGGCAAACGCTACGTGCACGCGCACTGCTACCGCGCCGAGGAAATCCTGATGCTGATGAATCTGGCCGAGGAGTTCGGCTTTCGGGTGCGGACGCTCCAGCACGTGCTGGAGGGCTACAAAATTGCCCGTGAAATTGCCAAACACGGCGCCGGCGCTTCCGCCTTTGCCGATTTCTGGTCCTACAAGGTCGAAGCCTACGACGCCATTCCGCATGACGCCGCCCTGATGACCCGCGCCGGTGTCATTGTCTCGCTCAACTCGGATGATGACGGACGCGCGCGCCGGCTCAACATGGAAGCCGCGCGCGTCATGAAGTACGGCGACCTGACCGAAAACGAGGCGCTGCGGCTCATCACCATCAACCCGGCCATTCAGTTGGGCATTGACCGGCGGGTTGGCTCACTGGAAGTCGGCAAGGATGCCGACCTGGCGATCTGGACGGCGCATCCTCTGAGCGTCTATGCCCGTGTTGAGACGACGTTCATAGACGGCGAAGTGTTTTTTGACCGGCAAACCGACCTGGCGCGACGCGAGGCATTGGCCAGGGAGCGCGCCGAGCTTGAAGCGGCGGAAGTCAACCGTCCACAGGGTGGCGGCGCACCGCCGCCGGTGCCGGCCCGCCGCCGTCCGGCCTACAGCTTCGGCGACAACTGCATGCAGATGACAAAGGAGTAAGCGCGACGATGAGAGCTGTTGGTCAACTTCGTTGGTTTCGGCTGGTAGCGGGCCTTGGCTTCTGCCTGGCCCTGACACTTGACGCCCTTGCCCAGCAAAAGCTTGATATTGCGCCGCGCGTGACCGTGGCCATCCGCGACGCCCGACTGGTAACGGTCAGTGGAGAAACCATCGAGCGCGGGACGCTGGTTATTCGGGATGGCAGGATTGCGGCTATCGGCCCAACCGTTTCCATTCCACCGGGGGCGCAGGTCATTGATGGCAAAGGGCTGACGGTCTATCCCGGCATGATTGACGCGGCAACGTCTCTGGGCCTGGTTGAAATCCCGGCTGTAGCCGCCACGGTGGATCAGGGCGAAGTCGGCGATTACAACCCGAACGCGCGCGCCATCGTGGCCGTCAATCCGCACAGCGCCCACGTGCGCGTCACACGCTACAACGGCATCACGAATGTGGCGACAATGCCTGATGGCGGCGTCATCTGTGGACAGGCAACCTTTATCAACCTCTACGGAACGTCGCCGCAGGAAATGGCGGTTGTACCGTCGCTGGGGTTGGTCATCAACTTTCCACGGCTGAACACCGGTGGCGGGGGGCCGTTTGCAGCGTTTCGCCAGCCGCCGCCGGCCAACATTGCCGAGGCCATTGCGACGCGCAACCGGCGTGTCGAGGAACTCCGGCAGGTGCTGCGCGAAGCCGCGGATTACGGCCGCGCCAAAGCCGCCGCGGCCGCCGACCCGAACATCCCGCGTCCGGCGACAAACGTTGTGTATGAAAGCCTGCTGCCGGCGCTGCGCGGTGAAATGCCGGTGTTTTTCCGGGCTGACCGGGCGCAGGACATTCGCGCCGTGCTGGCCTTTGCCGAGGACATGGGGCTGCGCCCGATTATTGTCGGGGGCAATGACGCCTGGATGTGTGCGACGGAACTCAAAGCCAAAAACGTCCCGGTCATTCTGACGGGTGTGCTCGACCTGCCCAGCCGGGAAGATGATCCCTACGATGTGCTCTATGAAAATGCAGCCAAGCTGCACCAGGCGGGTGTGAAGTTCTGCATCTCGACGGGTGACAACGGGGCGCATGTCCGCGACCTGCCCTATCACGCCGGGATGGCGGCGGCGTTTGGCCTCAGCCCACAGGCGGCGCTGCGGGCGGTGACGCTTTCGGCGGCCGAAGTGCTGGGTGTCAGCGACCGTCTGGGATCGCTCGATGTGGGGAAAATGGCGAACGTCGTGGTCGCCGATGGCGATCTGCTCGAACCCCGGACGCGCGTCAAATATGCCTTCATTGACGGCCGTCCGGCGCAACTGACGAGCCGCCACACGGAACTCTACGAGCAGTTCAAGGAACGGAAATAGCGCCAGTTTCCGATAATCATCGGATGTGTCAGGATTTGGTGTGCGTCCGCCACAGGGCTTATTCCAAATCCCCGCATCCTGTGGATTCGCGGGACTGAAGGCAGGCATGCTGGAATCCGACGCGAAAGGCAGCATCTATCTGGCCGACAACCTGGACGTGCTGGCGCGCCTGCCGTCGGCTTCGGTGGACCTCATCTACATTGACCCGCCGTTCAATACCGGCCGGGTTCAGCGCCGGACCCAGTTGCGGACGGTACGCTCGGACGAAGGCGACCGGACTGGTTTTCAGGGGCGGCGCTACGCCAGCCTGGTCATCGGCCGCCGGTCTTTTGGCGACGAATTCGACGACTACCTGGCCTTTCTGGAACCGCGTCTGGTGGAAGCGCACCGGGTGCTGGCCGCGCACGGCTCGCTGTATTTCCACGTGGACTACCGCGAAGTCCACTACTGCAAAATCCTGCTCGATGGCATCTTCGGGCGGGAGAACTTCCTGAACGAAATCATCTGGGCGTATGACTACGGTGGCCGTCCGCGCCGCCGCTGGCCCGCGAAGCACGACAACATTCTGTTTTACGTCAAGGACCCGGAAGGGTATGTGTTCAATCAGGACGCCATTGAGCGCATTCCCTACATGGCGCCGGGACTGGTTGGCCCGGAGAAGGCGGCGCGGGGAAAGCTTCCCACGGACACGTGGTGGCACACGATTGTGCCGACGAACAGTGCCGAAAAGACGGGCTACCCGACCCAGAAGCCGCTGGGCATTCTGCGGCGGATCATTCAGGCGTCATCGCTGCCCGGCGCGCTGGTGCTGGATTTCTTTGCCGGCAGCGGCACAACCGGCGCGGCGGCGCTGGAACTCGGCCGCCGTTTCCTGCTCGTGGACAACAACCCGGAGGCGCTGGCGGTGATGGCGCAGCGGTTTGACGGAGTGGAAGGCATCACGTGGGCCAGCTTCGACCCAACGCCATACCAGAAAGACCGGACAACAGCCACTCCGGTTTTGAGCAGCGGGACAAACGGCGGAACGCAAACCGCACGGGCGAACGGCCATTCGCCACAGGGAATTCCCAGCTAGGTATCCATTGGATGCCGCCGTTCAGCCAGAAGGGCCAATCCAAAGGCCAGCACCGCCTGGACCAGAAGCCACGTCCGGGCGGTGTCACCCCGAATCAGAAACACATCCGGTAGAAAGACAATCGGCGTGCCGGGGCTTTGCGTCATCGCATCCCAGGCGAGGTGACTGGCCACACCGACGGCCAGACCATAGCCGACCGCACGCCACAGCCGATGCTCGAACGTCAGCCCAACGACGACCAGCGGAATGAGCACCGAGTGCGTCAGAAACCACCGGTGCCAGGGCATTCCCAGCCACAAAATGTCCCAGTCCGGTATGGGGTAGTGGGTAAACTGCCAGAGCCAGTCAGCCCACGTCCCCGGACGGTCAATGTGCCCCGGCAGAAAAAACAGCGCACTGGACCCCATCAGCAGCGCCAGCCAGAACCCTGCCTGTGACAGCAGTACGGGCGAGGGGTCTGCGTCCGCACGTGCGGAGGCGGCTTCTGACGCTGGCTCTGACCGTGGTGATGCGGTCGCCTTCAGTTTCTTCGCCAGCGCAAAAAAGCCCCACGCGCACGCCAGACCAGCCAGCGCGTGTTGCAGCCCGTTCCAGAAGTAGGGGTTCATGGCAGATGCCGTTCCCTTGCCAGTCCGGGTCAGTAGCCAAGCCCACGGTTCGCCAGCGCCGAATTCAGAAACAGCTTGACGCCTATCGCCATGAGGAAGGCAGAGACGAGAAACTCAAAAAGTGTCGTCGGGAGCAGCACGGCGCGCCCGGAAAAGACGACCAGAATACCGCTCAGCCCCAAAAGACCAGCTCCAATCCAGCGGGCCTGCCCGCGCAAAAACACCACGGCCAGCAGTCCGGCCAGCGCCAGCAGCACCGTGCCGGCGGCGGCAATGCCATACCACCAGCCATACCACCAGCCGCGGCCGCTGCTGTAAAACAAGCCCCCGCTGCCGGTTGTCAGGACAATTTTGCGTCCGAGTCCGTAAATACCTGCCAAAAAGCAGCCGATGCCGATCAGTCCAGGTATTCCGCGCATAGCCGTTTCCTTTCAGGATGATTCCGGGCCGTGCCCGCGAGCGTTGAACTTCGCCCAGTACAAGCTGGAAATGTGTTGCCATTATGACGGAGGGACAAGACGGATACAACCGGAGAAACCTCCCGGCGCCGGAAAAACCGTGACCCGACCGGCAAGCCAGGCCGACAACGGGAAAGCTTCAGGAACGACACCACTACGGCTTGCGTTTTCCCGCCGGCCGTCATTAGCTTTTCCACCTATGACGCAGCCGGAATCTACTGCCCCAACCTCCGCTGCCCTGGTCGGTGAAGACTGGTTCGGAAGCCCATACTACGCCCTGCTCTACCACCACCGGGACGAAACCGAAGCCTGTTTCTTCATTGCCAACCTCGTACGACATCTGGAGCTGCGCCCCGGCGACCGCGTGCTGGACATCGGCTGCGGACGCGGCCGCCACGCCACCTGCCTCCACGAACACGGCCTCGAAGTGGACGCCTTCGACATCTCCCCGGACTGTATTGCCGTCGCCCAGCGCTACGCTGGTGCAACCCTGCGGTTCCACGTCCACGACATGCGGCTGCCCTTTGCCCGTGGCGGCTACCGCAGCGCCTTCAACATGTTCACCAGCTTTGGCTACTTTGCCGACGACGACGAAAATGCGCGCGTCGTTGCCGCTGCCGCCCAAGCGCTTGATGCGGGTGGCTGGTTCGTCCTCGATTTTCTCAACGCCCACTGGGTTGTTCCCCGCCTGACGCCCTTCAGCGTACAGGTCATCGGCGGCATCCGCTTTGAAATCCAACGCGAATACCGGGATGGCTTCATCCTCAAGACGATTGCCTTTGAAGATGGCGGCCGGTCGTTCCGCTTTGTCGAGCGCGTCAAGGACATCCGCCTGCCCATGCTGAAGGACTTTTTTGCAGCCGCCGGTTTGCACGTCCAGTCCATTTTCGGCGACTATGACCTTTCGGCATACGTGGCAGATGCTTCGCGCCGGGTCATTCTCATCGGACGCAAACCCTGACCTTTCCCGATGCTGTTTCAACTTGTCTGGTCAAATCTACGGCACCGGCCCGTGCGGACGGCGCTCAGCGCCTTTGGCGTGGCGCTGGCCGTCACCCTCATTCTGGTCAATGCCGGTCTGGTCAACGGCTCCCAGCGCGGACGCGCCCAGCGGGAAACAAACGTCCGGGCGGAACTGATGTTCTGGCGCGATTTCAACCTGACTTCCACCTCGGCGCTGGTTATGCCAATCCAGTACACCGACCGCCTGCGGCAGATTGCCGGCGTGGCCGACGCGGCTCCGGTAGGGCAGTATCTCAAACCAAGTGACTATGGCATCGGCGTGGAAATCATCGAGGGCATCGAGTGGGAAAGCTACCAGCGCCTGACCGGTATCCGCCTTCAGGCCGGGACGCCGCCGGTTGAGGAATACGACGCCATTGTGGATGCCGAGTTCATCCGTACCCGGCGGGTGGCCATCGGCGATACGGTCATGGTTTTTGAACGCCCCTTTCGGATTACGGGCGTGTATGTGCCGGAAGCCGGTACGGCCCGCTTCAAAATGCAACTTGCCACGATGCAGAAGCTGCTCGCCGCCCCGGAACGGTGCACGTTTATCTACGTCAAGTGCATCAACCCGGCCGAACAGGAAGCCGTCGCCGCCCACATCGTCGAGGAACTGCCCGACAACACGGTGATTCTCATCCGCGACCTGCCGGCGGCTTACGAGCAGGGCATTCCGGCGCTCAACACCTTTCTCAAACTGGTCATCGGGCTGGCGGTGGCCGTCGGCATCACGTTTGTTTTTCTGACGATGTACACCACGATCGCCGAACGCAAGCGGGACATCGGGATTCTGAAATCACTTGGGGCGTCGCCGTGGTGGATCATTCAGGCCATCGAAGCCGAGGCGCTGTTTGTCGGACTGCTCGGTCTGCTGCTGGGAATTGGAGCCGCGTATCTGGCTGTTGCCGGTATCACGACCTTTACCGCTCTGCGCCCGGAAATCGAACTCCGCTGGCTGGGCCTGGCGACACTCATCAGCCTGCTCAGTACGGCGCTGGGCGCGCTGTATCCGGCCTGGCGGGCGGCGCGGCTTGACCCCGTGGAAACTCTGGCTGAATGACACCGGTTCGGAAAACGAAAGGCTGCCGGAACAGGCTGGCGGGAGAGACATAAGCGGTGCTCGTGCGTCCGGCCGGACGCTACGCTATAGTGACCGGGCCAGGTGTGACCTGCCTGCGCTCCCAACTTCATCTCCACACAACCGAGGACCTTCTCTGATGGGCTTCATCTCCGGCAATCCACCCCTGACCCGCCCTGATGCCACGTTTGCCGTTCCGACCGAAATCAAGTACGGGATTGGCAAAGTCAGCAATTTGACCGTTGAACTCCAGCTTGCTCCCGATTTGGCCGAACGCACCCGCCTCGCCATCTTTACCGACGCCGGTGTGGCGGCAGCCGGTTTGCTCGATGTTGTCCGGCAGGCCTTTGCCGATTCGGATTACACCATTGTGGCCGTCATGGATGACGTACCGGCCGAATCGGATACGGAGTATGTCAAGCGCGCGGCAGCCAAACTCAACGAAGCGCAGGTGTCGCTTATTGTGGCCGTGGGCGGCGGCAGTGTCATGGATACGGCCAAGGTTTCGGCCATCATTGCTGCTTACGGTGGCGAGGTCAGTGAGTACGAAGGGGGCTTTATGGTGCCCGGACCCATCACACCGATTCTGGCCATTCCCACCACAGTCGGCACGGGCAGTGAAGTCACGCTGGCGGCGGTTGTCAAAGACAACGTTCAGCGCCGCAAACTCACCATCGCCAGCCCATTCATGTTTCCGCGCATGGCCATCCTCGATCCCAACATGGTGGCGACGCTGCCGGCCAAACTCGTTGCCTGGACGGGATTTGACGCGCTCACCCATGCCATCGAGGCCTATTCCTGCGTTGAGCGCGAACCCATCTCGGCAGCCCTGGCTCTGGGCGCAATTGAACTCATTGCCGACAATCTGGAAGCGGCCGTCCGGGAGCCGGGGCCGACCGAAGCCCGTGCCAAAATGCAGTATGCGGCGACTATGGCCGCCATGGCATTTTCCAACTCGCCAGTCGGCGCGGTGCATGCCATTGCCCACTCCGTCGGCGCGCTGTTTGGCGTGCATCACGGGCTGTCCAACTCAATTGCCCTGCCCTTTGTCATGGAGTTCAACCTGCCGGCGGTGGCGACCTACTACGCCGCCGTTGCCCGCGCCATGGGCATTGCCGACACGGGGCAATCCACCGAGGCTCTGGCAGCGGCCGCCATTGCCGCCGTACGTGAGTTGAAGCAACGGTGTGGCGTCCCGATGCAATACCGGGAAGTCGGCGTGCCAACCGATGCCGATACGGCGGCGGCAATTACCGACCTGACCCTGGAAGACATCTGCCTGTCTTTCAATCCGGTGAAAGGTGAACGCGAGGACATCCTGGCTCTGGTCATGCGCACCCTGTAGCCTCGCGCCGGCGCGGGTGGCCGAGCAGTGGAATTGAGGAAACACCGCTCATGAGTCAAACCCTGGATGATCCCTTTGCTTTTGATCTGTTTGCCCAGCCTGTAGCCCCGGTTGAACCGGAAGCGGCGATGCCCCCGCCAACAGAGGAGCCGCTTGCCCGCGAGCGGCACTGGACGGACACCCTGCCCAAATGCTCCCGGGCCGAAGTCGAGGCCAGCCGCGGACTGGGCAGTGTGCCGACCTGGCTTTTCGGGGCGATGTTCCGGGCGGCAGCGCCCCGGCTGCTGACCATTCTCCGTACGCCGCCGGAACTGTTCGGGATGACTTCCTTCGGTTGGTCTGAAGTCAGCGCAGCCGAACTTGGGCAAACCACAGACAGTCACCGTTTCTGCGCCACTTTTGGCGTTGGTCAACCGGGAGCGACTCTGTTTCTGCAAACGGACGCCAGCTTTGCGGCGGCGCTTGTGGAACGGATGCTGGGCGGCAACGGCACACCACCGGACGGTCTGCGCCAGGTCACTTCAGCCGAGGCAGCGGCGCTGGAGTTTTTGCTGCTTACCCTGGCCTGGGATGTCAACGCCTTGCTTGGCGAGCCGACGCTGCGGCTGACATCCTGCGCGCGCTGGCTGTCCTTTGGACATTTCCAGTCGGCCGCCACGTCCGACACCCCGACCCGCTATCTGGTGGGCACCGTCAGCCTGAAGTTTGCCGAAGCCGTCGGATTTGCCGAATTCATCCTGGACGCGGCAACGCTCGAAGCATTTCGCCAGGTGGGCAGCCACCTCTTGGCGCGGCCGGTTTCCGACCCCACACTGGCGCTCATTCGCCAGAAGCACGTGGCTGAGCTGGCCAGGGTGCAGCCGACGTTTTCCGCCGCACTGGTCATCGGACTGGTCGAAGCGACCTACGGAGAGCTTCGCACGCTCGAAATCGGCGACTTTGTCATCCTCGAAACAATCCAGTCGGTGCTCCAGCCGGGCGGCATCGGGAGCGTCACGGTAGGCGTTCCAGAAACCCTGATGCTGTTCGGTGAACTGGATGACGAATTTCGCTTGACCATCCAGGACATCGTTCCCACATTACCCATGCTTTCGTCTGAGGAAACTTCCATGCCGACTGAAGAAACGGCCACGCCACCGGCCGTATCCCTGGATGACCTTGCCGTGACGGTACGCATCGAGCTGGCGGCGCGCCGCCTGCGCCTTGAGGAAGTGGCCCAGTTGCGCACAGGGTACGTCCTTGAACTCGGTTGCAAGCCGACCGATCCGGTGACGCTGACGATTGATGGCCGTCCCATTGCGCGCGGTGAACTCGTGGATGTCGAGGGCCGTCTGGGGGTACGCATCACCCAGGCACGGAGCTAAGCCATGCTGGCGCTCATCGGATGGCAGGCCACCACTGAACCGCTTCCGCCAACCGGCGGCGGTTTCTTTTGGGCACTGCTCCAGACCCTCGTCGCGCTGGGGATTGTCTGTAGCGTCGCTTATGTCACCCTGCGGGTTGTCCTGCCGAAACTGGGCGGCCTCGGTCTGCGCCGGCCGACCGGGTTGATGCACATTGTGGACGTTCTGCCGCTCGAACCGCGCCGGACGCTGTATGTCGTTGAAGTCAACGGAAAGTACCTGCTGGTCGGCGTGTCGGAAGCCGGACTTCAGGTGATGGAAACCCTCGATGCGGCTGCCGTCGAGAAGCACCTGGCAGCACGTGAGACCTCCCAACCGCCGCCGCTGCTGGCGCAGTCCGTCGGGCGGTGGCTGATGCGAAAGTGAGGCGCGGATGGCATTGCGTTCTGGTCTTGTGAAAGCCGTGGCGACGCTTTCCCTCTTTGCCGGGATGGGCATCAGTTCGTCTCTGGTGGCGACGGCGCAGGGGGCGCTTCAGGCGAACCCGGTGGTGTTGGTTGTCACCCTGGGCGCGCTGGCGCTGGCTCCGTTTGCGCTCATCATGATGACCTCGTTCGTCAAAATCTCGGTTGTCCTTTCCATCCTCAGAAACGCGCTGGGCACGCAGCAGGTGCCGCCCAACCAGGTCATCACCGGGATTTCGCTCATTCTGACGATATTCATCATGGCGCCTGTCGCTGAGAAAATGCTGGAGGAAGCCGGCCTGTCGGACGCCACCGCGCCGGTTTTCACGGAAATGCGGGCGGATACGCTGTTCAAGGCGCTGGACAAGGGCAAGGAGCCACTCCGTGCCTTTCTCGAACGCAATGCCCACGAAGCCGACCGCCGTCTGTTTCTGGGGCTGGCCCAGCGTCTGGCGCAGAAAAACGGCAAGGACCCGAATGCCATTACGGTACGGGATTTCCGCGTCGTCGTGCCGGCGTTTGTCACCAGCCAGTTGACCGAGGCGTTTCAGATTGGCTTCCTGCTGTTCATTCCCTTCCTCGTCATTGACATGCTCGTGTCGAACATCCTGCAGGCGATGGGGATGTTCATGCTGTCGCCGACGATGATTTCCCTGCCTTTCAAACTGCTGCTCTTTGTGCTGGTCAAAGGCTGGGTGACGCTCATCCAGAATCTCGTGCTCAGCTATGCCTGACGGCTTCGTGTATGCCTGACGGCTTCGTGCAACAGGTGCGCCTATGCAGACATTTTTGACGCTGGCCAACCAAACCCTCTGGCTGATTCTCATTTTGTCCCTGCCGGCGCTGGTGGTGAGTCTTGTCGTGGGGCTGGTTATCAGCCTGCTGCAAGCCCTGACGCAAATTCAGGAGCAGACGCTGACGTTCGTGCCCAAGATGATTGCTACCGTACTGACGCTGATTTTCTTTGGAAGCTGGACGTTTACCCAACTCATCACCTTTACGCAGCAGGTGATGTCCTACATTCCGAAGGTCAGTGCACTGCCGTAGGACGACCGCCTCATCCGCCTGTGGAGCCGTCATGGCGCTGGCGCGGGCAGGGCTGGAAAAGGCAGGGAGCCGGCAGCATGCGGTATGACCCTGAAAGGCATCACCGCCGTTCAATCCGCCTGAAGGACTGCGATTACACCCGGATGGGGGCGTATTTTGTCACCCTCTGCACGCAGGGGCGGGTGTGTCTGTTTGGGGAGATCGTGGCGGGTGAAATGCGGTTGAATGAATACGGGGAAATTGTTGCCGAATCCTGGCGGTGGCTGGCGACGCAATACGATTATGTGGAATTGGACGAATGGGTGGTCATGCCCAACCACCTGCACGGAATCATCGTGATCACGGGCGATGGCCGGAACGGTTCCGGCGGCACGGACGGTTCCGATGGCAGGGGCGGTGATGATGTTGCGGACGGTTTTGATGTTACGGGCGGTTAGCATGGTAGGGGCGGTTCGCGAACCGCCCCTACCACCATGGCACCGACCGCCGCACCAACCACCCCCACCACGCCGACCGTTCCTGCGGGAAAACGCAAACCCCTCGGCCGTTTGATCGGCGCATTCAAAACGGTATCCACCAAACGCATCAACGAACACCGTGGCACGGCCGGCGCCATCATCTGGCAACGCAATTATTACGAGCACATCATCCGCCACGCGGAATCCCTCAACCGCATCCGCGCCTACATCCTGGACAACCCCCTTCAATGGCATCTGGACCACGAACGCGCGCCGGCAACCGACGCTCCCCCGTGGGCGGACGAATGAGCGGTGTGGCTTGGCGTACAGGCCGGACGTGGTATGGTTTGAGCGTCCCCAGGAAATGAATGCACGTCGGTGTCACGCGCAACCGAAGTCTGGAGAACTCACATGTACTGGCTCATCAGCTTCCTGCTGCTGCTGTATCTCGCCGTTGGGATTTACACCTTCATCCAAGCGCTCAAGATGCCGGGCAACCTGGTCGCCGCAGCCCTGGCCGGTGCGTTCTGGCCGCTGTTCTGGCTGGTCGGGAAGCAGGAAAGAGAGCGACGACTGGGCGGCAGGCGGGGCGGCTATCTGCCCTGAGCCAGTGGGTTATTCCACAGCCGTGGCGCGGTGTCACAGCAGGACCGGTCTGACTGCTTTGCCAGACCGTTGTTTACCACAACCGGCCATGCCAATGAAGGTTTCGCCCAACACCCATCATCGTGTATGCTCCTGACAGGCATTCACCTCCCTCGCGTTTACGGAGAAGTCTCACATGAGTTCGACTGAAGGCAATTTCTCAAATCTTCCCCTGTCGGAAAAAGTCTTCCATCTGCACCAGGTTGGCGTCGAAACCACGCTTTCGGTGCTGAAGTTCATCCCAAGCCTCCCGTTCAAAGGGCTTGATGCCATTGGCGAACTGACGGCGCTGCCCGTCTCTGCCATGCGCGGCATCATGGCGGGTTTGTCTGGGACGCCAGCCACGACGGATACCGCTGCACCAGCCGCCAAGAGCGCGGCCAGCGAGGAGCCAAAGCGCATCGTCCTCACTTCAAAATCTTAGCGAAGGCTTGGGAGTGTTCCCCAGGTCGATTGCTGCACCCCAGCGTAACGGAAGGGACAGGCTGCCCCCAATCCCACACGTTGCCGGGGTTCGGCCGGTTTTTTCTCTCAAAGCTGTGTCGGGAGCGTTCGTTGACACAGTCGGCTGAAATTCAGTAAAGACCAATCAGGTCACCGAATCTCTATTTTGGATGAGGCGTGCGGTCATGATTTTTTTGACAGCCAGGGCAGTTGAAGAAGTAAAGAAGTTTATGGCATCCGAAAACATTGGGGCAGAAGGCGGATTGCGGGTCCGCGTCATGCCTGGCGGGTGCTCAGGCTTTCAGTACGGACTCGACGTGGAAGATGCCCCACGTGAGGATGATGAAATCATCGTCCACGAAAGCAACGGCGGCATCCGCCTGTTCGTGGACCCCTTCAGCGGGCAGTACCTGGAAGGCGTGGAAATTGACTATGTGTCGAGCGTGATGGGTTCAGGCTTTACGTTCAAGAACCCCTCGGCAACCGGCTCGTGTGGCTGTGGTTCTTCGTTTACGGTATAGCGCTGAACCGGCTTCCACAACTGCGACAAAAAACATCAACCCAACATCAGGCTCAAGTGCAAAAGCGCCAGGGAAGTTACCTTGGCGCTTTTTCTGCTGCGGGCAATCTGTCCAAGAGGTTTCAAAGCTTGGCGATAATTTCCCGACCGCGCTGTTCAATGGCTATGCTGTCGAGCGTCCACTGGATAAAATCGCGCGCTGCGTCGGTGTTCAGGCCAAACAATCCGGCAATTTCAACGAGCTTCAAACGCTCCTCGTCCGCCAGGTGACCATCTGCGACGGCCACTTCAACGCAGGTCTGATACAACGCCCGGCGCAGGAGCGGGTTGGTAACAGGCTTGATGACTTTTTCAATCGGCGATGGACCCGCAAGCTCGGCTTCGACAGCCGCTTTGACATCGTCATCGAGAATGGAAAGACCAGTCTGGTGAATGAGTCCGTAGAGCATCACGCGCTCTTCCTCGGCTACTTTGCCATCGGCGGCTATGATGTTGGCCACACCGCGCACGAAGGCCAGCAACTCTTCCCGTGGAAAACCAGCAAAGGGTTGGTCATCTTTCGGGACTTCATTTGGGTCCTCCGTTGAAGGTACGTCAGGGGTCGTGTTGTCTTCCATAATCGGAAGCCCCTCCAGGCATTCAAGAGATTCGGCTCACCAAGCACCAGGGTCAAAGCCCACGGGAAAATACTTGACCCACAACACCCGAAACAAGGCATTTTCGTCCGGCGTGAGAGGGTAAGCCCATTACAACCAGACCTGGCACCAGACATTGGTGTTATAACCCTGTGCAGTCGCGAAACCGGCTCTCCGCCCGGCGGGTATCGCGCCAGGCACCTTCCAGCAGCGAGCGGTCACGTCCAAGTTCCCGCCGTTCTGATTCGGCAAGCCGGTCAGGAGGCTGGGACATATCGAAATCCCTTCGCGCAAAGGCATTTCCCAGGTTGCGGACCGAAACACCGTAGTTGTGCAGGGCATCCCGAAGCTGCTGGTAGCGCTCTCCCAAAGTGCGGTACTCTGCTGCGCATGTGTCTGGCGTCGTGGCGCGCGACCACTTTTCAGCGGCCTGCGCCACCTGGCTTTCAGCCATCTCAACCCGCTGGCGATGTGAGTCAATGGCTGCCGGATGCAAGGTGGTCGCCTGCTGCAGTTCACGCAGCAGTGGGTCTTCCTGCCCATCCAGCGCAAGTGGTTCAACTGCCTGGTAAACCTGTTGTGAGACCTGGTCAAAGCGGGTGCGCAGCGCATCAGACACTGACGCCGATACCGGAGAGGGGGCTTTGTCCGTTACAGAGGGAGAGGAGCCTCCATCAGTTGCACTGGAAGTTTCAACCCCTGAACCGGCCGCACGACCCTTCATGAGATACACCCCTATCCCCAGCAACAGCCCAACAACCAGCAAAGCTGCTACCGCTACAGCCCACACGGGAATCCCCAACCGTGAAGGCGAGGGGGCGGCATCGGGTGTGGCATATCCAGTCGGGGGAGGTAGAGCGTCCCGGTGGGCCGTCTGGCTCAGGGTGAGCGTCCTGGAGACCAGCGATGGCTGGTCTGGGCTGCCAGCCGCAGGAAGCGTTGGAGACAGCCCGGAGGGACGTGTCGGCGACACCCGTGAAGTCGTGATATTGCCCGTTGCTTCAGCGATGCCGGGCGGCGTTGTGGATGGCGGAGTGGGCAGGGGCGTATCGAGCACCGCCGCGATGAGGTCGGTCCCGCTGCCGAGCAACGGTGCGCTCGTCTCTCCAATCAGAGTGCCCTGCCGTGCCGCCCGGAAGCCAGCCAGAAAATCCAAAGCCGTTGCGGGACGCCCGTCCGGCTTTTTGGCCAATGCCCCAATGACAAAGGCCTCCAGCGACTCCGGCAGCTCCGGCGCGTGCGTCCGCAGCGGCGGCGGCGGCGCTGTCAGATGCATGGAAACAATTTCACCAATTGTCTTGCCCTGAAACGGCAGTACCCCGGTCAGCATGCGATACAGAATCACGGCCAGACTGTAGAGGTCAGCGCGGGGATCAATGTCGCCGCCGTGAATAAACTGTTCCGGGGAGGCATAGAGCGGCGTTCCGATGGCCTGGCTGACCTTGCCGACGCCCTCATCCAGCGATTTGGCAATCCCAAAGTCGAGAATTTTGACCTGCTCGGTCGGCTGGCCCGCTCCGACGAGGGCAATGTTGGCCGGTTTGAGATCGCGGTGCACCAAACCCGACCGGTGGGCATAGTGGAGGGCATCGCAGATTTGACTCAGGATGCGCTCAATCCGGTCAAGCGGAAACTTCCTGCTCCGCTGGAGTTCATCTTCAAGCGTTGGCGACTCCAGCAACTCCATCGCCATGAAGGGTGTGCCATCCGGCAGGGTGTCGGCATCGGTGACGGAGATGATGTTGGGATGAGACAGTCCGCCGGAAATTCTGGCTTCCCGGTGAAAAGCCTCCGCAATGGTCGTATCCGCCGCAGCAACGTCAGGCTTGAGCACCTTGAGCGCCAGGCTGCGGTTGATTCCCAAGTGCTGGGCCAGATAGACAATGCCCATACCCCCAATGCCCAGCACCGCATCCAACCGATACTTGCCGTTGATGACGGTGCCCACCAGGTGATAGGGGTCAGACAGGTTTTGACGGCGTGGGTTGGACATCTCAGCCCTCGGAATGACCATGGGCCGGCAGCAGGTTCACGCCCGGCGCGCCCCCCACCAGCTCATAGTGGGAATCGAAAAATCTTTGTCGCCCTGGTATCCGTGAACTGGATTTCCCGGATGCCACTACTGCGCAGCAGCGGTAGGTTGCCGCCTTCACTGATGGACAGGGCACGATACAACTGCCCGGCCGTCGGTTCGTCAATCGAGTCATGCATAATACGCAGGATATCCTGTGCGTCGCCAACCAGCTCAATCCGCGCGCCGGCGCGTCCGAACTGCTCATTCATAAGCCTGACCAACGAAGCCCGAACACGGTCGAGGGAGACCGTCCGTGGAATGTCACTGCGCCAGCGCGGCCCAAGCTCCCGGATGCGGGCATTGTCGCGTGCCGTCACCATCTCCATCTTGTATTTGTAGTCGTAGTCAATATCCACGTCAGCAATGCCCCGCGCCACAATCTGCAGGTTCAGCAGGGCACCATCCGGCAGGAAGGCATACACCAGCAACCGTCCCTCCCGGTCGCGGTGGCCACGGGCGGCATTGACCGGATCATACTCAAAGCGCAGGCGCTTGCCCTGCACCAGTTTGACGGTTTCAAGCCGGGCCGCTTCACCAGCTTTGGCGGTGCTGTTCTGGACTCCAATGAGGGCAACCGGCCCCAGCGTCGGCACATCGAGCACCGCGCAGCTTTCAACCCGTATGTCACTGTAGGTCGCTTTAGGGTCAAGTTCCGGGGCCAGGGGCGCAGTTGGTACCCCGGACACCGACGGACCCAGGGCGCTGCCGCTTATCTCACGTCCCGTCGTGGCCATACCAGATGCTGCCTCAGAATACCCACCATCAGCCGGAGCTTCCTCTTTCTCTGGAGGCATAAAGGCCGGTTCTTCATAGACACGCCCTTCGCGCTTGGCGATGGCTTCGGGTGATTCCGTAGCCTGCGCCCAGACGCCCAACCTGGCCTTCCGGGCCTGATATTCCGCAGCCAGCAGAATGTTTTTCGTCCGCACGTCAATAAAGTGCTGGCTGAAGTAGTAGGCATCGCCATTGCGCAGGATTTCGGCATTGAGCAGCTTCCGGCTTGGCAGCAAGTAGATGTAGGACAGTTGCCGCCCATACTTGTCCCGGTGTCCCAGATCGAGGTTCTGGTTTTCAAGCCAGACCTCAACACTCTTGCCCAGAACGAGCTGCCGAACTCGTTCCCGCGCCTGTTCGGCCGCCGGCCCTGAAGGAGGGGCGAGGATGCCAATCAGGCGTACAATCGTCCCATCTTGCAGCACAACGGTATCACCGGTCAGAACCTGCTTGATGGTTGTAATCTTCGTTGAGGTTCCCGTTGCCACCTGAGCCGCTACCGGCAGAGACAGCCACCCGGCGATTAACAGCCCCAGCGACGCAGCGACGCAGGGAAACCTGCCTGAAATCCAACGCTTCACCATGGATGCAAACCTCACTTGGGCAGAACACTGCCACGGTTGGTTGGCGTCACGGCCTGTCACCGGGAGCAAGGGAGACAGCCGCCGGCGCCGTCACTTCGGACCATAGGCATGAAAGAGGCGTGGCACATAGAGGTCCAGCATGCGCCGCCACCACGGCCAGTCATGATTGACATCATAGCCCCACAGATCGAGCGAGTGCGGAATCCCACGGCTGTACAGCACCCGTGACAGGTCACGCGACCGCTCCGGTGCCTCATAAGCCCCCTGCCCTGAAATGATGTGAATATCCGTATGGTACCGCAACAACGGCAGGAAGTAGTCGTCGTTCAGATTCTGCAGGTACTCAATGGGGTTGTTGAAGTACACATCATCGTTGTGAAACCCATCACACCACGGGCGGATGTCATACGAACCGGACATCGCGATCAGGGTGTCAAAAAGGTCTGGATTTCGGAACACGGAGTTAGCCGCGTGGTAGGCACCAAAACTGGCTCCAGTCGCAGCAATCTTGATAGGCGAGCCACCACAGTCGCTGCGGATAAATGGGCATACTTCACGAGCAACATAGTAACTGTAGGCCGTTTGGCGCGCTGCCCGCTGGGCTGGATGCAGGTGCTCGTTCATCCAGCTTTCACGGTTGATACTGTTGATGGAGTAGATTTTGACAATCCCGGCATCAATGTAGGGACGCAGTACATCAATCACCAGAAAACGCTCGTATTCCTCAAAGTCGGCCGCCGCCGTGGGGAACATCAGCAACGGCTTGCCATAGTGGCCATACACGGCAATTGGCATTTCCTTGCCAAGGTGTGGACTAAACCAACGGTGGACTTGTTTACGCACAGATGTATGAGTCTCCAGGGGAAAGATGAATGGGACGGGATGAAGCGGATTTGGGCGCGACGATACCATGAAGCCACACCGATGTGCAGGCTGTTTTGAACCCGGTTGTGAGCCGCGCTGGTGTGACTAAAGCCGGGCTGGAGCCGGAACGAGCAGGCCTTCACGGCGCAACTCAACCACCATCTGCATAGACTCCAAATCCCCCTCCAGCGACTGTAAGCACTCCCGGAAGGTGCGCTGCCCGTCAAACAACGCCTTGAGAAAGCTGATTTCCGAAGCAAAATCCTCCGGGACCACCAAAGAGGCAAAGGTGTCACTCACGATGTATGGACGGTCCAGGTCCGGCTCGGCATCGAGCAGGGACTGGGTTTCGTCATAGCGGCGGACAGCTTCCAGCAAAAGCTGCTGCGTTGTCAGGCAAATCTGGGCTGGGCGTTCCACAGGAGTGCTCCGAAAGGAAAACTCACCGCGCACCCAGCCGATGACGATGTACACCACGCGCGCCCCCTGGTACGACGCCAGCTCAGCATCCAGAATTTGTCCCTCGCGGATGTATATCCGCGCCTCGCGCCCGGCGGCAGTCACCTTGAGCAGCCCGGTTTTACGCCCCCCTTCAATGATTTGGAGCACTTCAGGCAGGGAGACTTCCTGAAGCCTGCCGCGAAAATCGGCATTGGGTTGCAGCCGACGCAACAGGTTCTTGACACGAAAGGTCAGTTCGACGGCACTGAAAGGTTTGACCCAGTAATCCTCGACGCCCCGCTCAAAAGCGGCCAGCCGCTCCTCCGGCTGTCCCTTGGATGACAGGCACACGAAGGGCACGTCCCGGAGCGTGGGATGCCGGCGCGTCCAATCGAAAAACTGGCGGCCATCCATCCGGGGCATCAGCAGGTCGCAGATAATGAGTGAGGGCTGGTGTCGCAGCGCGACTTCCTGCGCAGCCTCGCCATCCTCGGCCGTGAGTACGGTGCAGCCCAGGCGGCGCAGACACAGATTCAGCACTTCACAGGTGCCCGGCTCATCATCCACCACCAGAATGGTCTGGTCAGGAAACTGCTCCCGGTGTTCGGAGCTGAATGACCGCTCCCCGCCAGGGTCCAGCCATGTACCACGCGCTCCCTGGGCCCATTCCTGCCGGTTGATGTTGACCAGATCAACGAGTTCCTTGCGGTACTTGGCATCCTGCTCGCCCAGCAGCGGCAGAGTTTCGACATAGCCACGGGCTGCGGCCAACTCGTGGTGGGTCAGAAGAAGTTCGACGACCTGTTGTGCGCGCTCAAAAGCATCACTGTAGCGCCCCAACTGGATCATCAGTTCCACCATCAACCGCAGAAGCCGCAGGCGTTCGTCGCTGGTGGCCAGGCGCTCCGCGCGCCGGAAGTAAGCCAACGCCGTCTCAGGATTTCCCTGCAACCGATAGAGTTCCCCAATGCGACAGAGCAGGTCCACCGCCTGCCGGCTCTGACCGGCCTGCTGATAGGCATCGCTCAACTGCTGCATCAGGAAAGTGTCTTCCGGGGCAGCCGCCAGTTTCCGCTCCAGTTCCTCGATGTCGTGTCGCTGGCGGATGTCGGCAATGAGTCCAACGACCTGTTCGCGCATCGAGCGAACCTTGTCAAACAGGCCCATGCTTGAACCGCTCCGTGGCTTTCAGCTAGGTTTCCCGGCGGTATGCAAGTCTAGCACAGGCCCCCGGATGGGAAACCAACGCCCCTGCCATCCAAAACGCCCGGACGAGTTTATTGAACGCTGTATTCAAACCCCAACGGCATAGCCAGACATCACATGACCAGACCTCATGAGTGACGTGATCCCTGCCATTGAACATCCACGCGGGTTGGAACGCGCGTTGGAATACGACCGGCGCCCCTGGGGGCAGTATGTTGTTCTCGACGAAGGCCCAGGTTACAAGGTCAAACGCATCGAAGTTCTGCCGGGCCGGCGCCTGAGCTACCAGAAGCACACGCGGCGGCATGAGCACTGGATCGTGGTGCAGGGACGCGCCCAGGTGACACTCGACGGCCACGAACACCTTGTCCACACCGGCGAAGCCGTGGATGTGCCGGTAGGCGCAGCGCACCGCATTGCCAACCCGGATGACATCCTGCTGGTGCTCATCGAAGTTCAACGTGGCGACTACCTGGGCGAAGACGACATCATCCGGCTTCAGGACGACTACGGGCGCGCAACCTAGCGACACGACCGGCAGCCACGGCAGCCTGTCCACTGTCCCTGGCTTCGGCTAGTGACCACCGTTGCGCGCCTGCAGAATCAGCCGCATCTTCAGGTCGTAGAGGGATTGTTCCAGCCCTACCGGGTAGATGTGCGGATTGACAAACCGCTTCAGCCCCGGCGCCAGCCGGGCCAGCCCTGATTGCGCCCGCTGCCGGACGGCTTCCAGGGACGGCATCCCATACACACACGCACCCCGCCGAAACACAGGCACGAGCAGGTCTTCGTACGTCGCCTCAGCCGGGATGCGCTTGCGCCGGGTCGGATCGAGGGGGTCAATAATGACGCACCCGGAAGCCGGCGGTGAGGGAAGGTCATAGATGGCGTCGCCGATGAGTTCGCCATCCACGCTGTAGCGCCGCACCTGGTGAATACCTGGCGTCGAAATCTTGATGGACTGCTCCGACAGCTTGATGCAGTAGCGCCAGGAGTCGTCACCACGGTCACGCAGCGCCGTCAGCTTATAGACGCCGCCCAACGTCGGCTGGTCGTAGCCGGTCACGAGTTTCGTGCCCACGCCCCACACGTTGATGCAGGCTCCCTGCTGCTTGAGGCTGTTGATGATGGTTTCATCGAGGTCATTGCTGGCAACGATGCTGGCGTCCGGGAAGCCGGCGGCATCGAGCATTTTGCGCGCTTCGATGCTCAGGTAGGCCAGGTCTCCCGAATCAAGCCGGATACCGATCATTTCATGGCCCTGCTCGCGGAGCCAGCGGCCAACCTCGATGGCATGGCGCACGCCTTCGAGCGTGTCGTAGGTATCCACCAGAAAGACACAGTTGTTGGGCATCGCCGCCGCATAGGTGCGAAATGCCTCCAGCTCGTCGCCAAAGGACATCACCCAACTGTGGGCATGCGTGCCGCGTACCGGAATGCCATACACCTTGCCAGCCAGTACGTTCGAGGTCGCCGCACAGCCGCCGACATAGGCCGCCCGGCTGGCCGACAGCCCCCCATCCGGTCCCTGCGCCCGGCGCAGCCCAAACTCGATGACCGGTTCCCCCTGCGCCGCCAGGCAAATCCGCGCCGCTTTCGTGGCGATGAGGGTCTGGAAGTTGATGATGTTGAGAATGATGGTTTCAAGCAGTTGGGCCTGCACGAGCGGCCCCGTCACCCGCACGAGTGGCTCGAAGGGAAAGACAATCGTGCCTTCGGGGATGGCGTCGATGTCGCACACCAGCCGAAAGTCGCGCAGCGTCGCCAGAAAGTCAGGCTCAAACAGCGGCTGACCATCCCGCCCCGGAAGGCTGGCCAGATAAGCCAGGTCACTGTCATCAAAAGTAGCTTCTACCAGCATTTCGATGAGCGAGTGCAGCCCACAGGCAATGGTAAAGCCACCGTCGAACGGGTGCCGGCGGAAAAACATCTGGAAGACAGCTTCTTTTTCGCCGCGCCCCGACTTCCAGTAGGCTTGCGCCATGGTGAGCTGATACAAATCGGTCAATAATAGGGACGGAACGGGCCGTGTCGTCGGCATACGGTTCAACTCTCCATCGCGCTGTCAAACTCCCGACTGTGCCAGCAGGGGCTGTAACTGTTCCGCGTTAGCCTCCGTTTGGCAAGCCATTCTTTCCTGTACGCTAAGGCTTATGCTTCCAAAACCCATTCCGCCACAACCCGGACAGGAATCTGTCTGGGACTATCCGCGCCCACCCCGGCTGGAACGCACGGCGAAGCGGCTGCGCGTCGTCTTTGCCGGCACAACCATTGCCGAAACGACCCAGGGCTGGCGCGTCCTCGAAACGAGCCATCCGCCAGTCTATTACTTTCCGCCAGCGGATATCCTTCCTGATGTCCTTGTGGCCACACCGCGCACGTCCTACTGCGAGTGGAAAGGCATGGCTCAGTACCACAGCGTACGGGTCGGACAGCGGATCGCACCGGATGCGGCCTGGAGTTATCCCCGGCCGACGCCTCCATTTGCCCCCATTGCCGGTTACGTCGCTTTTTACGCTGCTGCCATGGACGCCTGCTACGTGGACGATGAACCGGTCGTTCCCCAGCCGGGCGGTTTTTACGGCGGCTGGATTACCAAAGACATCGTTGGGCCGTTCAAAGGCGTTCCCGGCTCATGGGGCTGGTGATGCGCCAACTTGTGAGGGCCGGCGCATGAGGTATGACGGACCCCATTGGCTTCATTGATGCACTGTTGCGCCTGCTCGACGTGCAGGTGTCAGTGGCGGCGCTGCTCGTGCTGGGCGGACTGGTCTTTGCCCGCATGCTGGCCTTTGTGACCGTCGTGCCCTTTTTCGGCGGACAGAGCGTGCCCAACCAGGTCAAGGTTGCCGAAGCTGTGGCATTCGTCCTGCTCATCGTGCCGGGCCTAAGCGCCAGCGTGCCGGAACTTGCCCTGCGCGGCGGGCCCTTCGGCTTTGCCATTCTCGTCATCAAGGAAGTGGCCGTGGGGTTTACCCTGGGCTTTGTCGCCTCGCTGGTTTTTGAGGCCATTCAGGTTGCCGGGCGCATCATTGACGCGCAGCGGGGCGCGATGATGGGCGAGATGCTCAACCCCATGCTTCAGGAACAGGTCTCCGAACTGGGGCAGTTCAAGCTTCAGGTGGCTATTGTCATCTTTCTGGCCCTGGGCGCGCACCGGTTGGTCATCGAAGCCCTGTTTCGCAGCTTTGAACTCATCCCCGTGACGGACTTTCCCAAGCTGGGCACGGGCCTGTCGCCGGCACTGACCAGCATCATCCTGCTGACAGGTGAAATCCTGACGCTTGGCGTCCGCCTGGCCGCGCCTGCCATGGCTGCCCTGCTGCTGACCGATGTGTTTTTCGGACTCATCAACCGCGTTGCACCGCAGTTCAACGTGTTTTTCCTCAGCATGCCGGTCAAGATGGCGCTCGGTATTTTCATCGTCATGCTGTCGCTGGCCATCTATGCCGAACAGTATCAGGCGGCTTTCAGGGAGGCACTGCAAGCCTTCGAGGTGCTGATGCGGCAGCTTGCGCCGTAGGTTACTATGGCGGATTACAGTCCCCCCAGATACACCCGCCCTGCCTTCACTGCCGCACACCTTGCCCGTTATGCCTTCCGATCCCTCCTGGACTCCCGACAGTGCGGCTCTCCAACGTAACCTGGCACAGGTGCGGCGGCTTCGGTGGCTGTATGCCGTTCTGCTGCTGACGCTCACGGCTCTGATGATTGCCGGGCAGGTTGCCGTACAGACCTTCATTCACCGGCAGCGCGACGACGCCCGCATCATCAACATTGCCGGTCGCCAGCGCATGCGCAGCCAACGGCTGACCAAGTGCCTTCTGGCCTGGCAGGTCGCAGCGACGCCAGCGGAACGCCAGGCTTACATTGACGAACTGCGGGACACCCTCAAGCAGTGGAAAGCGGCCCACCAGACGCTCCAGGATGGCAACTCCGAAACCGGCCTGACGGCGTGCAGCACGCCGGCCTCCCGTGCGGCCCTTCAGTCCACCCTGCCCCACTTCAACGCCATGGTCAGCACGCTGGAGCAGGTGTTGGCCACGACGGATGCCACGGGCCTGCCCCGCCCACCCACACCGGAGCAGGTTCAAACTGTCCTGAAACACCAACGGCTGTTTCTGGCCAGGATGGAAACCGTCGTTGACGAACTCGAAGCCGGATCGAATGCGTGCCGCGTGCAGTTGCAGGTTTTTGGGTGGGTCTGGCTGGGCGTGGTGCTGGTCATCTTCACGCTGGAGGGGAATTTCATCGTCCGCCGGGCGCTGAAACAGACGACCGCCGTCATCCGTGAAATTTCGCTGGCGCGCGACCGTCTGGCCAGCCTCAACCGGCGGCTGGAACAGGCCCGTGATGCCGCCCAGGCCGCAGCCCGCGCCAAATCAGCTTTTCTGGCCAACATGAGCCATGAGATTCGCACGCCGATGAACGGCGTCATCGGCATGTCCAACCTGCTGGCCAGCACGCCGCTTTCCGGCGAACAGCGCGAATACCTGGAAACCATCCGCTCCAGCGCCGAGAGCCTGCTCGTCATCCTCAACGACATTCTGGACTTCTCGAAAATCGAAGCCGGCGCGCTCCGAATCGAGCAGACGCCGTTTGATCTGCGTGAGTGCATTGAAAGCACACTGGATGTCATTGCCGAACCGGCCAGCCGCAAGCGGCTGGATGTGGCCTACCTCATCGAAGACAACGTCCCGACCACGATTGTCAGTGACCCGACACGCTTCCGGCAGGTGCTGCTCAACCTGCTCAGCAACGCCATCAAATTCACCGAGCAGGGCGAAGTCGTCGTGACGGTCAGCGCCGAACCACTCGACGATGACGAGCCAAGCCTGACCAAACTTACCGCCAACGACCGACCCCGGCGCTACGAACTGCGGGTGGATGTGCGCGACACCGGCATTGGCATCCCGCCCGAAGCCCACGACCGGGTGTTTCAGGATTTCGAACAGGCGACGGAGACGACCTACCGGGTTTATGGCGGCACAGGTCTGGGACTGGCCATCTCCAAACGCCTGGTCGAAATGCTGGGCGGCAACATCTGGTTTGAAAGCGAAGTCGGACGGGGGACGACCTTCCACTTCACCCTACTGTGTGAATCCGCTCCCAACCAGCCACGGGTGTACGTCCGCGGCTCGCTGCCCGAACTCGAAAACAAAATCGCCCTCGTGGTGGATGACAACGCGACCAACCGGCACATTCTGGAGTACCAGCTTCGCGCCTGGCACGCCACGCCGCTGATGGCAGCGTCGGCCGCCGAAGCCCTGCACTGCCTGCAACAACCGGGCACCAAAGTGGACATCTTCATTCTCGATGTGCAGTTGCCCGACATGGACGGTCTGACCCTGGCCAGAGAAATCCGCAGGCAACCAGCCTATGCCCGGACGCCGATTCTGTTTTTCGGTTCAACGATGGAAGAAAGTCTCAAGGCGCAGCTCAGCACGTTTGCGCCGTCCGCGATGATGCCCAAGCCCATCCGTCTGACGCGCTTTCAGCGCCAACTGGAAGAGCTGCTTGCACCGCGTCCCGAACCAGCGCCCAGCACGCCCCAACCGCTGTTTGATGCCACTCTTGGGCAGCAGCATCCCCTGCGGGTGCTTGTCGTCGAAGATAATGTCGTCAACCGGAAGCTGGCTGTGCGAATGCTCGAAAAACTGGGGTATCAGCCCGATACCGCCTCGGATGGCATCGAGGGGGTGGAAGCCATCCTGGGCGCGGTCGCCTGTGAAAAACCCTACGACCTGGTCTTCATGGACGTACAAATGCCGGGAAAAGACGGACTGGAAGCCGTCCGGGAAGTGCGGGCGGCACTGGCGCCAGATATGTGTCCACGCTTCATCGCGCTCACGGCGGCGGTGCTGGAGGAAGAACGCCGCGCCGCCTTTGCCGCCGGCGTGGACGACTACCTGTGCAAGCCCTTCACAGTCCATGATCTGGTGGCAGCCCTCCAGGCCACATCGCCGCTGGCCCGACGCCACCGGGCCAAATCCACCGGGGAGCCGGACTCTAGCTTGCCGTATAGTACGCGATAGTGTATAATAATGCTCATGGAAAGCACTATAAGCACAGGCAAGGCGGCAAAACTCCTTGGTGTCTCGGTCAAGACGTTGCAGCGTTGGGAACGCGAAGGAAGGCTGATTCCGGTGGCCCGAACGGACAGCAACCGCCGCCTCTACACTGAGACGCAGATCCGTGAGTTCATCGGTTTGCGGCAGGCCAACCATGCGCCAACAAAGCTTGTCGCCTACTGTCGGGTATCGAGTGCGGCGCAGAAGCCGGACCTGGCGAATCAGCGCAAAGTGCTGGAAGCGTTCGTGGTGGCGAAGGGATTGGCGGGGGTCGAGTTTATCGAGGAAGTGGGCAGCGGGCTGGACTTCAGGCGCAAGCGGTTTCTGGCCCTTATGGACGAGATTGGGCGACGGGAAGTCAGGATGCTGATCCTCGCTCACCGGGACCGCCTCACCCGTTTCGGCTTTGAGTGGTTCGAACATTACGCCCAAACCCATGGCTGCGAAGTGCTGGTACTGAACCAGGAACGGCTGTCTCCCGAACAGGAAATGGTGCAAGACTTAATGACCATCGTGCGCTGTTTTTCGTCCCGGCTGTACGGTTTGAGGAACTATCGAAAGAAGTTGGATGAAGCGCTGAAACAGGATGCGAATGACGTCAAAAAGGCCCAACAATGCAACTAACCCACAAGATCGCTCTTTGTCCGACTCCTGAGCAGGTGGACTACTTCAAGCGCGCCTGCGGCACGGCGCGGCGTGTTTGGAACTGGGCGCTCAATGAGTGGAACAGGCAATACGCAGCAGGCGGCAGGCCAAACGCCATGGCGCTCAAAAAACAGTTCAACGCCATCAAGTACACCAACCCGCAGTGGCTCGATGAGAACGGTCGGCCTTGGTTGCAAGACATTCACCGGGATGCCCACGCCCAGCCGTTTGCCCATCTCGCCAAAGCCTGGGAAAGATTCTTCACCGACCTCAAGGCTGGCAAAGAGGCACACGCACCGCGCTTCAAGAAAAAGGGGCGTTGCCGCGACAGCTTTTACGTAGCCAACGACAAGTTCCGTCTGGTCGGTAAGACGATCCGCCTACCCAGGATCGGCGAAGTCGCCATGACCGAGGAACTGCGATTCAAAGGAAAGATACTGGGCGCAACGGTTTCTCGCACCGCGGATCGTTGGTTTGTGGCAATACAGGTCAAGGTGCCTGATGCGCAATTTTATCGGCGTCGCACGTCGCACGAGGTCAACGGCATCGACCTTGGCATCAAGGCTGCCGCAACGATCTCCAGCGGTGAAGTCATCGAGGCGCCAAAGCCGCTCAAAGCAGCGCTGCGTCGCCTCAAGATTCGCGGTCGGCGTCTCAGCCGCAAGCTGGAAGCCGCCAGGAAGGCAGCCGGATTTGAACGCCATGCCCGCCTGCCTGAAGGAACGCGCCTGCCGGTATCGAACAACCGGCAGAAGTCCGCTGCGATATTGGCAAGGCTCTATGCCCGCATGGCCAATATCCGAGCGGATTTCACCCACAAGCTCACGACTCGACTCTGCCGCGAAAACCAAGCGTTAGTGATCGAGGATTTAAACGTCAAAGGGATGCTGCAGAACGAGAAACTCGCCCGCGCCATCTCTGACGTGGGTTTTGGGATGTTGCGCTCGCAGTTGGAATACAAGGCCCGGCGCTACGGTACTCGTCTTACCATCGCTGATCGCTGGTATCCAAGTAGCCGACTGTGCTCCATCTGTGGCTGGAAGAACGAGGCGCTGACATGGAGAGATCGAACATGGGTGTGTGCGCAATGTGGTGCGCACCATGACCGTGACCTCAATGCGGCGCTGAACCTGAAACGGCTGGCAACCGAAACTGCCCTACCCGTGGCGAGTCCGTCCAGCAATGGCGGCGCTGCGGCGGGGACCGTCCCCGCCGTAGTCGGGAAAGTCACGCCTGTCAGATACGACGGTGGTCAACAGGACACGTCGGGGCAGGAAGAGAACCGTGCGCACTTTTGCGCACATTCTTGATAGCAGCTGATCGGTTGAAGCCATCCAATCCAAAACCGACGACAGCAACGTTGTTTGACCCAGCCTTTGCGCAGCGGCTGGTGCTGCTCAACGGACTGTTTCCGCTGGCGCTGTGCGGATGGGACGGATTCCTGGGCCAGCTTGGGGCAAACCCGCTGGAGTTCATCCTCCGCTTGACCGGTGGGCTGGCGCTGGTCTTTCTGACCCTGACCCTGACAGTAACCCCCCTGGTGGCTTGGTTTGGTCCGCCCTGGCTCATCCGGCTGCGGCGCACGCTGGGACTGCTGGCGTTTTTCCATGCCAGCCTGCACTTCACGGCTTATGTCTGGTTCGACAAGATGTTTGACCTGGCGGCCGTGGGTGTGGATGTCCTGCGCCGGCCGTTCATCCTGTTCGGCATGCTGGGTTTTCTCGTCATGATTCCGCTGGCGGCCACATCCACCAACCGGATGATCAAGCGGCTGGGCGCGGCGCGCTGGAAACGCCTGCACCGCCTGACCTACGTGGCAGCCGTGGCTGGCGTCATCCACTTCTACCTGTTTGTCAAAGCCGATACGACCATGCCGCTGGCCTTTGCCGCCATCGTCGGCCTCCTGCTGGTCTATCGCTGGTTGCGGGCACAGCAACTCACCACCCTGGGCCTCGACCCCAAACGCTGACACAGCCGCGTCGGAAAAACTTGAAAACAGTTTTCATTTCACTTACGGTTGACGACTGCCATGGTGGCCTCCGGCCACGTGATGCCGACGACCGAGGTATGCCCTGACCTATGAAACGCTGGCTTGCCGCTTTACGCCCTTCCTCGGCAACTTCCGCCACACCCCAAACCCTGGCCGATGTCCCGGCCGGCGAGCGCGTGCGCGTCCGGCGGCTGCTGGACATGGACGGCGCGGAAACCCTGCGGGAGCGCGGGCTGTGTGAGACTTCTGAAGTGCGTGTCATTGCGGACGGCGATCCGCTGGTGTGTTCCGTGCTCGGCGTACGGATGACCCTCAACCGCCATACGGCGCAGGGCATTCTCGTGGAGCGCCTGCCATGACACTCGATGCCCTGGCCATCGGTGCGACGGCCCGCGTCGAGCGCGTCCGGGGCGGGCGGGCCGTTGCCCAGCGCCTCCAGGAAATGGGTCTGACGACCGGCGTTGTGGTCAAACTCATCCGCATTGCCCCGCTGGGCGATCCGCTGGAAATCGAGCTGCGGGGCTATCGGCTGTCGCTGCGCAAGGACGAGGCCGCTGCCATTGAAGTCTCCCCAGGTGAGTAACGTTCGTGAGTGACGAAACACCTTCCCGCCGGCTGGCGTTGGTCGGGAACCCCAACTCTGGCAAAACGACGCTTTTCAATGCCCTGACGGGCCTGCGCCAGAAGGTCGGCAACTATCCGGGCGTCACGGTCGAGAAAAAGGAAGGCCGCCTGACCGTCGGCGAAACGGAAGTCACCCTCATTGACCTGCCGGGGGTCTATAGCCTTTCAGCGCGTTCGCTGGACGAACGCATCACGCGCGATGTTGTTCTGGGACGACAGACCGACACGCCGCCGCCGGAGGGCATTCTGGCCATTGCCGATGCCAGCAACCTGGAACGCAACCTGTACCTTGTCACCCAGGTCATGGAACTGGGGCGGCCCGTCTGGCTGGCGCTCAACATGATGGACCTGGCAGAAGCCAAAGGTCTCGTCTTCGATCTCGACCGGCTTTCCCAGGGATTGGGAATTCCCGTCGTGCCCATCGTCGCCAGCCGGGGCATCGGGCTTGAAACCCTGCGCCGGAAACTCGTCGGGCCGTTGCCTGCGGTACCCACCCGGCAGTGGCGACTCCCGCAGGTCATCGAAGCCGAAGTTTCGGCACTCGCGGAACAACTGCGCCAGCGCCGGTGGGCAACGGATGCCGCCGCCGAAGGTGAAGCCATCCGGCTGCTGCTCAACGAGCCGGCCGAAGACGACACGCCGCCACCGGCGGACATCCAGGCGGCTGTTGCGGCGGCGCGGGAACGGCTGGAAGCCATGGGCATCGAGTGGTGGAGCGCCGAGGCCGAAGGGCGCTACGGCTGGATTCAAACCCTGTGCCGGGCGGCCATCCAGCAACCGGGCCAGTTTCAACGCACCACCAGCGACCGGATTGATGCCATCGTCACGCATCGCCTGTGGGGGCCGGTACTGTTTGCCGGCCTGATGCTGTTCATCTTCCAGAGCATCTTCACCTGGGCACAGGTGCCGATGGATGCCATCGGCTGGATGATGGACCGGTTGGGCGCGCTCGTCCGGGAACATCTCCCGGCCGGCGAACTCAACGACCTCGTGGTGGGCGGCGTCATTGCCGGCGTTGGCGCGGTTGTTACCTTCCTTCCGCAGATTCTCATCCTGACCCTGTTCATTGCCCTGCTCGAAGACACAGGCTACATGGCGCGGGCGGCATTCATCATGGACCGGCTGATGCGCCGGGTGGGACTCAGCGGCAAGTCGTTCATCCCACTGCTTGGTTCCTTTGCCTGCGCCATTCCGGGCATCACGGCGACGCGCACCATAGAAAACGCCAAAGACCGGCTGGTGACGATTCTCATTGCGCCGCTGATGAGCTGTAGCGCGCGGCTGCCGGTCTATGCCCTGATGATTGGGGCCTGTTTTCCGGCCGACCGGCGGCTGTGGGGGGTGTTTTCCCTGCCCGGCGTCGTGCTGTTTGCCATGTATGCCCTCGGCATCCTGGCGGCGCTGGCGATGGGCTGGCTTTTCAAGAAAACCCTGATTCGTGGAGCATCGCCACCGCTTATTCTGGAACTGCCCCCGTACCGGCTGCCTTCCCCACGGACCGTCCTGCTGACGATGTTTTCCGCCGGCGGCCAGTTTCTCTACCGGGCCGGGACGGTCATCCTGGCCATCTCGATTGTCCTGTGGTTTCTGGCAACGCATCCCCGGTCGGTGACACTCAGCCGGGACTACGCCGCTGAGCGCGCAGCCATTACCCAGACCGGGCAGATGTCCGGGGAAGAAGCGGCCGACCGGCTTCAGGTGCTCGAACGGCTCGAAAAAGCCGAACGGCGGGAACGCAGTTTCATCGGGCAGGCCGGCAAGCTCATCGAGCCGGTCATTGCGCCGCTGGGATTCAACTGGAAAATCGGCGTCGGCATCATCTCGGCATTTGCGGCGCGGGAAGTGTTCGTGGGAACGCTGGCTATTGTCTATGGCATCGGCGATGACGAAGACGCCGCCGGCAACCAGGCGCTGCATGCGGCGCTGCAAGCTGACCGCCATGCGGATGGGCGGCCGGTGTTTTCGCCTCTCGTGGCCGTGTCGGTGATGGTCTTTTTCGTACTGGCGATGCAGTGCATGTCCACGCTGGCCGTCGCCTGGCGGGAGACGAACAGTTGGCGCTGGCCCGCTGTGATGTTTGCCTACATGACGGTGCTGGCTTACGTCGGCAGCCTGCTTGTCTATCAGGGCGGGCGGTGGCTCGGCTTGGGACAGTGACCCCGATCAGGGAAGCGGGGCGGCAACGGCCCGCGGCCGCCATTTCAGCAGCCGCAGCGCATTCGTCAGCACAAACAGGCTTGACAGCCCCATGGCCGCGCCGGCCGCAACAGGTGAAAGTTGCAGACCGAACGCAGGGTACAGTACGCCTGCCGCCACCGGGATGAGCACGACGTTGTAGGCAAAAGCCCAGAACAGGTTTTGCCGGATGTTGCGCATCGTCGCCCGCGCCAGATCGCGTGCCTGCAGAACGCCGACCGGATCACCGGACATGAGAATCACATCTGCCGCCTCGATGGCCACATCCGTTCCGGTGCCCAGGGCAATGCCCACGTCGGCAACGGCCAGCGCCGGGGCGTCGTTGATGCCATCCCCGACAAAAGCCAGCCGCCCGCGCTGCCGAAGCCTCCGCACGATGTCAGCTTTGTCGGCCGGACGCGCCCCGGCAAACACCTCATCAATCCCCAGGCGGGCGGCAACCGCCTGGGCCGTTGCCGGATGGTCGCCCGTGACGAGGACGACTTCAAGCCCCTGGGCGCGCAGGTGGGCCACAGCCGCGGCCGCCGTTGGCTTTATCTCATCGGCTACGGCCAGCACCGCCGCCAGGCGACCATCCAGCGCCGCGTACATGGGCGTTTTCCCGGCGCGCGCCAGTTCAGCGATGACCGGCGCGCCAGCTTCAGTCGCCACGTTCAGATGCGCCATCAGCCGGTCGGTGCCCACCGCCACGTGATGCCCGGCCACCGTTGCCGTGACGCCCTGCCCCGGCAGTGCCGTGAAGTCGGTTGGCGTCGGCAGCGGCAGGCCGCGCGCCTCGGCCTCCGCCACGACGGCCCGGGCAATGGGATGCTCCGAAGGCTTCTCCACCGCCGCCAGCCAGCCCAGCAGGTCGGTTTCCGACACTTCCGGCGGCAGGTCACAACCGTGCAGGTCAGTCAGCCGGGGATGGCCGGCCGTCAGCGTGCCGGTCTTGTCAAAGACGACCACCCGCAGTTCGTCCAGCATCTGCAGGGCGCTGCCCTTGCGAAAGAGAACGCCAAGCCGTGCCGCCTGGCCGGTGCTGACCAGAACGGAGGTCGGCGTTGCCAGCCCCATGGCACAGGGACAGGCAATGATGAGAACGGACACGGCGTTGACCAGCGCCAGCTCAAAGGTGGCCTGCCACCACCAGACACCGAACGTGACCAATGCCACGCCGAGAACCGCCGGTACGAACCACCGTACCACCCGGTCGGCGACATCCTGAATGGGCGGCTTGGACCCTTGCGCCGCCTGCACCAGCCGGACGATGCCCTGCAACACGGTCTCTGCGCCGACGCGACTGGCGCATACCACGAGATAGCCCTGGCCGTTGACCGTTCCGCCGATGACTTCCGCACCAACGGTCTTGTCCACCGGCAGCGGCTCGCCGGTCAGCATGGACTCATCCACAAAGGAAGCGCCTTCCACAACCGTCCCATCCACGGGGATGCGCTCGCCGGGACGTACGATGACCTCATCACCCGGATGAATCAGCGCCACCGGCAGCTCGAAGGTCTGCCCGCCGCGCCTGACCTGGGCCGTTTTCGGCTGCAATGCCAGCAGATGGCGAATGGCCGCACCCGTTCGCCCTCTGGCGCGCGCCTCGAAATACCTGCCAAGCAGCACCAGCGCCACCACCGTCGCCGATGCCTCGAAGTACACGTGCGCCGTCCCGGCCGGAAAGGCCGCCGGAAAGCACACGACGGCGACAGAGTAGCCGTAGGCCGCCGTCGTCCCCAGCATCACCAGCGTGTTCATATCCGGCGACCTGACGCGCGCCGCAGCCCAGCCAGCGCGGTAAAAACGCCATCCCGGACCGAACTGCACCAGTGTCGCCAGCAGCAGGCCGATTCCGCGCCACGTGCCTTCATCCACGACGGCCAGCCGGGCGTGATGCAACGCCGGGATGAGCATCGGCAGCATCTCCAGGGCAAACAGCGGAAGCGCCAGCAGCCCGGCAACAAGCGCCTGCCGGCCAAGCTGACGCAGCTCCAGCATCGCCGCCTCATCGGCCGCTGTCTCATCTTCGGTCGTTGTCGGTGGGACGACTTCGTAGCCGGCCTTTTCAATGGCGGCATGCAGGGCCGGCAGGTCGGTCATCCCCGGCTGGAACGTCACCACGGCCTGCCCGGCAGCCAGACTCACCGCCGCCGCCGTTACGCCCTCCACCCGCCGCAGCACGCGCTCGATACGGCTGGCGCAGGCAGCGCATGTCATGCCGTTGATGCCGATGACGGCCGTTTCAATTTCGGCCGCCGGTGTCGCTGGGTTTGACGACGCCGGTGCCGCAGAAGTCAGCGGCAACATCACACCACCTGAAAGCCGGCGTCCTCGACGGCCGCCACAATCTGCGCCCGGTTGACGGTTGCCGGATCATAGGCTACGGCGGCGCGCCCGATTTCCACCCGCCGCACTTCGACGCCGGCCAGCGACCGCAGCGCCGTTTCGACCGCCTGTATGCAGTGGCTGCAACTCATGCCTTCAATTTCGATGGTTTCTTCGTGCATGGCTTTCACTTCCCCGGATGTACTTCCGGCCTTGTCAGACCGGCGGCGGCACAGCACCATGCGCCACATGAAACGCTTGTGGCTGGTATGTTGTATCACGCTCCTGGGTTTTGTTCTGCCGACGCTGCCCGTCGTCCTGCCGGCGGCCGCGTTTTCACCGATGCCGGATTCACCTTCCCTGTCTCGTCCGACCCTGCAAATGGGCCCGGTCCGCGCGCCCGAACTGGAAGGCGGCATGGCCTGGTTCAACGTTCCGGGCCCGCTGTCGCTCGCCCAACTGCGCGGGAAAGTCGTCCTGCTCGACTTCTGGACCTACTGCTGCATCAACTGCCTGCACGTCATCCCCGACCTGAAGGCCCTCGAAGCCAAATATCCCAACGAACTGGTGGTCATTGGCGTGCATTCGGGCAAGTTCAAGACCGAAAAGGAAACGAACAGCATTCAGCAGGCCATCGTGCGCTACGACATCCGGCATCCCGTCGTCAACGACGCCAACTTTGCCATCTGGAATGCCTATGCCGTTCGCGCCTGGCCGACGCTGGTGCTCATTTCGCCGGATGGCTACGTGGCCAGCCGGTACGCCGGCGAAGGCCACCGCGAGGAACTCGACCGCGACATTGCCGCCCTGATTGCTGAAGCCCGGAAAAAGGGAACGCTCAAGCTGGACCCGGTTGAAATCACACCGCGGCCATTCCAGGAAACCGACAGCCCGCTTCGCTTTCCCGGCAAGGTGTATGCCGACGCCGCCAGCCAGCGGCTGTTCATTGCCGACACCAACCACCACCGCATTGTCGTTGCCGGCTTCGACGGCAAGGTGCTCGACACCATCGGCTCCGGCGCACCCGGCGCGCGGAACGGGCCGTACAACTTTGCCGAGTTTCAGTATCCCCAGGGCATGGCGCTTGATGGTGATTTCCTGTACGTCGCCGACACGGGCAACCACCTCCTCCGGCGCGTCAACCTCAAAACCAGGATGGTTGAAACCGTTGCCGGCACCGGCAAAAACGAACGCAGCCGGCAGACCGGGCCAGGAACGAGTGTCGGCTTGAGTTCCCCGTGGGACCTGGCCATTCACCAGCGCACCCTGTTCATCGCCATGGCCGGCGCGCATCAGATTTGGCAGTACAACCTCGATACCGGCGTGGTTGGTCCTTATGCCGGCACAGGCGCCGAAGGACGGCAGGACGGCACACTGGAGACGGCTGTTTTTGCCCAGCCGTCGGGGCTGTCCACCGACGGCAAGCGGCTCTACGTGGCCGACAGTGAAATCAGCGCCGTGCGGGCCATCGATCTGGCAACGGGGCAGGTGACAACGCTGGCCGGCGGCGATCTGTTCGACTTCGGCGACACCAATGGCAAGGGCGAAAATGCCCGGTTCCAACATCCTTTGGGCGTGGCGGCCGCCGAGCGCAAGCTGTATGTCGCCGACACCTACAACCACAAACTGCGCACCATTGACCTGCGCACGCGGTTCGTCTCGAACCTCATCGGCAGTGGCATGCCGGGGCTTCAGAATGACCTGCCGGCGCTGTTTCACGAACCCGGCGGGCTGTCCTACGCCGCCGGAAAACTGTTTGTCGCCGACACGAACAACCACGTCATCCGGCTTGTGGAGTTTGAGCCGACGCGGGTAAGCACCTTTGCCATTGACAAACTCACGGCCCCGACGCCCATCAAACTCAAGGATGACGCCCTGCCCAACGAAGAGCAGATTGGCGTCCCGACCCAGCGCCTCACGCCCGGCGCAGGTGAAATCGTCGTGGACATCCAGCTTCCGCCGGGCTTCAAGTACGCGCCCACGGCCGAGCAGCGGTACTTTGTCAGCATCGAGGCCGGCACCGAAGGCCTGACCATTCCGGCCAAGGCCATGGCGGTCACGTCGTCCAAGCTGCGGTTTCCCGTCAGTATCCCCTACACGGTGACGGCCAACGGCATGGGCGCGTTCGATGTTGTGGTTTCCGTCACCTTCTGCAAGGAAGGCGACGAAGGCTTCTGTTCGGTGGCCACCTACCGGTTTCACGTGCCGTTTATCGGGCGGCCCAAAGGCAGCACCAAGCGGCCCGTCCTCCTGAAATCCATTCCCCCGCCGACGCCATAAGTCGTGCGCCCTGAGTTACCAACTGAGTTACCAACGATGAAAGTCCAGCCATTTACGATTGGTCTCGTGCAGATGCGGTGCGCTGCCGACCGTACGGAAAATCTCGACCGGGCGGCGCATTTCGTCCGGGAAGCGGCCGACCGGGGCGCACGGGTGATCTGCCTGCCCGAACTCTTTCAGTCGCCCTACTTCTGCCAGATGGAGGACACGGCGCTGTTTGACCGCGCCGAACCGTTCGACGACAGTCCTTCCCTGCGGGCAATGCAGGCTGTGGCGCGGGAGACGCGGACGTACCTCTTCGTGCCGTTTTTTGAACGGCGGGCGGCCGGCCTCTACCACAACAGCGTGGCGCTCGTGGATGACCGGGGCGACATCCGTGGGCTGTACCGCAAGATGCACATTCCCGACGACCCGGCCTACTACGAAAAGTTTTACTTCACGCCCGGCGACCTGGGCTTCGTCGCCTTCGACACGCCCTACGGACGCTTAGCCTCGCTTATTTGCTGGGATCAGTGGTTTCCCGAAGGCGCACGGCTGGCGGCGCTGCGCGGCGCGACGGTGCTGTTTTATCCCACGGCCATCGGCTGGCATCCCTACGAAAAGGAAACCCACGGGGCCGCCCAGCGCGACGCCTGGCGGACGGTGCAGCGTGGGCATGCCATTGCCAACGGGATGTATGTCGCGGCGGTCAACCGGATTGGCTTTGAACCGTCGCCAACCGATGAGCTGGGCGGACTGGAGTTCTGGGGCAGTTCCTTTGTGGCCGACCCCCAGGGCGTGATCGTGGCCGAGGCGCCGACGGATGAAGAAACCATCCTGCTCGCCGAGGTCAACCCCTCCCGACTGGAAGACGTACGGCGCAACTGGCCCTTTCTGCGTGACCGGCGCATTGAAGCCTACGACGGGCTGACCCGGCGCTTTCTCGATTCGTGATGCAAAGCATGTGGCGCAGGGGTTGGCTGGCGGGCTTCTGGGTGCTGTGGCTCGTCTTTTCGGGTGTGGCCCAGCCGGAGACCCCGCCGGAGACGCCGCTCTCCCTGGATGAACCGGTGAAGCTTTCTGTCTGGAAATACCGGCCGGGTGATGATCCGCGCTGGGCGGACCCCAACCTGGATGACCGGGACTGGAAGGTGCTGCACCTCGACACCCAGGCTTTCACCGAAGCCGGGTGGCGCTCCGGGCCCGGCTGGTATCGCACCACGGTGGTTGTTGCCGACCAGTCCCTGTTGGGTCTCCTGGTCGTCCATGCCATCTCGCACTGCTATCAAGAATGTGCGCAAAAGTGCGCACATTCTTGATAGCAGTACGTCTCCCTGCTGGCCTACAACCAGCTCAACGTGGTCTCCATCCAGTTTCAGCTCATCACGGGCACTGGCTTCCTGTTCAGCTTTCTCAAGCTTCCCCCGCCGCGGTGGGTGCGCTGGTTTCAGATCACGCTGGGCCTGGTGATTTTGGGCACGCTTGCCCTGCCCGGCTGGTTTTTGCAAGGTCTGGTCCGCAGTCTGATATTTGCCGTTCCCGTGGCCGCCCTGTTGGGCTTCACGAGCATTCTGGTCGGACGTGAGGCGTGGCGGGGCAACGTGGCCGCCCGAACCCTGTGTTTTTCCATGGGGCTGATCATACTGGCCGAAGCGGTCCAGATTACAAAAACCATCGTCCTGCCCATGGTTGAACTCCAGTCGGCGGTGGCCATGTGGTTCGCCGGCCCGGTTGCGGGCTACCTGGTGGAAATCAGTTTCGGGGCGTTGCTCCTGACCATGGCCGGGGCTGTGGCGCGGCGCTACCGGGACGAGATTGACGCGGTCAACCGCAATCTTGAACGTCTGGTGTCTGAGCGGACGGTCGAGGTGCAGCGGCAGCGCGATGAACTGGAGCAGAAAAATCAGGACATCGAAGACAGTCTGCGCTACGCACAAACCATGCAGCAGGCCGTACTGCCGGACATCAAAAACCTGCACGCGACCTTTGCCGAGGCCTTTGCACTGTGGAAACCACGTGACATCGTCTCCGGCGACTTTTACTGGTTTCACCAGACCGAACGGGCCTGTCTGGTGGCCGTGGCCGACTGCACCGGCCACGGCGTTCCGGGCGCGTTTATGTCGTTTATCGGCAACGATCTGCTCACTCAGATCGTCGTCGAGCGCAAGATTGACGACCCGGCCCGCATTCTGGCCGAACTGGACACCGGTGTGCAGCGCGTCCTCAAGCAGGGCAGCCACGGGTCGGTCAGCGTGGAAGACGGCATGGACATCGGCATCTGTCGCTTTACGGCCGACGGAGTGACGTTTGCCGGCGCGCGCCGTCCGTTGTATGCCGTCGCCGACGGACAGTTGACCGAATATGCCAGCTCACGGCATCCCATCGGGGGACGGGCGCGCAAGCCACGTCACTTCGAGAACGTCGCCGTTGCCATCACGTCGCCGATGATGCTTTACCTGACCACGGACGGTTTCGCCGACCAACCGGATGCCCAGGGCAAACGGTTCAAGACGGGTCCACTTATGCAACTCCTGCGCGACATCGCCACCCGCCCGGCCGGGCAGCAACGGGCGGCGCTCGAAACGGCGCTGGACGAACATCAGGGCCACACCGCGCAACGTGATGACATCACGATTGTCGGTTTACGGCTTGATGCCTCACTGGTTCGCTGGAATGGAAGCACCACCCATGCAACTCCTTGATGCGGCCCCGGCCGCCCTTGGTTTTCGTCATCCGGCCGAATGGGAGCCCCAGGCGGCCACCTGGCTGGCGTTTCCCCACAACCGTACGGACTATCCGGGCAAGCTGCGGCCCGTGCAGTGGGCCTACGGGGAAATCATCCGCAAGCTGGCCGACCGGCAGCCGGTTCACGTGGTCGTTCAGGATACGACGCTCCAGGCGCAGGCCCGGAATATGCTGCGGCGCGTCGGGGCCAACCTCGCCCAGGTACGCTTTTTTCGCGTCCCGACCAATCGCGGCTGGTTGCGCGATGCCGGGCCGATCTTTGTCGTCCGTGACCGGGACGGCGCACGCGAAGCCGCCATCTGCAAGTTTCGTTTCAACGCCTGGGCCAAATACCCGGATTTCCGGCTCGACGACGAGCTGGCCCTGCGGCTGGCAAAGCAGCTTGGCTTTCCGGTGTTCGTTCCGCATGCCAAAGGGCAACCGGTTGTGCTGGAAGGCGGAGCCATAGATGTCAATGGGCAGGGCGTGGTCATGACGACCGAAGAGTGTCTGCTCGATACGGTGACGCAGCCGCGCAACCCGCACCTGTCACGGGCGGAAGTGGAGGCCGTACTGCGCGACACCCTGGGGGTTTCGACCGTCTGGTGGCTTGGGAAAGGCATTGCCGGTGACGACACCCACGGCCACGTGGACGATCTGGCCCGGTTCGTCAATCCGACGACACTGGTGCTGTGCGATGAAACCGATGCCAGCGATGCCAACTACGCAGCGCTCAAGGAAAACCACGAGCGCGCGCAGGATTTCCGGCTGCCCGACGGCTCACGTCCCGAGGTCATCCGTCTGCCGATGCCGCGCCCACTCATCTTTGCCGGCCAGCGATTGCCGGCCAGTTATGCCAACTTTTACATCGCCAACGGGCTGGTTCTCGTGCCCACGTTCAACGATCCCAACGACCGCGTGGCGCTTGGCATTCTCGGTGAGTGCTTTCCGAATCGGACTGTGTGCGGTATCCATGCCGTGGATTTGGTCTGGGGGCTGGGCACCCTGCACTGCCTGACTCATGAACAGCCAGCCGGTGTACCGGCCGCTCCCGAACCGGCACCAACTTCCCCACAGGGTGCAAGTTTGGTTGAAACGGACTAGGATCGCTGGCCGTACCCGTGCGGTGTCTGCCCCCCAGGCGCCGATACCATTGCCCGTCACGTGGAGTATCGAAAACCCCTATGGCAAGCTGGCAGGCAGCAGCGCTCGCGCGCTTCATCGCCCTCAAAATCAAGCGCAAGCCGACCTCGCAGGACGAAATGCAGATCGTGCGTCAGGCGCGACAGAAGCTGGGACACATGCCCGGCTACGTTCAGCCGGCGATTCCTGCAGACCTGCACATCCGTACCGTATCCCTGACCACGCTGGACGGCGACGTCATCCGGGGCGAGTGGCTGGCCTGGAAGACGGACTATCCGCCCGCCACAGTGCTGTATCTCCACGGCGGAGGCTATGTCGCCTGTTCGCCACGAACCCATCGCCCCATCACCGTAACGCTGGCCACGCTTCTGCGCGGACGGGTCTTCGCGCTGGATTACCGGCTGGCCCCGGAACACCGCTTCCCGGCAGCTCTCGATGATGCTGTTGCCGCCTACCGCTGGCTGATTGAAGGGCAGCGGATGGCACCGCGCCAACTCGTCCTGGCCGGCGACTCGGCAGGCGGGGGGCTGACGCTCTCCACCCTGGTCCGGCTGCGTGAGCTGGGTCTGCCCCAACCGGCTGGCGCGGTGCTCTACTCGCCCTGGACGGATTTGGCCGGCACGGGTGAAACGCTCGAAACCAATACCGACCGGGATGTGATGTTTTACGGCGCGGGTATCCGCCTTGCCGGCCGCATTTATGCCGGGGACACACCGCCCGACCACCCACTGGTTTCACCGCTTTACGCTGACCTGCATGGGCTTCCCCCGTTGCTGGTCTTTGCCAGTTCCAGCGAAGTGCTGCTTGACGATGCCCGCCGCCTGGCAGCACGTGCGGAAGCCGCCGGTGTTTCGGTCGAGTTGCACATCGAAGCCGACCTGCCGCACGTGTGGCCGATTTTCTGCCGCCTTATCCCGGAAGGACGGCGCACGCTGGCGGCGACGGCGGCGTTCATCCGGCGCGCCATCAACCACGCTTCGTCCTCAAATTCTCAGCTTCCAGGGCCTTCCATCCATGACTACCGCCTCGCTGCAAGCACTGCTGTCACGGCTCATTGACTACGCCGGGCTGTTTCCGCCGGCGGCGCTGGATTTGGCAAACGCCGTGGAGAACTACCGGCGTTTCCGCACCTCGGCCGATGCCTGGATGCTGGGGGCATTTGTGCTCCCGGCCGGCCAGGTCAGCGCTTTCCAGTCGGCAACCCAGATGGCGGCCTCGCCGGACGACCCACCGTTCCGCTGGCCGGTCAGCCTGCTCGTTGAAGCTACCGATCTGCCCCCGGACGGATTGCATGTGGTGGCGGTCGAAGCCAAAACCAACGATCCGGCCGTGGTACGGCGGCTCGTGGAACGCTGGCCCACAGCTCAGGTCTTCATCGAACTGAATCCGACGGACGAGCGCGAAGTGATGTGGGGCACGTTGCGCGAGTTGGGGGCTGGGGCCAAAATCCGCACCGGCGGACTGACAGCCGAGGCGTTCCCTTCGCCTGAAACTGTGGCGAGCTTCATCCTCCGCGCTGCTGACTGGCGGGTGCCGTTCAAGGCCACGGCCGGACTCCATCATCCCATCCGCGCCATGTATCCCCTGACCTACGCCCCTGACAGCCCGCAGGGCCTCATGCACGGTTTTCTGAACGTCTTTCTGGCCGCCGCCTTCGCCTGGCACGGCATGGCCCCGGACAACGTCGAACGGGTGCTCCTCGAAGAAGACGTGTCGAACTTTCAGTTCACGGACGCCGGTGTGACCTGGCACTGCCAGACCCTTCCGACCGAAGCTATCGCGGCGGCGCGGCAGAGTTTTTGCCGCTCTTACGGCTCCTGCTCCTTTGACGAACCACGCACCGATTTGCGCACCCTTGGTCTTCTGGACTGACCCATCTGGATTTGCCCTGCCGTATGTTTGAACTACGCCACCACCTCATAGCTGCGAAACAAGCCAGCCGCCGGGCCGCCACCCTCGATGCCAACCTCAAACATCAGGTCCTGCTGGCGCTGGCCGATGCCATTGACGCCCGGCGCGCCAGCCTGCAGGCCGCCAATGCGGAAGACCTGGCTGCGGCTGAACGCGCCGGGCTGGCCGCGCCGCTGCGGGACCGTCTCGCGCTGACCGACAAAACGTTGACCGCCATGGTCGAAGGTTTGCGGGAGATAGCCGCCCAACCCGACCCGGTTGGCGAGATTGCCGAACTGCGCCGGCGCCCCAACGGCCTGCTCGTGGGACGGATGCGGATTCCGCTGGGGGTTGTGGCCATCATCTATGAATCGCGCCCCAATGTGACCGTGGATGCGGCGGCGCTGTGCCTCAAGGCCGGCAATGCCGTCGTGCTGCGCGGCGGCTCGGAGGCGTTTCATTCCAACCAGGCGTTGGGGCAGTTGATGGGCGCGGTGTTGGAATCGTTCGGTCTGCCGCCGGCGCTGGTGACGGTCATCCCCACGCCCGACCGCGCCGTGGTGGCTGAGTTGCTGGCCTGTGATGACCTCGTTGATCTTGTGGTTCCACGCGGCGGAAAGGAACTCATCCGCTTTGTTGCCGGGCACTCACGGATTCCGGTCATCAAGCACTATGAAGGTGTCTGCCACACCTATCTGGATGCCAGCGCCGACCCGGCCATCGCCGTCCCGGTTGTGGTCAACGCCAAGGCGCAGCGCCCGGCGACGTGCAATGCCACCGAAACCCTGCTCATTCACGCGGCTGCCGTCGAGACCTGCCTGCTCCCGACAGTTCAGGCGCTGGTGGCGGCCGGCGTCGAGCTGCGCGTCTGTGAGCGTACCCAACAGGCGTTGCGCGAGCGGGGCTATGCGTCCGACCGGATCGTGGCGGCACAGCCCACTGACTTTGGCTGCGAGTTTCTGGACAACATTCTGGCCGTCAAAATCGTGGACGACTATGCCGCCGCCGTGGCGCACATTCAGACCTACGGTTCACAGCACACCGAAGCCATCATCACCCGCGACCATGCGACAGCCATGCGCTTTCTCCGCGACATTGACTCCTCCACCGTCGTGGTCAATGCCTCAACCCGCTTTGCCGACGGGCAACAACTCGGTCTTGGCGCTGAAATCGGCATCAGCACGACCAAACTCCATGCCTTTGGCCCGATGGGTGCCCGCGAACTGACGACGCAGAAGTTTGTCGTCCTGGGCGAAGGACAGACCCGCACCTGATGCCGGAGTGTTGAATTATGGGGTGAAAGGACTGTTTGTGCGGTCCGGCTTCGTGTAGGATAGCCGCTGCCTTGACCTCAATCATCTTCACCGACAAGGGGTTGCTTTTTTGATGACGCGCGACGCTTTCATCTTTGACGCGATTCGTACCCCGCGCGGCCGTGGCAAAGCTTCCGGTGCGCTCTACGAAATCAAGCCAATTGATCTTGTCACCCAGCTTTTGCGGGAGCTTCAGCGGCGCAACGGCTTCGCCACTGACGAAGTGGACGACATTATCCTTGGCTGCGTGACGCCCATTGGCGACCAGGGTGCCAACCTTGCCAAGACGGCGGCGCTCTATGCCGGCTATGCCGAAACCGTTGCCGGACAGCAAATCAACCGGTTCTGCGCTTCGGGTCTGGAGGCCGTCAATCACGCCGCCATGCGGGTGCGCTCCGGTTGGGAAGACCTCGTCATTGCTGGCGGCGTGGAGTCCATGAGCCGTGTGCCCATGGGTTCCGACGGCGGCCCGATGATGCTTGATCCCAAAGTCAGCGCCACGCTCCGGTTTGTGCCACAGGGCATCGGGGCGGATTTGATTGCAACACTCGAAAACTTTTCGCGTGAAGACGTGGACGCCTATGCCTTGCGTTCGCACCAGCGTGCAGCCCAGGCGACAGCCAATGGCTACTTCCAGCGTTCACTCATTCCGGTTACGGACTTCAATGGGATGCTGGTGCTTGACCGCGACGAACACATCCGCCCGGACACGACGCTCGAAGCCCTGGCACAGCTTAAGCCTTCCTTTGCCGAAATGGGTGAGATTGGCTTCGACGCCGTGGCGCAGTTGCGCTATCCCGGCGTCGAGCGGATTCGGCACGTGCACACGGCCGGCAACTCGTCCGGGATTGTGGACGGTGCGGCGCTGGTGCTCGTGGGCAGCCGCGAAAAGGGCGAAGCCCTTGGTCTGAAGCCCCGCGCCCGGATTGTCGCGGCGGCCGTGACCGGCAGCGAGCCAACCATTATGCTCACCGGCCCGATGCCGGCCACGCGCAAAGCCCTGGCCAAGGCCGGGATGACGACGGCCGACATTGACCTCTTTGAAGTCAACGAAGCCTTTGCTTCGGTTGTCCTGAAATTTGCCCGCGATATGAACGTTGATCTCGACAGGATCAACGTCAACGGAGGGGCAATTGCGATGGGGCACCCCTTGGGCGCGACCGGTGCGATGCTGCTCGGCACGGCGCTCGACGAACTGGAACGTCGCCAAAAGGCCACGGCGCTCATCACCCTGTGTGTCGGTGGCGGCATGGGTATTGCCACCATCATTGAACGGGTCTGACCAGGCGGAGAATCTGACCAGAAAGGGAGCCTATGGTGTTTCGGTACGAAAAGGACACGGATAACATTGTTACCATCACAATGGACATGCCGCAGCGGTCGGCCAACGTCATCAACGCCGAGTTCAACGCAGCGCTGGCGGAAACCTTCGCCCGGCTCAAGGCCGAAACCGAGCTGACGGGTGTCATCATCACCTCGGCCAAAAAGACGTTCCTGGCCGGTGCCGACCTGGAGCCGATGCTGGAAGTGCGTGATCCGGCGGCATTGTTTCAGGAAATTCAGCAGGTCAAGCGCATTTTTCGCGGCATGGAAACGTTTGGAAAACCCTTTGTCGCGGCTATCAATGGTGCGGCGATGGGCGGCGGTCTGGAGCTGGCGCTGGCGTGCCACTACCGCATTCTCATTGACCGCCCGGACGCGCAGGTGGGTTTGCCGGAAGTGACCCTGGGACTCATCCCCGGCGGCGGCGGCATCACGCGCCTGACGCGCCTGCTGGGGCTTGAAACGGCGCTCCCGCTGTTGACCGAAGGCAAACGGCTCTCTCCGGCGGAAGCCAGGGCGCTGGGCATCGTCAACGAACTGGCGGCAACACCTGAAGAACTCATTGCCAAGGCCAAAGCCTGGATTCAGGCCAATCCAGAACCACGCCAACCGTGGGATACGAAGGGCTACCGGCTGCCCGGCGGCGATGTGCGGACGCCCAAAGTAGCGCAGATGATCACGGCCGCTCCGGCCGTGCTGCTCAAGAAAACCCGTGGGAACTTCCCGGCTCCGCTGGCCATTCTGAGCGCCGCCGTGGAAGGGACGCTGGTGGATTTCGACACGGCCGACCGCATTGAATCGCGCTACCTGGCGAACGTGGCTACAGGGCAGGTCGCCAAAAACATGATCGCGGCCTTCTGGTTTCAGCTCAACAAGATCAATGGCGGCGGCAGTCGTCCGGCTGACATTCCACCGGCAACCTTTTCCAAAGTCGGCATCCTGGGTGCCGGGATGATGGGCAGCGGCATTGCCTACGCCTGCGCGACGGCCGGGCTGGAGGTCGTTCTCAAGGATGTCACGCTGGAGCAGGCCGAAAGGGGCAAATCCTACACGGAAAAGGTCCTCCGCCCACGGGTTGAGAAAGGGCGGATGAAGGAAGCCGACCTGGCGGCGACACTGGCGCGCATCCACCCGACGACCAGGGCCGAAGACCTGCGCGGCTGTGAACTCATCATCGAGGCCGTCTTTGAAGACCGGGCCGTCAAGAAGGAAGCCACCCAGGAAGCCGAAGCGCAACTGGCGCCAACGGCCATTTTTGCCTCAAACACGTCCACCCTGCCGATTACCAGTCTGGCTCAGGTGTCCGAGCGGCCGGAAAACTTCATCGGGCTGCACTTCTTTTCGCCCGTGGACAAAATGCCGCTGGTTGAAATCATCGTCGGCGAAAAGACTTCGCCGGAAACCCTGGCGCGCAGCTTTGATTTCGTCCGGCAGATCAAAAAGACGCCCATCGTGGTCAACGACCGGCGTGGGTTTTACACCTCGCGGGTGTTTGCCACCTACACCTCGGAAGGAATGACGCTGTTGCTTGAAGGCCAGCCGGCCAGCGTCATCGAGGCCGCCGGGATGCAGGCCGGGATGCCGGTTGGCCCGCTGGCCGTTTCGGACGAAGTGAGCCTGAAGCTGATGCACTACGTGCGCCAGCAGACGGAACGCGATCTGGCAGCGGAAGGCAAACCCATCCCGGAGCAGCCGTCGAATCGCGTCCTCGACGCCATGCTGTCCCAAGGGCGCGCTGGCAAGGCGGCCGGAGCCGGTTTCTACGAATATCCGCCCGAAGGCAAAAAGTTCCTCTGGCCGGGTCTGCGGGAACTGTTTCCGCCCCAGGCACCTCTGCCCTTCGCGGATATTCGTGACCGGTTGCTGTTCATTCAGGCGCTTGAAACCGTTCGCTGCCTCGAAGAAAACGTGGTGCGTTCGGTGGCGGATGCCAACATCGGCAGCCTGTTTGGCTGGGGTTTCCCGGCCTACACCGGCGGGACGTTGCAGTTCATCAACGGCTACGGTGTTCGGGCTTTTGTCGAACGCGCCCAGGCCCTGGCCGCCAGGTACGGAGAACGGTTCACCCCGCCGGCGCGCCTGCTCGCCATGGCGGAAGCGGGCGAGTCGTTCCCCATGCAGTGACCCCTGGCAGCCAGAGCGCTTGATGAACCATCCATCCCAACAACCGCAACCTGTCACTGTTTTTACCATTAGTGTCTCGGAAGGTGTCCGGCGCGAGCTGAGCCAGGCGTTCGGCTCGCGCTTCAGGTTCGTGTCGGTGGCCAATGAAGCCGACCTGCGGGAGCAGGCCGGCCGGGCCACAGCCCCCATCATCCTGTGTGGCGACTGCCCCGGCGTGGTCTCCGGCGAAGCCATCGTGGGGGGGCCTTGCCAAGTGGCACAAAACCGCCCAAGGCATCCTGCTCATTGAAGCCAACCGTATCGTCAGCGCGCTCGGAACGCCGGATGCCCTGCGCGATTTCCGCTACATCGGTCTGCCGCTGGATGTGTTCGCCGCGCGTCAGACGCTGGAAGCTGCGGCCGAAGTCGCCGCGCTGCGGCAGGAAAACCAGACGCTCATCCACGATCTGGAGCGGTATCTGGCGACGCTGCGCGGAGCCTCGGAAGAGCGGGTCAAACAGGTCGCACAGGAACGGGATGAATACCGTCGGCAGAACATGCGCATGCTGGACAGCATCCGCAATGCCGAGCGAATCCAGCGCGCCATTTTGCCTTCCGAGGCCAAACTGGACGCGCTTATCACCCAGTATTTTCTCATCTACAAACCACGGGATATTGTATCGGGTGATTTCTACTGGACACATATCGTCAAGGACGAAGAACACACCGTGTTCTACCTGGCGGTGGCCGACTGCACCGGGCACGGCGTGCCGGGGGCGTTTCTCTCGATGGTGGGCACGACGCTGCTCAACCAGATCGTCGCCCAGAACCCGCATCACCCACCCGGCACGATTCTCGAACAGTTGCACGATGGGCTACTGCACTCACTGCGCCAGACCAGCCAGCAGCTCGACATTGACGACGGAATGGAAATCTGCCTCTGCCGGCTGGATGGCTCCAAAGTCACGTTTGCCGGGGCGCGCCGCCCACTGTACGTCGTCTCCCAACAGGACGAGCGGCGGTGGGACTTCAGGGAAATCAAAGGCGACCGGCGTACGATTGGCGGCGGTCGCAGACGGGAAGGCTGGCGGTACACCAACCACGAACTCGAACTGCCACGTGGGGCTATGCTCTACCTGACGACGGACGGCTATGCTGACCAGTCCAACTTGCAGTCCGAACGCTATGGGGCGCGGCGCCTGCGCGACAAGTTGCGCGAAGTCGCCTCGATGACCTGCCCTGGTCAGCGCTTTGTACTCGAAAAGGAGATGAGCCAGTTCCAGCAGAACGAGCCACAGCGCGATGATATGACCATCTTTGGTGTGCGGTTGCCGATTATGTCGGCCGCAGCCCTGCAACTGCCCTCCGGGGCCTTCAGCGTCACCGGCAATCTCATCCTCTAGCGCCACCTCTGGCGGCATGCAGCACGGTCAGTTCCCGGGGGCAGGGTGAAGCGCCCCTGTGGGCACCCGTGCCGCATCAGCCGCCATGGACGGTTCACCCGACCAGATAAATAAGCCTTTACACTGTCGTAAAGCGCGGCGTAACATAAATGTCACGGCAGTAAATTCTGGCGTTTCCGCTGCATCCGGCTTGGCACCGGTCTTCAGCGTGCGACCAACTTCCCAAACTGACGAGGAAGCTGCAATGTCGTGGATGAAATGGCTCACGGCTGTGCCATTCCTGTTTCTTTTCTTTACTGTCAATCTGGTCACGGTCGAGCCGGCTTGGGCGCAGGCCGAGGGCGCGTCCGACAGTGAACTGCCAGCCGCCATCAAGGCGCTGCGGGGTGAAATCGCGGCTCTGCAGGGCGAGCTTGCGAGCTATGTCGCCGGGTTGCAGGGGGGTGAAAAGGCGCGTCGCGGCAAGGGTTTTGAGGCTTACCGCAAGCAATTCGAGACGCTCGGTGGCAAGATTTCGAGCTGTCGTGAGCGGTTGCAGTATTTTCACGAGCAGGTGTCGCGGCTCTACCGCACCATGCCCACCTCTTCGCTCTATCTTGCCGCCCGGCAGGCCTACGCCGATGCCAAGCAGGACTTTGACACCCTGGCTTCAAACTTCTCCAGCAGCCCGCGCCCGGAGACCCTCCAGATTGCAGAAGTCCGGGTCACGGACGGACGGCTGGCCAAGCACCTTGCGCAGACGGTCCCGGAGCCAGCCCCGGTCAAGCCTGAACAAAGCATCGGGCGGGCGTTCCTCGAAGCTGACGACATACGCTACATCGGCAAATTCGACTCGGTCGAAGTGTATCTCATCACCATCAGGGACACTGCGTACTACGTGCTGACAGGTCTTCGGGAACGAGCCGTTGAAGCCGACGGACGTGTCACCGAGGTCGTACGGCAGACGATTCTTTACTCTGACGCCTTCCCATCCAAACAGACTGCCGGACGCCAGACTGACCAGCACTTTGAGGCCGTGCTGCAACAGAAATTCACCCTTCTGGCAGAGGATGAAAACACGACCAATCTGGTCCTGGATGAATTGCTCAAGGCGCGCAGCTACGCCCGCGTGGAGTAATCTCGCTTCGCCACTCACCACTCGCTACTCGCCACTCGCTACTCACCACTCGCCACTCGCTACTCGCTACTTACGGTACATTCCACTTCCCCGACGGCAGGTTCAGGACGAGTGCCGTCAGTTCGGGCCAGGACAGCTCCAATGTCTGGTCAGGAGCATAAAAGCCGGGCCTGACACGGAAGTGCCCGGTCTTCCAGCGGAGCAGGGCAAGGAGCGCTGGCTCGCCGGCCAGCGTATTCAGTGTGGCGTGCACCACCCGGCCGTTTTCAAAGTATATCCAGCCGCGTTGTTCATCCTGTACGAGTTCAAGCGCCGCCAGGCGACCGGCGCGGCAGAGAATCTGGGTGAGCGTCAGAAGGTCCAGGTCAGCAAGGTTTCCAGAAGTAGCCACGTGTTTCCTTGGGGTCTCCAAACGTCAATAGAGCCAGTGGCTTGGGGCGCATCACTGCTTGAGGTGGCGACGGACACCCAGCAGCAGGTCTTCCGTCTTGAAAGGTTTGGGCAGGTACTGTGCTGCTCCGGCCAGCCGGCTCTGCACCTTGTCCAGAAGGCTCTCCCGGCTGGAGAGCATGATCACCGGAATCCCGCGCCGTGATTTCTCCGCATGAATCTGTTTGCAGAGCTGGTAGCCATCCATCCCTCCCGGCAAGGCCGCATCAAGAATCACGAGATCGGGGGTGATGTCCTTGAGCTTGGCCAGTGCCTCGTAGCCATCCACTGCCGTGATGACCCGATAGCCATGGCTTTCCAAAGCCTGGGTGATGACCCGCCGCACCGTCAGGCTGTCATCCACGGCCAGGATGACTTTGGCTCCGGGAGGCGGTTCGGGCCGGAGGCTGCGCTCGACTTTTTCCATCTCACCGGTTTTCCCGGAGACCGAACGCACTGGCGGAGGTGCCGGACGCGGAGATGTGACCGCCGGCATCGTCTGCACCGTGGTTGCCGCCCGTGGTGGGATGGGCGATGGGGGGCGGTCCGGCGAAACCGAAGGCGGTGCCGAAAATGAGGACAGCTCACTGACCGTCGGCGAATCCGGGGAGGGTGTAACTTGGTGCGCACCGGTCGAACCCGAACGCCCAGGTGGCTCTGGGGAACCTGTCACGAGTGGTCTGGTCACGGCTGGCGGCTGGTCCTGTAACTGCCGGATTTTATCCAGCCATTCCTGAGCCTGGCGATTGGCCGGGTTGATGTTCAGCACCTTGGTCAGGCACCACGCAGCGTCCTTTGGCGTCAGCGATACCGAAGCCCGCCACATCCAGGCGACTTCGTTGTTTGGGTCAGCTTCGGTCACTTCGATGAGGAGTCCACGCGCGCGCGCCTTGTCGCCAGACTTGGCCGACTCAATGGCTTGCCGAAGCAATTCGTGCAGTTCGGTGGACGGCATGGCGTCTTTGACCGCGCCCCGGGGAAATAGGCGCTGCACACAACCAATCAGACCTGTGCCTTCAACTGTACCGGCTGGCTACAGCCGCTGTGCAGCCGATTGTATGGCGATTGGAAGGGTTACGCAACGCTGCCCCCACCCCATCCGGCTGGAACCGATCTAATACCCGGCTCTAATACCCGGCAGCCTGTCCGTCCTTGCGGGATTCGGAAGCTCCATAATAGACGCCCTGTTCGGCATCCCACCGGATGGCCTGATAGCCGCCATAGTCCCCAACGGCAAAACCAACGCGGTGGCCTGACCGGACAAGTTCCCGTACGACTTCATACGAAAACCCCGTTTCCAACGTCACCATGCCGACCCCGGTGGCGCGCTCGCCGGTCGGCTCCGAAGAACCCTGGTGGTCTATGCGCGGTGCGTCGCCCGCTTCCTGAAGATTCATCCCAAAGTCAATGATGTTGATGAGTATCTGAACGTGCCCCAGCGGCTGGAAGCCGCCGCCCATCACCCCAAAACTCATCCACGGACGCCCGTCTTTGGTGACGAAAGCTGGAATGATGGTGTGAAACGGACGCTTGCCGGGGGCATAGACGTTGGCGTGACCGGCTTCGAGCGAAAACATCTCCCCCCGGTCGTGCAGCATAAATCCCAGGCCGTCGGGCACCATCCCTGACCCCATGCCCCGGTAGTTGCTCTGAATGAGTGAAACCATCATGCCGTCCCGGTCGGCCGTGGTGAGGTAAATGGTGTCGCCAGCTTTGAGCGCCGGCTCGCCAGCTTCATACCGCGCGCCGGCCCGGACGGGATGAATCAGCTTGCGGCGCTCTGCGGCGTACGACTTCGACAGCAGTTCTGCAACCGGAACCTGGGCAAAGTCCGGGTCTGCATAAAACCTGGCGCGGTCTTCATAAGCCAGCTTTTTGGCCTCGACGAAGTAGTGGATGTGCTCGCGGCTGCCGAAGCCGAACTTCGCCAGGTCATAGCCTTCGAGCAGGTTCAGCATCTGCAGGGCCGCCAGCCCCTGCCCGTTCGGCGGCAACTCCCAGACATCGTAGCCGCGATAGTTGGTCGAGATTGGTTCCACCCAGTCGGAGCGATGGGCGGCCAAATCTTCGGCATCCAGAAAGCCCCCCTGCCGGGCCATGAAGTCGGCGATGACCCGCGCGATCTCTCCCCGGTAGAAGACTTCCCGCCCCCCGGCGGCAATCTTTTCGAGCGTGGCGGCGAGTTGGGGATTGCGAAACACATCGCCCTTGCGTGGGGTGCGACCGTTCGGGGCATACACGTCACGGACGTTGGGAAACGGCGCCAGCGCTGCGACATTGCGCTCCCAGTAGTAGGCAATGAGTTCGGAGACCGGAAACCCGTCACGCGCATAACCGATGGCCGGCGCCAGCAGGTCTTTCATCGGCAGCCGGCCAAAACGCCCGTGCAGTTCAAACCAGCCGTCCACACAGCCCGGCACGGTGACGGGCAGTGGTCCGTAGGACGGGATGCGCGTCAGGTTCCGCCGCCGGAACTCATCGAGGGTCAGGCGTTTGGGCGACCGCCCGCTGGCGTTGAGTCCGTGCAGGCGCTTTGTTTTGGGGTCCCAGACCAGCGCAAACAGGTCGCCGCCGATGCCACAGCCGGTCGGTTCAACCACGCCGAGCACGGCATTGGCGGCAATGGCGGCATCCACAGCCGTGCCGCCCCGCTTGAGGATTTCGACGGCCACCTGCGTCGCCAGCGGCTGACTGGTGCAGGCCATGCCGTGGCGCGCGATGACTTCCGAGCGCGTCGCAAAGGCGCGCCCCGTAATGCGGTCTCCCGGCACCGGACGCCCCGGCACCCCACCGGGCGTTCCAGCTAGTGAATGACTGAGGCACACCGCCCCCAGAATGACAACGAGGATACGAGCCAAACCGGCTTTCCGGTTCATGGTCACACTCCATTTCCACATTTGCGGGCACAGCCCAGGCACTTCAAAATGAATGCCAAGACTTGATGACCTTCACAACTTGGGAATGCCATGCCAACGCTTTCCCTTCCCCCCAAGTCAGATGCTTTCAACCACAGGGAACCGTATGCCACCCACCAACCTGGAACGCTTCCAACGCCTCATCAACACCACCATGGCTGAACATAGCCCCTCGCCACTGGCACGCTGGCTGGGGGGAACACTCAGACACGCTGAACCGGGCAAGGCCACGTTCGTCTTTACCGTCCGCGAAGAAATGACCAACCCGGCCGGCATCCTGCACGGGGGTGCGGCCGCAGCCATCATAGATGAAGTCATTGGAGCAACGGTTCACGGCACACTTGAGACAGAGTTTTTCTACACCTCAGTCAACCTGACCGTTGACTTTCTCGCCAGCGCACCGGCTGGGGCGACCATCACAGCAACCACTCAGGTCGTACGCCAAGGCAAAACCATCATCAATGTTGAGTGCTGGTTGCACGATGCGGCAGGCGTGCCGCTTGCCCATGCCACGAGTAACATGCTGCGTACCACCGTACCGGTGCGCAAACATGTTTCAGACCCAGTCCTACGAAGCCAGGCAAACGTATGATGTGCTCCAGCCGCTAGTAGCCAACCGCGAGGGCGTCAGGGTTGCGGGGGTCACTGGCGCCCAACCGGATGCCGGTTTCATCAATCATGACGCCTTCCGCATCACCGTTGTAGCGCGGCACGATGTCCAGCCGGTGCCCTTTGGCTTCCAGCGCGCGTCTGGTGTCGGCGGTCATCCCATAAGGCTCCCACATCACCACATCCGGCAGCCACTGGTGATGCAGACGCGGCGCATCAATGGCCTGCTGGAGGTTCATCCGGTGGTCAATGATGTTGATGACCACCTGTAACACCGTGGAAATGATGGTCGGCCCGCCGGGACTGCCAATCGCAAACCAGGGCCGGCCCTCTTTCAGAACAATCGTCGGCGTCATGGACGACAGCGGCCGCTTGCCAGGCGCAATGCAGTTGGCTTCTCCCTGCACCAACTGGTAGTAGTTCGGTGCCCCCGGCTTGGCCGCAAAATCATCCATTTCGTTGTTGAGCAGAATGCCTGTCCCCGGGACGGTCACACCCGACCCATAGGGGCCATTGAGCGTGTAGGTATTTGTCACAATGTTGCCTTCGGCATCCACGACGGTGAAGTGCGTCGTCTCGGCGGCTTCCGAAACTGGCGCGTCCAGTCCTGGACGGATGTCGGCGCTGGGTGTGGCGCGCTGCGGATCAATCGTCGCGCGGCGCGCCCGGGCGTAGTCTTTTGAGATGAGTTCCGCAACCGGAACGGTGACGAAATCGGGATCGCCCATCAGGGTGGCGCGGTCGGCGAAGGCGCGTCGCATCGCCTCGATAAGCAGATGGCTGGCTTCCGACGAGCCGGCCCCAAGGGCGGCCAGGTTGTCGCCTTCGAGCTGGTTGAGCACGTTGAGCAGTACAATGCCGCCGGAGCTGGGTGGCGGGAAGGTGATGATCTCGTACCCCCGGTACGTCCCCCGGAGTGGCTCGCGTTCCACCGGACGGTAGTTCTTCAGATCATCGAGGGTGATGTAACCACCATTGGCGGCCATGGCGGCAGCAATCCGCCGGGCGGTTTCGCCCTCGTAGAACTCGCGTGGTCCGCGCTTTTCCAGACGTGCCAGCGTGGCCGCCAGTTCCGGCTGGCGGAACACTTCGCCTTCCTCATAGTAGTTACCGTCCCGATGGAAAATCCGGCGGCTGTCGGGAAACTTCTCCAACCGCTCGGCAATACGCAGGCCGCGGGAGAAAGCGTAACTGACCGGAAACCCCTCCTGTGCCAGCCGCCGGGCCGGGGCCACAACCTGCGCCCATTTCAGCCGCCCGTACTTGCGCAGTGCCAGATCGAAACCGGCCACCGTACCGGGAACCCCCACGGCAGCATAGCCCAGGGTTGATTTCTCCGGGATGGGATTGCCGTTGGCGTCAAGGTACATGTCGCGGCTTGCCCGGGCCGGCGCGGTTTCCCGGTAGTCAATGGCCGTTGTCCGGCCGTCTGCCATGCGGATGAGCATGAAGCCGCCGCCGCCGATGTTGCCGGCAACCGGGAAGGTCACGGCCAGCGCCAGCCCGACGGCTACGGCGGCATCCACGGCATTGCCGCCTTCCTGCAAGATTTTCACCCCGACCTGCGAGGCAAACGAGCTGGCCGAGGCCACCATGGCACGCCTGGCACGCACCGGCTGCCGCGCCACCTGCCCTTTTGTCTGCGGCGGCAACAGGGCGGCGATGCAGACCAGGATCAGGAAGCTGCGTCCGGCCAGCTTCCAAAACAGCGGTATCGAACAGGGTTTCATCAGGAATGGGCCACGGTTGGTTACAGCCCTTTCAGGGCTTGGGTTTGACACTGAGCACCACGAAGTCGCCGAGTTTGCCAAAGCGCGCCACGTCAAACGTTTCCGGGTCATCGGCATCGGCGACGACCGTCACCATGAGCATGCGGGTACCTTTGCGGTAGGTCGCCAGGTGCTCTGGAATCCCCAGACCTTCTTCACTGTGGAAGCGTCCGTTGAGGTGAATGACAAGGGCGCGTGGCACCTGGGCGAGGGTTTCCGCAATGGCATGGGCCATCCCGGCATCCCACAGCGACTGGGCATCGAGCATGCGCGAAAGGTTCGGCATCTGGCGTTCCCCGTCGCCGCCTGCCGCGCCGTGCATCCCGGCCATCAGGCTGCGGAATTTGGCTTCGTAATCGGCCGAAGCAGCCCCGTAGGGCAACGGCGGCAGCAGCGCCCGGGCCGGCTGGGAAAGCCTGGTCAGGGCGTCGCGCCCTTCACGTCCGACGAGGTTCACGTAGCGGCGGGGCGGATTGGCCGCCACGACCGGCAGGTGCTGTGCTCTGGCAAACTCCACCAACGGACGATAGTCGCTCTGGTAGTTGTTCCACGGACGACTGCACGCCAGAAACTGGGTTTCGGGAATGAGACCGGCCAGATACTCATCGAGAACAAGCTGCACGTCCCGCTCGAACATCTCCAGCGAGAGCACCACCTGCCGTTTTTCGGCGGCGGCATCCGTACCGTAGTGCGCGTAAGCAGCCTGAAGCAGGTCGCGCTGGAGGGCATGCGCGCCGGGGTCATCGTGGGACTCACCAATGAACACCACCTCGACCCGCGCCAGGGCGGCCACAATGTCATCGAGCGTGGCCGGCTGGCCGTCCGGCTTGTAAATGCGGTATGGCGGCGAGGTTGCCTGACCTTGGATTTGTTGTGACATCGCGCCTCCCAACACGAACCATCCGATGAGGGCATACACCACCCAACCAGGTCTGCCTTTGCGCATGGCGGAATACCTCATTTCAGAGCCTTTACCGGACGGGGCAGGACAGACGGTGACAGCGTACGCCAGCAAAAGCCAAAGGCCGCCTCGCTGCGCGCAAGGAGAAAAGCCCAGCCGTGACCGCCGGAAGCCAGCGTAAACTCGTGGGGTATGCCAAGGGACTCCAGGGTTTCATGCAGCCGCTGATTGCCCACATCGAAGCGGTAGCGGTCTTCCGAGCCAACGTCGAAGTAGATTTTGAGCTGGCGCAGGGCCGCAGCCTGCCGGCGCGCCAGCGTCAGAGGACTGTGCTGGTCAAAAAACTCCGGGTCCGGCGGATCGCCATACAGTTTGGTGGCGAGTCCGTAGCGCCACGTTCCGATGCGGTCATCGGCTCCCTGGGGCGGCCGCGGCACCTCGGTAAAGATGGCGGCGCAGTGCGCGGCAACACCGGCAAAAAGCTGCGGATGCTTGAATGCAATCAGCAAAGCGCCATAGCCACCCATGGAAATGCCGGCCATCAGGCGTCCGGCGCGTGTGCCGAGCGTGCGGTAGCGCCGCTCGATGAACGGCAGGAAGTCCTGCACGATGGCATCCTCGTAGCGTTCGCCCTGCCTGGCATTGATGTAAAAGCTGTTTTCACCGCGTGGGATGGCCACGATGAATTCGCCCACCTGCCCCTTGGCGCGCAGGGCATCCAGCGCCGCCTGGACCCCCCGGCGCTCCCAGTCACGCTCGTCATTGAACAGGCCGTGCAGAAAAATGACGAGCGGGTAACGCCGCTCCGGCGACGTGCGGTATGACGGTGGCAGCGACACCGCATAAGGCACCTCCCGCCCCAGGCTGGCCGAGTGAAACACCCCGTAGTCCATCGCGTCCGTCTTTCCCGGAAGCGGCTCTGGCGGCCTCTGAACCGCCTGCCCCACCGCCGCCGTGCCAGACAGGCCAACCCACCCCAGAAGCCACAGCCAACCCAGAAACCACAGCCGGTTCAGGCTTCGGATGGGCTTCATGACGCACCGGAGCCTGACGAGGACGCGCCAGCGGCAGGCGGTGTCGTGGGAAAGTGGTTGAGGTTGAGGCGCTCGGCGCAGCGATCCGACAGGTCAATCATGGCAGCAGCATTGATGGCGGCCGCAATGCAGATGGTTTCGCTGATTTCTTCCTTGGTCGCCCCCAGTTCGAGGGCTTTCTTCATGTGACCGTCCAGACAGCCTTCGCACTTGGCCACCAGCGAAGCCGCAATCGAGATGAGTTCCTGGATTTTCGGATCGAGCACCCGCCGCTCCGGGGTGTAGTACAACTCCTTGTAGTAAGCCCCATAGACTTTCTTCATGCGCGGTTCGAGCATGGAGTAGGACTTGGTCGGGGCATTTCCGGCGGTCGGAATCAAAGGCTCCTGCGTGTCAGACATGAACGTTACTTTCCCCTGTAGGCCTGGCTCCGGGCGAGCCAGTCGTGGTGACGCCAGCGCACAAAACGACTGCCGGCAGGCGGTTCGGCGGGACGCGAACGGCGGCAAGCCCGCCGGCTCACCGCCGTGAACCTTACTTCGTCTTCACCAGTTCCAGTTTTTCGGTAAAGGAGCGGTCGCCGTAGTTGATGGTCAACTCGACCATGTTCTTCCTGGGCACAAGCGAAATCCGCATGGCGTCGCTCTGGGGTGCGCCGGGTGTGAATTCAATGGGGCGCGAAGCCACGATGGGACCATCGGGCGTCTCGGTAAAGACGTTGCCCGGCACGAGAAACGTTCCGCCCTCGCCGCTGGGCTGGAAGCTGCGCACCTGCATCCCCATTTTGGGAGCAAGCCCCTTGGGCACGATGGTCAGAACATAGTCGCCCGGCTCAAATTCCCGACCGAAAAACTTGACGCGGGTCTTGAGGGTCAGATGGGCCACGGGCCAGGTCCGGGTGCTGTAGAACTGGTTGCCACCATTTTCAATGTAGCCAAAGGTCTGCGGCCCCCAAGGCAGATTCAGATAGCGAACCATCACCGCATCGGCCACGTTGCCGAGCCTGGCTGAGGTCGTCTGAATGGTCGTCGCCTTGCGGGGATCGTTTTCACCCATCCCCATCTGCCCTTGCCCCATCTGCGCCGGGGCCGCCGGCTGCGCCAGGGCCGCAGGCGGGAAGGTTCCGGCAGAACTCAAGCCCAGCAGGGCCACCAGGGTCAACGCTCCGGTACGAACAACGGTCATTGGATTGCTTCCTCTCGGAATGGATTGAAGTTTTTTCGAGGCGTTTCATCAAACACCTCACACGCTTCCCTACGGTAGCATGAGTGCTTCCTGAATGAAGCCATCAATTGCCTCAATATAACGCTGCGGAGCGACCGGGTAGGCTTCCCCGTGGGCGGCCTCTTCGATGACGAGCCGGCGTTTTGCCGGATGCCGGGCCGCTTGGTACAGCGGTTCGAGCGTCGTTTCCACCGGCATGCGCCGGTCCTGGCGGCCACCAATGAACAGTACCGGCACGGTGAGCCGGCGCACAGCGCGTTCAACGTCAAAGTCACCAGGCGCAAATCCCATCCGCCAGGCGGTCGTGTAGGTCAAAACCGGCGCCAGCGGCCACCGGGGCAGCCCCAGGTAGCGTACGTCATTGGCCACTGCATCCTGAAATGACCGAAAGCTGCTGTCACTGATGACCGCCGCGACTTCCGGGGTTTCGGCCGCCGCCAGCAGACTCGCGGCAGCTCCCATTGAAACGCCCAACAACACAATGCGGTCGTAGGGCGCACGCTGGCGGACAAACTCCACAGCCGCCCGTACATCCCGCCGCTCGGTGTAGCCGACGGTCGAAAACTCGCCACGACTCCGCCCGTGGCGGCGTACGTCATAGAGCAACACCCCATAGCCCAACTTCCACAGGGCCACGCCGCGCTCCAGCGTTTCATACCGGGAGCGGAAAAGCCCGTGGGTGATGACAATCGTGACCGGATGGGTTCGGGCCGGCAGGTACCATCCCGTGAGTGGAATCCCGGCCGACTCGAAAGCCACATTCTCATACTGTGCACCGAGCGCCGCTGGTGTATCCGTGCGCCGGCGCTCATCCGGGCGCGTCCGCGCCTTGGTTACGGCGACACTCACCAGGTAGGGCAGTCCCAGTCCCAGGATGAGCGCCCACACCATGACGCGCCGCAGGACAAGCGGCCAGAGCCGCGGCCGGGGCACGTCCCTGGAGACCCGTTCCACCTGTGGATCGTCGAGGGCGCGCAGGCAGGCCCAGGCAACCACCGTGACGCCAGCGCAGACGGCCGCCACGGCCAGAAAGCCACCGGCACGGTAGGCAACACCGGCCAGCGCCACCGTGGCCACGATGCCCAGTTGCGAGCAGCCATTGCGCAGGGCAATGAAAGCCGGGCGTTCGTGCGGGGCGACCAACTCGCTGGTGAGCGCCTGAAGGGGCGCTACGCGCACCGCCGCGCACAGTGCTGCAAACGCCACAGAGACGTAGAGGCCCCACGTCCAGGCAAAGGTAGGCACCAGCAGCAGCCCCAACGCCATCCAGCCACTGGCGAGAACAGCCACCCGCCGCTTGCCGTAGCGGTCGGCCAGTTTGCCGCCCACGGCCCCTCCGATGACCGCCCCAATCCCGGTGAGGCCAAACATCAGCCCGATGCGAAACTCATCGGCGCGAAAGGCATCGGACAGCCACGTGCCCAGCAGGGCAGAAAAGGCGACGAGACCACCGGAAACGAAAGCCGCGCTGACGAGCGCCAGCCGGGTCGAACGGGAGCGGTTGGCCATCTGCCACAGGCTTCGCATGCCTCCGGCTTTTGGCGTCGGGTTGGGCGCAACCGGCAATGGTTCCGAAAGCGGAAACCGGAGCACCAGCGCCCCGGAAAAAGCCGTGGCCAGCGCCGCAAACCAGAAGGCGGCCGCCCAGCCGAAGCGTCCGACGAGAAAAGCGCCCAGCGGCACGCCAATGACCGGCGCCAGAAAGTAACTCACCGCCACGCCGCTCATCTGCACCCCACGGGCCGCATAGCTCGAAGTGTTGGCCAAGGCAGCAATGGCCAGAGCGGAGACAAGACCGCCCGAAAAGCCAGCCATCATCCGCGCCAGATAAAACACCCACAGGTTGGGAGACAGGGCAGCCACGACGGATGCCACGATGGACAACAGCGCCGCCAGCGGCAGGCCGCGGATAGGATGCAACGTGCGGCCGGGCCCGACAAGCCAGAAGGCCGTTGCCGCATTGGCCAGCGAATATACGGCCGCACTCTGGGCTACGGCTGTTTTGGAAGCGCCAATTCCAGATGCAATGCTTGGGGCAATGGCCCCGATGAGCTGCGAATCCACGAGCGCCGCGAGCATCAGCAGGCACACGGCCCAGTAGGCCACGGTCTCACGGCTTCCGGGATGACTCATCAGCACCAGACTCCACAGGTGACAGTCGGCCGCAGCCGTCGGCAGGGTCTCTCTGCCATTGCGCGGCCCGGATGACGCGGGACGATACACCAACCGGCCGCCAGCCCGGAGCAACGCCCCGCCGGGTAGTCATCCGCTGGCAAAATGCTTACGATAGACGCCCAAGCTCGGCGCCCCACACCGCGTTGCGCTGGCGCCGACCAACTTCCGCCCTTTCCCGTGGCGGACCGCGCCGGGTCAGAAGTCCTGCCCGCGTTCATCCGGTTGCTCCTGGCGCGATGTTCTGATGTTCCAACCAAGGAGAATGCCTCATGCAGCGAGACGACTCGGCCGCCACCAATGCCCTGCCGCCCACTCCGTGGCATGCCCTTTCGGCACAAGACATCTACGCCCGCCTGCAAACGACTCCCGACGGTCTCACTCCCGACGACGTGGCGGCCCGCCAGCGCCAGTATGGACGGAACCTGCTCCCCACCAAGCCGCCGCCCAAGCTCTGGCTCGTCATTCTGCACCAATTCACGAATTCGCTCATTTACATTCTGCTCATTGCCGGCCTGGTCGCCCTCGCCATCGGCGACTTCAAGGATGCCGCTTTCATTTTTGGCGTCGTCATCCTCAATGCCATCATTGGAACCTATCAGGAATGGCGGGCCGAACAAAACGCCTACGCCTTGCAGAGCCTGCTCGAAATCCGCTCGCGAGTCCGGCGGCGAGGCGAAGTGCTCACCGTTTCGGCCGAAGACCTCGTGCCGGGCGACATCGTGCTGTTTGAATCCGGCGACAAGGTGGCCGCTGACGTGCGTCTGGTTCAGGTGTCAAACCTGGGCGTGGATGAGGCACTGCTGACAGGCGAATCCATGCCGATCACCAAGTCCGTCGCACCGCTGGCTGAAACCACACCGGTCAGCGACCGGACGAACATGGTCTTTGCCGGCTCACTGGTCGTGACGGGGCGCGGTATGGGGGTCGTGGTCGAAACCGGCACCCGCACGGAAGTCGGCCGCATTGCCCAGTCACTCATCGAGGTCTCCAGCGCCAAACCGCCGCTGCTCGTGCGCATGGAGCAGTTTTCCCATCAGGTCGGCATCATCATTCTGGCCTGCTCCTGTCTGCTCGGCGTGGTGTCGGTGTTGCAGGGCTTGCCCGCCCGGGAGGTGTTTCTCGTCATGGTTGGGCTGGCCGTGGCGGCCATTCCAGAAGGGCTGCCCGTGGCGCTCACCGTGGCACTCTCCATTGCGACAGCGCGGATGGCCAACCGCAAGGTCATCGCGCGGCGCCTGGTGGCCGTGGAAAGTCTTGGGAGCTGCACGGTCATTGCCAGCGACAAGACCGGAACGCTGACCCTCAACGAGCAGACGGCGCAGGTGATCATCCTGCCGGACGGGCAACGCTTTGAAGCCACCGGTCAGGGCTACTGCGGGGAAGGTGAAGTCACGCTGGCTGATGGTCGTCCGCTGACCGACGCCCAACGCGAGGTATTGCGCCGCCTGGGACGGGCGGCCATTCTGTGCAATGAAGGGGCGCTGACACGCACTGCCGAGGGCTGGCGGCACAGTGGCGACGCCATGGACGTGGCCCTGCTGGCCCTGGGCCACAAACTCGATCTGACACCCGAAACGGAACGGAAAAACCATCCGCTTCTGGAAGAAATCCCGTTTGAATCCGAACGGCGCTATGCGGCTGTTGCCTACCGCAGCGGCGACCACATCCAGGTGGCCGTCAAGGGGGCGGTCGAGGTCGTGGCCGGTTTCTGCCAGACCATGCTGGCCGCCGACGGCGAACGCCCGCTGGACCTCAACCATGTGGTGCAGCAGTCCGACGCACTGGCGGCCGAAGGCTACCGCGTGCTGGCTATCGCCCACGGCACGGTAGCCGCGGCAGGCGATGCACTGCCCGACCTGACGCAGGTCAAAGGACTCACCCTCGTTGGACTCGTGGGCTTCATTGACCCGCTGCGCCTGGAGGTCAAAGCCGCCGTTGCCCAGGCGCGGCGTGCTGGCGTCAAGGTGCTGATGATTACTGGCGATCATCCACTGACCGCGCTGGCCATTGCCCGTGACCTGGGACTGGCGCAAAGCAAGGAGGAGACCGTTGCCGGAAAGGAACTGGCCGGAATGACCGGCGAACAACTCCGGCGATGGCTCGATGCCCATCCGCAGGTGCGGGTGTTTGCCCGGGTTACGCCAGACCAGAAGCTGGCCATCGTGGATGCGCTCGTGGCACGCGGTGAAATCGTGGCCGTGACCGGCGATGGCGTCAACGACGCTCCGGCGCTCAACCGGGCCAACATTGGCGTGGCGATGGGTTCCGGCACGGACGTGGCCAAGGAAGCAGCGCAGATCATCATCACCGACGACAACTTTGCCTCGATTGTGGCCGGCATCGAGGAAGGGCGTTACGCCTACGCCAACATCCGCAAAGTCACCTGGTTTCTCATTTCGACCGGCGCGGCTTCGCTCATTCTCATCGGCGGCACGGTCGCCCTGGCACTGCCTATGCCGCTGTCGGCCGTGCAGTGGTTGTGGCTCAACCTGGTGACGAACGGCATTCAGGATGTGGCGCTGGCATTCGAGGCCGGCGAGGAGGGTGCGATGCGGCAGCCGCCACGCGACCCGAAAGAGGGCATCTTCGACCGGCGCATGATCACCCACGTGCTGCTCGGCGGCATAACCATGGCCGTGCTGTGCTTTGGGCTGTGGGTGTACCTGATGAACAGCGGTGTGGAAGTCAACTCGGCGCGCAACATTCTGCTGGCATTCTTTGTGCTGATTCAGTTTTTCTACGTGCTTACCTGCCGGTCAGAAACGGCTTCAGCCTTCAGCATTTCCTGGCGACGTAACCCGGTACTCATTGGCGGGGCGCTCACGGCGCTCAGCGTTCACATCCTTTCAATGAACTGGTCGGTGATGCAGTCGGTCCTGCGCCTTGAACCCTTGTCTCTGGACAAGTGGTTTGGACTGGCGGCACTGGCAACCATCGTGTTCATCGTGATGGAGACCTACAAACGCTGGCAGCGGATGAGTCAGGAGCGCACCCTGACCCAGGAAACCCCAACCACGGCCTGAATCCACCGAACACAATTGACGTGGGGGCAGGTTCCCAAACCTGCCCCTGCGCTAAACCTGCGGCAAACCGGCCCTGTTCCTGAACCTGCCCCACCGTGGTGCTCCATCATAAGGGCGACTTATGTATGTGGATGCATAGAGGCAGGTTATGTGGGAGCAGTCGTGTAGGGGCAGGTTTTGAACCTGTCCCTACACGGGTTAGGGCCATGGGTTGAGGCGGTTTGTGTATCGGCGCACATCACCCCTTGCGCGCCTGATAGAGCACATGACCGTGGCGCGCGACCTTCCGGGCGTCCACAAAGCCAAGCTGCCCGAACACATCGAAGTATTCATCCTGCCGCTTGAAGGTCATCATCGCTGGATCAACCCCCACGCTGGTCAGAAAGTGCGCCAGATAGTCGTAGTTGGCCAAGCCACGTTCGTCGCGCAGCAGCATGTCAGCCACGATGACGCGCCCACCCGACGGCAGCGCCGCCTGCGCTTTCCCCAGCAGCATGGCGCACACCTGGGCGTTGAAGGGATAGAGAATGCGGGCAAACAGTACGGCGTCGCAGGCCGGGTACGGATCGCGGTACATATCCAGGGCCACCGGCACAATGCGGTCAGACAATCCGTGCGCGGCCACGTTGTCCCGCACAATTTCCAGCGCCGACGGCAGGTTGACCAGCGTGATGCGTTCGATAGACGGAAACCGCTTGGCCAGAGCAATCGCAATGTCGCCATTGCCGCCGCCGACATCGAGCAGATGCGTGACGCCTTCGAGATCGGCTTCCTCCACGAGCAGGTTGCGGACGAAATGGTTGTTGCTGCGGTGGATTTCCTCGTAAAACGCGCTGTCTTCGCGGGTTCTGGGCGGCCAGGGCGTCAGCGCCGTGAAGTCCATCTCGCCCCGGATGACCTTGGCCAGATGCAGGTGATACCGCTCCATAATCGTGACGGCGTAGCGCACAAAAGGCTCCATGGTCAGGTTTTCGTTGGCCGGATTGGGCGGCAGGAAAAACTGGCGGGCAAAGGGCGTCAGCGCCAGCCGGCCTTCAGCATCCCTGGTGAGCAGCTCCATTTCCACAAGCATGTCCGTAAACTTGACCAACCGGTTGAGACGGCTTCCGGTAGCGGTCGCCAGCGCCTCAACCGACTGGGGTTCCCCGGCCAGATGACTGAACAGGCCAAGCTCATAGGCGGCCTTGAGGACGAACATATCCACCGTGCCACGGTAAGTCATATCGCACGCACGCAAATACTGCTCATAGAGCGCATCATCACGCACATCGGCCGAGTGTTCGGCGGCCGCTGGAACCGGACTTGACATAGGGAACTCCTTTGCCGGGCGACAGCCTGCCAGCCCGGAGATGATGGTGAGTGAAATCCTTATCCAACGTACAAAAACCGACGCTGATGCGCTATGTTGGTTTTGTAAGCTGGAACGTATAAGCGTGTTCCCCGCTCGAAACGTATCCAGAGGAGGGTCACGACCATGACGGCTATTCTGCTTGCCTGCCTGTTCGTCCTGGGTGGTTATGCCGCGTTGTGGGGCATCATCAAGTTTGTCGTTGCCAACACCAAGGACATTGCTGCCAACTAGGCGACCAACCAACGGAAAATAAACGGCCAATAACGACACGGGAAAACCCGGTTCCCGCCGCCGGAAGGCAGCGCGTTGCCGGGGATACTTTTCGCACCCGCCCTGGGAGGTTGGCCTCCCAAGGCGGGTGCGTTTGTCTTTTGTTTCAGGATTTCAAGGCAGCACGTAGCACGCCATGTTTTGCCCGGATTACGGAAAGTACTGGTAGTGGCCCCATCACCCGCCAGGCAAACAGCACATCTTCCAGACTTGCGCAGACATGCGCTGGTGCCAATGTTGTGAACGATGAGCGTGTCACCCGCAACCTCATCCACAGCCAGCCCAAACCACCGGCGACAGCGGACGTTCCAAAGTCGCTGGCGTGCCCGCCTGCCCCCCTACGGGTTGCCAGACTTCGGGACAGCAGGCAACAGCCCACAGCACCAGAATGACCGGAAGGGCAACCGGCCTGGCTTGTGCCCCTCACACCGGAACGTCCTGCCTCCCAGCAGCCTGCGCTGACCAGCACTTTCGGCAGGAAACCGGTGCTGATGCCACCTGAGTGGGCATCCCATACGCACTGGGACAACTGTGGTGTGGTTCAGTATTTTGGCACGCTGGGGTCAACGTCATTCGACCAGGCCGTGATACCGCCGGCCAGGTTGATGAGTTCCCCCGGAAAACCTGCATTTTTCAGTGCCTGGATGGCGCGGGCGCTGCGTCCACCCATCTTGCAGTGGACAATCGTCGTGCGTGTTGGGTCAATCTCATCCCGGCGGGCGACGATTTCCCCCAACGGAATGAGCTTGCTGTTTGGCAGGCGGGCAATTTCGTACTCGTGCGGCTCGCGGACATCAATGATCTGCAAGTCTTCACCCAGATCGAGACGGCGTTTGAGTTCCACCGCAGTGATTTCTTCCATGGCCGGTTTCTCCGTCGAAGCTGGCGGCTTGAGACCGCAAAATTGCTCGTAGTCAATGAGTTCCCGAATCGTCGGGTGGTCGCTGCACAGCGCGCACTGCGGATGTTTGCGCAGTTTGAGTTCACGGAATTTCATCCGCCAGGCGTCAAAGAGCAGCAGCCGCCCCAGCAGCACGCCTTCAGCGCCGAGAATCAGCTTGATGGTCTCATTGGCCTGAATGGCACCGACAATGCCCGGCAGCACACCCAACACCCCCCCTTCAGCGCAGGACGGCACGAGTCCGGGCGGCGGCGGTTCAGGATACAGGCAGCGGTAGCACGGGCCACGCGATCCCCAGAAGACACTTGCCTGCCCCTCGAAGCGGAAAATCGAACCATAGACGTTGGGTTTGTCGAGCAGCACGCAGGCGTCATTGACCAGGTAGCGGGTGGGAAAGTTGTCCGTGCCGTCCACGACGATGTCGTACTCGCGGATGATGTCCAGTGCGTTGCGGCTCGTCAAGCGGGTTTCGTGGATTTCGAGTTTGACGTTGGGATTGATGTCCTGAAGCCGGTCGCGCGCCGAAGCCACCTTCGGACGGCCGATGTCCTTCGTGCCGTGAATGATCTGCCGTTGCAGGTTCGAGGCATCCACCACGTCAAAATCCACAATGCCCAGCGTCCCGACGCCGGCCGCCGCCAGATACATCCCCAACGGCGCGCCCAGCCCTCCCGTCCCCACCATCAGAACGCGCGCCTGCTTGAGCTTGCGCTGGCCTTCCAACCCGACTTCGGGCAGGATGAGATGGCGCCCATAGCGGGTGTATTCCTCCGGGGTCAGTTCAGGCAGCGGACGCCCGGCCGTATCACCATCCGGTGCGCCCCCGGCAATCGAAGGCACAATCATCAGCGTGTCGCCGTCCTGCACCGGCGTGTCCGCCCCCTGGAGCGCGCGGATGTCCTCATCGCCCACGTAAACGTTGACAAAGCTGCGTACGGCACCCTGCTCGTCAAAGAGGTGCTTTTTGAGTTCGGGATGCGCGTTGCCCAGCGCCAGCAGGGCCTCGCCAGCCGTTGCGGCCGTCACTTCAATCTCCGCTTTGCCACCGGCAAAGCCACGTAACGCCGTTGGTATCAACACAGTGACAGGCATGGTATGTCATCCTTTCACGATGGACTCAGGGTTGAAGCGGCTGCGGTCAGCTTCCAGTTCCCAGGACTGCACCTCCCCGGCGCGTCCCTGCGCCACCGACACGATGACATAGGAATACACCGGCAGGGCATGGTCAAGGTCATAACCCGATGGGACGGCCGGGTGATCGGGATGCGAGTGATAAAAGCCGATGATGTCGAGCTGTCGGCTGCGCGCATAGCGTTCGCCACGCATGAGTTCCTGTGGCGTGATGAGAAAGCGGTTGCGCTTGGCGCTCTCCTCCCGCGCATTGGAAATCGGCATCACCTCCACCGTCGTTTTGCGGCCATCGGCAGCAAAAGTGCCGAGCAGCAGACCACAGCATTCGTAAGGGTAATCGGCTTCGCCATGGGCGCGGATGGCCGCTTCCTGTTCGGTCGTCAGCACCAGCATCGTCTAGGGGTGTTTTCCTTCCGGGGGTTTTTCCTGCCAGATGTCCTCGCTCATGTAGCGCGTTCCCGAATCACACAACACCGTCACCACCACGGAGCCGGGCGGGAGCGTCTGGGCCAGATTGAGTGCGGCCACGACGTTGGCTCCGGCGCTTACGCCGACGAACAAACCCTCTTCGCGCGCCAGCCGGCGCATCATGGCCTGGGCAGCTTCCGTACCGACCTCGACGTTGGCATCCGCCAGGTGGGGGTCATAAATCCCCGGTACGAGCGCCGTCGCCATGTGCTTCATCCCTTCCAGTCCATGCAGCGGCGAGTCCGGCTGCATGGAGATGCACTGAACCGATGGATTGAGTTCCTTGAGTCGGCGTGATGTGCCGATGAATGTCCCCGACGTGCCCAACCCGGCAATGAAATGCGTGATACGGCCCCCGGTCTGCGCCCAAATCTCGTTGGCCGTGGTCTGGTAGTGCGCCTGCCAGTTGGCATCGTTGTTGTACTGGTCGGGGTAGAAATACCGGTCCGGGTACTCGGCGGCGAGCTGCCTGGCCAGGCGCTGGGCACCGTCCGTGGCCTCCAGTGGATTGGTTTCGATGATCTCCGCGCCGTAGATGCGCAGCATTTTCTTGCGTTCGAGGCTGGCATTTTTGGGCAGGCACAACGTGACGGCGTAACCCAGGGATGCGCCGAGCATGGCGTAAGCAATGCCAGTGTTGCCGCTGGTCGCATCCAGAATCGTCTTGCCGGGATAAAGCGCCCCGCGCCGTTCCCCGTCCCGGATCATGTTGAGCGCGGCCCGGTCTTTGACCGAACCGCCAGGGTTGAGATGTTCCGCTTTGGCGTAAACTTCCACCCCTTCCGGCAGGCCGGCGGTGACGCGCCGCAGCCGGATGAGCGGCGTGTTACCGATCGCTGCCGCCAGGGTTCCGGGTGATTCAGCCACGTTGCCTGCTCCCTGCCCTCAGACCGCTTTTTTCGAGAGATACCAGTCTATGACCTCATATTCACCGGACTGCACCCGCGCGGCGGCATCGGCCACGGTCTGGGGTGGCGGGACGACGACCTTATCGCCCGGCCGCCAGTTGGCCGGCATCGAGCAGGCGTTGGCGTCAGCAGTCTGCAGGGCCTCCAGCGCCCGGAGGATTTCATCTATGTTCCGCCCCAGGTTCATCGGATAGTAAATAATGGCCCGGACAATGCCTTTGTCGTCAATGATGAAGACGGCCCGCACCGTCGCCGTCTCCGATGCGCCGGGATGAATCAGCCCATACTTCTGGGCGACTTTCATATCCAGGTCGGCAATGACCGGAAACGTGATCCTGACGCCAAAGTGACGCTCGATGTCGCGTACCCAGGCAATGTGCGCCGGGACGGAATCCACCGACAGCCCGATGAGCTGCGCCTGTCGCCGCTCGAAGTCGGCGGCCCGCTCAGCAAAGGCGACAAACTCCGTCGTGCAGACCGGGGTGAAGTCGGCCGGATGTGAAAACAGCACGACCCACTTGCCCTTGTAATCCGAAAGTCGAATGACCCCATGCGTGGACTTGGCTTCAAAGTCGGGCGCGGGATCGTTGATGCGCGGGAGTGAAATGGCCGTTTCCATGGTTGATCACCTCTGTTCAGGTTGCGGGTTGGCGTGTCTGACCGTCAATAAAACGGAGATTTTGTAAACGATACCGGAAATCGGGTCAACTCACAGCCGCACCATCGCCTCGTTGAAACCGCCCGGACGCAGACAAACCCGGCTGTGACAACAGGTACAGGTCAGAGCTGTGAGGCTGTTGTTGTGGTCATCAACTTCTCTGCCGAACCACGTTTGCCACGCCGGAGCGTGCCAGACGGGCGGTGTGGCGCAGTGGAACGGTCATGCCATCTGACAGGGCGATGACGTTGGGGTGCACGGCTGCGGCTTCCTGTACAAAGCCGTCTGTCTGCCGGTAGCGCCGCGAAAAATGCGTGAGAACGAGCAACCCTGCTCCGGCTTCGCGGGCCACCGTCGCTGCCTGGCGGGCCGTCATGTGGCCGTAGCGTTCGGCTTCGGCCGCTTCACTTTCCAGAAAGGTCGCCTCACACAACAAGGTGTCCACTCCCGCTGCCAGGGCAAGGGCACCGGCACAGGGTCGGCTGTCCATCACGAACGCAAACGAGCCGCCACGTTTGGCACGCCCCACTTCAGCCACCTGAAGGCGATGCCCGTTCGGCAGGTCAAGGAAGCCCTGCCGCTTGAGCTGCCCTACCACCGGGCCGCGTAACCCCAGCGCCTCCAGCTTTTCCGGCAGCAGCGTCACTGTGTCCGGCTCCACCAGACGATAGCCCCAGCTTTCAACCGTATGGTCGAGCGGCTGTGCCTCGATGCGGAAGCGCGCCGTCTCACAGATGACGCCGGGGGCATCAACCGGATGCTCCCGAATGACGGCCGTCTCCGTGAAAATGGAGGCCCGGCGCAGACGCTGAACGTACTCCGCACCTGACGCCGGGTAGTACAAATCCACGGGATGCGCCACACCATCCAGCGACAGGCGTTGGATGACGCCCGGCAGGCCCAGACAGTGATCGCCGTGCAGGTGCGTCAGAAAGATGGCCGTGATGTCGGAGGCCGCCACGCCAAAGTGCGTCATCTGGCGCTGTGTGCCCTCGCCGGGGTCAAACAGCAACCCGGCGTCGTCCCACCGGACGAAATAGGCGTTGTGGTTGCGCTCGCGGGTGGGCACCTGGCTGGAAGTGCCCAGGGCAATCAGGAGACGGTCTGACACGGCACCTCCATCCTTTCACAGCCATCAGCGGCGCGCCGTGCCGCCACAGCTTCAGGCGCCGCCGCAGCCGACCGGAAAACCTTCAGGCGGCCTGCTTGGCCAGCCTGGCCAGATAGTCTTCGAGCTTCTGAATGCGCACATCGTAGATGGACTGCTGTACCGACTCGATCAGGTCGTACTCTTCCTTGATGCACAGCAGGATGAACAGCCCCCAGAGCATACGCTGCCGGTCCTGTTGGAGACTCTCGATGCGGGCTTCCAGCTCAGCTTTCTTGGTACGGCGGTGTTCTTCGGTCAGGGCTTCAATCTCCAGGTGCAACTCGCGCAGAAGACTGAGCTTGACATCAAACATGCTGTAAAACCGCTCGCGGTAGGCTTCATCGTCGTGGCGGTAGTAGATGTGCCGGTACTGGTAAAACTTCATGAACACATCCTCGCCCTGCCGCTTGGAAAGCCCTGTCACCGCCGCGATCTCATCCGGCGAACTCTGCATGAACTTGTCGAAGGTGGACAGCCCCGCCAGGATGATGCGGTTCATCAGCTTTTCGTTGATTTCTGGAATCTGCTTGAGAATGAACTTGACGATGAGCACTTCCTTCTTGCTGTTGAGGTCTGACGCCGACAAATCGAGCGCAAACGTCCGGGGCAACATCTGCGCCAGCCGTTCGTAACTCGCCTGCACCTGCTGAAGCGCCGCTTCGGTGAAATATGCCTGGTCGGGAACGCTTTTCTGCGACTGAAGCGCCTGCTGCATGTCTTTCAGAGCCGCACAGATTTTCTGGTAGCCCATCTTTTCGGCCGAACCGTAGAGCAGGTTGACCGATGGCTCGACCATTTCAATCCATTCCAGCGAAGTCCGGCGTTTGATCTTCTGGTTGAGCTGGATTTCACGCATGAAGTCCTTGAGCGGTTTGACGTAGGCCACGGCAATGTTGTCGTAGAGTTCCATCAGCATGGACTCTTCGTGTTCGGTCAGTCCGCTGTCAATCGTGGCGCTGCCCCCGCTCAGGCCCTGTGCAGTGAGTACGGCGTCGAGGTTCTCGAACAGGTCATCCACTGAGGACTCATCAAACAGGGCTTCCGCCGCATCATCAAAAGCATCGTTGATGAGCTGGATGTTTTCGAGTTTCTGGAGCGTTGTGGCTTCGGCAACCGCCGCTGGCGCGACCGGTGTGACCTCGGTCGGGACCTGGAAGGTAAAGCCCATGTAGTCGAGCAGGGCCTTTTTGTCTCCGGCCTGCTTGGTTTTCAGGTACTGGTTGACGAGTTCCAGCGCCCGTTCGCAGGCATCAATCATGGCGGCAACCAGAAACCGGCGCTCGTCATAGGCGGCTTTGAAGTAGTTGCCCAGCGTCGCAAAGGTAAGCTGAAGCGCTTCGTCCGGCGTGGCCTGGGACGTTTCGGCGCAGATTTCAACCACGGCCTTGTACGGCGCAAACAACAGGGGCTTGCGCCGGATACGCTTCAGGTTCTCATCGAGCATCTTCAGTCCATCCGCCAGAGCGGCGGCATCCGTGCCGACCCGCAGCGCATCCACGGCGACGTAGTTCTGCCGGATGAGATAGAAAAGCTGTTTGTAAAGGTCGTACTTGCCCAGCTTTGTGCGCTGCTGAAGCGTTTCGATGTTGGCCGGCTCGGCCAGCGCGTCCCACACCATCCGGCACGTTTTGGGATCGGGGCTGTCCTTGAGGTTGAGCAGCGCCTCATGGATCGAACGCCGGGTAAATGAGGAATCCGGCTTGATGGCCGTGCTTGAGATTTGCTTCAGCTCGCTGCGCTGCAACAACGCCTCGTGCAGCAGTAGCGGGGTGTCGAGCGTGATGTTCTGGCTGGCCGGTGGTGTTTTGGTGTCGAAATACGCCAGCGCAATTTCACGCGGATCGAGCATGAACAGCCAGTAGAAGGCGTTATCCGATTCGAGAAAGCAGGCCGGCACAGAAGCATGGACGACCCGCCCCAGCGACCAATCCACCCGACACTCGGTGTTGTCCGTCAGTGTGATGTGGAAGTGCCCAGTCAGACCGGCTTCCCAGGCATAGACAAAAGCCTCCGGCAGGTGCTTCTGCACGAGGAGCCGGTTGAGTGTCCGGTCCACAGCCATCGGCAGCGGGGCCGGCGTCGCCGTGTCAAGCAGATGTTTGGCCGCAACGTGCAGGGCGTTGCGTGGCGTCAGTGACGACACAATTTCCTGGCACAGTTCGCGCACCTCGTCCGTGTACTGATAGGCCAGGCAGCGCAGGATGCGCGTCGCCGCCTCCGTATTGCCCAGGAAGGCGAACGAACGGCGGAGTTTGGTCAGTTCGGCGCGCACCCGCCCGATGAGAAAACTGATGGTTGGAGGAGAAAGCAGGGTCTGGGCAAAGCGCTCGACGTACTCATCGCTCCAGTGCTTGAGGGCGTGGTCGAGTGAAACCTCCATGGACAGGGGATCATCCAGCGCGATCAAAGCCATGGCAATTTTGTCGGCGATGTCGCGCGACACTGGATCGTCCAGGCGCTTGAATTCCGCCAGCTTGGCGCGCAGGCATTCGCCCGCCGCCTCTCCGCCGATAAAACTCAGTGTGGCAATACATTGGCTGTTGACCTGCCGTACGGTGCGCGGGTGGAAATGCTGCCCGACAAGCACCACGGCCCGGGCCCGTTCGGCGGGCTTGGGCGAAACGATGCGCCCCAGAAGGAAAATCAGGTTACGGATGTAGTACCAGGGCGTTTCGGGCCGACAGTGCTCAAGCTGGTGCAACAGCATGGGGTAAATCCGTTCCCCATTGGCTTCCAGCACACTGAGCAACACCCGCCGCATGCGCCGGTCGGGTTCCTCGAAAAGCTGCTGGAAGAGCTTTTCCGGGTCCCAGACAGCAAACCTGGTGAGAATATCGCCCACCAGCAACCGGGAAAGCTTCGAGGCGCAGTATTCGTCTATCTTGCGGCTGCTGAACAGACTTCCCTTGCTTTGCAGGCGCTGGCTTTTCTCGATGGAAAAGTCCCGGGCCCGGGCCAGTTCCACCACCAGGTCCATCATCTGACAGGACTGCGGCAGGAAGTCGTCATTGAAGAAGGCCACGGCCAAATCCACCGACTGCGCCAGGTAATCCTCCAGATTGAAGCGCCGTTTGGTTTCGTATTCCGCCTCCTTGTCGGCTTCGTTGGCGGCGATGATTTCCTGGCGCACCCGCTTGTCCGTGACCAGGCCCACGACCTCGCCCATCAGACTGCTGACTTTGCCTTGGTACGACAGCACATCGGCGCTGGTTTGTTCATCGGCAAACTCAAAGCGCCGGTCAGCCGACAGCACGTTGTGGGTGACGTTGCGGTAGATGTTCTCGTTGAAGGCCTCTTCCTGAACCGGTACTTCCATGCGCTTTTCGAGCGCATACATTGCCCGTTCCCGCATTTCCCCAATCGGGCGGATCTGCTGCCAGGGATACTGGGCTAACAACGCCTGAAGATGGGGGCGGTAGGCCGGCGGACAAAACTCCAGCAGGTGCTCCTCGAAGCGCGGAAAGAACCGATACACCTGGTCAAAGCGGACGACGCGGTAAAAAAAGATGTCGAAGACCTTGTTGCGCGCCGCCAGGACAATCTCCAGCGGATTGCTGCCCGGCTGCTGCTGGGCCATTTTTGCTGCCCAGTCGAGCACCAACCAGCTTACGGTACGGATGTCGCTCTGTAACACCGTCACCAGGGAGGCCGCGACCAGGGCCGGTGCGCGCTGCCCTGCCAGAAACCCCCTGAAATCCTCAATGGCTGGCTGCAAAGCTTCGTCTGTCATACTTCACCGGACGGCATCCGCGTGCCACACATCACGTCGCCTGAGCGTTACCGAAAAAAGGGTTGTTTTCATTGAACAATCGCACAGCTTGGGACAGGGCCCATGTAGCCTAGCACCTTCGGCTGGTTTTTGTACGCTGGTGAAGCCAGGTTTTGCTGTACTTTGGGCTGATTGCACAGCAAAAACTTTCCACCACTGGACGCTATCGTATGCAAAGCCGTCGCTCCAACCAACGTTTCAATGCGGGGCAGGTGAACATCCTCGACGAGCAGGTACACCCGCTCCGCCCCGCGCCACAGAGCAACAAAGCCTTCATCGTCGAGAAACACCTGCGGCGCGCCGGGAGCATAGGAGCCGTATTCGAGATTCGTCACCCGTCCGTTGAGCAGCCAGGCGTGGCGCAGGTCGGCGTAAAAGAAAACCGATGAGAAGGCATAGTATTGATTGTCCACCACCACCTGCCCCGGCTGATGCTGCCGGGCCGCAATGAGCGCCTGGGCCAGCGGATAAGACCCCAGGTAGGGGTCAAAGGTGACCATGGCAAGGCGGGCGGCCACGAGAAGCAGAGTCAGCATGACCGTCACCGGCAACCAGACCCAACCGGCCCGGACCAGGGCCACGCCCACAGCTCCGGTGAGAAAGGCCGCCGTCGCCAGCGCCAGCGGCGGCCGCAGGTAGGCAAATGACTGAAGCGTAAGGTCGCCCAGGTGGCCGAGCGACAGGGTGTACACGGCATAGACATCCGTGCTTTTGGCCAGCGCCTGGGCAATGTCGCCAGGGGTCGGCGTCTGCCAGTTGAGGACGATGAGCGCGCCGGCCGCCAGCGCCGCCAGCGCCGCCAGACTACCGGTCAGCCAGCGCGCAACCGACTGGAAGCGTCCGTCATGAGTCAGCACCACGCCAAGCAGCACGGCTACCGCCGGGTAAATCGGCAGTGAGTAGTATTCCTGCGTGGTCGAAAACGAAAAAAACAGCATGACGAAGCCGATCCAGAGGACGGCCAGCAGGGTCATGCGGCTGGCGCGGTCGTCCGGTCGGCGCGTCAACCGCAGCCGCGCCACGCCGGGCAGAAACAGGCTCCAGGGAAAGAACCAGATCAGGTGTGAACACCAAAACCACAGGCGCGGCACAGTGTTGTAATCCCGTGGGTAGCGGCGGCCCAGAAAGCGCAGCACATGCTCGTTGAAGACGAAAAACCAGAAAAACCCACGGTACTTGCCCGGCTCACTGGTCAGGGCCACGTCAAACCAAGGCGGGTTGGCCACCGTGGCCGCAATGAACCAGGGCGACGTCAGTCCCAGAACGAGAAGTCCCAATGTCACCGGCGGAAGGCGCTGCCAGAAGTCCCGCTGCCGCCACTGTCCGGTACAGACCGCGTATAGCCCCATGGCTGCCAGTGGAAACACCAGCCCAATGAAGCCCTTGAACAGAAACCCGGCCGCCAGACACACGGCCAGCAGCACGGCCCAGCGCCGGGGATGGCGTTCAGCGGGGTCGAGCGCCCGCAAAAAGGACCACATGGCCAGGGCCAGGCTCAGGGTCAGGAGCACGTCGGCAATGAGAATGCGGGTGAAGAGAAACAGCCCGATGCTCGTGGCCAGTACGAGGCCGGCGTGGAAACCGGCGCGCGCGCCAAACGCCCAGACGCCCATGCGGAAGGTGAGCCAGCACAGCGCTACCGCGCCCAGCCCAATGGGAAGCCGGGCAGCCCAGTCCGACACGCCAAATATCCAGAACGAAAGCGCGATGAGCCAGTACTTGAGAGGCGGCTTTTCCAGGTAAGCAATGCCGTTGAGCCGGGGCGTCACCCAGTCACCGGTTGCCAGCATCGTGCGGGCAATCTGCGCCTGGGCTGCATCCACGTCATCCATCAGATGTGGTGGAGCGAAACAGGCACTCAGAAACACGATGGACGCCACAGCCAGCACCACCAGCTCGTCGCGCCACACCGGACGTTCACTTGGCAGCACGCATTTCTCCCATCACAGCCGGCCGCGACAGCGGCTCGAACCGGCCGCCATCGCACAGCACGTAACGCTCGCCACGCCACTCAATTGTTTTGCCCAGAAAACCGCCTATCCAGGACACCCAACTCAGTATGTCCTGAAGCGGAATCAGCCATAGGTAATGCTTCACCGTCGGGTCGTTCAGACGCCAGGCCAGCACCAGAGCCAAACTCCCCCGGAGCACGCAACCGGCGATCAGCGTCGCCAGATTGAGCGGCCACGGGGCCACGGCCGTAAACAGCAGCGTCCAGACCAGTCCGTAGGTGAAGCCCTGCCCGATATAGCCCGCCGGACGCGAAAACCGACTGCTCCGGTTCCAGCGCAGGCGATGTCTGAAGCTCGTCAGAAAGCCCTGCGCCGTGGCGAGATGCTCGACGACCTGGGGCAACAGGAGCACTTTCCAGCCAGCGCGCGCCGCCCACGCGCCCAGCACAAAGTCATCGGCCAGGTAATCTTTCATGGCGGCAAAGCCACCGATGGACGTAAGGCAACTCCGCCGGACGGCCATCGAAGGGCCCAGGGCAAACTTCATCCCCTCCAGCCGTTCGGCGACAACCACCCCGGCCATAAACTCGGTTGTCATGCCCAGGGCTTCGAGCCGGGACCACAGATCGCCGCCAGCGACGCCACGGTAGGGATGGGTCACAACACCGACCTCGCGTTCGGCAAAGGCCAGGGCAATGCTGTCGAGATAGTCGGGCGCCACCTTGGTGTCGCTGTCCGTCACCACCAGCAGGTCGTAAGCGGCGGCTTTGGCCAGAGCTTCAAGGCTGAACACTTTGGCGTTGGCGTAGGGCGGCTCGCCTGTCACGAGCAGTTGGGCGCGCACCCCCGGAAAACGGGCGCGCAGGCGACGGACGACCTCCACGGCCGGGTCGTCGTGCGTACGGACGGCAAAAAGCAGTTCATACCGTGGGTACTTCAACTGAAAAAAGCTGCCCAGGCAGGTTTCAAGCCCGGTTTCAGCACCGCGTAGGGGCTTGAGCAACGACACCGGCGGTTGCCGCTTCCCGGAGAGCCGTTTCCGGGCCAGCCGGTGACAGGGAAACGTGGCCGCCGACCATAAAGCCAGAAGCATGTAAGCCAGTCCTCCCGCCGCGGCCAAACCCAACACCGCTTGCAATCCAAGGCGAAACCAGGACACGGGCACTCCCTCACCAGACATCAGGACAGCCAACGCACAAAGTTTTAGGTTATAATCAGCGGCTTATGCTGAAACAAGCCCAACCGCAGCCACCAACTTTGTTGTTGTTCGTCGCCACACCAGGCGAGCAGCGGGCCGTCCAGGGCGCAGCGCCGGGGGCCGTGCAGGTTGTGTGTACCGGCATCGGGCCGGCAAATGCGGCCTGTGCCGCTCAGCGCGCGTTGACGGCACTGCCGCCGGCATGTCGTCCGCTGGTGGCCGTGTTCGGCATTGGCGGGGCGCTGTCGCCAGCGCTGGCCGTTGGGGATGTCGTGCTGGGCGTTCACACCCGATTGGTGGAAGGCGACCCGTTGCCCGGCTGCCCTGCCACGCTTGCCCGCACTGCTGCCCGGCTCACGGCGGCCGGCTTCACAGTGCATCAGGGCGACCATCTGACCACGCCCCAGGTCGTTTGTCATGCGGCAGAAAAACGCCGGCTTCACGCGCAAACGACGGCGCTGGTTGTGGATATGGAAAGCCATGCCATTGCCCGGGCCGCCCAGCGTTCTGAACTCCCGTTGTTGCTGGTGCGGATCATCAGCGATGATGCGCAGCAGGATTTGCCCAATCTCAACGCCGGACTCGACCCGAACTATGCGCTCCGCCCATTGGAGATGTCTGCCACCCTGCTGTTCCATCCGCTTGCCGCAGCGCGTTTTCTCCGCCATCTGCGCCAGGCGCTGCTGAAACTTCGCCAGGTGGCCGACGTTTGTTTGACGGATTTATCCTGAAAGGCGTTCCTGAAGCGTCCTGACAAGCTGTTATGCACACACGATATTTTGGCTTCATCATTGCGCTGTGGCTGGGGTTGTTTGCCAGCAGCCTGTACGGACAACAGACGAGCATGGTCGTCTTCACCATCACGGACGCCAGTTCCCAGAAGCCTCTGTCCGGCGCCACCATCACCCTTGCCCCCAAGGACGCGGCACCCGGCGCACGCGCCCTCACCCGGACGACGGATGCCGCTGGAAAAGCGACCTTTGCCGACGTGCCCGGCGGAACCTACACCCTGAACATCGAAGCTGCCGGCTACGACACCCTGACCGACGACAACTACGTGGTTGAACCGGGGGTTCTTGCCGAGCAGCCGATTGGCCTGAGCCTGACCGGCGGCGAAGTTGTGGAGATTCGCGGCGACGCCGAACGGCCGCTGGTCGAACAGGGAAGTGCTTCGACCGACCGGATTACACCGGCCGAAGTGCGCATCCTGCCGGCGCGGGGACGCGACATCCTCACCTCGTTTCCGCCCGTGCCGAACGTCATCCGCTCCAACGACGGGCGCACCAGCATCAAGGGCGCACGGGAAGACCAGAGCGCCGTGCTGGTCAACGGCAACATCAGCAATGACCCGGCGACGGGAACATTTCAGGTCGAGATTCCGCTTGAAGCCGTCCAGCAGGCCGAGGTGTTCACCAACCCCTACCTGCCGGAGTTTGGCAAATTCACCGGCGGCGTCACCCGCATCGAGACCCGGCCGGGCAGCAACAAATGGACCTTTGGCATCAACGATTTCTTCCCCGAACCGCGCTTTCGGAGCGGCCAGTTGTTTGGTTTTGCCAATGTCTCGCCCCGGGTGAATGTCTCCGGCCCCATCGTCCGCGACAAGGCTTTCTTCGCCCAGGCGTTTGAAGTCATCGTGGACAAGGCCGTGGTGCGTGGGCTGCCCAATCCCGATAACGAAGTCCGCAAGTATTCCTTCCGCAGTTTCAGCCAGTTTGATGTGTTTTTGACGGACCGCCAGACCCTGACGACGACGGTCAATGTCGCCCGGCGGCTGGTACGCAACGTCGGACTGGACTTCTTCAACCCCGTACCGGTGTCGCCCAACCAGCGGACGACCGACCTGGCCCTGGCAGCAACGCACCGCTACGCCACCGGGGCCGGTTCGACGCTCGAAACGCACTTCAACTACAAGCGGATTGGCGTCGAAACCTTTGGCAAGGGCGAAGACACCATGGTGATTACACCCGTCGGGCGGCTGGGCCGTTTCTACACGGCGACCGACCGCACGACGGAACGCTACCAATTGCAGTTCTCCAACACCATGGCGGCGTTCGAGGCCATGGGCTGGCACCGCATCAAGTTTGGCTTCGATGTCAACGCCATGCGCAACCGGGGGGAGATGACCAGCCGCCCGGTTGAACTGCGCCGCACGAACGGTCTTCTGTTGCAACGCATCACCTATGCCAACCGGGGCGATCTGCGCGCCGACAACATCGAAGTTTCCGGCTATGCGCAGGATCAGTGGCTCATCCGCCCCAATCTGCAACTCGATTTCGGGCTGCGCATCGAGACCCAGCAGGCCGCCACGAGCATCAACCTGGCCCCGCGCATTGCCCTGTCCTATTCACCACGGGGCACGGATGATACCGTGCTGCGGGCCGGTTTCGGGCTGTTTTACGACAAACTCCCCCTCAACGCCCTGGCCTTTCGGAGCATGCCGCGGCCGATTGTCGCCACCTTCAACCCGGACGGCAGTCTGCGCGAGCCGGTGCGCGCCTTCATCTATGACCTGGCGCGCGACCCGACGAACGATCCCGGCCGGGGCGGCGACTTCCGCATTCCCTTCAACCGGACGCTTCGGGTGGAATTTGCGCAGCGCATCACGAAGCACGTCCTGACCAAGCTGGCCTACCTCGACAGCCGGACGTTCAATGATTTGTTCGTCGAACCCATCCTCCTCCCGACGGACGGCATTATCCGGCTGTTCAACACCGGGCGGGCCACCTACCGGGCCTTTGAGTCCACGACCGACATCCGCTTCACGCGCGACCACACGCTTACGGTTTCCTACGTCCGCAGCAAGACGCGGGCGCAGCTCAACGACTTCATCAGCTACTTTGGCGACATTCCCAATCCGGTCATTCGTCGCGATCAGTTCGGCAATGCCGCGATTGACGCACCCAACCGCTTTTTTGCCCGTGGGGTGTTTGCCCTGCCGTGGAAGGTCAAGCTGGCACCCATTTTCGAGTGGCGGGACGGCTTCCCGTTCAGCGTCACCGACGAAAATCAGAACTTCATCGGGCAGCGCAATGCGGACAACACCCGTTTCCCGCGTTTTGTGGCGCTTGATCTGGCTGTGACCAAAACCTTCAAGGTGCCGGAATGGCTCAAGCCGACGCTTTTTGGCAAAAAGGCTGGCGTCGAATCGGCCAGCTTTACGGTCAGCATTTTCAACGTGACCAACCACTTCAATCCGCGCAACGTGTTTGCCAACACGGGTGCGCCCCAGTTCGGCACCTTTTTTGCCGTTTACCGGCGCTTCTACCGGATTGATTTCAATGTCAACTTCTAGCTCTACGAGAAGAGAGAGGCTTGTCTCTGGAATGCACCTTTTTGAGGAAGCAAAAGCTGGCATTTGCATGGACCAAGCCCGGAGCAACACGGCATCCTCATTCATATCGGCAGTCCCTCTTTGAGCACGTAGTACGCGAGAAAGCCAGTATTTGCCTTGCGGGCCTGTACCAAGGCTTCCGCTTGAAGAATAACATCCGCATAGAAGCCAAGTGCGGCAAACCGAAGGCTGAGCGTTGCGACAATAGTCTGTTTTTCTTCCCGCAGGGGTTCCCGGTCGGTGATAACAAAAAAGTCCCAGTCACTATCAGGACGGGCATCGCCGCGTGCGCGGCTTCCAAAAAGCAGAATGCGCACCACCTGGTATCCGGCCCGCGCGACTTCCTCGGTGATAATGGATTTGGCTGTGCTGATGATGTCATCCATGGGTGACCACCAGGAGCAACGGGCTGTGCTTCAAGGTTTGATACGCGGCCAGCGCTTCCGTCGCAAGGCAGATTCAGTCACAACCGAAAACGACGAACACCTGTGGGCGCTTCCGCACTGGCGCAAAGAGATACCCGGATTTCGTCCCCCTTGTGTGAGCAAGAGGTCACAGGTTGGCTTTGAGTCGTATTTCCCAGGCCTTGACAATGTCGGCGAAAATATCCGCGAGTGAATGCTCAATGTTCCAGCCCGGATAATCGGCTTTCATCTTCCGCAGATCGCTGTAGTAGCAGATGTGATCGCCAATGCGCGCCTGGTCAACATAGCTGTACCGCTGCGGCTTGCCGGTCAGCGCCTCAACCATCTGGAAGGCTTCCAGAATTGAGCAGGCATTTTCTCTGCCCCCGCCCAGGTTATAGACCGCCCCGGCCCGTGGGTGCTCGTAAAAGGCAAACATAAAAGCCGCGACATCTTCGGCGTGGATGTTGTCGCGCACCTGCTTGCCCTTGTAGCCGTAGATTTTGTATTCCCGTTCTTCCAGATTGCACTTGATGAGGTAGCTCAGAAACCCGTGCAGTTCGACGCCGGCGTGATTGGGGCCGGTCAGGCAGCCGCCGCGCAGGCAGACCGTCGGCATGCCGAAATAGCGTCCGTATTCCTGCACCAGCACATCGGCCGCCACCTTCGAGGCTCCAAACAGGGAGTGCAGCGTGTGGTCAATGGAAAACGTTTCGGGAATGCCATGGGCGTAGGCCGGGTCGGCGTAGTCCCACCGGGTTTCAAGTTCGACCAGCGGGATATGGTTCGGCCCATCGCCATAGACCTTGTTGGTGGACATGTGGATGAAAGGCGACTCCGGGCAGTGCTGCCGTGCTGCTTCGAGCAGGTTGAGCGTCCCGACGGCGTTCACGTCGAAGTCATCAAAGGGCACCCGCGCGGCCAGGTCGTGGGAGGGCTGCGCCGCCGTGTGGATAATGACGTTGGGGCGCAACTCAGCAATCAGAGCCGCGACACCGGCCCGGTCGCGGATGTCCAGCTCGTGGTGATGAAAGTGCGCCAGCGTCGCCATCAACCGCTGCTGGTTCCAGCGGGTGTCGCCGGCCGGGCCGAAAAATACGGCGCGCTGGTTGTTGTCAATGCCGTGCACCACAAAGCCACGGCGGTGAAAGTACTCGACGACTTCCGAACCGATCAGTCCCGAAGAGCCGGTGACCAGGCAAACCGGAGCAGGCACGTGCAGGTTCCTCGCTCAGTGTTATGGTTCTCACGTCATCACAACCTTATTGGCCACCCGGCTCATTTTCAAATGGAGACCTGCTGATGCGGATTCTGCTTACCGGCATGTGCGGCTTTGTCGGCAGTGTCGTGGCCCGTGTGCTCCGCGAGTGGCTGACCGGTGTGGAACTGGTCGGACTGGACAACCTCGTGCGCCCCGGCAGCGAAATCAACCGGCAACGGCTGCGCGAGGCCGGCTTTCGACTCCTGCACGGCGACATTCGCCTGCCCAGCGATCTGGAAGGACTGCCCCCCTGTGACTGGATTATTGATGCGGCCGCCAACCCCAGTGTGCTGGCCGGCGTGGATGGCAAAACCGGCGCCCGCCAACTGCTCGAACACAACCTTGTCGGCACGCTCAACCTGCTCGAACTGGCCCGCCGGTGGAACGCCGGCTTCATCCTGCTTGGCACGAGCCGGGTCTATTCCATCGCGGCCCTGTGCGCCCTGCCGCTGCGCGAACAGGCCAACCGGTTTGTCCCTGACCCAAACGCCGGTGCGGACGGACTCACGCCGGCTGGCATTACGGAAACCTTTTCGACGACGCCACCGCTGTCGCTGTATGGGAGCGCCAAGCTGGCGTCGGAAGTGCTGGCGCTCGAATACGGCGCGGCGTTTGGTTTGCCGGTCTTCATCAATCGCTGTGGGGTTATGGCCGGAGCGGAACAGTTCGGCAAGGCTGATCAGGGCATTGTTTCCTTCTGGATTCGCGCCTACGCGGCGCGGCGGCCGCTGCGCTACATTGGTTTTGGCGGCAGTGGACGCCAGGTACGCGACTGCCTCCACCCGGCCGACCTCGTTCCGCTGCTGGTGGCGCAGATGAACGCCGGACAGGACGCCGGACTTCCGCGCGTCGTCAACGTCGGGGGCGGCATGGACAGCAGCTTTTCTCTGGCGGAACTTAGTGCCTGGTGTGCCGACCGCTTCGGCCCGCACGAGGTCACGGCCGACCTGACGCCACGGCCGTTCGACGTCGGCTGGCTGGTGCTGGATGCAAGTCTGGCCCGGACCCGTTATGATTGGCGGCCGACGTACACACGCGAAGCCATCTTTGCTGAAATTGCAGAGCATGCCCGGCAACATCCAGAGTGGCTGCGGCTTTCCGAGGACTAGCCATGTTTGCACCCGACCCGAACCTGCCGCCCCTGAAGCGCCTGTCCGTTGTCATTCCGGCGCGGGATGAAGCCGGGTGTATCCGTTCGACCGTCGAGCACCTGTACGTTGAACTGCGGCTGCACCAGATTCCACACGAAATCATCGTCGTGGACGACGGCAGTACGGACGCCACGTGGGAAGTCCTGCAGGCGGCCTGTGCCGACATTCCCACCCTGCGTCCGTTGCAGAACACGGGTGAGCACGGATTTGGGCGCGCCATCACCTTTGGTTTTGAGCACGTCACGGGCGATGCGGTCGTCATCATGATGGCGGATGAATCGGATGACTGCCGCGATGTCGTCCGCTACTGGCGGGAACTCAACCGGGGCTATGAGTGCGTCTTTGGCAGCCGCTTCGTCAAAGGCGGGGGAACGATTGACTACCCACCCATCAAGTGGGTGCTCAACCGGCTGGCCAATACATTTCTGCGGCTGCTGTTTGGCATCCGGCTCAACGACACCACGAATGCTTTCAAGGCGTACCGGCGGGAAGTCATCGAGGGCTGCCGGCCTTTTCTGTCGCCGCACTTCAACCTGACAGTGGAACTGCCGCTCAAGGCGATTGTCCGGGGCTACACCTGGACGGTCATTCCCATTACCTGGCGCAACCGGCGTACGGGGTTGGCCAAGCTCAAGATCAAGGAAATGGGCAGCCGGTATTTCTTCATCTGCTGTTACGTCTGGCTGGAGAAGTATTTCAGCCGTGGCGACTACCGGCGCAAGCCACAGCCCCAGGCAATGCCCACCACCGAGACCGAAAGGGCCCTTCCACACTAGCTGTTGCACACAGCTAGCCAACCTTCGTTGGCTGCTCGGCGGTGTTTTTGTCCATCATGGATTTGACCTTTTCGACAATTTCAGTTGCCGTGAAAGGCTTGTAAATGAGGTTATCCCGGAAGGCAAAGCTCTGTCTGGTGTCATCCCTGTCGGCGTAGCCCGAAATGAAGAGCACCGGCAGGTCGGGATAAGTCTCCCAGATGGAGGAAGCCAACTGAACGCCGTTGACGTTCGGCATGCGGACATCGGTGACAACCAGATCGAAGCGCCCGGCCTGCTGCTGGATTATGTTCCAGGCCGCCTGCCCGTCTCTGGCTTCGACAACGGCAAAACCACCCGCCAGAAGCGCTGCCCCCACGGTCGCCCGCACGTCCGGGTCATCCTCAACGACCAGCACCCGCTGCGCCTGCGCCGACGGCTTGAGGAACGACAACCGATGTGAGCCAGAGGTTGGAACGCCAGAGGCTGGCTGCTCAGCCACCGGCAGGTACACGTGGAAGGCTGTCCCCTTCCCGACTTCGCTTTCAACCCGCAGCAGCCCTCCGGCGGAAGTGATCGTCCCCAGGGCCGTTGAAAGCCCAAGTCCGGTGCCCTTGTGCTGTTCCTTCGTCGTGAAGAACGGCTCACACAGCCGCGCCATGACTTCCGGCGGGATGCCGGTTCCGGTGTCGCGTACGGAGATGCGGACGACCGGCTGCGCCGCCAGCAACTCCTCCAGGCGGCTTCCGGCCGGAAAGACCACGCCGCCGGCTTCCGCCGCAGTATCGGCTACCAGGGTGGTTTCCAGACTGATCGTGCCTCCGTTAGGCATGGCGTCGCGGGCATTGACCAGCAGGTTGAGAAAAACCTGCTCCAGTTCCTGTGGGATGGCGTACACGAAGACTTCGCCAGCGGCGAAGTTTGTGGTCAGTTCGACCTCCTCGTTGAAAAGCCGTTCCACCATCCCCTGCACCGTTCGCAGGGCATCGTGCAGCGGGAAGCACAGGGCGGCGCTGGCTTCGCTGGCGCGGCTGTACGCCATCAACTGCTTGACGAGATCGCGCCCGCGCTCGGCCGCCCGCCGGATAGACTGAAGCCCCTTACACGCCGGATCATCGGGGGCACGCCGGCTGAGTTCAAGCGAGCTGTAGCTGAGAATCACGGTCAGAAGATTGTTGAAGTTATGGGCGATGCCACCGGTGAGGTGCCCCAGCAACTCCAGCTTTTGCGACCGCAGACGCGCTTCTTCACGGCGTTCGATTTCGGCTGTCCGCGCCGCCAGCTCACGCTCCAGGTTGTCACGCGCGTCCTCCAGACGTTGCCGGGCAATTTCCAACTCGATGTTCGTGGCGCGCAGGTAGGACATCGTCTTTCCCACCTGTCTGGCCATGGCATGGAAAGCCTCCGTCAGGTGGGCAATCTCTGCCGGCAGTTGCGTCGCCGGCAGGGTTTGCCCGTTCGGGCTGTCTGGCAGGATGTCTGGTGCCCGCTCTGGATCGGTGGCAAGCACCCGCGCTGTGGCGGTCAACTCGTCCAGCGGCCGCATCACCCGGCGGACGGTCACACCCGACGCCCACGCCACTACAAACAACACAAACGGAATAGCCAGCAGGAACGGGATGAACACCGTCGCCGCCCGCTGATGGACAACCGCGAAGGGGACCAGGGCATAGCATCGCCAGCCGGTCTCCGGCTCCCGTTCCTGCCAGACCCAGAAGCGGGCTTCTTGCCCGGAGGCAGGAACCGGAAGCCACAGCGCCCGGTCATACGCCCGGATGTCGGAGAGCCTCGTTTTGGCCAGCAGTGGAAAAAGGTCAGGGCGGTTTGTCGCCAGAACCTGCGACTGCCGGTCCAGGACGACCAGGTGGAACGGTTCACCCCGATGGGCGACACTGCCCGACAGCAGCCGTGAGAGTTGGGTGGTCGTCATCCGCCCCTCGACGACGCCTCGCACGCTGCCATCCGGCAACCGAATCGGCGCGGCAAATGCTATGCAGGGGTCCTTCCCCGCCGGGACTGGACAGTGCAAACCATCTGAAATCACAACGTTTTGCCCGGACAGTGCCGCCTGCAGGTAGGGATGGCCGGCAACATTCAACTGCGGTTCGGAAACCACGGGACTGCTGGCGATGACCTTGCCGGCCGTGTCGGCCACCAGAAGTGTCTCGAACAGAAAAGCGTGCTGGTGATAACGCTGCAACCTGCGCGCGACGGCGGCTGGGTCGTCTGGCATCTCGGACAGCCGTTCGGCAAGTATGGTCACATCCTGCCGCGCTACCAGGAGCTTGTCACTGAGCACATTGGCCACAAACCTGGTCTGTGTTGTCAGCTCAGCGCGTACTTCCTGCTCCTGCTGGTCCGATGCAGCGTGGGCATACCAGGCGGCCAGAGCGCACGCTGGCACGACGGCCACCAGCGTCAGCACCCGTGTCAGCCGGGCAGCCATGGTGTTTTCCGGCAGCCTGGCGCCATACCGTGCCAACAGACGTCCGAATGCCGGCCAGCCAAGAGATGAATCGGCCAGGGTCGTGCACAGCAACCCATTGACGACATACTTGAAGGCCACAGCCGGGCCGAGGCCATCCGGGTACACCCCGGAACGGACATGCAGGAAGTAAAGCAGGGGTGAGATACCGACCCAGAAGACGGCATCTGCAAAGAGCGCCCGCCACTTCCAGCGCTGGACACACCACCCGACAACAAACGCCTGAGCCGCCAGAAAAGGCAGCGCCAGCCCGTGGCCCCACAACCACACCGTGGCGAGACCGGCCAGCAGGGCCGCGACCATCCCGTACAGCGGGCTGAAGGTCAAAGCGACGATGAGCGCAGGGATAGGGCCGAAGATAAGGTGCAGGTCCCTGCCAATCGGCAAAGGGAAGGCATTGAGAGCAAAACCCAGTCCCCCAGCAACGAGCGCTGCCAAAGCAGTGGGCACGTCCAATTTCCACGGAGGAAAGGTAGCCTTCATGTTCAGCTCCAACGATTTCTGCTCTGGCGACAAGCCACTACTGCGGCCGCGGCATTTTCGTCGCCGCTGCCGACAAATCTTCCGGGGGGACAGAAGGCGGCAACGGCGCGCAACGGGGTCGGAAAGAGGTTCAGTCTGCACGAATCGGTGCAAAAATCTCAACATCAGCTATACCGCCGCCAAGGCTGTCCACCAGACGGACAGGAGCTAGGGGCGGCCGGGGCGCGCCGGCCGCGGCGGTGAACGGCGTTTCGGCTCCGACCGGTACTTCTGCACCATTGCTTCCCGCTCGGCCGGCAGTCCCAGCCGCGCCAGGACATCCACTGGCTGCGGGTCAACCAACTCACGCGGATACTCCACCTTTTCCAGAAACAGGCCCGAAGCCGGGGCCGTCAACTGCGCGATGGTCTCATTCGGCTGCGCCCGCCGCAGCGCCAGCCGGATGTCCTCCACCGTCAGCTTTCCAGCGCCGACGGCCACCAGCGCCCCGACAATCCGGCGTACCATCCGCCATAAAAAGTGCGACGCGCCAATCCGCACGACCATCATCCCCGGCCGCAGGTTCACGGTCAGCTCATGCACATCCACGAGCTTCGATTCCGTCCGGGCCCGCTCGTCGCGCGTCAGGCTGTGGTTAACTGGGCCCTTCTGGGAAAACGCCGTGAAGTCGTGAAAACCCCGCAGGACTTCCGCTGCCGCGCGCATCTTTTCCACATCGAGCCGGTCCCGCACCCACCAGATGTACTTTTTTGCAAAGGCCATCCGCCGCAACGCAATCTGGTAGAGGTAATAGCGCGCAATGGCGTCGTGCCGCGCGTGAAAACTCAGCGGGGCCGGTGCGACATCAAGAACGCAAATATCGCTCGGTAGCGCGTCATTGACCCGGTGACGCAGTTCATCCGGGTCCAGGCGCGTTACCGTTCGCAGGTGGGCAACCTGCCCCAGCGCATGCACACCGGCATCCGTCCGCCCGGCCCCGCCCAGGTCAAGCGCCGGGTCGCCAAGCACTTCGCTCAATGCCCGGCGCAACTCTCCGGCAACCGTACGCACCTGACGCTGTTCCTGCCATCCGGCATACCGTGAGCCGTCGTACTCGATGGTCAACCGATAGGCATAGCGTGACGGTTGGGCAACCTTCCCATTCTTCTCTGGCCTGGACATCATTTCCTGACTTTCCGGCGCGAGGCAGTCGCACCCGCGCCTGACGTGCATCGTGACATGCATCGTGGTCGCCAGACATGCCGCCCGGCGGTTTCTCCCCCGGTCGTCTTCGGGAGAGAGATTTTACTGGACAGTCGCGGCCAAACGCCCGACACTACTGAGTGCGGTTAGCACTGATTTTACCCTTGGCTCAAGTCGTTTTATGTCGTACTCGATTCCCCTCGAAGCCTTCGTGGCCGCGCGGGAGCGGATTGCCCCTTACATCCGCCATACCCCGATGCTGCCGATGCCCCTGGTGCACCGTGACGTGCACCCACGCATTCACTTCAAACTTGAAAACATGCAGGTCAGCGGCTCGTTCAAGGCGCGCGGCGTGTTCAACACCCTGCTCCAGCTCGATCCGTCCCAGCGTCAGCGCGGCGTGATTACGGCCTCCGGCGGCAATCACGGGCTGGCGCTGGCGTATGCAGCCAACCGTCTCGACGTGCCGGCCATTGTGTACCTGCCCGAACGCGCCAGCGAAGACCGCGTCATGCGGATTGCGCGCTACGGGGCCAAAGTCATCAAGCACGGCGAAGCCTGGGACGATGCCAACGCCAGGGCGCTCGAACATGCTGCGGCGGAAGGTCTGGCGTACGTCCCGGCTTTCGACGGCGTTTCGGTCGTCGAAGGACAGGGCACCGTCGGACTGGAGATGCTCGAAGACCTGCCCGACATGGACTGCCTGCTGGTGGCCGTCGGCGGCGGCGGGCTGATTGCCGGCGCATCGGCAGCCATCCGCCAGAAAAAGCCCGGCGTGACCATCATCGGCGTCGAGCCGGTCGGCGCGCCTTCGATGAGCAAAAGCCTGGCAGCCGGCTGCCGGACGGGCGTCCAACAGGTGCGTACCATCGCCGATACGCTGGCCCCCCGCAGCGTGAGTGAGCTGACCTTCGGCGTTACACGCCAGTACGTGGATACGGTACACCTCATTGATGACCGCCAGATGGTCCAGGCGATGCGGTGGCTGTGGGCGGAATGTAACCAGATTGTCGAGCCGGCTGGGGCCGCCGTGGTAGCTGCCCTGCTGGATGGCGGCGTCCCAATAAGCAAGTACGAGTGCCCGGTGGCGCTCATCTGTGGCGGAAACGCCGCAGCCGATTGCGTCTTTGCCTCCTACCAGCAGGCCGCCGACATGCTGATGGGCATCAACTGAACCCTCCCGCAAACCGTCCCGGCAAGGTGGCCCTATGCTTCGCGTCGGACTTACAGGCGGCATCGCTGTGGGCAAATCCTATGTTTCCGCTCTCCTGCGCGAACTGGGCTGCCATGTCTTCGATGCTGACGACATTGCCCGCACCGTTGTGCAGCCCGGCATGCCGGCGTTGAACGACATCGTGGACGCCTTTGGCCCGGACGTACTGGCCGCCGACGGCACGCTGGACCGCGCCAAACTCGGTCGCCTGGTGTTTGCCGACGCCGAAGCGCGGTCCCGGCTCAATGCCATCGTGCATCCGCGCGTCCACGCCGAACAGGACCGCCTGCTGCGCGAAGTCGAAGCCCGTGACCCACAGGGCATTGCCGTCGTGGATGCGGCGCTGCTCATTGAATCCGGCGGCTACCGGCGCTTTGACGTGGTGGTGGTCGTCTGGTGCCGCCCCGAAATCCAACTCACCCGCCTGATGGCACGCAACGGCCTCAGCCGTGAAGAAGCCGCCCAGCGCATCGCCGCCCAGATGCCGTCGGAAGAAAAACGGCGCTACGCCGACTTCGAGATTGACACCTCGGAAGGCTTCGAGCCGACCCGCCAGCAGGTGCTTGCCCTGCATGCGGCCATGCGCGCCCGCGCCCTGACCCGCTGAAGCTTGGCGCTCGTGGGGCGACGTCCGTCCAGCCCAGGATTTGCCTCCAGGGTTCGCCCGGGTTCCGGGCGACGGCGGGGCCTTGCGCACGGTTTAACTTACGACGGATGGTAGGTTTACGGGCAAAAGCCACAACATCTTGTATCGGACGCCTTGACAAATCCGCCGCCTCCAGCCCACAATCGCGCTCGTTCACCGGGCAGGTTGCCCGGATAACTCACCAACCAGGTAATCCTTCACGGGAACAAGCTGGCGCACCGGGGTCCGACGACGACATCTGCGGCGTTTCCGCCCATGCACGTTGACGCACTCACTGCCCTTGTTGTCCCTGCTTATAAAGAAGTCACTGCCATGAACGAATCCGCTGCGGCCCGCCAAACCGAGACCATCCCTTCGAGCATGCGTGTCAGAAAACGCAATGGCAGCTACGAGCCGGTGGATGTGAACAAGATCATCCGCGCCGTCGGCCGGTGCTGTACCGGGCTGACGAATATAGACGCCTACCGGGTGGCGACCAAAACCATCGGTGGACTGTACGATGGGGCCACTACGGCCGAACTTGACCAGCTTTCCATCAACACGGCCGCCTCGCTCATCGTCGAGGAGCCGGAGTATTCGCGCCTCGCAGCCCGGTTGCTGGCGACCTACATTCACAAGGAAGTCCGCAACCAGAACATTTATTCCTTTTCGCAATCCATCACTGCCGGTTACGACCTCGGCCTTATCAATGACCGCGTTCGCAACTTCGTCAGCGAGAACCGGCGCAAGCTCGACGAAGCCATCTGCGACGAGCGCGATCAGGCATTTGAATATTTCGGTCTGCGCACCGTCTATGACCGCTACCTGCTCAAGCATCCCACCTCGCGCGCGGTCATCGAGACGCCCCAGTATTTCTTCCTGCGCGTGGCCAGCGGGCTGGCGCAAACGGTGGCCGAAGCCATTGAGCTGTATCAGTTGCTGTCCTCGCTGGAATACATGGCCAGCACCCCGACGCTGTTCAATGCCGGCACGCGCCACGAGCAGCTTTCTTCCTGTTTCCTGCTCGACTCGCCGGAAGATGACCTGGCGGCGATTTACCAGAAATATACGGATGTGGCGCTGCTGTCGAAGTTTGCCGGCGGCATCGGGCTGGCCTATCACCGCGTCCGGTCGAAAGGGTCGCTCATCCGGGGCACGAACGGGCACTCCAACGGCATTGTCCCGTGGCTCAAAACGTTGGATTCCTCGGTCGCAGCCGTCAATCAGGGCGGAAAGCGCAAGGGGGCCTGCTGCGTCTATCTCGAACCCTGGCACGCCGACATCGAAGACTTCCTCGAACTGCGTGACAACACGGGGGATGAAGCGCGCCGTACCTACAACCTCAATCTGGCCAACTGGATTCCCGACCTCTTCATGAAGCGCGTTGAGGAAGACGGCCCGTGGTCACTGTTTGACCCCAAGCTCGTGCCGCACCTGCCCGACCTCTATGGCGAGGAGTTTGAGGCGGCGTACCTCAAGGCCGAAAGCGAAAAACTCTACACCCGCCAGATACGCGCCCGTGACCTCTACCAGCGGATGATGCGGACGCTGGCGCAGACCGGCAACGGCTGGATGACCTTCAAGGACGCGGCCAACCGCAAGTGCAACCAGACGGCCCAGCCTGGCCGGGTCGTGCATCTGTCCAACCTCTGCACGGAAATCATCGAAGTCACTTCCCCAACGGAAACCGCTGTGTGCAATCTCGGCTCGCTCAACCTCGCCCGGCATGTCACGGACGGCCGGTTTGACTTCGAGAAGCTGGCGCGCAACGTCCGCATCGCGGTTCGCCAACTTGACCGCGTCATTGACATCAACTTCTACCCCATCCCCTCCACCGCCGCATCCAACCGCCGGTGGCGGCCCATCGGATTGGGACTGATGGGCCTGCAGGATGTGTTCTTTCAGCTCCGCCTGCCGTTTGATTCGCCCGAAGCGCTGGAACTCTCCACCCGCATCCAGGAAGAGGTCTATTACCACGCGCTGGCGGCGTCCTGTGACCTGGCCGAAGTGCATGGCCCGCACCCGGCCTTTCCTGAAACCCGCGCGGCCCAGGGCATTCTGCAATTCGATCTGTGGGGCGTTACGCCGCCCGATCCCGAACGCTGGAAGGCCCTGCGCGAGCGCATTCGGGCGACGGGACTGCGCAACAGCCTGCTCATCGCCATTGCGCCAACGGCCACCATTGCCTCAATCTGCGGCTGCTACGAAGCCATCGAGCCACAAGTGTCCAATCTCTTCAAACGCGAGACGCTTTCGGGCGACTTCCTGCAAATCAACCGCTACCTTGTGGAAGACCTCAAGCGGCTGGGGCTGTGGAACGAAGACATCCGTACCCAGATCAAGCTGGCCGATGGCTCCATTCAGGGCATTGCCGCGATTCCCGAAGACCTCCGGCGGCTGTACCGCACGGCTTGGGAACTGCCCATGCGGACGCTCATTGATATGGCTGCCGCACGTGGGGCCTACATTGACCAGTCCCAGTCACTCAACCTGTTTATGGAATCGCCCAGCATCGGCAAGCTGTCTTCGATGTACATGTACGCCTGGAAGAAGGGCCTCAAAACGACCTACTACCTGCGCTCGCGTCCGGCAACGACCATTGCCAAGGCAACCGTCGCGCCGACCGCGGCCGGTACGGGCGGGAATGGCCCCGGCGCGCCACAACCCACCCCATCGGACGATGCGGCGCTGGCCTGTTCGCTGGCCAACCCGGAAAGCTGTGAAGCCTGCCAGTAACCCCGGTCAGCCATCCCCGTCATACCTGGCCAGGGGCAGAATGTTTCGTACTTCGGGCGGCGCGGCACCGGTTCGCCGCGCGCCTGAAATGTAAGGAGGACTCATTATGTTACTCGACCCCGGCTTCAACCTGACGTTGCGGCCGATGAAGTATCCGCTGTTTTATGAGATGTACCGCAATGCGGTCAAAAACACCTGGACGGTTGAGGAAGTGGATTTTTCAACCGACGTGGCTGACCTGCACAGCCGGTTGACACCAGCGGAACGCCACCTCATTCACCGCCTGGTGGCCTTTTTTGCCACCGGCGATTCCATTGTGGGCAACAACCTGGTGCTCAACCTCTACAAGCACATCAACGCGCCCGAAGCGCGGATGTACCTTTCGCGGCAGCTTTTCGAGGAAGCGCTCCACGTCCAGTTCTACCTGACGCTGCTCGACACCTACATTCCCGACCTGGCTGAGCGGGAGCGCGCCTTTGCTGCTGTCCACAACATTCCCTCCATTGCGCGCAAGGCACAGTTCTGCCAGCGGTGGATTGATTCGATCTTCCTGCTCGATGAACTGCACACCCGTGAAGACCGCCGGAAATTCCTGCTCAACCTGCTGTGCTTTGCCAGTTGCGTCGAGGGTCTGTTCTTCTTTGCGGCCTTTGCTTATGTGTATTTTCTGCGCTCCAAGGGGCTGCTGCACGGGCTGGCTTCGGGGACGAACTGGGTTTTCCGGGATGAAAGCCTGCACATGAACTTTGCCTTTGCCGTCGCCGACCAGGTACGGCAGGAAGAACCGGAACTGTTCGACGACGCGATGGAAGCCGCCCTGGTGCAGATGATTGAGGAAGCCGTGGACTGCGAAATGCAGTTTGCGGAAGACCTGCTTTCGGGCGGTGTGGCCGGGTTGTCGCTGGCCGACATGCGGCAGTACCTGGAGTTTGTGGCCGACCAGCGCCTGGCGCGACTCGGCTGCGAAAGACGCTTCTACGTCCGCAATCCGTTTCCCTTCATGGACCTGCAGGATGTGCAGGAAGTGACGAACTTCTTTGAACGACGTGTGGCGGCCTATCAGGTCGGCGTCACCGGAGAAGTCGCCTTCGACGAAGCCTTCTAGGGCAGAACCGGAAAGCACAGCCAAAGGGATGCGCCGACCCCTTCCGGGTCGGCGTTCGTTTTTGGCAGCTACGACCGGACTCAGACCGGTTCCAGCGCCTGCCGGACGGCCTGGCAAAAGGCCTGCATCCGTCGGGCGTCTTTTCGTCCGGGCGCAGACTCCACCCCGGAAGCCACATCCACGCCATAGGGACGCCACCGCCGAATCATCTCCGGCACGTTCTCGGCAGAAAGCCCGCCGGCGACAAAACTCCCCGGAAAGCGGTCGGTCCCGGAAGTGACCGCCGCCCAGAGGCGGTCGAGCCAGGCTTCCCAGTCGGCTTCCGGTTGCGCCTTGGGGCGGTCAAACAGCAGGTGGGCGACGTTCTTTGTCTGCGCCCACAGCCTGACTTCCGTTTCTGCCGTGGCGGCCGTCACCACCACGGCGCGAATCACCGGCCGGATGACCCTGGCTGCCAGCGCCGGGGCTTCCTGCCCGTGCAACTGGACGAAATCACAACCGATGTGCGTTGCGACGGCATTGATGGCGTCAGCAGGCGCATCCTGAAACACGGCGACGGTCTCGGCGCGTCCCTGGACGGCTGCGGCAATGGCGCGCGCGGTTTCCACTTCCACACGCCGTACGCTGGAAGGGGCAAAGATCAGCCCCAGCAGGTCAGCGCCAGCGGCCACGGCCGCCTCGGCATCGGCAGGGCACGTGACACCGCAGATTTTGATGCGGACGGGCGCTGACGGCATCGCTGACAGCATCCGGCAGTATCAGTTTCCACGCCGCAGCGCCAGCAGGCGCGGCAGCCGCTGCGTGCCGCCGTAGCCGGGGATGAGATGCAGCCGGATTTCGGGCTGCCCAAAGATGGCCGTCGGCTCGCTTACCGTGTAGTGGCAGGCCATCTGAAACTCATTGCCGCCGCCCAGTGCCACGCCATTGACGGCTGCAATCACCGGCTTGTGCATCCGCTCGATTTTGCCGAAAGCCAGGTGGGCGTTGTTGGGCAGGGGCAGGGCTTCCGCCACGGTTTTGAAGTCAAGCAACTGCTTGACATCGGCCCCGGCCACGAACGAGCGGGTGCCCTCGCCGGTGAAGATGACGACTTTCACATCCTCGCGGCGCTCAAGGTGCTCGATGACCGTAATGAGTTCATCCAGCGCCCGTTCGTTGAGCGCATTGACCGGCGGGTTGGTAATCGTGGCCAGCGCAATCCGTTGGGCCGGTTGTCCGGCCTTGGGCGGCACCACGTCGAAGTACTGCACACGCACGTAACGATAGGTCTCAAACACGCGGCTTTCTTCGCGCAGGCGTGCCTTCTCGCGCCAGGCTTTGATTTTGTCCGCAATGTCAGCGAGCACTTCAGGGTTGCGCAGCGTCGTGGTGTCGCCCAGCGGCTCGCCAAAGAGCAGGTTCTTGAGGAAACGCCGCATGTACTTGCCGCTGCGCGTTTCAGGAAACGCCGTGACCGGGATGTAGTCCGACGGAACAGCCGTCAGCCCCTTTTCCTGGCGGACAAGTTCCGACAGCCGCCGTTCGTCTTCGGTCGTCAGCTTGCGTCCCGCGGCCGTCAGGATGAAGGCCACCGGCGTCTGTCCCTTCTCGCGGTGGGGCGCACCGATGACAATGACGTTGCCGACAACAGAGTTGGGGTTGATCTGTTTGTCGCGCAAAATGGCGCCCTCGATTTCTTCCGTGCCCAGGCGATGCCCGCTCACGTTGATGACATCGTCAGAGCGGCCGTGCAGGCTGAAGCTGCCGTCGGCGTACTTGCGTGCAAAATCGCCCTGGGTGTAGGCCAGTGTCCCGGCCCATTTCGTCCAGTACAGCTTCTTGTAACGCTCGAAATCGCCGCGCCAGGCGGGCGTAACAGCCACGGCTTCCCGCCCATTGCCCACGGGGGTCGTCGTCACAGCAAACTTCCCGACATCGCCCCAGACGGTGCGCGCCAGATAGGGGTAGGGCTGCGTGATGACGATTTCCCCTTTTTCCTCAATTTCGGCCGGGCGGTGCCGCCGGACGACGCCCTCGTCATCCGTTTCCTCGGCCACCCACACATCCCCCATCACCCACGGCAGCGGATAGGTGTGGGCGTCGGGGCGCAGGGGAAAGTCCTCGTTGGCGTAAAAGTGCGTCCAGACGATGCCGCCGTGCTCCGTGGCCCAGTAGGAGTTGATGTACTGCCGGCAGAGCAGGTCCATGCCGAACTGCTGTACGGCAGGCGAAGTCGGCTCGGCGCAGAACGTCGCCACGTGCAGCGAGGAAACGTCATACCGCTCGACATCGGCGCGGTTCTGGGCATCGCTCATGATGGCCTTGAGGAAGGTCGAGCCGGCCTTGAAGATGTTGACCCGGTAACGCTCGATGATGGAGGCGAAGCGCCCGGCATTGGGGAACACCGGCGCGCCTTCGGCCACGACGCTGGTGACGCGCGTGGTCAGCGCCGCCGAAATGAGATAGCTCTGCCCGGTAATCCAGCCCGGATCGGCGATGACATACATGACATCGCCCGGCCGCGCGTCAAACGCAATTTGCATCGTGTGGGCAATGCCGGCCACATAGCCACCGTGAACATGAACGACCCCTTTGGGTTTCCCGGTGCTGCCGGAGGTGTAGATGAAAAACAGCGGAAACTCGGCGTCCACCGGCACCGGACGTGAATGCGCGTAGAGTACGGCAATGAAATCCGCAGTCGGCAGCGCCAGCAAATCGGCTTCGGTTTCGACGGCCAACCCGCGCGCCCGTGCCGTTTCGAGCAGTTGCCGGCTGGCCGCAGCCAGCAGGTCGTGCGCCCAGTGGTCACGTTCAGGACGCCAGACAATATCCTGTCCCGTGTGTTTGACCACGATGACAGCTTCGACGCGGGCCGGCGTCGTCACAAGCGCCTTGGCAATGGCCGTGCGAATCATGGATTTCGCCTTGGCTGACAGCAGGCGCAGTTCACTCAACCCCACACCGACGCCGCGCATGGCGTCGGCGCGCTCCACGGTGATGTCCCCGGCAATGGCTTCCCGTACGGCCCGGCAGATATGCTCGATGACGGCATCGTGGAAATGCTCACCCGACCATCCGAAAGTGGATTTCTCCGTAAGCAGTTCCAGCGTGTCGTGAACGATGTCGAGCACGTCCGCCACCGGAACGTAATCATCCAGCGCCTTGTCGGTGTAGGCTTCCTTGTAGGGCACAATCTGCGCATTCCGGTAGCCGCCATCCGAGGTGATGACGACTCTGGCGCCCGAATCGTGGATGCGGTCACTGAGGGTTTTGGCCGAAAAACCGCCAAACACCGGCGTGTAAATGACCCCCAGCCGCTTGGCCGCTTCAGTGAAATAGATTTGCTCCATGATGTTGGGCAGGTTGATGGCGATGCGGTCGCCGGCGCGCAGCCCCAGCTTCTGAAGCACCAGGGCTGCCTTGACGGTTTCCAGCAGAAGCTGCTTGCGGGTAACGGCAAAGGAGACGACGGGGCCGCCCCGGCCCTCATCCAGGGACTGGTCCCAGCGGTCGCCCTCGAAGTAGAAGGCAACCTCCTCACCGTGCCCGGCAAGCACGTGGCGGTCCACTTCGTTGAAGCAGGCATTTGTCCACGCACCGGCAAACCACCGGTAGAAAGGCGCTTCCGAGTCGTCAAACGCCCGCTTCCACGGGCTGAAATCCGGCGGCAGGTCGGGCGTCACCGGCGCACCGGTCGCATCGTCATAGCCCGTCCAGCGTGCGGCGGCTTCGTCGTACGTCACCCACGCCCGGTGTGCGGGGTCGAACCAGTGCAGCTCACGGCGCGCAATGGCGCCGTGGAAAGCGCCGGGGTCCTGCTGGCAGGCGGCCCGCTGGGCCTGCCAGTCAGACCGGGTACGAATCGGATTGATGACAGGGCGAGCCTGTGGCGTCGGTGCACTCATAAGCTGGCACTCTCCTTGGACTTGAAAAACGGAATGGCGCAGCCGGCAAAGATGCCCAAACGTGCGCCTCCCACGCGCCCCACAACCGGCGCTGGCGTGCGTTCGCTAAATGTGTTCGGCAAAGGACTCCGACTGCCGGTTGAATGTGAACTGCCCACCGTAGAACACCGCCACGGCCAGCACCAACAGCCACAGCAACCGGCGCGGGTCAGGGACTTCGCCATAATAGAATATCTGCTGGTAGCCGTAAAAAAGTCCCACCAGCGGATTGTGCTCGACAATCCACCGCGCCCGTTCGGGAATCGCCGTCAGCGGATACATAATCGGCATCATAAAGAAGAGAATGGTCACGATGTGGCCGAGCAGGTGCTGCGTATCCCGAAACGTCACGCTGAGCGCCGACAGCGCCATTGTCAGCCCGGACAGCAGCAGCGCCTGAATGAGAAGCAACACCGGAAAGCACACCAGTCCCCACCCCAGCGGCAGCCGAAACACGAGCAGGAGCAACAACAGCAGCGGCAGCGACAGCAGGTAGTTGACCATCCCGGCCAGCACCGGCACGAGCGGCAGCACCGGCGTGGGGAAAATGGTCTTACCGACGTACGAAGCGCCTTCCAGAATCGAGGTCGAACCTTGCAGCAGGGCCGTCGAAAACCATATCCACGGGAGCAGGCCGCTGAGGATAAAGACCGGATAGGCTGGCGCGTTGACCTGCAGGAAGTACCCGAAGACGATACTGTAGGTCAGCATCAGCAGCAGCGGGTTGAGGAACGTCCAGAAGAAACCGAGTACCGAACCCTTGTACCGCCCGCGCAAATCGCGGAGGACGAGGGAATACAGCAGCCAGCCGTAATCGCGGAAAATCGTCAGGCGCATCCGCGATATGTCCTTCAGGTCTTGCAAGAAGCGTGTTTCCTCCGGCTTCGTCGTTCAGCCCGCCACAGCGTTTGACGGCGGTGTTCCACCCAAGCCCGCTACGTTAGCATTTGCCGGAGCACGTAGGGCAAAATTCCGCCGTGGCGGTAATAGTCAATCTCCACCGGGGTGTCGAGGCGGAGCTGCACCGGGATGCGCTCCACCGTCCCGTTAGCCCGTTCAATCACGAGCGTCACCATCTGGCGCGGGCTGACGCCACCGGACAAACCTTCCAGGGCATAGGTTTCGCTGCCGTCAAGCGCCAGCGACTGTACCGTGACGCCGCCGGTGAACTGGCACGGCAGGACGCCCATGCCGGCGAGGTTGCTGCGGTGGATGCGCTCGAAGCTTTCCGCCACCACCACCCGTACGCCCAGCAGCGCCGTGCCCTTCGCCGCCCAGTCGCGGGAACTGCCCGTGCCGTATTCCTTCCCGGCCAAAACAAAGAGGGGCGTCCGGGTTTCGGCATAGCGCATGGCGGCGTCATAGATGGGCATCCGTTCGCCGCTGGGCTGGTGCACCGTGATGCCGCCTTCCGTCCCCGGCACCATGAGGTTTTTGATGCGGACATTGGCGAACGTGCCGCGCATCATGACCTCGTGATTGCCCCGGCGCGCGCCGTAACTGTTGAAATCGGCCACGGCCACCTGTCGCGCCTGAAGGTATTGCCCGGCCGGGGAGGTCGGCTTGATGCTGCCCGCCGGGGAGATGTGATCGGTCGTGACGGAATCGCCAAAGATCGCCAGCGCCCGCCCGCCATGAATGTCGGCAAACGTACCCGTTTCGAGACTGAAGTCGGCAAAAAACGGCGGCTCCTGGATGTAGGTCGAATCCGCCTGCCACCGATAGACCTGCCCGGTGACGGTAGGAATGGCATTCCACAGCGGATGTTCAGAGGTGAAATCAGCGTAAAGCCGCTGGTAGGTGTCACGGTCAAAAGCCGTCGCCAGAACCGCACCGATCTCCTCGTCCGTCGGCCAGATATCACGCAGATACACCGGCTGACCGGCATCGTCATACCCCAGCGGCTCCTGCGCCAGATCGAGCGTCACCCGCCCGGCCAGGGCAAAGGCAACGACCAGCGGCGGACTCATCAGAAAGTTGGCTTTGACATTGGGATGCACCCGCGCCTCGAAGTTGCGGTTGCCGGAAAGCACACTGGCGGCCACCAGGCTGTGCGTGGTGATGGCTTCCTCAATGGCCGGATCGAGCGGACCTGAGTTGCCGATGCAGGTCGTGCAGCCATAACCCACAACATCAAAGCCCACCTGCCGCAGGTCGTGCAGCAGGCCGGTTTTTTCCAGGTAAGCTGTGACAGCGCGTGAGCCGGGGGCCAGCGAAGTCTTGACCGTGGGGCGCACGCGCAGCCCGCGCGCCACGGCCTTCCGTGCCAGCAGGCCGGCCGCCAGCATCACGCTGGGGTTTGATGTGTTGGTGCAGGAGGTGATGGCGGCAATGACGACATCCCCGTGGCCGAGGTCGCCAAAGTAGGGATCGCTTACGGCATAACGTGTGGCAACCGCATCGGGTGCAATCCCAAACCCGCCTTCTTTGACCGGCTTCTGGAGGCTCTCCCCAAAGGCCGGGGCCAACCGCCCGACGGCAATCCGGTCCTGGGGACGCTTCGGGCCGGCCACGCTGGCTTCCACAGTCGCCAAATCCAGTTCGAGAACGGTTGAATAGCGGCAGGCCCCCGCGGCCGGGATGCCAAACATGCCCTGCGCCTCAAAGTAGTTGCGCACCGTGGCGACGTGCTCCGGCGAGCGGCCCGTGGCCAGCAGATAGGCGCAGGTTTTTTCATCCACCGGGAAAAAGCCCATGGTCGCGCCGTACTCCGGCGCCATGTTGGCGATTGTAGCCCGGTCGGGAACGCTCAACTCCGCCGCCCCTTCCCCGTGAAACTCGACGAACTTCCCGACGACACCCGCCTTGCGCAGCATTTCCGTAACGGTCAGCACGAGGTCGGTGGCCGTAACGCCCTCGCGCAGGCGGCCCTTGAGGTTGACCCCAACCACGTCCGGGGTCAGAAACGACACGGGTTGACCCAGCATGGCGGCTTCGGCTTCGATGCCCCCCACGCCCCAGCCGACGATGCCCAGGCCGTTGATCATGGTTGTGTGGGAGTCCGTCCCCACGAGCGTGTCCGGGAAGTACAGGTCATCGCGGGAAAGTACGCCCTGCGCCAGATATTCCAGATTGACCTGATGGCAGATGCCGATGCCCGGCGGAATGACCCGAAACGTCTTGAACGCCTGCATGCCCCATTTCAGAAACTCGTAGCGTTCCCGGTTGCGCTCAAACTCCAACTGCATGTTGAGCGTCAGCGGATCGGCCGGCGTGCCGTTGCCACCCAGCCCGTTGCCGCCCAGGGTCGGCAGGTTTCGTTCGCGCCCGGTGAAATCCACCTGCACGGAATGGTCAATGACCAAATCCACGGGCACGAGCGGCTCGATGAGCGCCGGGTCGCGGCCCATGCGTTCGAGCGCCGAGCGCATGGCGGCCAGATCGCACAGCAGCGGCACGCCGGTGAAATCCTGAAGCAGTACCCGCGCAACGACGAAGGGAATCTCCGCCGTCCGCTCAGCCGTCGGCTCCCACTGCGCCAGACGGCGTACATCGTCTTCGGTGATGCGTTTTCCGTCGCAGTTGCGCACGACAGATTCCAGCACGATGCGCAGTGAGACCGGCAGCGTGGCAATATCGCCAAAGCCGGCCGCCGCCAGCGCCGGGAGCGAGACCAGCCGCCCCGTACCACCGCTGCCAAGGGGAAAGGTTTGAGTCAGTGCCGTCAGGTCCATAGGTTTTCGCCAGTTTGTATTTTTGAGAACATTTCCGATGACATATCACACCGGGGCGACTTCGCGCGAGTCCAGAGCACAGGGGCAACCGGCTCTGGCGGGCAGGGCTGCGTTGCATTTTGGAGATTTCACGGCGTCCCGCGGCCGAACCACCGCCGCAGCGGAGCCGTAAGCCGCCACGAACGCGATGCCAGAATGGCCTGGAGTTGGTGCTGAAACTGCGCCGCCTGCTGTTGGGTGCGATGAAGTCCTTCCATGGCTTCGGCAAGCTGCCGGTGCGCCTGGACAAGCTCCTCTTCCTTCGACTGCACTGCGGCTTCCAGTTCCCCCAGACGGGCCGCAAGCTGCGCCGCCTGCTGTTGGGTGCGATGAAGTCCTTCCACGGCTTCGGCAAGCTGCTGGTGCGCCTGGACAAGCTCCTCTTCCTTCGACTGCACTGCGGCTTCCAGTTCAGCCAGACGGGCCGCAAGCTGCGCCGCCTGAGTCTGCGCCTGCATCTGGACGTTGTGCAACTGCGCCCCCAGGCGGGCAATTTCCTCGTCTTTGGCCTGCCAGACGGCGGCCACCTCCCGGTCTTTTTTCTGAAGTTCCGCCTGAAGGTTCCGCTCGGCTTCCAGTTGGACTTCCCGCAGACGCTCGCGCAGCTCCAGCACCCGGCACTGCATGGCCAGGGGATCGAAGTCTTCCGTTCCGAGCGTACGCAACAGCCGCAGCCACGGCTCGAACCGTTCCCGGTGCTGCACGTCCGTCACCAGACACCAGCGGGACACCGCCAGCGCCGGATGCACATCGGCCATGGTCAGCAACAGCGGGCTTCCCCCCTGCTGGCGACGGACGGCCATCAGGTCGCCGACGTGGATGACATCCTCCGCGTCAAGCCACCGCCCCAGGATGCCGTCGTAGGCTGCCAGCGACGGTACCTCCGCCAAACGGTCAAACAACCCAACCTGTGGCGCTTCGGCCGCTGGCTCAGAAGCAAACAAAGCAGCATAGCGCCGGACGAAGGCGGCATCGTCTTCCTGGGCGACGGCCGTCAAAAACCTCGCCGGCCAGTGGTTGAGGGCTTCGGGCGAGGTATCCGGCGGGTCAGCCGTTTCCGGCACAGGCAGGACGAACGTCCCCCGGAGCAACCCACAGGCGCGCGCCAGGTAGGCAATCCGCCGGTCAAGCACATGCCAGGCAGCCGGGCCGGTTTCCGGTCTGGTCGCCTCCGGTGACACAACGGACGCGCTCCCATCCGGGGCGCGGCGCTGAATGCCATCGGTTACAGTCATGCTATCGTACGGCTCACCTGGTGATTTCATTGTGGAGTGTACAACGCCTGTATGACCACCTTACCTTCGTCGCCCATCAAGTATGCCGTCATTGGCGGGAGTGGTTTTTACCGCATGGAAGCCTTTGAGGAAACAGAAGAGCTGTTTCTCGACACCCCGTTTGGAAAACCCTCCGACGCCATCATCACCGGACGGCTGGACGGCGTGCCCATGGCCTTTTTGCCGCGCCACGGTCGCGGACATCTCCTGCTGCCTTCCGAACTGCCCTATCGCGCCAACATTTACGCCCTGAAGATGCTGGGCGTCGAGTTTGTCATCTCGATTTCGGCCGTCGGCTCACTGCGGGAGGAACTCAAGCCGCTCGATGTCGTCATTCCCGACCAGTTTTTCGACCGGACGCGCGGACGAACCGCCGAATCCACCTTCTTCGGCGAAGGCATCGTGGCCCACATCACCTTTGCTGACCCCGTGTGCCCGGTGTTGTGCGACGCGCTGGAAGCAGCCGGACGCGAACTGGACGGTGTGACCGTCCACCGGGGCGGCACGTACCTGTGCATGGAGGGTCCGGCGTTTTCCACCCGTGCCGAGTCGAATGTGTACCGGCAATGGGGCATGGACATCATCGGGATGACCAACCTCCAGGAAGCCAAACTCGCACGCGAAGCGGAAATGAGTTACGCCACGCTGGCAATGGTCACGGATTACGACTGCTGGCATCCGGGTCATGCCGATGTGACGGTGGAAATGGTCATTGACTACCTCAACCGCAACGTGGCCACCGCGCAGCGCATCGTGCGGGGAACGCTCCGCCGCCTGGCCGCAACCAATCCCACCTCGCCCTACGCTTCCGCGCTCAAAAACGCCATTATGACGCGCCCGGACCTGGTGTTTCCCGAAACGCGCCGGCGGCTGGCGGCCATTATCGGCAAGTACCTGCCACTGTAACGCGGCCGGTACTCTGCCTGGCGGGCCGCGCCGGGCGCGGTCAGAACCAGCTCTCCCAGACTGCGCCCACCCGGACGGCATGCACCGTTGCGGAGATGCGGTCGCGGTCGCCGTCAAAGGGTTCAATCCAGTGCAGGCGGTAGCTGTCGAAGATCAGTGCGTCGCCGATGCCATAGGTAACGGACGCACTGGGCTGCTCCAACTGCGCTGGCGACGGGATTTCATCGCCATCGAAACGGGCGTCCCACAATCGCAGACCGCCGCCGGACTGTGGCGGCTGAAGCATGACGACCACGGTGAGCGCCGGCGCGCGGGCGGCAAGCTGTTCGGGCCGCAGCCCTTCGATGTCGAAGTGGATTTCGCCGCCCTGATGGGCCACCCAACCGCCGGCCGGGAAGATGTGCACCCCGGCCCCGCACCAACCCTCCCGCTGAATGACCGGCTGCCTGACCGCCGCGCGCAGCAGGCGGCGCATCCGGCGCTGCAGGCCCGGGGCATACCTTTCGACCAGGGCATTGCGTTCGGCGGCTTCGGCAAAGTAGTCCGCCTCGCGTTCCATTTCGAGGTCGGTGTACCAGGCGCGCCCCAGGGAAAACTGCAATCCACCAAAGGCTTCCACCCAGTGGTCACGAGCGGCATAGACCCCCTCGACCAGACGCGCACATTCGGCAACATCAAGCCAGCCCCACACACACACGGCCAGGTCAGATGGGGTTGGAAGCGCCGGTTCGGCGCACTCCCGAACTGCAGGAACGACAGCAGGTACGGATTCCAGAAGGTTCATGCAACCGTCTCGCTCAGACGTAGCCATGGTCCCGAAACCAGGTTACAGCTTCCTGCAACGCCGTCTCGATGGGCGTCTGGGGCAGGCCCAGGTAGGTCACGGCGCGCGTTGCGTCATAATACATCGGATGCGCTGCCATGCGGGCTGAATCAAAGGCGACCGTCGGCGGCTTTCCCGTCAGCCGACTCAGGAAGAATTCATCCACTGCGCCAACGACAACAGGCAACCAGTGGGGCAGGCGGCGCGTTGGGGCCGGCAGCCCGGTAATGGCCGCCAGGGTGTCCAGAATTTCCTTGAGCGTCATGTTCCGGTGGCCGAGGATGTACCGCTCGCCGACGCGCCCCTTCTCGGCGGCACGGATATGCCCGATGGCGACATCCCGCACGTGAATCAGGTTCATCCCCGTGTCCACGTAGGCCGGCATGCGCCGTTGCAGGAAGCGCAACACGATGTCGCCGGTCGGTGTGGGCTTGACATCGTACGGCCCAATAGGCGTGCTGGGATTGACGATGACGACGGGAAGCCCCTCGCGGGCGGCGTCGCGGGCAAGCTGTTCCGCCAGAAACTTGGATTTCTTGTAATCGCTGACGAGTTCCCTGACGGTGGTCTGAAACGTCTCGTCGGCGACCTCGCCTTCGGGCGGTACGCCGATGGCCGCCACCGAACTGGTGTGGACAAGGCGTTTGATGCCGGCGGCGCGCGCTGCCTGCAGGACGTGGCGCGTGCCTTCGACATTGGCGCGATAGATGGCGTCCCGGTCACGCCGCAGCAGGCTGTAGTGGGCGGCCACGTGAAAGGCCCACTCACAGTCGGCCATGGCGCGGGTCAGCAGCGCCACATCGTCGAGATCGCCTTCGACAACTTCGATGTTCAGACCTTCGAGATTGCGCCGGTCACTGTTGCGTCGCGCCAGCGCCCGGACTTCAGCCCCACCGGCGAGCAGTTCGCGCAGCACACTGGCGCCGACAAAGCCGGTGCCGCCTGTGACAAAAACCTTCATGGGCGCGCGCCAATGGGCAGAGGGCTACTCGACGATGGCAATGAGATTGACCAGACCGACCATCTGGTTTGAGGAGAAGATCTCACGTTCGGAAAGCTGGTTGAGAAGCAGCGCGCCTTCCGCCGTCAGGCGCAGTTCGACATTGCGGAGCGTCGTCACACGACCGCCGATCAACCGGAGGGGAAGCTGTTCGGAGGGAAGTGTTGCCGTGAACATGGGCACCGTCCGGTCGAGCTCACCCTCGGTCACCAGAGTGGCCCACACCAGCGGCAGTTTGCCGACGGTATCCAGCCGAAAGCCCCGGAGTTCGACATCGGCTTTGGGCGTTTCCAGCGCCAGTCCGCCGCGCCATACGGCCGTGCCGCGTCCCGACGCCAGATCAAGCAGGCCGTCCGCCACCGGCAAGGTTACGGCGTCGCCATCGGCGGCCGAGGCCCCGACGGTATCGTACGCCACATGCGCCCGGCGCAGATAGCCACGGAAAGCATCGGTGAACTGTATCCGTACCCGCCCCCCGACGAGGGTGTGCACTGATGTCGCCCGTATCGGGCGCGTGCCGCCATCCTGCTGCGCCAGCGCCACTACGGGCGCAAATCCAACCACACCGAGTAACCACACCCAGAGGAAGCCCTTGCCTGTCCAGTTCCACCGCCAATGCACAACCGGTTCTCTCCTTTGCAAACCGTGATGACCAACCTGACCGATTTGACACCCCAACCGAACGTCATGCGGGACGACCGGAAACCACCTGAAACCAGCCGTTCCCTGAATGTACGGGGCGCATGTGGGGCAAAGATTGTTGATTTTGTTCCGGTCTGCAAGTCAGCACCTGCACAAACAGACACCCAAAATGGCTTCCACCACGGGAAGTCGCGGTTAAAACCGTAGTTTGACGCCTAATTGAAGCTGCCGTGCCCCAAACACATCGCGCGGAGCGCCGAACTGCAACAGTGGGTTCGGCGGCACAGCGAGACTGCTTCCTCCATAAGCCAGATTCAGGTCGCGGATGTTGACCCGGTTCGCCACGTTGAATGCATCGAGTGTCACTTCCAATCCGCGGTGCTCACTCAGCCGGAAGCGGCGGCCAAGGCGGACATCCACCGTGGCGAATCCCGGTCCCCGAAAGCTGTTACGCGGAAGCAGCCCCGGACGGTCACTGTTGGGATTGCCATCGCCGTTGAAGTCTCCCCCAGCAAAAACGTTGAACGGACGCCCACTTTCCAGCGCGATGACCACGGCTCCCTGCCAGCCGCCCAGCCAGCCGGTCGGGCGTGGCGCTTCTCCGGCAACGGTCGCGGCCAGGCGATGCGTCGCATGCTGGCGCGACAAAAACCGCTCCAGGGTCAGTCCCTCCGGGTAGTCGGCCAGATTGTTGACGGCATCCACCGTCGTCAGCGTTTTCGACCACGTATGCGCCACGGACAACGACCAGCCCCGGTGCCAGGTGCGGCGGGCCACAAAAAAGCCGCCGTGGTAGCCACTTGCGCCAAGGTTGTCGGTCACAAAAAAGTGCCCCAGTTCGGCAAACCGGCGGCCGGCCAGAATGGGCTTGCCCGTCGGCAGCATGCCCGTCTGAAAGGCATTGAGGTTGCCGGTGTGGCCTGGCAGTTTCAGCGCCAGCACGCGCAGGTACGCCGCCGACCACACCACCCCCCACCACGGATACTCCGCGCCCAGCGTGAGGTGTTGGGCGTAGGGATTGCGCAACCGGCGGCTGAGGTTGTCGGCAAAACTGGCCGTAGCACCGCTTTCCGCTGTTGGCAGCGGCAGGGTGCCCGGCGGCAATGGCTGCCCGACCGGTACGCCATAGCCGGCCGGCGCGCTGGCCGTTCCGCGCAGAAAAATATCGGTTGCCCGCGCAGCCCCAATCGGCGAGGTGGCCGAGGAGGGGCCGCTGATCGTCGCCTGGCGGAAACGCCCGGCAAAGCGCGCCACATCGGCAAAGACCTGGGGCGCGGTGGGTACGTCGCCGCGTGAAATCCATTCCGCGCCAAAGATGACCTGCCCGACACTGGACGCTATCCGGTCCGTGAACACCCCGTAGCCCGCCCGGACGACACCGCGCCCCACGGCCCACGCCACCCCCACCCGTGGCTGGAAGTTGTTGCGGTCACGCCGGTCAAAAAACCGGCGGGGATAGGTTTCCACGTCGTACCGGAGACCGAAGGTGACGGTCAGCGACGACGCGGCCTGCCACTGATCCTGCCCAAACAGGCCGTAATGCGCGTGGACAAGCTGCGTGGTGACATTCGGCCGCAGGGCTTCTGGCACGGCGCGTGTAAAGGGAAAGGGCACTGGCGGCGCCGTCGTTGCGCCCGTCACGAAGGGAAACCAGAAGGTGCTCGGCTGCGGATTTGGCTGCCCGTCGGGCGTGCGGTTGAGAAACGCCGGGAGCAGTCCGCCAAAAATGATGCGCGCCGGAAAGAACAAATCCCACCGCGCGGTGTCGTCCAGCCGCGACCAGTCTCCGCCGACCTTGACGGTGTGCGCGCCCTTCAACTGCGTCAGTACCCCGGCGAGTTGAAGCCGGTCTTCGCGGTAGTCATCCACGTCGGACGTGCTTTTGCCCATGACGATCAGGTTGGGCAGCTCCAGCGCCGGTTCGGCAAAACGCGGGCGAAAGGTGAAGTCACGGCGCGCCCACTGCCCGCGTACTTCGCCGACGCGCGTCGGCGTCAGCACCGCCGTGTAGGTGGCGCTGACGGTCACATCCGTCGTCCGGTTGTCGCGGGCGGTCGTCGAAGCCGGTGACGCCCGGCCGCCGCCGCCCAGAAAACCGCGCGCCGTGCCGGCCAGCGCATTCAGCCGCACGGCCAGCGTATGGCGGTCGTTCGGCCGCCAGTCCACGCGCCCAAAGCCCAAGTCGTAGTCCCCGGTTCGTATCTGATTGGACGTTTCCGGCGTCAGGCCGTAGTGCCGCCGGACGGCATTGATGGCATCGAGATTCGACAGGATGACCTGCGAAAACCGGTTCGATTCGGCCCGGCGCTGCCCTTCGTAGCTGGTCAGGAAAAACCAGCGGTCCCGGCGCAGCGGCCCGCCAAGCGTGGCGCCGTACTGGAACTGGCGCAGCACCCACTGCGAGCCGGTCAGCAGCGGCCGGGCGCTGAGCGCGTCGTGGATGCCATAGCCGTAAAGGCTGCCGTGAAGGTCATTGGTGCCGGATTTCGTCAGGATGTTGACAAAACCGCCCAGCGAGCGTCCGTACTCGCTTTCAAACGTGGCGTTGCTTACCCGAAAGGCCGCAACGGCCTCGGTCGGCGGGGTTGCCCGTGGCAGGCCCGTGACGGTCTGGATGTGGTCGAGTCCATCAAGCTGCACAAGCGTGTTGAGTTCGGTCTGGCCGCCAAAGGCAATGCGCGGCGCGGCGGCCGCGCCAACGCCGATGTCCGGCTCCTTGAACGGCCCGCCGCCCACGTTTTCGCGGCCGGGCGTGACGCCGGGCGAGAGTTTCACCAGGTCCACGAAGTTGCGGCCGGACAGCGGCAGCGCCTGGATGCTCCGCTCATCCACGGTGCGACTCTGCCCGGCGCTGGTCGTCTCGATGGCCGTCGTGTCGGCCCGCACTTCGGCATCGAACGTCGGCGTGGGCACGAGCACCAGCAGGGCGTCCCGCTGCTCCCCCAGTTGCAGGGTGATGAGCATCTCGACGGCCGCCCCCACCGTGGGATGGCGCGCTGCCACCCGGTACGTCGCCGGTTCAAGCGCCGTGAAGACGTACCGCCCCTGCGCATCGGTTGTCACTTCCCGAACGACGTTGCGCCGCGTATCGTGAACCACCACGGTTGCGCCGGCGACCGGCAAACGCTCGCCATCCACAACACTGCCGGTCAGCCGGGCGAGCGTTGACTGGGCTGCTGCGCCGCAACCCAACAGCAGCATCCACAGGACGGCCCAGCCAAGACGCACCCGGCGGTCAGCCATCATGTCTATGGACATCATCTACAGCCACACCAACAACTGGTATCACGCAGACTTTGCCCGGCGGCTTCACGCCGACCTGCCAGACCCGCTCCGCGCCACGGCACGGCTGCTGAACGTGGTCGAGTGGTTGGACAGCGAGCCGTCCGACCACGTCGTTGTCGTCAACTGGGAGGAAGCCGTGCGCGAACCCCGGCTCGGCCCGCGCGTTGCCGAACTGTGCGCCCGCGTTGCCCATACCCCCCGGCGCACACTGCTTTCGGCAGAATGCGTTGGCACCACCTGGTTTGAACTGCACTTCGCCGAGGGCATTGCCTGGACAGACTTCATCGAAGTCGGATGGTTCGGCTATCCACTACCGGAGCCATACGGCGCGCTACCCTATCACGTCCTTGGCACGGTGGCGACCCGTGCCGAACAGGAGCAGTTCCGGCAGCTCAGCCTGGCTCTGGAGCAACTTCCGGCGCAGGGCGACCATCGCCCGCTTCCCTGGGCTTTTGTCGGGATGCGGACGCCGGAGCGCATTGCATTTGCCCGGGAACTCGTCCGCTGGCAGCCAAACGGCCTGCTTCTTCTGGCCGAACCCGGCCCGGCGCGCCCCGGCAGCGGCCGCCTGACAGGCGACAGACTGGAGCGGCTGCTGCATCAGGCGCGGCTTTACATCTGGCGCACCCAACATTCGGTTCCCTACTTTGAGACATTCCGCGTCCACGATGCCTTGCGGTGCGGGGCGCTGCCCGTCAAGATTGACCCCAACCATGCGGACAGCTTTGCTACCGTACCCTGTGTGTTTCCGTCCCTGGACGCTCTGAAGGAAGCCCTGGCAACGTCGGGATGGGCCGGCCTGCTGGCGGCCATGTATGCCGCCGCGCTCACCCGGCCGGCCCTTGGAGACGCTTTTGCCGCCATCGTTGCGGGGCAGCCGCCTGCCAACCATGTCCAGCCCGTTTGATCTTGACATCCTCTACAGCCGCGCCACGGACTGGCTTTACGGCAATCTGGCCACACGCCTGTGGTCTGACCTGCCGGACGACTGGCGGCCACGGGCGCGGCTGTGGGACGTTCCCGACTGGCTTGCGGCGGCCCCGGCGCGCCGGGTGCTCGCGGTCAACTGGGCCGGGCTGGTCAATGACCCACGCCTGTCACAGCGGGATGTTGTGGTGCTTATGTCAAAGGTCAATAGTGCGGCGGAACGCATCCTGCTCATCGCCGAGTGTGTCGGCACGGACTCGTTTCAGCGCCAGTTCCAGGGCCCGGAGTGGACAGCCCTGGTGGATGTCGGCTGGCACCCCCAAACCCTGCCGGCGGCGCTGGCTTCCCTGCCCTACCGGTTTCTGTACCACACGCCAACCCGGGCCGAACGGGCGGTGCTGGCGCAGGTGCAGGCGACGGCTGCCGAACAGTTCCCGTTGCGCCCGATTCCATGGGCCGTGGTAGGCAAAGCCACGGCCGGGCGGGCGGCGCTCGTGGCAGAGCTGACCGACTGGGAACCGGATGGCGTGGCCTTTTTGCCGGCGGATGAACCTTGGCAGGGTCGTCCCGACCGTGGACGGCTGAGCCGCGCCCAGCTTGCGCGCCTGCTGGCGAAGACCCGGTTTTACGTGTGGGTTTCGCGCCACGCGCACTCCCACTTCGAGGCGTTCCGGGCGCTGGAGGCCCTGCTGTCCGGCGCCTGCCCCATCAAACTCGATGCGCGGCAGGCGGACGGCCCCGAAGCACCGGGCTGCGTTTTGACCGACGTGGCCGTACTGCGCCGGTTTGCCGCCACGGACGCACCGGCGCGGCTTATCACAACGCTCTGTGCGCAGCTTCTGGCGCGTCCCCCTCTGGGGGCGGCCTTTGCGGCACTGTGGTGAGGGCGGTCATGGTCCAGCGTGCCGGGTTGTCCATTCTCATCCCCAACTGGAACCATCGTTTCGCTTTGCCCCGCGCTGTACGTTCGGCGCTGGACGGCTTGCGCCGCCTTCAGGCGCAGGGCGTCGCCGGCGAGCTGCTCGTCGTGGATGATGCCTCCCGCGACGGCTCGCAGAAGTACCTGTTCAACCTTGCGGCGCACTACCCCGATGTGGCCGTACGGGTCGTCTGGCTGCCGCGCAACCTCGGGCTGGGCGCGGCCCGCAACACGGGGCTAATCCATGCCGCCTACCGCCACGCCTGCCTGCTCGACGCCGACAACGCCCTCGAACCCGCCAACCTGTGGCTGTTTTACCGCGCTGCGCTGGAAACCGGAGCGGCGCTGACCTACGGCAACCTGTTCGTGCTGGGCGATACCCAACCCGATGTGCTTTCCAACGAGCCGCTTCAGGCGCGGGTCTATCGGCAAAACTACGTGGACAACTTTGCCCTGCTCGACATCCCGGCGGCGCTGGCGGCCGGCGGCTACCAGACGACGCGCGGCCTGCTGGAAGACTGGGAGTTGATGATGCGCCTGCTGGCGCGCGGTGCGCTGATCGTGTTCGTGCCGGCCGTGCTGGGGTACTACCACCGCCTGCCCGGCGGCCTGCATACCCTTGCCCCGGAGCCACTTATCCAGCGGCTGCGCCGGATATTTGACCAGAACGAACTGCGCAGCCGGGAAGGCCGCCTGCTGGGGCGCATGTATCACCCCGACGTTGGATGGCTGGCATGACGCAACTTGTAACGCAACCGTGGAACGCCAACGGCGTCACTATCGGCATGGCGAACTGGAACCACCGGCTGTTTCTGCCGCGCAGCGTGGCTTCCGCCCGCCGTGCGCTTCACAGTCTGGCCGCCTGTGGCGTCCCCGGCGAACTCATCATTGTGGATGATGCTTCACGGGATGGCTCGGTGGAATGGCTGGCGCAGGCGCAGGCAACCCTCACGGACATCACCCTGCGGGTTGGCTTTGGTCAGAGCCAGCAGGGCCCGGCCGCCGTGCGCAACCGCATCCTGCATCTGGCCCTCTACCGGTATGTGTGCTGGCTCGATGCCGACAATGAGCTTCAGGGCAACAACCTGTTTCTGTTTTACCGTGCCATCCGGGAAACCGGAGCGGCCGTTGTCTATGGCAACCTCATTGTGCGCGAAGCCGGACGGATCACGGGCCTGTACTCCAACGTGGCCTACCGGTCGTCCATCTTTCAGAACAATCAGGTTGACCTGTGCAGCCTGTGGGACGCCGCCCAGCTCCGGCAGTGCGGCGGCTTTCAGGTCGAACCCGTCATCAACAGCATCGAGGAGGACTGGGAGCTGTTCCTGCACCTGGCCAGCGACGACAGGCTGATCGTGTTTGTTCCGGCCGTGTTCGGGACGTACTACGTCCGCCCCCAGTCGTTGTCCTATGGACTCAAGGCTTCCAACACGGGCGTCCGGCGCATGCACGATCACCAGCGCCACCGCAGCCTGGAAGGGCGCACGCTGGGGCGGGTCTATCATCCCGACATTGGCTGGCTGTTGTAGCCAGAGGTAAACCGCCTGACCGGACGGATTCCAAACCCTGCCGGCACTTACAGCAGGTCGGCCTGCCGGATGCGCGGCAGGTAACGACCGTCTTCGGTTGTCGCCAGCCAGCGGACGAGACCTTCCCGAACGGCTACGCGCAGGTCAAAGAGCTTGGCCGGCTCATCAGCGGATACGGTGGCGCGCACGACGATGGAACGCTCGTTGACATCGCTGACAATCAACCGGCAGACCTGTCCGTTCCAATTCGGGTCCGCTTCACAGAGCCGTTGCAACTCCGCCCGCATGGCGTCCACGGGGACGCCGAAATCCGCCTGCACAAACACGGCGCCGATGAGTTCCGGCGTGTAGCGCGTCCAGTTCTGGAAAGGGCGTTCGAGAAAGTACGACACCGGCAGAATGAGCTGCCGCTTGTCCCACAGCCGGACGACAACGAACGTAAAGGTGAGTTCCTCGATCTGGCCGTACTCGTTTTCGACGATCACTGTGTCGCCGACCCGGATGGGCTGGGTAATGGCAATCTGGATGCCGGCGACGAAGTTCCCAATCGTCTTCTGGGCGGCAATACCGACCACAACACCCACGAGACCGGCCGAGGCCAGCAGCGAAACCCCAATCGTACGGACAACCTGAAACTGCATCAGAAACAGCGCCGCGCCGACGACGATGATGCCCACCTGGATAAGCCGCTGCAGAATCGCCAGCCGGGTCGCCGCCGAGCGGCGCCGTTGTTCATCCGTGCTGTTGGCTGCCGCCAGGCGCTGCAGAGCAAACTCCGTTGCCACGGCCACCAGCTCAAAACCCAGCCAGAGGGCGACCAGTGTCAGCGTCACCTTGAAACCGGCTTCAATGCGGTTCTGAACCGACCGGGGCAGTTCGATGAACTCCATCCCCAACGGCAACACCAGCAGCCACAGGAACGCCCGCACCGGATGGCGCAGCGCGTTGTAGGATGGCTCCAGCTCCGCTGCCGCCCGGCGCACGAGCGCCCGGATGCCGTGGGTCAGCAGCAGGACCAGCCCCCAGACCAGCGCCGCCCAGGCGAGCACAGTGAGCAATTCGAGGTAGGACGTACGAAAGAACTGGATGAGGCGCGTCCAGAGCGGATCGACCAGAGCCAGTATCATGCCGTGTCAGCCTCTATGCGACAGCTTCTGCCGCGGCCGGAGTCTCCAGCCGGCGGTAGGCCGCATTGCGCTTGCAGGGGATGAAACCGGCTTCCCGGATGATTTGCACCAGCCGGGCTTCGTCGGCGCGATACTTGGCACCGGCCGCCGAGACGACATTTTCCTCGATCATGATGCTGCCCATGTCGTTGGCCCCACCACGCAGGGCACGCCGCGCCACGTCAAACCCCTGCGTCAGCCACGACACCTGCAGGTTGGGAATGTTGCGCAGGTACAGCCGCGCCGCTGCAAACCACCGCAGGTAGATGTCCGGCGCGATGCGGTCTGGAAATACCTTGCCGATGGGCACGGAATCCGGCTGGAGCGTCCAGGGAATGAAGGCGATGAAACCACCGGTCCGCGCCTGGAGTTCATAGATTTTGCGCAGATGCTCCAGCCGGTGTGCGTCGGTTTCACCCATGCCGTACATCATCGTGGCCGTGGTCGGGATGCCCAACTCGTGGGCCGTTTCCATAATCGCAAGCCATTCCTGGCTGTTGCACTCCGTCCGGCGGCGCATGCGAATTTCGTCCACGAGGATTTCGCCGCCGCCGCCCGGAATCGAATCCAGCCCGGCCGCACGCAGCCGCTGCAACACCTCACGCACGGAAAGCCGGTTGACCCGCGCGAAGTTCAGAATCTCAGGCGGCGAGAAACAGTGCAGGTGAATGGGATAGCGCGCCTTGAACTGGCGCAGCAGTTCTTCGTACCACTCCAGCTTGAGGTCGGGATGCAGGCCGCCCTGCATGAGGATGCCGCTGCCGCCAAGCGCCAGTGTTTCCTCCACCTTGCGAAACAGCGTTTCGTAGTCGTGGACATACCCTTCCGGGTCGCCCGGCTTGCGGTAAAAGGCGCAGAACGTGCACACCGACGTGCAGATGTTCGAGTAGTTGATATTCCGGTCAATGACATAGGTCACGACGTTATCCGGGTGCCAGTCAGCCCGCAGGCGGTCGGCCCAATACAACAACTCATCGAGCGGCGCGCGGTAAATCACCTCCAGCCAGACCTCGGCTGGCGGGCGCTCCCCACGGTACAGGCGTTCAAGCTGGGCGGAAACATCAGTCATAAGCAGGTCACAAAGACGACACAAAGCAGGCTGCCAACGCTTGACGGGCAATCTGAAACTACACGCCCCACAGTGCCCGGCGCAACGCAACCTTGGGAAATCACGGGGCCGAAAAACCCCGCCGGCCGAACGTGGCTTCCGCGCATCCGTCGGGCAGCACAATTTCCGCGTGCCAAGTTTTGTACGTTCGACTACACTGGCGTCCGTTTCACCCCTACCCGCCGGACCTGCCGCCACACGCCGGTACGGACATCACACTTTGGCGCCTGACCGGAAGCCATGACCGAACACTTTGACATCGTCATCATCGGGGCCGGCTCCGGCGGGTTGACCGCGGCCGGCTTTGCGGCGCAGCTTGGCGCCAGGGTGGCCCTGGTCGAAAAGCACCGCATCGGCGGAGACTGTACCTGGACGGGCTGTGTTCCGAGCAAAGCTCTGCTCAAAGCGGCCAAAGTGGCCCACGAAGTGCGCCAGGCCGGGCACTACGGCATTGTCGCCGAACCGCCCCGGACGGATATGGCGCAGGTGCGGGCCTATGTGCGGAGTGTCATTGATGAGATTTACGCCCACGAAGCGCCGGATGAGCTGCGGCGCAGCGGGATTGACGTCATTCTGGCGCCGGGGCGCTTTCTGGACGCCCAAACCCTGGCGGCCGGCGAGCGCACCCTGACGGCCCGGTATTTTCTCATCTGCACCGGCGCGCATCCCGTCCGCCCTGACCTGGCCGGGCTGGACGAGGTGCCATTTCTCACCTACGAAACCATTTTCGACCTCGACGAACTTCCCCGGCGGATGATCGTCGTTGGCGGCGGCCCGATTGGCTGCGAAATGGCGCAGGCGTTCCAGCGGCTGGGCGCGCAGGTCATCCTTGTTGCAGAACGGCTGCTACCGAAAGAAGAACCCGAAGTCAGCCAGACGCTTAGAACGGTCTTCGAGCGGGAGGGCATGCAGTTCATCCCCGGCCGGGCGCGGGCCGCGAGCCGGAAGAACGGAACCATCCGCGTGGAAAGTGAAGCCGGCACGGCCGAAGGCGACCTGCTGTTCATTGCTACCGGCCGGCGTCCCAACATCGCGGGTCTTGATCTGGACCGGGCCGGCGTTCAGGCCGATGCCCGTGGCATTCCGGTGGACACAAGTCTGCGCACCAACGTCAAACACATTTTTGCCGCTGGTGACGTGCTGGGCGGACACCAGTTCACGCACTTTGCCGGCTGGCAGGCGTTCCTGGCCGTACGCAATGCGCTTCTGCTCGGCAGCACGACCGGGTTTACGGACATTGTGCCCTGGGTGACGTTCACCGACCCGGAAGTGGCCCACGTCGGGATGACCGAAGCCCAGGCCCGCACCCGGTATGGAGACACCCTCAAGGTCAGCCGGTGGGAGATGAGCCGCACCGACCGGGCCGTGTGCGATGCCGATACGGATGGCTTTCTCAAGGTCATCTCGCGCAGCGATGGCACACTGCTTGGCGCGACGATGGTTGCCCCGCGCGCCGGAGAAGCCATCACGGAGTTCACCCTGGCGCTCAACCACCGGCTCAAGGTGACGGATGTGGCCAACGCCATCCATGCCTATCCGACCTACTCAACGGCGGCACAGCAACTGGCCGCCGGCGTAGCGGTCGAAAACTTCCTCACCGGCACGGCCGGCAAGGTCATCCAGAGCCTGTCGAAAATCATGCGCTAGGCGGCGCATCCTGCCGCCCCCGGACACCGTATGCCCTATGACCTGCCAGCCCGTTCCTGACGATGCCGCGATGGAATACGTTTCGCCGGGTTGGGTCTGTCTGACTGCCCGGCGAAGGATTCACCGATGCCTCTGACTGGAGAGAATCACCGCCATGAGCGACACCACGACCGTTCCTGAATGTTCACCTGCCACGGCCACTTCCCCGCCTTCTGCAGAACCGCCGCGCAAGCGGGATGCCAACTATGTGTTTCTGGAACTCACCCGCAGCATTTGCCCCGAATGCACCAAGGTGGTGGATGCCCACATCATCGTCCGCGACAACAAGGTGTTCATGCGCAAACGCTGCGACTGTGAACGTGCCAGAGGGAAACTCTACGAATCGCTGATTTACAGTGACGCGCAGGCGTATATCACCAACGTACGCTACAACAAGCCCGGCACCATCCCGCTGCACTTCAACAGTGAAGTCGTGGCGGGCTGTCCGCACGACTGCGGGCTGTGCCCTGACCACCAGCAGCACACCTGTCTGGGCATCATCGAAGTCAACAGCGTCTGCAACATGGATTGTCCGCTGTGCTTTGCCGAGGCCGGGCCGGGCTTCAGCCTCACGCTCGAAGAAGTCCAATCCATTCTGGATGATTTCGTCCGGGCGGAAGGCCGCGCCGAGGTGGTGCAGTTTTCCGGCGGTGAGCCGACGGTGCATCCGCAGATTCTGGACTTTCTGCGCGAAGCCCAGAAGCGCCCCATCAACCTCATCATGCTCAACACGAACGGCAAGCGCATCGCCCGCGACGACGCCTTCCTTGACGAACTGGCGGAGATTCAGCCGGCGCTGTACTTCCAGTTTGACGGTTTTGATCGGGAGACCTACCGCATCATCCGGGGTGAGCCGGATATTCTCGAAGAAAAAATCCGTGCTCTCGACCGTCTGGCAGCCAAAGGGCTGACGGCCGTCCTCGTGCCGGCCATTGAGCGCGGCATCAACGACCACGAAGTCGGACGCATCGTCAAATTCGCCATGGAGCACCCGGCGGTGCGCGGCGTCAACTTCCAGCCGGCCTTCCACGCCGGACGCCACCTGGAACACGATCCGCTCCAGCGGATGACGATTCCCGACATCCTGTCCCTCATCGAAACGCAAACCGACGGGCTGTTCCGCAAAAGTGACTTCGTACCCGTGCCATGCTGTTTCCCGACCTGCAACTCGGTGACGTACGCCTTCGTCGAGAATGGCACGGTCACGCCGCTGCCGCGCATCGTCAATGTGTATGACTATCTGGATTACATCACCAACAAGGTCATGCCGGACTACAGCGCCGAGATCAAAATTGCCCTGGAGGGCTTGTGGTCATCTTCGACGGCCCCCGGCACGGCCAAATCGGCCCGCGACCTTCAGATGTCCTGTCAGGCCTGTGGCTTCGAGTCGCTGAGCATCGGCGAAATTGCCGACCGGATGAAGATGATCATGCTCCAGGACTTCATGGACCCCTACACCTTCAACCAGAAAAATCTCATGAAGTGCTGCAAGGAGTTCCTGCTGCCGGGCGGCAAACAGGTGCCCTTCTGCGCCTACAACACCATCGGCTATCGCCAGCAGGCGCGGGAACAGCTCGAAGCCCTGGAGTGGGAGCGCAAGCTGGCGCGCAAGGAAGGCAAACCCTTTCAGGTCCGCCCCATCACCTTTTCCTTTCCCCAGGAGCCAAAAGCATGAGCACCGTCGCTGGAACCGTTGCCGGAGAGTCCACCGCCCCGGAGGCGGTCAAGTCCTGTTGTGCGCAGTTTTATGAAAGCGATGTGGTGCGCTTTCTGTTCGGTGAGTCTTTTCATCCGGGCGGGCTGGCGCTGACCGAACGGCTGGGGCAGGTGCTTGGCCTTCGGGCCGGCGCGCGCGTACTCGATGTCGCGGCCGGACGCGGCACAAGCGCCCTGCATCTGGCGGAAACCTTTGGTTGTGAAGTGGTCGGCGTGGATTTCGGCGCTGAAAACGTGCGCCTGGCCAACGAAGCCGCCGCCGTGCGCGGACTGGCCGACCGGGTTCGGTTTGTCGTCGGCGACGCCGAACGGCTCGCCACCGATGCCGCCAGCTTCGACGCCATCGTGTGTGAGTGCGCCTACTGCACCTTCCCGGACAAGCCCCAGGCGGCGCGGGAGTTTTTCCGCGTGCTGAAACCCGGCGGGCAGGTTGGCCTCAGTGATCTGACGCGGCGCGGGCCGCTGGCCCCGGAACTGGAGACCCTGCTCGCCTGGGTGGCCTGCATTGCCGATGCGCAGCCGGTGGAAACCTATGTGGCGCTGCTCGGTGCAGCCGGGTTTGCGCCGGGACTTGTGGAAAACCACGACGCGGCGCTGGCCGACATGGTGGCGGGTGTCCGGGCGAAAATTCTGGGCGCGGAACTCATGGTGGCCCTGAAAAAGCTCACACTGCCGGATGTGGATTTCCCCAGGGCCAAGCAGGTCACACAAAGCGCCGCCGCAGCCATCGAGCGGGGGGAACTTGGCTACGCCATCATCACGGCGGTCAAGCCGTCCTGAGCTGGGCTTCCTGAGCCGGCGACCGGGCCTGCCAGGCGGTAATGTAACCGAAGGCCGTCGGAATCTCGGCGCAGACTTCGACGGCCGTCAACCCGGCGGCCTGCAGAAGCCCCGGCAGCGCGCCCTGCACGTGCGCTTCCGTGGCATCGAAGCCGTCAAAGAGACGCACCGGGAGGAAAGCCAGCCGCTCCAGCCAGGTACGTGGCGCGTCGTAATCGGCCAGCAGCAGCCTTCCCTCCGGGCGCAGGACGCGCCGGATTTCCCCCAGTGCCTGTTCTTTCTGCGGCGTCGTCAGATGGTGAAAGACCAGCGAAGTCACGACAGCGTCGAAGCAGCCGTCGGGAAAGGGCAGCCGGGTGGCCGAGGCTGCCAGCAGCGACCAGTTGACCCTCTGCTGCCGCCCTTTCTGTTCGGCCAGCGCCAAGGCGTCCGGGTCGGCATCCACGCCGAACAACCGGGCTTCAGGTTGCCGCTCGTGCAGGCGGAGGAGCAGGGTGCCCGTACCGCAGCCCACGTCCAGAACGGACTGCCCCGGCACCAGGGGAAGCAGCTCAGACAGACGGCGCTTGAGGAAGTCATCCCGCACGGCCACCCTGGCCACGACATCGAACCAAGGCGTCAGAGCCGTAAAGGCCAGCGCCGGACGAAACTCCGGTGTGGGCAATGTGGCGCGTCGTTCAGGGAAGTCGGTTGGCACGGGCGTAGAGACCTCCAGACAAAAAATGCGGTGGGGGAAACCACCGCGCAAGCAGAGAGGAGGAATGTACACTACGCCACGAGCAACCGTAGCCACGTCTGCCGGGCAAGTGCCGGGCAGGCCAGCCGGCTACCGTTACTCTCAAGGCGGGTTGAACTGTGACGTATTGGAAAAGTTCCAGAAAAATTCCGGTCTTTTTTACCTGCACCGGTGATGCGGCGGAAAGCACCCGGCAGGCTTTACAAGCTGTGCCTGCCGCTATTCGGCCGGCTCGATGGTACACAGCAGCGGAAACTCATTGGCACGGGCAAGCTGAATGGTCTGCATCATCTTGGTTTCGGCAATCTCGTACGGATAGATGCCGGCCACGCCGATGCCCCGCCGGTGCACGTTGAGCATGATGCGCGTGGCTTCGCTTTCCGAGTGATGGAAAATGTGCTGGAGGACGTACACGACGAAGGGCATCGTCGTGTAGTCGTCGTTGTGGAGCAGGACGCGAAACATCGGCGGTTCCTTGGTTGTCGTATGCTCTTTGACGAGCACGCCCTCATCGCGGTCTGGTGTCAGCTTCGGCATGGCTACTCTCCCCCCTACTGGATGTCACCGGTGGTCTTCGCAGGTGTGGCCGCGAGGCCCTTCCCTGACCGCAGGACTGCCTGCCGGCAGCCACAGGCGGAGGTGCAGCCTGGCGCTGGCGACTGCCACGCCCGTACGGCCTGCCACGCACGGTGGAGCAAGAAACCGGCTGCCCCGGCGACAACCATCAGGCTGATCCAATCCTGCATCATCGGTTTCCTTTCCCTGACCGGTATCCCCAATCGCCGTACATCACGCCAAGACATCCCTGGCGGCCCCGGTCTCCAGCCCACATCAGCCGCCCACACCTGCTGATTCGCCCAAGCAGGTACGACTTCCCCATAATTTCTACCTATGTGGTCATTCCAAGTAAACCATCCCCGGCTGGCTCGCTGCCTGCGGAACACGGTACGCAGACCAACCGACAGAAGCCTGGTTGGTGACTATTGTCCCGTGTCAAGCGCGTGTCGTGTCTCCACATTGCAGCCCCCGATGGACATGCCGCGCGAAAGTGATGCACGGGCTGGTTATGTCTGCTAACGTACCCACCCGACGTCATGTTCACCACGGCGAAACGGTTGTGTACGGACACAGTTTCGCCCGCTCATGGTAGCCATGTCCGCGCAGACGCTCGACGCTCCGGTTCTTTCGCGCGCGTTATCACTTGGTGAAAACCTGCGCCATCTGCGACGCTTTGTTGTCGTCTCCATCGCGCTTTTGCCGTTTCTGGTCAGCTTTCTGCGCGACCGGCGGCGGTGGATCAAGTGGGGCGCTCCGCGCACACTGACAGAGGAGCAGCATGCCCGTCGCGCCAAAAAGCTGGTGGATACCTTTGCCCGGCTGGGAACGTCCTACATCAAGCTGTCGCAAATCCTGGCGGTACGGGAGGACCTGATTCCCAAAACTTATGCGCGGGAATTTGCCCGGCTGCTTGACCAGACCCCGGCGGCCGGCATGGACTACGTCAGCGCCGTCATCCGTCGCCGCACGGGCAAAAACCCGGAGGACATCTTCACCGACTTCAATCCCAACGCCATTGCCTCGGCATCAGTCGGGCAAGTTCACCGGGCGCGGTACAAGGGCGTTGATGTCGTCGTCAAAGTCCGGCGGCCCAACGTGGTGGAAACCATCACCCTCGACAACGCCATCCTGAGCAGGCTGCTGGAGTGGCTGCGCCCGTTTTTGGGCGAGCACTACCTGTACCGTGGTTTCGAGGTTCTGTTTACGGAGTATAAGCGGATTGTCGTTGGCGAACTGGACTTCCGCATCGAAGCACAAAACGCCGAGCGTCTGCGCGCCCAACAGCCCCGGCATCCCCGGCTGGTCATCCCGGAAATTGCGCACGAACTGACCTATGAAGACCTGCTTGTGATGGAGTTCTGTGAGGGGGTGCGGATTGACGCGGTGGAGACCATCCGCAGTTATGGCCTCGATTTGGGCGATTTGGTCGAAGCCCTGCTCGAAATCGTTTTCTCACAGCTTCTCGTCCACGGCTTTTTCCATGCCGATCCCCATCCGGGGAACATTCTCATCAACCGCCGGGGCGACATCATCCTGCTCGACTACGGCATGGTGGACGAACTCGACCCGGTGACGCGCGACCGGTTTCTGGGCCTTATCCTGGCCGCCAACGCCAATCAGTACGACGAAGTAGTGGCCAAGCTCTATGAACTGGAGATGGTGGCCCCGGATACCCCGGCCGAGCAACTGACCTACGTGACGGAAACCATCATGAACCTGCGGCACCTGGCGCGTACCAACCAGCGCCAGGTTCAGATGGCCGTCGAGCAGCTTTTCGAGAAAACGCGCATCCTGCATCACCTGCGCATGCCCCGGCAGATGGTGTATCTGTTTCGGATGGCGACACTTATCGAAGGCGTGGCGATCCGCTTCGACAATCACTTTGACAGCATTCGGGACGCGGTTCCGATTGCCAAGCGGGTTGGGTTCAAACTTATTGCCCGCATTGTGCCGGCCGCCACGGCCCTGCGCTATGCGGCGGAAGTCTTTGCCGAGCGGTTTGATGCCTACCTGAGCCGGGTGATGCAGCGCAAAAAGGTGTCCTATGCCAAGGATTTCGTACGGCGTATGTGGCAGGGCACGCCGGACAAAACCGTGGTGTCGGCGCCCACGCCACCACCCAGCCTGACCCTTCCTTCCTGAACCGCCACTTTGTTCACTTGCCAACCGGCGGGTACCCCCGGCATCCCAAAAATCCGAAGCGGGTGGTCCTCCAGAGCCGATTCACAGCCCGGCAGAAATCTGTCCAGCAATCTCCGGGATAGTCAGACCATCCCGGCTCAGCTATGCTGTACAGGCTTTTGGTAAGCCTTTATTGATTGGGTTGGGGTGCCTGTCACCAGGCGGGGTTACATTCCCAGTCGCAGCAACGACAGTGCCACAGGCGGCGACCCCCTCATCAGAGAATGGACATTCAGCTTATGTGCAGGCGTTTCTTCAAACCGGGACTGGTTCTGCTGCTGTGTGGCATCACTTTTTTGACGTGCGTCATCTGGCCTGGGCAGGGATACGCCGCCCGTGTTGCGTCTGGGACATGGACTCCAGCCCTCTCGTCCTCCCCTGCCCATACCTTCGCCCCATCAACGGAGATCACCATTACCGGCTTTACACCCACCAGCGGCCCGGTAGGAACGGTGTTTTCCATCAGTGGCACGGGTTTCCAGCCGGATGAAGGCGTGAGTACGGTAAACGTCGGCAATGCCGTGGATAACCCCGAGCCCGTTGTTGACCTGCAGGTATGCTTCAATGACGTTCCGGCTGCGTTTGAAGTGGTGAGTGACACGCAAATTCTGGCTACGGTTCCCAGTGGTGCCACCACCGGGCCGATCAAGGTGCAACGGGATGATGAGGAATTTGCCGTAAGCAGTGTCCCCTTTGTCGTCACGACAGCTTCCGCGCCAACACCACCCATCATCAGCAACTTCACGCCGCGGCTCAACGGCTGTAATCGGCCCGTGACGTTCGAGGGGCCGACGATCAGCAACTTCACGCCTCCGTCCGGCCCTGTGGGTACAATCGTGACCATCTTCGGTAGCGGTTTCGTTCAGGTGTCCGAGGTCCGCTTCAACGGCATCAGCGCCATCTTCGAAATCGTTGACCCGGAAGTCATTAAGGCGACAGTGCCGGCGGGGGCCACCACCGGGCCCATCACCGTCATCACGCTAAACGGCACGGCCACCAGCAGCACCAATTTCGTCGTCACCACGGGGTCGACGCCACCCATCATCAGCGACTTCACGCCTACATCCGGCCCTGTGGGTACAATCGTGACCATCTTCGGTGACGGTTTCGTTCAGGTGTCCGAGGTCCGCTTCAACGGCATCAGCGCCATCTTCGAAATCGTTGACCCGGAAGTCATTAAGGCGACAGTGCCGGCGGGGGCCACCACCGGGCCCATCACCGTCACCAATCCGGCCGGCACGGCCACCAGCGACACCGACTTCGTCGTCACCACGGGGCCGACGCCACCCATCATCAGCAACTTCACACCTCCGTCCGGCCCTGTGGGTACAATCGTGACCATCTTCGGTAGCGGTTTCGTTCAGGTGTCCGAGGTCCGCTTCAACGGCGTTGCGGCGACCTTCACCGTCAACAGCAACACGCAAATCACGGCGACCGTGCCGGCGGGCGCGACCACCGGCCCCATCACCGTCACCAATCCGGCCGGCACAGCCACCAGCAGCACCAACTTCGTCGTCATCCTGCCGCCGACCATCACCAGTTTTTCCCCAACTTCGGGTCCTGTCGGCACGTCCGTCACCATCACCGGCACGAACTTCACCGGCACGACCGATGTCCGCTTCAACGGCGTTGCGGCGACCTTCACCGTCAACAGCAACACGCAAATCACGGCGACGGTGCCGGCGGGCGCCACCACCGGGCCCATCACCGTCACCAATCCGGCCGGCACGGCCACCAGCGGCACCAACTTCGTTGTCATCCTGCCGCCGACGATTTCCAGCTTCTCACCCACCTCCGGTCCGGTCGGCACCTCCGTCACCATCACCGGCACGAACTTCCTCAACGTCAGCAGCGTCACCTTTGGCGACCTGCCGGCGCCCTTCACCGTCACCAGCCCCACCCAACTCACCGCCACCGTCCCTGTCGGCGCCGTGACCGCCCCCATCCGCGTCATCACCCCGGCCGGCAGCGCCACCAGCGCCACCAGCTTCACCGTCATCCCCCGTGTGCCACCCCAGACCATCGGCGTCTGGCGTCCCAACCAGGGCTTTCTCCTGCGCCAGTCCAACACCGCCGGTCCGCCCGACATTGCCGTTCCCTTGGGTCAGCCCGGCGACCAGCCCGTGGTTGGCGACTGGGACGGCGACGGCAAAACCACCGTCGCGTTGTTCCGCGCCGGGCAGTTTCTACTGCGCAACGAGAATGCTGTCGGTGTGCCACTCACCACCGTGATCTTCGGGCAAGCGGGCGACATCCCTGTGGCAGGCGACTGGACGGGCCAAGGCTTTGACAGTATTGGGGTCTTCCGGCGTGGTGTCTTCCTGCTGCGCAACACAAACACCTCCGGCGCACCCGACATCGTCATCAACTACGGGCTGCCCACTGACCTGCCTCTGGTCGGCGACTGGGATGGCGACGGAAGAACGACCGTCGGGGCGTTTCGACCGTCCACAGGCTTTTTCTTCCTGCGCAACGAAAACACCTCTGGCAACGCCGACCTGAGTTTCTTCTATGGTCTGGCCAACGACCTGCCGGTGGTCGGCGACTGGGACGGCGATGGTGTGACGACGGTGGGGGTATTCCGGGCGGGGACGTTTTTCCTGCGTAACACCAACACGGCGGGCTTTGCTGACGTGGCGGTGGGCTTTGGGCAAACCGGCGACCTGCCGCTGGCCGGGCGCTGGAAGACGCCGCCCGTCATCCCGCCGGGCGATTTTCAGACCGGGAACTCGACCGTGGTCTGGCGCAACCAGACGACGGGCGAAAGCGCCATCTGGGTGATGCAGGAGACAAGCTTTGTGCGCAGCGAGGCGTTGCCGTTTGTAGAGGACTGTTGGGTCATTGGCGGCACAGCGGATTTCAACGGCGACGGGGCGACCGACCTGCTGTGGCGCAATCAGGACATCACCGGCTTTGACGCGGTGTGGAGCTTTGCCGGGCTGCGTCCGGTGGCGGCGCTTCCCGTCACGCCCGAACAGACCGACCGCAACTGGTTCATCAGTTGCACGGGGGACTTCAACCGGGACGGGCAGCCGGACATCGTACGGCGCAATCTGGCGACGGATGCCGTGGAGGTGTGGCTGATGAATGGGCGGACGCGGAGTGCCGTCATTCCGCTGGTCATCCCCGGTCTGACGGCGGACGAACGGATTGTGGGGAGCGGGGATTTTGAGGGCAACGGGCAGTTGGGTCTGCTGCTGCACCGGCAGGGGGCCGGAACGGCGCGAGTGGTGACGTTCATCGGGGCGACGGCGGTGGGGAGTCGTCCGCTACCGGTGCCGGGGACGGAGTGGCGGCTGGGGGCGCTGGGCGACTACAACCGCGACGGGCAGCCGGACGTGGTGTGGCGCAATGAGCGCACGGGGCAGAATGTCATCTGGCTGCTGCAGAATCTGTCACTGGTGCAGAGCGTGCCGCTGCCGGCTGTGCCCGACCAGCGGTGGCAGATTGTCGGTCCGCGCTAGAGACTGCGCCGGAGCGAGCAGGACGGCTGCCGGCGACAAGGGCAGCGGTCCTGCTCTGTGTCCGTCACGCGCTGCGTTCGCGCAAAAAGGCTTCGTAACGACGGCGGTCGTCGCGGGGCATTTCCTTGATGTAGATGTACACCACCCAGTTGCGGCCGTCCGGGGCGCGCTGGTAGCGCACGGCATAACCGTTCATCCGCACGGTCCCATCCGGCAGGTCAACTTCAATCGCCAGCCGGTTCTTGAAGGCCACCGTGTGATCGCGAATGATGTTGAGCTGTCCGGTTTCAACCGTGCCGGTCAAAATCCGCATCCCCTGCGGTGATGCTTCCTGTACCCGCCCCGGAATGGTACGGGAGCGATTGCCTTCGTCGTCGGCGTCAATGATCGTCAGCCGCAACGGCAGGTCATAGGAAGCTGTCAGCAGCGGAGTCACACCCGGTGCAGCATCGGATGAAGCCGGAGCAGCCGCCGACGCCGGAGCCGCGGCCGCAGCGCCATCTGGCGGGGAAGGCGGTATGAAGCTTTCGGGACCCTCCTGACTTTGCAACCAGCGCTGGCAGACATCCCCGACTTCCTGCATCGTCTGGGGACGCTCCGCCGGTTGCTTGGCCAGCATGCGCATCGTGAGTTGAACGAGCGCTTCGGGAAGCGACGGATTGATGAGTGAAAGAGGCTTGGGCGGCGTGCCTGTCTGCATCGCCAAAACCTGGCCCGGTGACTTGGCGTAAAATGGCGGACGACCAGCCAGCATCTCGTACAGGATGACACCCAGGCTGTAGATGTCCGTTCGCCAGTCCAGTGCCTCGCCGTGGCATGCCTCCGGTGAGGTGTAGTAGGGCAGACGCGCAATTTCCGAACCCGTGTCATCCGTCACCGAGCCGGCCAGCCCTTCTTTCAGACAGGCCAAGCCCACGTCGGCCACCTTCACCCGCAGCGCCTGGGTTTCGGCATCGGCAAACAGCAGGATGTTCTCCGGCTTGAGGTCGAGATGTGGAATGCCGACGGCATGGGCTGCGGCCATCCCCTGCGCAACCCCGGCAGTAACCGTTGCCGCACGGCGGGGTGACAGCGGCCGGTGTTCGGCCAATTCCTCGCGCAGGTCATGCCCGACGACATACTCCGTCACCAGCGCCACATGCCCCTGCCCCATCTCGATGACCGCCTGATAAGCCACCAGGTTGGGCACCTGCAACGTCGTCAGCCGCGTGAGATTCGCCGTGAACTGCTGACAACTCTCCGCATTGGAAAACAGGTGGGCTGGCAGGGCTTTGATGAGAACGTGGTGGTTGGCAACGGCATCCGTAGCCAGATAGGCATCCCCCATCCGCCCGGTGGACAGCAGACGCAAAAACCGGAAGCGGTCGCCGGGCAGCAGCGTCGGGCCGGGCAATCCGGTGAGCAACTGCGTGCCATCGCGGACACAAAACCGGGCGCGGTCCTCATAGCAGGTGTGACAAACGGGGCATAGCTTCATGGCAACTCAGACGGCAGGCACGGGCGCAAGGCTTCGACTTGTACCACGCAACAGATGCAGGGACAGGCGCGCTGCGCCGGGCCAGGCAGGGAAATCCAGCCCCGTCATCATACCGATTCGTTTGGCCACACTTCCAGCCGGCAACTCGCCGGAAGAACGCTTCCAGTCCGAATGGTGGACTACTTGGCCTTTTTGGTTGCCTTTTTGGGCGTTTCAGCTTCGGCTTCCTTCTTTTTGGCCTTCTTTGGGGCCGCCGGTGCTGGCTCAGGTGCCTCCGCCTCCGCCTTCGCCGCAGCCTTCTTCTTCCCGGTGGCCGCCTTCTTCGTCGTTGGAGCGTCGGCCGTCACCGTCGAAGCCGGCTTGGCTTCCGCCACCGGTGCAGACTTGGCTTTCGTCTTCTTCCCGGCAGCCTCTGCCTTCGGTGCAGGTGTAGCGTCTGAAGTCCTGGCCGGGGCTTTCGTCTTTTTCGGCGTGGCTTTGGCCGGGGCTTTTTCCACCTCGACGGCCTTGGCCGTCTCTTTGGGCGGGGTGGCTTTCTTGGCCGTGGCCTTTTTGGCTGTTGTCGCTACGGTAGCTTCAACCGTGGCTTCTTTTTTCTTGGCTGCGGTCTTTTTGGCCGGCGCTTCGGGTTCCGGGTTGCTTGCTGCGGCTTTGCGTTTGGTTGCCATGGAGAATCTCCTGATATTGGGATGCTGGAGGGAGCCAACCACAACCGGCTGTGGAGTGACTTTGATTGTGCTCAAGCCGTATATCTCCACAACATCTTGTGTGTGACTCTGTATAGGTAAGGATTCTCCGGCTTGTCAATCTTTTTTCCACCCGATGTCACCCGACTGGGAGAGCAGTCGTGAAATATCCGCCGCTGGCAACCGGATGCCGGGCAACTTGCGCCGGTGCAAAAAGACCGTAGTATTTCAGCGGGCAGAAACGGAGAGGCGCAGCGTGTTGTTCAAAGGAATGCCGACATACTGGGTGGGGCTTGGGCTTTTGTTCCCAACTGTGCTGGGGACAACTGGGAAGGCAGCAGGGCGCCCGGCGGCGGTGCCGACAAGGACACTGGCCCCCAAGGCACAGACCCCTAGCGAACATTTGGAGGACATGAAAACGCGGCAGCAGATTGACCGCGAGGAACGTTCCCTGCGCGATCTGCGGGAAGCCGGCCGCGCCCTCGAAACGCTGACCCGCCGCCTGGCCAAACGCTTCGATGCCGTGCCCAAAGGGACGCGCCCACAACTGTCGAAGCAGGACCTCGAAGACCTCAAGCAGGTCGAGAAACTGGCCAAGCGCGTGCGCGACCTTCAGGGCGCCCGGGGGGATGGCGAAGACGCCACGCCCCTGCCAGGTGATTTCAGCGAACAGATCGCGCTGCTGGCGCAACTGGGCACGGAAGTTCGGCAGCAATCCGAACAGGTTTCACGCCATACGGTCTCCGTCGGCATCCTCGCGCGAACGACGCGCCTCCTGCGTCTGTCGCGCGTGCTGCGCGCAACCGATCTCTGAAGCCGGCCCGTTCGTCCCCGTACGTTCCAGCCCGTCCAAAGTCCAATGCAGTGAGGTGTGCAGGTGTCAAACGACCGTGGTCTCCGCTTCCCGGAACGTCGCCGCTGGCTGCAAACCTGGCTGGCTGCCTGCGGGGTTGGACTGGGTTGTGCCCTGGGCGGCCGCCCGCTTCTGGCGCAACGGCCCACATCCCCTGAAGAAGAAGACACCCTGCGCCTGACGACGGAACTGGTTCTTGTCAATGTCACCGTCATGGACGGTCAGGGGAAGTACGTCCGTGGACTGCGCGCGGAGGATTTCAGCCTCCTTCAGGACGGTGTTCCGCAGCGCATCGAGCATTTCAGCGCCGATGACGCTCCCTTCTGTGCCGCCGTGATGCTTGACACCAGCGACAGCATGCGCACGAAGCTGCGGAGAGCCTGCGCGGCAGCCGCGCATTTCCAGTCCCTGGTTCGTACAAATGACGCCGTGGCCATCTATGCCTTTGGCAGCGACATTGAGCGGCTCCAGGAATTTTCTTCGTCACCGACCGTTACCCCACGGGTGTGGCACCTGCGCGCGCGTGGGAAAACCCGCCTTTACGACGGGCTGCGCGCCGTCATTGAGGCACTCGATGCCCGTCCCGAGCAGCGGCGGGCCATTCTGCTCATTTCCGACGGAGCCGACACCGCCAGCGAAACCCGCGCACCGGCCGTCGTGCGCACGGCGGCTCAGGCGGACGTGCTGGTGTATGCCGTTGACCTCCAGAATGCCAACTTTCCGGGGCGGACTCCCGAACAGGCGCGACACGCGGAATGGCTGGCGGAACTGGCGGCGGCCACCGGAGGGCGCTACATCAGGTCTCCCGGCGGCGCGCATCTGGAAATCCGCTTTCAGGAAGTCGTCGAGGAACTGCGCGCCCAATATACGCTGGGCTTTTACCCGCCGCAGGGCTACGACGGGCAGCCGCACACGATTCGCGTCACCGTGCGCCGCCCGCGCGTCACATGGCGTGCGCGGACAAGCTACACCTGACCACATTTCCATCATCACCCCCGTGCAGCACCTGCTTTTTACGCACACCGGCACGAATGTTGAGTTTCTGCTGGCGCTACCGGCAATACAGGCCGCCCGGCGACACTTCGACGGGACGCAGATTTGGCTGGCGGCGCCGGACCGGGCCTGTGAACTGGCGCATCTGGCGGATTGTGCCGACACGACCCTGGCGCTGGGTCCAGCGCTTTCCACTATCGCTCAACCGTCGGTCTTCAAGAGCCTGCGCGCCATTGCAGCCCTGCGCGAGCAGACCTTTGACGCGGTGGTGAGCCTCACCGGGGCGTTTCTGGAACATGCCAGTGCCATGCTGTTGCGTGCCCGGCGGCGGCTCGTGCTTCAGGCCGGTAACGCGCGCCCCCGTCGCCACTTCACCGATGCGGCTGCGGAGCTTGTTGCCCGGCTTGGCGTTCCCAAAACGGCACCAGTTCCGCATCTGCGGCTCCCGCCAGCCGTGCGCGCCACCGAACAGCAAAAACTCGCCCGGCTCGGCTGGCGTGACGACCGGCTCACCATTGCCCTGCACCCGACCGTCGGCTTTGCTCCCCAGGTCTGGCCCAGCGAGCAGTTTCCGCCTCTGGCCGTCCGTCTCGCCGCCGAGTATGACGCGCAACTGCTGGTCATCGAGACCGAAGAGGAAACCGGGCTGACCGAGCGGCAACGCGCCGCCTGGAAACAGCACCGGCTTGCGCCCCTCTTTCTGCGCCGTCCCAGCCTGGCGTTACTCGCTGTCGCTTTGGCGCAAGCCTCAGTGATTGTGGGGAGCAATCGGCTGCCGGTTCACCTGGCCGCCGCCGTTCAAACGCCCGGCGTGGTCATCATGGATGGCACGTCAGATTCCGGCTGGCTGGCTCCCCGCCACCGGCACAGCCGGTTGCTCTATGCCCAACCATCGCGTCCGGCCACGGTGGATGACGTGTTTGGACTCGTGTGCCAAGTGATGGCGGCCAGTCGGACCGCCGCGTTGTTCACTTCGGACGACTGACCGCTTCACCATCGCGGGGACAGTTCAAAACCGGTGGACGTTGCTTTTTGCCGCGGCTGGCCTTACTTCAGCAGATTGACGAGTTCCTGCACGGCCGCGGCTGACTTTTTGAGCGCCGCCGCTTCGTCTTCCGTCAGCTTGATCTCAATGATCTGCTCGACTCCACCCCGGCCGAGCTTGACCGGAACGCCGATAAACAGCCCGTCGATCCCATATTCGCCCTGAAGCAGCGCCGCGCAGGGCAGGATTTTTTTCTTGTCCTTGATAATAGCCTCGACCATTTCGACCGTTGCCGAAGCGGGCGCATACCAGGCTGACGTTCCCAGCAGCTTGACGATTTCCGCCCCGCCATGGCGTGTCCGCTCGACTATCGCCGCAATGGTGTCTTCCGGGAGCAGTTCAGGAATGGGAATCCCGGCGCAGGTCGAGTAACGCGGCAGCGGCACCATGGTGTCGCCGTGGCCGCCCAGCACAAAGGCCGTAATGTTTTCCACCGAAACCTGAAGCGCGTCGGCGAGAAAGTAGCGCATCCGGGCTGAATCCAGCACGCCAGCCATGCCCACGACGCGCTCCCGTGGAAACCCTGACACCCGATGCGCCACCGTGCACATGGCGTCCAGCGGGTTGGCGACGACGACCAGAATGGCGTTGGGTGAACGGGGCGCGACCTGTTCCGTCACACTGGCCACAATCTTCTGGTTGATCTCCACCAGGTCGTCGCGGCTCATACCGGGCTTGCGTGGCGCGCCGGAAGTGATGACGACCACATCGGAATCCTTGGTTTCATCGTAGCCATTGGTTCCGGTCACAAGTGCATCGTAGCCTTCAACCGGCGCCATTTCGTTCAAATCCAACCCTTTCCCCTGGGGCAGCCCCTCGACGATGTCCACCAGAACAACATCCCCCAACTCCTTGAGTACAAGCAGTTCGGCAACCGTCGCGCCAACGTTGCCAGCCCCGACAACAGTGATCTTTTTGCGTCCCATGATGACCTTCCTCAGACCGGGAAAATGAATGTGGCGAGCCACAGCCCACCGCGCGCCGAGCCTAGCGCAACTCCCGGCGGGTTTTCACGCGCTTTGTGCGTTGGCACACACTCACTCCAAAACACCGGAACCGGAAGCTGCGGCTGGACGAACCTTCCGCCCATCCGTCATGCTCGGTTGCCGGTTGTGGTTCACCCCAGGGCGTGGCCACGCCATCTTCCCTGTCTGTTCACGATGTCTGATGCTTGCTGAAGAATCCGTACAACTGGAAAAGCACGCCGGGCTGGCCGTTGTGACGCTCAACCGGCCACAGGTCATCAACGTCCTGACGACGGACATGCTGCGGCGGCTCGATGCGTTCCTCGATGAAGTTGCTGCCGACGAACAGCTCCACACCCTGGTACTCCGTGGGGCCGGCGCGCGCGGTTTCTGCGCCGGCGCTGATGTGAAATGGCTGCGGCAGTGCGTTCTGGAGGGTCAGCCGGAACGCGGAGATGAGTTCTTTGCTGTTGAATACGCCCTTGACCTGCGGTTGCACCGGTTTCCAAAACCCATCGTGGCGCTGATGGAAGGCGTCACGATGGGCGGCGGGCTGGGACTGGCCATCGGGGCGCGCTACCGGATCGCCACGCCAACCACCCGCCTGGCCATGCCGGAAGTCCACATCGGCTTTTTCCCGGATGTCGGAGCAAGTTGGTTTCTCAACCAGCTTCCCGGCGCGTGGGGGCGGTATCTTGCCCTGACCGGCGAGAGCATTGACGGCGCAACAGCACAGGCGCTCGGTCTGGCAACCCACTACCTGGACAGGCTGCCAACCGCTGAACTGATGGAACGCCTGCAGGCCAATCCCGACCCATCCTGGCTGGATGTGCTCAGCCAGCCGGACCGGACGACGGTCGTCCATGACGACTGGGTAGCCACGCACTTTGGTCAGCCTTCACTCGAAGCCATCCGGTCCTCGCTCGAAGCTGCCGCCGACGAACGCTCACAGAAAGCGGCCCAGGCACTGCGGGCCGCCTCGCCCTACAGCCTGGCGCTCGCCTGGCATCTGCTCAGTACAGAACCGCCAACGTCCCTTGAGGAAGCCTTTGCCCGGGAAGCTGCGTTGGCCCGGCAGGCCATCCGGCACCCGGATTACGCTGAGGGCGTCCGGGCGCGGCTCGTGGACAAAGACTTCCGCCCCCGGTGGCAAGCCGGGAACACCTGAAAAAAAGACCCCTTTTCCCTGAACAGAGCACAAGGGAAAGAGGCCGTCGTTGGGCGGGAACGTGGAAAAGGTGAAACGGTACAGGGCCGCCGGGGGTCGGCCCGTTCCCGTCCACACCAGCCGGCGTCGTCAGACGACGCTCAGCAAGTGTCCCATTTTTTCCTTTTTCGTGCGGAGGTAGTTGACCGAAGGCGCCCGTGGCGCCAGTTCTATAGGCACGCGCTCAACGACCTCCAGCCCGGCATTCTGAAGTGCTGCCAGTTTGAGCGGGTTGTTTGACATCAGACGGATTTTCTTCAGCCCAAGCTCCTGCAAAATCTCGACGCACTGGGTGTAATCGCGGGCATCCACGTCAAAGCCCAACCGGACGTTGGCCTCAATGGTATCCGCGCCCTGATCCTGCAGGGCATAGGCCCGAATCTTGTTCAAAATCCCGATGCCACGCCCTTCCTGGTGCTGATAGACAATGACACCGAGACCTGCCGCCGCAATTTTTTCCATAGCGCGCTGCAACTGGGGGCCGCAGTCACACTTGATGGAATGAAAGACATCGCCCGTCAGGCATTGGGAGTGAATGCGGACCAGCGTTGGTACGTGTGGGGATGGCACCCCCTTGAGCAACACCACAAACTCCTCATCACTCGTCAGACTGCGGTACCCGATAATGCGAAACAGACCAAACTCTGTGGGAAGATTCGCTTCAGCCACCCGCTCAATCGTCCAGGCCGGACGGCTCTCCGTCGTTCCTTCCCCTGATATGGCTTCCATTGTAATGAATGTCTCCACTTTCTATTTGTTGTCCCACCCCGGCAAAGCCCTGGTGGGCTGGCTCCGGCTTCGTGGGGCAAAAAGCCGGATGCGTTTTGCTTCATCGTAGAAAGAGCACCCAGCAACGGCAAGCGTGCTTTCCGCACTTGGGCAGCCTTTCTCCAACAAGGCTTACCCTGGCTGGAAAGCGCCGGGCCTGATCAGGGGCGGCGGTCGAATGCTTCACGGGTCAGGGGTTCAATGACAGCCAGGTTCCGGGCCTTCAGTGCGGCATTGACCGGGGACAACTCATCCGTTGTGAGCTTCCTGAGCTGGGCTTCGGCCTGCTCGACGGCCTGCCGGTAAGGCACCACGAGCGCCAACTGCGAGGCTGAAGGCCGCCCACTGTAGTAGCTGAGCTTGCCGTAGAGATCGGCCAGCTTTTCACGTAACTGCTCCTCACCGGTAATACCGCCTTCGCGGGTGGCCACAAGGGTCGCCCGCAACGCCTGACAACGGTCAGCAAAGGCCGTGAGCTGCTTGCCCAGTGCGTCCTCGGCCGTCAGCCCCTTGGCGCGCGCCCGTGCAGCATCACGGGCTTCAGTAAGCGCTGCATCAACATAAGCCAGACGCTCCAGCAGGGCGTAGAGTTCAAGCTGTGTCCGCTGCCGCAGCTCGCGGTCGGCCGGGCGATGGGGTGAAGTCGGGTCGGCTGCCAACGTGATCGTGCCGGTGTACACCTGCTTGTCTTTGATGAGCTTGACCGTATAGGTCCCTTCCAGCACCGTCGGGCCCGGAAGTGGGAACGGCGCAGCTTCCGAGCGCGGCACCCGGGGCGGCTTGAGCCGGGTTGGCCATTCCACCCGGTTGATGCCTTTCCGTTTGCCGCCGGGCAGCGTCGAAATCAACTCCCCGACCGGATTGTAGATTTCCACGCGGAAATCGCCGACCACGTGCCGTTCCTTCAGGTAGTAGGTGATGATGGCGGCGTCCGGCAGTGGCGTGCCGCGAAACTCATCGTCGCCGGAGAAGCTCTGGGAAATGACCGGCGTCCGCAACAGGGACGGGCGTGTTTCCAGGAACGCCACCTCGCGCCCAAGCACTTCCGGCGTCAACCGCCGCAGCGGCGAAATATCGTCCACGATGTAGATGCCCCGCCCGTGGGTCGCCAGAATCACATCACCTTCGCGTGGGTGAACAAACAGGTCATAGATCGGCAGCCCGTTCGGCAGCCCGCCGGTAAACTTCACCCACCGTTCACCCCGGTCAATGGAGACGAAAAAGCCCATTTCCGTACCGAGAAACAGCAGGTTGCGAACAACCGTGTCTTCCCGGATGACGTGTGCGTAGCCGGTCGCATCCCCTTGCGTCAGGCGTTGCCAGGTCTGGCCGAAGTCATCCGTCCGATAGACGTACGTCGCCATATCCCCGGTGCGGTGGCCGTCAAACGTGGCGTAGGCCGTTCCAGCCGCAAAACGGGATGCCTCGACACAACTGCACCAGGTGTTGGGCGGCAGCCCCGGAATGTTGCGCACGACATTCGTCCACGTCCGGCCGCCATCACGGGTCACCTGCAAGTTGCCGTCGTCAGTTCCAACCCAGATGACCTTTTCATCCAGCGGCGACTCACTGATGGTGAAAATCGTGCAGTGATTTTCCGCCGTGGTGTTATCTACGGTCAGCCCCCCGGATTCTTCCTGTTTCTGTTTGTTGGGATCGTTGGTGGTGAGGTCAGGGGAAATCCGCGTCCAAGACTCACCCTTGTCACGTGACAGAAACAGGTACTGTGCGCCGAAATAGAGGTTGGACGGATTTTTGCGCCCAACCGCAATGGGACTGTTCCAGTTGAAACGGAGCTTTTCGCCGGGCGGCGCTGACGGCGCAATGAACTTCGTCTCGTTGGTGCGCCGGTCCCACCGCGCCAGGTTCCCACCCTGCGATTCGAGATAGACAAAGTTGGCATCGGTTGGGTCAGGCACTGCCCAGAAGCCATCCCCGAACCCGATGTTGCGCCAGTCGGCATTCGTGATGCCGCCCGGCTTGTGCGATGGCCCCATCCAAGTGCCATTGTCCTGCAAGCCGCCATAGACGTTGTACGGCCGCGCGTTGTCGGCCGTCACGTGGTAAAACTGCGCCACCGGCAGTGCGCGCAGCAGGCGGAACGTCCGGCCGCCGTTGAGCGATTCATACACGCCGCCATCCGTGCCGAGCAGCAGGTGGTCGGTATTGGCTGGATTGATCCAGAGGGCGTGGTGATCGCTGTGTGTGCTGCCGGCAATGGTCTCAAAGGTCTTGCCGCCGTCCTGACTGCGGGCCAGCGTGGTGGCCGGCTTGTACACCCGCCGGTAATCCTTCGGGTCAACCACCAGCAGGCTGAAATAAAACGGGCGCGACCTGACGCTGGCATTGGCATCGTTGACCTTCGTCCAGCTTTCACCCAAATCCTGCGACACATAGAGCGCCGTCTTGCGGCTTTCGACGTTGGCATAGACGACATTCGGGCGTGACGGCGCAACAGCGAGGGCAATTCGCCCCAGGTCGCCTTCGGGCAGGCCCACGGTCAGTTTCTTCCAGGTCTTGCCGCCGTCGGTGGATTTATGCAGCCCACTTCCGGGGCCGCCGGAAGCAAATGTCCATGGCTGACGGCGGAACTGCCACATGGCAGCATAGATGATGTCCGGCTCCTGGGGATCGAGGGCAACGTCGGCGCAGCCCGTATCGGCATTGACGTAGAGGATTTTCGTCCAAGTCTTGCCGCCGTCGGTGGTTTTGTACAGCCCGCGTTCCTCGCCGGATGACCACAACGGCCCCAGCGCCGCCACATAAACCGTGTCGGGACGGCGCGGATCAATGACAATGCGGGCAATCCGTTCGGTTTTTTCCAGCCCCACGCGCGTCCAGTTTTCGCCGCCATCCGTCGTCTTATAGACGCCGTTGCCGACCGAAACCGAGTTGCGCGTCCAGCCTTCCCCGGTGCCCACCCAAACAGTTTCCGGGCGGCTCTGGTCAATGGTCAGCGCACCGATGGACTGGGTGTGTTTGTCAAAGACCGGGCGGAAGGTCAGACCGCCGTCGGCCGACTTCCACACGCCGCCGCTGGCTGCGCCGACATAGATGGTTTTCGGGTTGGTGTTGACGACATCAAGGGCGGCAATCCGGCCGCTCATCGTTGCCGGGCCGATGGCCCGTGCGGTGAAAGCTCCGAGCATCGAGGCATCCAGCGCCACCGTGGCCGGGGCGGTGACGGCTGGCGTCGGGTTGGAAGATTGCTGGGCCAGACTACCAGGCGAAAACAGGCAGCACAGGGCGAGCGCCGCCCTGAACAGTGGCTTGAGGGTGTACATAGGCTTTGGAAAAAACAGCGTGCTGGAGTTGAACTGAAGGTGAAAGCTGCCCAGAAGAACGCCAGTCAGCAGAGTGCGTCGGCGTAACGACCGGGCCGGCCGGATGACCGGCCCGGTCAACCGGTCAGGTTATTCTTCGGGCATCTTGAACAGACTGTCCTCAACCTCGACGTTGTGTTCCACCCGCTCGAACACAATCTGGATGAACGGTTGCCCTCCGATGAACCGGTCAATGGCATGGGCGGTCATGATCCCGTTGACTTCCTTGTAGTTGGAAAGCAGCGTCTCGACTTCGACCTCATTGCCCTGGATTTTCTCCTTGCCCCGGACCTTGAGGATGAGACCGCTCCCGGCATCCACGTAGTAGGTTTCGACCTTGCCGCGCTTGTTGGTCACTTTGACGACGTGGACCGGCGTGCCATCGAGTTCCTCGTCTGCTGCCAGCTCCAGCTTGTAGCCCTTCTTGGCCGAATCCACGAAGGGGCCGTCCAGGTCGGCGGAATCCATCAAATTGCCGGCCTCATCCTCAGACATTTTTTCGGGTTTGGAAGAACCGGCAAAGGGATTGATTTGCCAGGCCGTGGTGCCGTCGTAGGCCTGCACGAGCCTGGCTCCACCCAGACTGATTTCCTGGCGTACTTTGCCGGGACGCACCACGAAACCAACCAGCGGCCCCTCGGCCTGCCCGCCACCGAAGACCAGCTTGCCGGTTGTCTTGATGGATTTGACAGTTTTCAGCTTTTCTCCGCCTTGCGCCTTGACAATCTGGGCAACGACGGCTTCAAGCGTCGGTTCATCGGCAGCCCGGACGCTGCCAAAAGCCAGCGCCAGAACACATACCAAAAGCCCGCAGGACAACAGCGAGGTGCGACGCAGCATGCGAAAGCTCCTTTGTGAAGAAAGTTCGTTTGATCAAGTGGAAGGTGTGCGTGATCGTTGCACGGTACGCCAACACCCGCCGCAAAGTTCTCAGGAAGTTTCCACGGACGCCAGATTCATCGGACGGTTTCGCCCCCGGCGCACTGCTCCCCGGCAGTCCCCTGGGGCGCGAACAGTTCGGCGGCATGGCGGAAGGCTTTGAATTCCAGATGGTTGCCGGCCGGATCGCAGAAAAACATCGTTGCCTGCTCGCCGACCTGCCCGGCAAAGCGGATGTATGGCGGGACGACAAACGTCACGCCCGCTTGAGTGAGTCGTTCTGCCAGCATGTGAAACGTCTCCCAGTCAAGCACCACACCAAAGTGCGGCACCGGGATGGATTTGCCGTCCACCGGATTGTGGCCCGCCACCGGCGCGCGGCCGGCAATGCGGTGCGCCGTGATTTGGTGTCCCCAGAAGTCAAAGTCAATCCAGTCGTCGCTTTCACGTCCCACCCGACAGCCCAGCAGCCCGACGTAAAAGCGCCGGGCCGCCGCCAGGTCTGTGACCGGAAAAGCCAGATGAAAGGGATACAATGTCGCTTGCATGGCGTGACTTCCCCTGGGAGCGCGGGCGTCCCGCCCGCAGAGTGGTCATGTAATGTAATAGCGGGCTGGAAGTCCGCGCTCCCAGGCACTGCCAATCATCTTTCAGATTCCTGTTGCAGCGTAATCATCCTGCGGGCGGGACGCCCGCGCTCCCAGGGTAGCCGGTGTCACCGTCTCGGCATCCTGACCCAGCGCCGCCGCAGCCAGCAGCACCAACGCCACCCACAGGGCATCGGCAAAAAACAGGTGAATAAGCTGCATCCAGATAGGCGCCAGCAACCAGACGTTGACGATTCCGAGTATGAACTGCGCGCCCACGATGGCAAGGACAACTGCGGACATCCGCGCCGTTGCGGGGCCCGTGCGCAGCCGGGCGGCCGCCATCACGATGACGGCGCTCGCCAGTACGGCCGCCACCGGATGCAGCCAGCGGAGTTTGACTGTGAAGTGCGCCAGGCTTGAGAACTCCTCGGCAATCCCCTGCGCCAGTGAAGTGGCCGGAAACAGCGTGTCGCCCAGCGCCGCAATCGCACCCGTGACGCCGACCACCAGCGCCGCCACGAAGGCCGCCAACAGATGGCGGACGGTCCTTTCGTGACCGGACAACCGCACCGGCGGAAAACCGCTGATCCAGTAGGCCGTCAGGGTCAGCGCGCCAAGCAGCAGAAACGTGTTCACCAGATGCACGGACATATAGACCGCCCGCGCCACCGAGCGGTTGTCGGCCACAAGTTCCAGCTTGACAAGTAACGCGCCAATGAGCGCCTCGATGAGGATGAAGGCCAGGGACCAGCCGGCCGCCCGGCGGACGTAATGCCCGCGCGCAAAGCGCCGGAACGACCAGATCACCAGCGCCACCACACCCAGCAGGGCAATGCCGCTCGTGGCCCGGTGCATAAACTCCACGAACGTGGCGAACTGTCCCGCCGGCGGGACGACCTCGCCGTTGCACAGCGGCCAGTGACTGCCGCAGCCGTCGCCGGATTTTGACGCCCGGACGTAAGCCCCCCAGACGATCACCAGCACATTCCACCCGACCACGCCCCAGGCAAAACGGCGCAGCCGGTCTTCAGCCGGTGCTCCGGCGGTCAATCCCTCATGTTCACCTGTCATACGTTTGTCACTGAACCTTCTTCCGGTGCTTTGGCACGCGCGGCCCGGCGTATCATCTGGGGGTTGAGTGCCGGATAGTCAAGCAGTTCACCGTACCGCCGCACGAGCTTGAAGATGAAACGGGGCGTCAGGGAACGCCCCCCGACCGGACGGTTGGCTGCCGTGCCCTGAATGAGCGCCGCCTCCGGCCCAAACCCTTTGGCCAACCGACGCAACGGCAGATCGCGCCGCAGATAATCATCCAGCGCCACCTTGACCGCCGGCGACAGCCCCACCGTACGCGCCCAGCGGGTGCCCCGTCCCACCTGAAGCCCCAGGCCGGTTTCCACAGCGGGACAGCGCACCACATCCTGCTGCCGGAGCAGGCAGATTTCGGACACGCGCAAGCCCAACTCTCCAAGCAGCCGCAGCACACAGGCATCGCGCAGCCCAACCAGTGTACGCTTGTCCGGCAGCGCCAGAAGCGCCGTCAGCATCGGCGCATCGCAAACTGTTGTCTCCCGACGACCGCGCGTGGAGGGCCCCACAATCCGGGCCGGGTTACGCTCCACCAGATGGTGCGCGGCCAGCTCGGCGTAGAACTTCCGCAGTGCCGTCAGCCGGACGCCAACCGTCGGCGGGGATACCCGCGCCAGCAGAAACTGACAAAAGGCGTTGACATCTTCCGGTGTGGCATCCAGCCAGCCCTTATCCTGCTCCCGGAGCCAGGCATCGAACTGCACCAGCGCCGCCGCATAGACCCGCCGGGTCGTCTCTGACCCCAGACGGGCGAGAAATGCCCACCGGCAGGCATCCAGCCTGCCAGCCGCCAGCCGGAGGCCGGTCATCCGGCGGCTTCCTGCGCGCGCTGCCGCCGCGCCTGCACGAATGAGTTGATGCACAGGGCAAGCATCTCGCCGCAGATCAGCAGCATGCCGATTTGCAGCGCCAGCGCCAGCGGCCGCGCGCCAAATGTGCCATTCATCAAACTCATGACGATGGGAACGAGCCCGCCAACCGTACCGAGCAGGGCCACGGCCGAAGCCGCGTGCATGGCGTGTTTGCGGAGCGATTCACGCTGTGCCAGCACGCCACACAGCACAAGCAGCACGCCAAACGCGCCCGGTATCAGCGCCGTCCTGCCGCTGTTGGCCGGGTCCTTGAGTACGTAACCAATCACACTCAACGCCATCAGGGCAGCGCCGTTGGCAATCGAAAGCAATGGCATCGGTAGGGACTTCATGGTTTCTCATCCTTCACGGGCCCTGCATCCAGGGCGCAACTTGAGCGCCATTCAAAAGATGAGCGCCGCACCCATCGTACGGCGCTCACCAGCCTCAATCAAGCAATGGAAGCCTTGCCACAGCCGGTCGTGCTACCGCCGGGGTATCTCCCGCACGCGCAGCGTCGGGTCGCCCAACAGCGTCCACGACCGCCGGACTTCCAGGCTGTTCGTCCCCAGCTTCGCACGCCGGATGGCATCGCCCAGACGCGCGGCCGGCTCCAGCCCGTACAGGGCATCGAGCAGCCCCACATTCGCCCCGTGCTGGTCAGGGCTGACCGTCAGCGACGACGACGTCCACGTCGCCACCGCCCCGCCCGGCGCCAGCACCAGCGCCTTGCCCAGGCTGGTCGTGTACAGGTCGTGGTGAAGACCGTTCAGGCAGGTCATCCCGACGACAATCGCCGGCTGCCCCGTGTTCGTCAGCGCCGCCGCATCCGCGCTGGTCAGAAGGTTCTCCGCCGCCCAGTTCTGCGTTGAACCGTGCCCAACGTAGTTGACCAGCCCGGCTCCGCTGTTGAAGCCCGCCAGCACGGCCGCCCGCGCCCCGGCCGCGCCCAGCATACTCAGCCGGATGGGCGTCACCTGCGCCGGATCGGGCGCCAGACCGATGATGTCTGTCGCCGCCTGGTCAAAATCGCCGCCGGCGTCAGGATTGTCCGCCACGACCACCACCCGCTGCTTCCAGTCGGCCGCACCGGCCTGCTCATAGGTCAGTATCTTGCCGATGACAATTTCCGCTTCGGCCGGCGTCCTGACCGGCAACCGCCCAATCGCCAACTGCGCCAGTCCCGTCCCGCCAAAGTCGCCAAACCAGTCGTCCACGGCCGTTTCCAGCGTGCCGACCGCCAGCAGTTTCGTCGGAATGAAGTGCCCGCCAAAGCCCAGATAGTCGCGCGGGTCAAACGTCGCATTCCCCACCAGCAGCGCATACCGCGCCGGCCGCGCCCAGCGCAAAGCCGCCGTCTCCAGAAACGCCCGCACCGCGGCCGTAGAGGGCGCGCCATAGCCCCACTCGTCATAGACATCCGTGATGTCCACGACGACCGTCCGCAGCCCTTCTGCCTGCCGCGTCCGGGCCAGCCGTTCGGCAGCCGGGCGGAAAGCGCCGTGGGTGAGAATGACAAAATCCGCCGCCACGTCCGTGCGATGCCAGGCTGAAGGTGTGTTGGCTTCCACCTGCGGCGACCACATCGCCCCCGTTGTCGTCAGCAGGATGTCCCGCCCTGCCGCGGCCCCCAGCATCGCCGTCTGCCCCATCATCCGCACCGGAAGCTGCACCGGCGCCTCCGGCTGCGTGATGTCAAAGGCAACAGCCGGAGCCGTAAAGCCTGTCACCTGCAGCGTGTGCCGCCCGCCCGTGCGTGGTACGTGAACCAGCAGCCGGTCATCCGCCGCCTGAAGCTGCCGGGCATACTCGACCGTCAGCGTCTTGACCAGGTTGACATCCCCGGCTTCCGACGCCTGAAGCGTCACGGTATTCGCACCGTTGATGACCTGTTCGGCCGGCACGGTCCACGTCGCCTGCCCCACACTCCGCCCGGTGTACGTCACCGCGCCAAGCGGCTGCCCGTTCCACAAGACGTTCACCGTGTGCGCGCCGAGCGAGACGCCCTGCAGCTCGACGCTCACCTGCGCCGGCTCGCCGCTCGCCGTCGCCGGATCACGTACCACGATGTCCTGCGCTACGGGGCTGTTGGTGACGACACTGCCGAAGAAGTTGTCCTCGTCGCCGTTGAGCAGCGCCGCAAAGTAGATGGTCTTGTCGGCGCGCGTCACCCGCGAGCGGAAGTGCTGCAATGTCGGGCGCAGCATGGGCGCGCCAGCGCCCGGCCCCACCCGGTTGCCCGGTGTCCGCCCCTCAATCAGCCAATACACCCGCTCGCCGCTGTCCGGCGTGTCGTCGGCCACGCCGTAAAACTCGATGCCCTCAGCCGTCACCCGCAGCGGCACCTGCCGCCCGTGGGCATACAGTTGCAGCCGCTCCCGATCAGCCGTCGGCGACAGCCCCGCCGCCGCCAGCGCCCCAAACGTCACCCGCTGCCACCCCGTCCGTGTCACCCGCAGCTTGACCGCCGGCTGCGCCGCCAGCCACTGCTGCATCTCCAAATCGCCCGGCGGCTCCAGCCCGACGCCAGCCCCGGCCTTGTACCGGGAAGCCTCCTTGCTGCCGGTCAGTTCGGCACCCGCCGGTGCGGCATCATCCTCAATCTGCCGCCCCAGCCGGGACGTGCTGTGTCCCAGCAACGGCGAGTTCTTCAGCAACGCCAGCGGCACAGCCTCGCGCGTCTGGCGCAGGGTGACAGGGCCGTACCACTGCCGCGAACCATCCAGATCGTAAGCTTCCAGCCAGTAGATGGCGCTGCCCTTTACCAGCCGCGCCGTTTCATCACGCCACGTGTAGTGTTGCCCGGCCGTCAGGGCATCACTGGTCAGCAGGGCACTGCCGGCAATGAGTTCCGGCGTCAGGCGCTCACGCCGCCCGTCGCGTTCGCGCCAGAGGTGAAAGCCCAAATGCGCGCTTTCGTAACCCGTCGCCCACTGCACCAGCACGTCGCCGGTCGCGTAGCGCGTCGCCTCGAAACCGGTCAGGTCAACTTTTGTGGGGGTCGGTGGTGGCGAACTGTCTGTACAGCCAGCGCAAGCGCCATTCCGGTTCACGGCCAGCTCGCAGAGCGGACCAAAGGTGTAGGTCGCCCGCTCCTGGGTCGTGTTGCCGGTCTCATCCAGCCAGACGGCGGTCGTGCCTTCCGGTGTCCCGCCCGGCGTCCCCGTGACATTCATCACACAGGGTGGGCCTCCGGTTGGCGAAACCCGGATGACGTAGAACAGCGAAGCGGCGCTGTTGGCGGCAATTGTGCCGGGCGTCCAGGTGATGCTCCCCGAAGTGGCGCCGTCGGCCGGCTGGGTAAACGTCCCCTGGGTCACCTGCGCCCCGCCGTAGATAGGCTCGTTGGCGTAGGAAACTCCCGTCACGGTGGGGATGTTTGCCACCACGCGCCGCGTCCGCGTGCCGAAGACCGGACCGGTGATGGTCGTGCCGTCCAGCACGATGTCATGATCGGTCGGGTTGACGATGTCCACCCGCACCCGGTAGAAGGTCGTCTGAGGACTGTTACACGGTGGGTTCGGACCATTCCCCGGATTGCCAATGTGAAACAGGCGCTGCGTCATGTAGGGCTTGAGTGGTGCGGTTGTGGCCCCCGCATCGCCCGGAAAGTAAACCCGGAACTTGTCCCCCTGCCGCCAGTTGGCAAGAGTGATGTTGTTGCCGGAAGTGGTTGGCGTGAGGGCACTGTGGTTGCCAATGTAGTAGGTGATGTGGTTGCTGGCGAAGCCGTTGATAGTGATGTTGTTGCTCCAGATACCGTAGTCCACGGCGCTGACGCCGGTCGTCCACGGACCAACCACAAAGCTCCTCCACTCCCCATTTGGAGACAATGTTTCAGTACCAGTAGGAATGTTGCGGGTGTAGCCCCCGGTCCGACTCACGAAGGTGATTGCGCCAGTGCCACCGGGGGCGTCCCAGTCAAACTCGTTGGCGCGGCACGTACAACCGCTGGTGATGTAGGGATAGTAGTTCCACGTAATGGGAGGTTGGCGCTCAGTATTCTGCGGACCAAGATGGATGCCCGGATCGAAGTACATGTTCAGCCCGCGACCGGTCGTGGGGCCGCCCAGGTTCTGATCCCGGTTTGGTCCGGGATTGAGCGTGTGCGCCGCCACCCCGAAGGGATTGACGCCGCTATTACCTCCACCAGGCTGAATGATGCGCAGCTCCCAGTGGCCGGCTGCCGGATTTTCCCTCGTGAAGAAGTTCTTCCACTGGTCGTTGGCGGCTCTGGTGTCGGGGCCGTTCGTGCCCACGGCCGAGTTGTCACCCTGGTTGAAGTTCAGACCTGTATCGCTCAGGGAAGCATTGAGAGAGATGGACGTACCGGCGGGATCAAACAGGGAATAGTTTGTTGATATGTTTCCTACCCGAAAGTCAAAGCGATTGACCCCGGCCGGTCCGCCCGTCGAGCCGTAGTCAGCGTCGTAAATGTCAATCGTCAGCCGCGAAGTGCCGCTCGGCACCTCGATGAAAACCGAGTAGTACGTGTTGAGACCGGGCGAAGCCGAACAGCCCACAAAATCACCATTTGCCAAGGGTGCGCCGCTGTCGCGGACGGTGATCATCTGCGCGTTGAGCGGGGTTCTGGCCGCCCGCACTTCCGGCCGCCTGACCACCGGCGGCACCACCCCTGCCAGTAACCCAACCAGCACCAGCACGTAAAGCGGTCTGACTGTGGCCCAAAAACGAGTCCTATTCATCTGCGGTTTCATGGCGTCTTCTCCAATACAGGCTTCAAAAAAGGTTTCCACCGGGCACACCGCTGCCGGAGCCGCCAGACGGCCCCGGCAAGCCGCGCGCGGCAGGAACGTGGCGGCAACAGCACGCGCCCCAGAATCGCCCGGCGCGGCACAACATCGGTTGCCTGCCCCTGGGCGTCACCGCGCAGTACAAACCACGTGTCATCAGCAGCGGAACGAACTGCGATGATGCGATGCGCAATCAGCCGGCCGTCCACCTGCGCCAGAACGATTTCCCCACGCCCCGGCTGCTCATCGGCGCCCAGCGGCCAGACGGTAATCGTCTCGCCGTCGGCAATGGTCGGCGCCATGCTGCGCCCCGGCGCGGTGAACCGCACCGGACAGCCCTGCGCCAGAAGACTTCGGACCAGCGTCGTCCAGCAGACATCGGTCATGGCTGCATCCTCCGTACGTAGTCCACAACAGCCGGCGTCGGACGAAACACGAGTTCGTAACAGGGAACGGCCGTCACGAGCCGTTCCAGAAAACCAGCCGTGAAATCGAGCGCCGCCGCGTCATAAAAAGGCGGAAAAGCACGGGCAAACAGCCGGGCCGCCGCCAGCCCCGGCGTCAGCGGGCGGGCCGCGTCTTCGGCGCCCTTGCACAAAATGAACAGGGCGTTGAGAGGCGTGGCAGCCGGCGAGGCAAACTCGCCTTCCCCGTGCCACGGCGTGCCAAACATCAGCCACTGCCCATCGCACTGGCGGACGATGACCCGGTCATCACTGAGCACCGTCGCCCCGGTCGGAGTCCACAGCCGGGCGGTTGTGGTCTTGCCGTCGCCGGACTGCCCGACAAAGAGCCACCCGCGCCCGTCCGTATCCACCACGGCGCAGGCGTGGAGTTCGACACCCTGCCCACGCGCCAGCAGGTTTGTCACCAGCAGTTCATCCACGGGATATTCCAGCGGCGACTGCATGGCGGCGATGACGGCCGGCAGGCGGCGATACCAGACATGGCCGGTCTGGTAGGCCGGGTCAAACCACGCAATGCGGTAGGGTTCAGGGCCGAAAACCGGCGTGGCAATGTCGTAGCGATACCCACCGGCGGCCCGGTACAGCGTCCACATCCCGCCGGAGGCAAAGAGCAACTCCGTTGGCTCCGGCGGCGGCGCGGCTTCGTCCAGCCAGCCAACGCGGATCGCCGCGTCCGCCGGCGCGTCCTCCCAAGGCGTAACGAAGCGCGCCGTCGGGCCGCTGATGTGCATGGGCAAGTCGAGTCCCCTGGCGTCCACGGCAAGCCGCAGCCCGCCAATCATCAACCGGATTTGCCGGGAACAGAGACGTTCAGGAAGCAATGGAGCTACATGCGAGGGTCGTACATTGACCACTGAAACCACTGAACGGTCCGCTGCTGCTGGCGGTCTTGCAGGCCCCCAGTACGGCTTCTTCAGCGCGCAACTCGACCCGGACGATGGATGGTTTGGTGTAGGGACGCCGCGCCGGCTTTTCCTGCGGCTCCGGCGCCGATGCGGATGATGAATACGGTTCGGTCATGGCTTCTCCAAAAGTGTGATTCAGAAGGCTAAATGTTGCGGGGTCTGGATAGAGCGGGGGCTGGACACATACACGTGAACGCGGTGAACAACAGAAGGCTGAACGTTACAGTGTCTGGGATGCCGCCGTCGGGTGTCCCTGAAGCACTGGCAAGGTCCGGCGGGGCTTGAACGACAGGTCAACACCGAGTTCCCGCGCCCGGGCGCGCAAGGCCGCTACAGAAGCCTGGATGTCCTCGTAACGCTCGCTTCCCGGACGGTACTCGCACAGCGGGTTGGGCTTGAGGTCAAGCCCAAGCAGATAGGCACGCAGATGATTTGTCCGGCAGAAGAAATCCACGGCGGCTTCCTTGTCGCCGTTTTCCAGTTCGTTGACGGCCGCACAGCTCGTGCACATGAGACGGATTTCACAGCTTGTGCACTTGGCCGGACGGGTCCGGGTCTGAAGGCGTACCCGCCGCAGAAACTGCTCCCAGCCCTCGCGGAAACTCCCCTGGCGCAGGTCGTAGGTATCCACCTGCGACAGCACACAGATGGACATTTCGCCGTACGGATTCACGGCAAAAGAACCGACACCGCCGCCGCAGTCATAGACGGTGTTGGAAACGTACGGGGCCACGGCAGCCGTCCGGTAGCGGTCGTTGAGCGCGCGCCACTCGGCCATGCGGCGCGGATCGCGCAGGTCCAGCTCGACGACTTCTTCGGGCGTCAGGCGCACCTCCAGCGGTGACTGCGAACAGTCAACCCGTGGGTTGATCATGCTGTCGAACTTGAACGGCACGCCCAGACTTTCGGCAAAATCGCGCATGGCGAAGATTTCATCTCTGGTGATGGTTGTGCCGACGGTCTTGAGCTTGAGCGGCAGCCGGCGTTCAAGCAGCAGGCGGATGCCCTGGTGACAGCGGTCGTAGGAGCCGGGCACGCGGGTCAGCCGCTCATAGGTTTCGCGCGTGTGGCCGTAGAGCGTGATCTCGATGGCAAAGGGACGCCATTCAGCCAGATAGTCGGCAATGCGCGGCGTCAGCAGTGTGCCGTTGGTAAACAGCGTGATGATGAAGCCCCGGCGCCTGGCTTCGGTGTAGATGTCCAGAAAGTCCCGGCGCGCAAAAATTTCCCCGCCGGTAAAGAGCACCCACAGCGTTCCGGCTTCGGCAATTTCGTCGAAAATCCGCCGGTATTCATCCAGCGAAAGCTCGCGCCGCCGGGCGGCGTGGTCATTCATTGGCAGGTTGTTGTAGCAGTGCTGGCAGGCCAGCGGGCAGCGGCGGCTTACCTCAAAGGTGGCTTCCAGCGGGATACGCCCGGCCAGCAGCCGCCCGTGCAACCGGCGGCTCAGTTCCGCGTAAGAGACGCTTTCCATGGCTTCCCTCTCAGGCGGCAGAGCTGGCCGCGCAAGGAACCTCAATGATCCCGCTTTCCTCAAGTGCGGCCAGAAATTCAGCGACATCCTGCGCGGCCTGTTCCGGTGACACCTCGAAGGCCTCACAAAGCACGGCGCTGAGCGTTGCCACATCGCCGGTTGTATCGAGCTGTGACCAGAGCAAGGCAGCCGTGTCATTCAGGACGTAGATGGCATCCAGATCAGCCGCCTGCCCGCGAATCGGGATCAACAGGGTTTCGTCGGCAATGCGGCGCGTCACACATGGAAGTTTTTTGACAAGGTTGCTCATAAGATTTTTCCAGCTTTCGGGTTGTTTTTTTGTGAGTTTCACTTCATACCCATAAAGAGTTGCAATTGTGTTGCACCAGCTTGTCAGTCCAGGACAGTCTCCCAAAAAAAGTTCTCACCTCACTCAGACGCTTCTATCGGCAGGGGCGTCACATGCCTTTCAAAATTTTTTGCCTTCGGGCTTGCGCAACGCCACCTGCCAGCGTCAGAAACGTCCTGCTCCGGGCGAAACCGGCACGTTGGCTTTCGACTTGGCCTTTCAGCGGTGCTTGGTGAGAATGGGCGCTTGTTTTCGCGCGCCGCCACGGCGAATGCTGGTGGGGGATCGCTTCCAAATACGTTGGATGACGCTCTTAAGGATGACCTTGTTGATGTCTTCACGCCTGTTGACCCGTCTCGGTCTGGTTCTGATGTTGTGCCTGCATCCGTTGCTGTTGTCTCTCCCGCCCACGCTGGCGTCCGGTGGAACACCACGGCCACTGCGCCCTTCCCAACCCCCAGCGCACACCAGAACGGCTCCGACAACCCTTGCCCTTCAGGGAGCCACGCAGTGGCGCACGCTCACGCTCGACGAGCGGGTGCGTTACCGCCGGGCCATTGAACAGGTCTATTGGAAACGGCGGCGCTGGGAGGCCACGACACCCAAGCCGGCTTTCGACCGTCTCTTTTCCCAGCCGCAACTCCGCGCCCTTGTCGCAGACGAACTGTGCCAGCAGCACGCACTGGACCTGCTCTGGCATCACGCGCCAACGCCCGCCGAACTCCACGCCGAAGTCAGCCGGATGATGCGCCACTCCAAACAACCGGAAGTGTTGCAGGAGCTGTTTGCGGCGCTGGACAACGACCCCATTGCCATTGCCGAATGCCTGGCGCGGCCGGTGCTGGTCAGACAGCGGTTGCAGGCGGACTATGCCCGTGACCGGCGGTTTCACGGCCGGCTCGAAGCCCAGGTGCGCCAGGCGCTGGAAATCGCGCCCGCCGTTGAGACGCTCTCCCGGCTGGGCGCGGTCTGCACCGAAGTCGAGTTCATCCGCCGTGACCGGCCTGAAGCCTTCGCGGTTGCCGACCTACGCCGCCTGCCGGTGTCCAGCGCGGACTGGGAACACGAAATGGCCCGGCTTGCAGAACGCTTCGGAAGCCACCCGGCCAAACTGGCGCCCGGTATGGTGACGCCCCTGTGTGAAGACGACGAGCGGTTTTTCATTCAGCAGCTTCAGGCGATTGAGAGCGACCGGGTGCGGCTTGTCACAGCCGAATGGCGCAAGGTGGACTTCGATACCTGGTGGGCGCAGGTCAGGGCCAACTACAGCCCCGTCATCCCGACAGTCTCCGGGTCGTTTCCAGAACTCCGGCTGCCGGTCACGGCGGAAAGTGCCCTCCCCAAGGCCATTGCCGGCAACGACAACCGCTGGGCGCAGGATGCCGGCGATGGTGTCCCGTCCGCGCGTTTCCGCCATACGGCAGTCTGGACGGGCGTCGAAATGATTGTGTGGGGCGGTTTCCGGGGGACGTTCAGCGGCGGCAGCCCGCTCAACACCGGCGGGCGCTACAACCCGATTACCGACACCTGGACGCCGACGCGCGTCGCCCCCAGCGCCATTGGCGCCACCGATGCCGCGCCAGCGCCACGGGTCAACCATACGGCCGTGTGGACCGGCACGCGGATGATTGTCTGGGGCGGCGTCAGCGGCACGCCGGTCAACTCCGGCGCACTCTACGATCCGGTCGAAAACAAGTGGACGGCGACCCGTACCGACCCCAGTTCATCCACGGCCAACGACGGCGCACCGGCCGCCCGGTTCAGCCACGTTGCTGTCTGGCTGGCGCAGGCTGGGCGGATGGTTGTCTGGGGCGGCAACCTCAACTTTGTCGGCAGCGTTCCCATCCCAACCAATACCGGCGGCGTCTATAACCCCGAAACCAACGCCTGGAGCGCCACGGCCACGACGGGCGCACCACAGGCGCGGACCGACCACGTGGCGGTTTCGACCGGAACGGCGATGATTGTCTTCGGCGGCGTCAACGCCGACGGCGGCCGCCTCAACAGCGGCGGCATTTATACGCCCAGCAACAACACCTGGACGGCGACAAGCACGACCAATGCCCCCGGACTGTTCACCCCCAGCGCTGTGTGGACGGGAACGGAACTTCTCGTCTGGGGCAGCGTGGCCGGCGCGCCAGCGCCAACCGTGGCCGGTGCCCGTTACAACCCGGCCAACAACACCTGGACAGCGATTGCCACGGCTGGCGCGCCGACGCCCCGCGTCAACCAGAGTACCGTCTGGACCGGCACGGAAATGATTGTCTGGGGCGGGGCGGCGCTCGACGTACGCTTCAACGACGGCGGACGTTACAACCCAGCCACGAACACCTGGACGCCGGTCACAACGGTCGGCGCTCCGTCGGGACGTGAAAACCACACGGCCATCTGGACGGATGCCTACGCCGAACCGAACCAGAACGCCACGAAGTACATGATTGTCTGGGGCGGACAGGGCGGCGACGCCACCGGCGGCCGCTACGATCCCCTCACGAACACCTGGCTTCCGACGGCGACCACGCCCGTTCCGATCGCCCGCGAAGGCCACACAGCGGTCAACACCGGCGTGGAAATGATCATCTGGGGCGGTGCATCAGCCGGTGTGCGGACGCTGACCGGCGGGCGCTACAACCTCGCCACGGCCCAGTGGCTGCCCACGTCCACCCAGGGCGCGCCCGGCGCGGCGATCAACCTGCCGCCCGTGGGCCACACCGCCGTGTGGACAGGCAGCGAAATGATCATCTGGGGCGGACAGACCAACGCCGGCGGGCGCTACAACCCCGTCACGAACACCTGGACGCCCACCTCGCTGACGAATGCCCCCTCGGCACGGGAAGAACACACCGCCGTGTGGACGGGCAGTGAAATGATCGTCTGGGGCGGACGTTTCACGAATCCGTCCAACAATGAGACCAACTACTTTGACAACGGCGGGCGGTACAACCCCGCAACGGATACGTGGGCGGCGACGGCAGCGGATGGTCGCCCCGGGCCGCGCTCCCGGCACACGGCCGTCTGGACGGGCAGCGAAATGATCGTCTGGGGCGGCGTGACCTTTGCCGACAACCGCTTTTCCGAACTGCGCACCGGCGGACGCTACAACCCGACGACGAACACCTGGACGCCCACGCGCACCGATCCGACCAGCTCCGGCGGGACGGACGGCGCGCCGGATGCCCGTTTTGACCACACGGCCATCTGGACGGGCGACCGGATGATCGTCTGGGGCGGGGCGACCACCGCCGCCCGGGCGTTCAACTCCGGGGCGCTGTACAACCCGGCTGCCGACACCTGGGCGGCCACCTCCGCCAACGGCGTACCGGCGGCGCGTTCCGGCCACACAGCCGTCTGGACGGGCCGCGAAATGATCGTCTGGGGTGACGCCGGCGCCACCGGCGGACGCTACAACCCGACGTTCGACTTCTGGCGGCCGGTCGAAACCGAGGGCGCGCCGGATTTGACCGCCAGCCACACGGCGATCTGGGACGCCACCCGCCGGCAGATGGTCGTCTGGGGCGGACGTGGCAGCGGCGGTGTCTCCAATGCGCTGGGGGCTTACGGGGCCCGGGGTGAACAGGGCGACACCGTGGGCATCTTCCGCCGGGGGCAGTTTTTCCTGCGCAACTCGAACACTTCGGGCAACGCCGACCTGGCTTTCGCGTTTGGTGCGGACGGCGACGTGCCCCTGGCCGGCGACTGGAACGGCGACGGCATCACCACCGTCGGGGTCTTCCGCAACGGCACGTTCTTCCTGCGCAACAGCAACGACAGCGGCGTGGCCGACATTGCCTTTGCCTATGGCGGCGCGGAGGACATCCCGCTGGCCGGCGACTGGGACGGCAACGGCACGACGACCATTGGCGTCTATCGCCCGGCGACGCGGACGTTCTTCCTGCGCAACACCAACACGGCCGGCAACCCGGACATCGTCGTGGTCTATGGCGAGGAAGGCGACCGCCCGATTGTCGGCGACTGGGACGGCAACGGCACGACGACGGTTGGCGTGGTGCGCGGCAACACCTTCCTGCTGCGCAATGCCAACACCGGCGGCGATGCCGATCTGGTGTTCAACTTTGGCAACCCCGATGACAAGGTTGTGGTCGGGGACTTCGACGGCGATGGCGTGGATACGGTCGGCGTCTATCGCGTGCCGACGTTCTTCCTGCGCAACACCAACCTGCCCGGCACGGCTGACTTCCTGCTGGTCTATGGCGCGGATGGCGACATACCGCTTGTCGGCAACTGGGACGGGCAGTTGTAGCGCAAGACACCTGCTATCAAGAATGTGCGCAAAAGTGCGCACAGTTCTCTTCCTGCCCCGACGTGTCTTGTTGACCATCGTCGTATCTGACAGGCGTGACTTCCCCGACTACGGCGGGGGCCATCCCCGCCGCAGCGCCGCCATTACTGGTCGGACTCGCCACGGGTAGGGCAGTTACGGTTGCCAGCCGTTTCAGGTTCAGCGCTGCGTTGAGGTCACGGTTATGGTGCGCACCACACTCGGCACACACCCATTCTCGATCTCTCAATGTCAGCGCCTCGTTCTTCCAGCCGCAGACGGAACAGAGTCGGCTGCTTGGATACCAGCGATCGGCGATGATGAGATGAGTGCCGTAGCGTTTCGCCTTGTATTCCAACTGCGAGCGCAACATCCCAAAGCCAACGTCAGAGATAGCGCGGGCGAGTCTCTCGTTCGCCAGCATCCCCTTGACGTTTAAATCCTCGATCACTAACGCTTGGTTTTCGCGGCAGAGTCGAGTCGTGAGCTTGTGGGTGAAATCCGCTCGGATATTGGCCATGCGGGCATAAAGCCTTGCCAATATCGCAGCGGACTTCTGCCGGTTGTTCGATACCGGCAGGCGCGTTCCTTTGGGCAGGCAGGCATGGCGTCCAAACCCCGCCATCTCTTTGGCGGCTTCCAGCTTGCGGCTGAGACGCCGACCGCGAATCTTGAGGCGACGCAGCGCTGCTTTGAGCGGCTTTGGCGCTTCGATGGCTTCGCCGCTGGAGATCGTTGCGGCAGCTTTGATGCCCAAGTCGATGCCATTGACATCGTGCACCGTGCGACGCCGATAGAATTGCGCATCAGGCACCTCGACCTGTATGGCCACAAACCAACGATCCGCCGTGCGCGAGACCGTCGCGCCCAGTATCTTTCCTTTGAATCGCAGTTCCTCGGTCATGGCGACTTCACCGATCCTGGGCAGACGGATCGTCTTGCCTTCCAGGGTGAACTTGTCGTTGGCAACATAAAAGCTGTCGCGGCAGCGCCCCTTTTTCTTGAAGCGCGGTGCGTGTGCCTCTTTGCCAGCCTTGAGGTCGGTGAAGAATCTTTCCCAGGCTTTGGCGAGATGGGCAAACGGCTGGGCGTGGGCATCCCGGTGAATGTCTTGCAACCAAGGCCGACCGTTCTCATCGAGCCACTGCGGGTCGGTGTACTTGATGGCGTTGAACTGTTTTTTGAGCGCCATGGCGTTTGGCCTGCCGCCTGCTGCGTATTGCCTGTTCCACTCATTGAGCGCCCAGTTCCAAACACGCCGCGCCGTGCCGCAGGCGCGCTTGAAGTAGTCCACTTGCTCAGGAGTCGGACAAAGAGCGATCTTGTGGGTTAGTTGCATTGTTGGGCCTTTTTGACGTCATTCGCATCCTGTTTCAGCGCTTCATCCAACTTCTTTCGATAGTTCCTCAAACCGTACAGCCGGGACGAAAAACAGTGCACGATGGTCATTAAGTCTTGCACCATTTCCTGTTCGGGAGACAGCCGTTCCTGGTTGAGTACCAGCACTTCGCAGCCATGGGTTTGGGCGTCATGTTCGAACCACTCAAAGCCGAAACGGGTGAGGCGGTCCCGGTGAGCGAGGATCAGCATCCTGACTTCACGTCGCCCGATCTCGTCCATAAGGGCCAGAAACCGCTTGCGCCTGAAGTCCAGCCCGCTGCCCACTTCCTCGATAAACTCGACCCCCGCCAATCCCTTCGCCACCACGAACGCTTCCAGCACTTTGCGCTGATTCGCCAGGTCCGGCTTCTGCGCCGCACTCGATACCCGACAGTAGGCGACAAGCTTTGTTGGCGCATGGTTGGCCTGCCGCAAACCGATGAACTCACGGATCTGCGTCTCAGTGTAGAGGCGGCGGTTGCTGTCCGTTCGGGCCACCGGAATTAGCCTTCCTTCGCGTTCCCAACGCTGCAACGTCTTGACCGGGACACCAGGGAGTTTTGCCGCCTTGCCTGTGCTTATAGTGCTTTCCAAGAGCATTATTATACACTATCGCGTACTATACGGCAAGCTAGAGTCCGGCTCCCGACGCCCTGCCCGTCAACCAGGACAAGAGCGCACCCGAAAAAATCCCTGTGACAACCGAAGCCGTGGCTCCTCACAGGGAAATGTGCCGCCCACGATAATCTAACCGGAAGGTTCTGTTGGGTTTGTATGCACCTGGGACTGCGCCCGGTCTGGCCGTCGTCGGTTGTCTCGCCTCTGGCGCGCGGCTTAAGATGAACACGCCGCCGGATGAAAACGCCATCCCAGAAGGCGGCAGAGACTTTTCAAAACCTTTCCAAACACGGCTTATGTTGAACGCACCCTGCTTTCACTTGGCATTCCCTGTGACCGACCTTGAGGCGACCCGCCGTTTTTATGTTGACGGACTTGGCTGCACTCCGGGCCGAACCTCAGAGCGGGCGCTGATTCTCAACTTCTTTGGGCACCAGCTTGTCGCCCATCTTGTTTATGAGCCACCGCCGCCACAGACCGGCATCTACCCGCGTCACTTCGGCATGGTGTTTCCGACGGAAACGGCCTGGGCTGAAGTTGCAGCACGGGCAAAAGCGCAGGGGCTACGCTTCCGTCACCTACCACGAGTCCGCTTTCCCGGCGAACCGACCGAACACCGGACATTCTTTCTGGAAGACCCGTCGGGCAACCTGCTGGAGTTCAAGCATTACACCAACCCTGAAGCCGTCTTTGGCTGCGCCGAACTCCCTGAAGTTGGCGATGACACCGACCGATGAGTGTGGCTATGCCTTCCTACCATCAACCGCTTCCCTGTCGTAAGTGGGCCGCTGTGCTCTGCCTGCTCGGTTGGCTGAGCAGCATTTTCCTGCTTCCAGCACCCGCCCAAATCCCCTATCGCACCCCCCCAAAAGCCATCGCCGACCTGGTGGATGCCCCCCTGCCACCGGTGGCTCTGCTGAGTCCGCAACGGAACTGGCTGCTGCTGGCCGACCGTCCCACCCTGCCGCCCATTGCCGAAGTCGCCCAGCCCGAACTCCGCCTGGGCGGTATCCGCTTCAACCCAAAGACCAACGGCCCCAGCCAACCGTCCTACCTGACCGGACTCACCCTGGTGCGCCTGACGGACGGGACGAAACGCCCTGTGACCGGACTTCCCAACCCGGCGCGCCTGAGTGACCTCAGTTGGTCGCCGGACGAACGCTTTCTGGCGTTGACCCACACCACGACTGATCGTGTCGAACTGTGGCTGCTCGATGTCGAACAGGCCGCCGTGCGCCGGCTGGGTGATTTCCAGCTCAACGCCATCGCTGGACGCCCCTTCCAGTGGCTTCCCAACAGCCAGGCGCTGCTGTGCCGAACCGTACCGGCCAAGCGCGGCGCACCGCCATCACCGCCAGCCGCGCCGGACGGACCCATCGTGCAGGAAAACCGCGGACGGGTCACGGCCGCCCGTACCTTCCAGGACCTGCTGCGCAATCCCTACGACGAAACGCTGTTTGACTACTATCTTGCGTCCCAGCTCGTCCGGGTTGACCTGAACGGCCGTACCAAACCCATCGGCACCCCGGCCATTTTCCAGAGTGCTGTGCCCTCACCCAACGGGCAGTATTTCCTGGTGCAGATACTGCATCGCCCCTATTCCTACACCCTGCCGGCAAGCTATTTCCCCAACCGGATTCAGGTCTGGGACGAAAACGGGAAAGTTGTCCGCGAAGTTGCCGACCTGCCGCTGCGGGATGACATCCCGACGAGCTTTGACGCCGTTGCCAAAGGCCCCCGCAACGTACAGTGGCGCAGCGATGCCCCGGCCACGCTCGTCTGGGTGGAAGCTCAGGATGAGGGCAACCCGGCCGTCAAAGCCGACATTCGGGACCGTCTCTTCTTCCTGTCCGCGCCATTTGCCGGCACACCGACTCCCAGCCTCGGCTTTGCCTACCGCTTTCTGGCCGTCCAGTGGCACAGCGGACAGTTGGCCATTGCCTACGAAGGCTGGCGCAAAACGCGCCTGCGCCGTACCTGGCGATTCCAACCGGATGCCCCCGACGCGGCACCAACGCTTGTGTTTGAACGTTCAACCGAAGACCGCTATGCCGACCCCGGCAACTTTCTTACAGCTACAGCACCCAACGGCACACCCCGCCTGCTTTCGCCTGATGGCGGCAGGACGCTCTACCTGACCGGCGAAGGCGCTTCGCCGGAAGGCGACCGCCCGTTTCTGGATCGCTTCGAGGTGGCCACAGGCCAGACAACACGGCTGTGGCGGTCAGAACCGCCCTACTATGAAAACCCCGTAGCCCTGCTTGACCCCGCCGCCACGCGCGTTCTGCTCACGCGCGAGTCGCCAACCGCGCCGCCCAACTACTTCATCCGGGACATGGAGACAGGCCGGATGACGGCGCTCACGGACTTCCCCCACCCGACGCCGCAGCTCATCGGCATCCAGAAAGAGCAAATCCGCTACAAACGGGCCGACGGCGTTGATCTGACGGCCACGCTGTACCTGCCACCCGGCTACGATCCCAAGCGGGACGGCCCCCTGCCGCTGATGATGTGGGCCTACCCACAGGAATTCGTCAGCGCCGCCGCCGCCAGCCAGGTACAGGGGTCGCCCTACCGGTTCGTCCGCGTCAGCTACTGGGGGCCGCTTTTCCTGCTCACACAGGGGTATGCTGTCCTCGACGATCCATCCTTTCCCATCGTAGGCGAAGGCGGCCGCGAGCCGAATGACACCTACATTGAACAACTCGTGGCCTCGGCCAAGGCGGCCATTGATGAGTGTGTCCGGCGCGGTGTCGCTGACCCCAACCGCGTCGCCATCGGTGGACACTCCTACGGGGCATTCATGACAGCCAACCTGCTGGCCCACTCGCGGCTGTTCCGCGCCGGGATTGCCCGCAGCGGCGCTTACAACCGGACGCTCACGCCCTTTGGCTTTCAGGCCGAAGAGCGTACCTACTGGCAGGCCCGCGAGGTGTATCAGCGCATGTCGCCATTCAACTACGCTGACCAGATACGCGACCCGCTGCTGCTGATCCACGGCGAAGCCGATGACAACTCCGGCACTTTCCCCATCCAGAGCGAACGGCTGTTTCAGGCCATCAAGGGCCTTGGCGGGACAGTACGGCTGGTGATGCTGCCTCACGAACGCCATGGCTACCGGGCGCGCGAATCCATCCTGCACATGCTCTGGGAGATGCACACCTGGCTGGAAGAGCACGTCAAGGCGGCCAAACCGCTGGAAGCCGAAACAAAACCGGCCGGGACCCGTTCCGGCCAGCCGGAACAGCGCTGACGCAACATCCATGGAACAACCTTTGAACCCATCGTCACACTACTTCCACTCGCACCGGCTCAAGCTGCACTACTGGGACTACGGCGGGCCCGACGACCGCCTGCCGCTCATTCTCGTCCACGGCACGCAGGATCACGCGCGAAGCTGGGATGACTTTGCGCGGGAGTTCCGCCGCGAGTACCACGTTTATGCCCTTGACCTGCGCGGCCATGGCGACAGCGCGTGGGTGGAAGGTGCGATGTATGCCTTCCCGGAGTTCATGCTCGACCTGGTGGCCTTCGGCGGTGTCGTGCAGCGGTTTCCGGCGGCCATCGTCGGGCACTCGCTGGGCGGCATCGTGGCCATGCACTACGCCGGCGCGTTTCCCGAACGGGTCTCGGCCGTCGTCAACATCGAAGGCTGGGGCCCGCCCCCGGCGACAAGGACGAAGACCTACACGGAACGGCTGCGCACCTGGGCAGAACGGGTGCTGGCGGCCGAAAGCCGGACGCCGCGCCGCTATGCCTCCATCGAGGAAGCCACGGCCCGGATGAAGGAAGCCAACCCGCATCTTTCCGACGCCATGGCCGCGCACCTGACGCGCTACGGCACGAACCGTACGGCCGACGGCAGCCTCATCTGGAAGTTCGATCCCTACCTGCGCAACCTGCCGCCGCTGGGACTGCCGACCGAACTGGCCAGGGAACTCTTTGCGGCCGTGAAATGCCCGGTACTGTGCATCCGGGGCGCGAAAAGCTGGGCGGCCAACCTTGCGCAGAGTCCGCAGCTTCAGATGATCGAGCGGATGCAGTACGTCGAAATTCCCGACGCCGGCCACTGGGTTCACCACGACCAGTTTGAAGCCGTCGTGGACGCAACGCGCCGCTTTCTGGCCGATGTTGCGTAGGCCGGGCGCGCCCTTCCTGCGTCAGGAAACCAGCTTTGTCAGGCGGTTGAGCGTGTCCTGGAAATCGGCTTTCTCGCTCGTGGGCTGGCGCAAAAACTGGTTGACGGCGTCAATTTTGGAAATGGCGTAGTCGGTGCGCTTGTCCTTGCCGCTTTTGTAGGCCCCGATAAGAATGAGGTCCTTCTGCGACTCGTAGGCGTCGAGGATGTCGCGCAGTTTCATGGCCTTGGCGATGTGGTCCTTGTCGGCCACGGCCGTCATGACGCGCGACACCGAGTGCCGTACATCAATCGCCGGATAATGCCCGGCCGCCGCCAGCGCCCGCGAGAGAATGATATGCCCGTCGAGAATCGAGCGGGTTTCGTCGGCAATGGGTTCCGTCATGTCATCGCCTTCGACCAGAACGGTGTAAAACGCCGTGATCGAGCCGCGCTGGGAATTGCCCGTCCGTTCGAGCAGCTTGGGCAACTCGCTGAACACCGAAGGCGGAAAGCCGGCGCGTGCCGGCGGCTCCCCCGTGGCGAGACCAACTTCGCGCAGCGCGCGCGCAAAGCGCGTCACGGAATCCATCATCAGCAGCACCTTTTTGCCTTGGTCGCGGAAGTATTCGGCAATGGCCGTGGCCACGTGCGCGGCCTTGAGGCGCACCAGCGATGGCTCGTTTGAAGTGGCAACCACGATGACCGAGCGTTTGAGACCTTCGGGTCCGAGGTCATGTTCGAGGAAGTCGCGCACTTCACGGCCACGTTCGCCGATGAGCGCGATGACGTTGACTTCGGCTTCGGTATTGCGCGCCAGCATGCCGAGCAGGGTGGATTTCCCCACGCCAGCCGCCGCAAAGACGCCGACACGCTGGCCTTCGCCAACCGTCAGGGTGGCGTCTATGGCGCGGACGCCAGTCATAAACCGCCTGGTCACGCGCTGGCGCTTCATCGGGTCCGGTGGGCGCGCCGTGACGGACACCTCCACGGCATTCGGAATCGGCCCCTTGCCGTCCATCGGCTCGCCCAGGCCGTCGAGCACCCGCCCCAGCAGACTGTCGCCCACCCGGACCTTGAGGGAGCCGCCGGTCGAGATGACCTCCGCCCCCATGGCGACATCCTGCAACTCGCCCAAGGGCATGAGGATGATTTCCGATCCCCGGAACCCGACGACCTCGGCCTTGAGGTCATGCGCCCGGTGCGGCGACCGAATCAGGCACAGCTCTTCCACGCGGGCGCCCGGCACGGATGCCCGTACCAGCAGGCCGACCAGTTCCGTCACGCGCCCCCGGACTTCCACCGACGGCAGCCAGTCAAGCGCCCGGACGTAGGGTGACAGGTCGAGTTTCGGTAACGCCAGGGTCTCCATGGCCTTTCCACAGCCTCCGGCTTCGGCAGAAATGTTCCGGCAGCAATGTTGAAGCGATGATAGCGGCCGGCAGCTTTCTGTCATAGCCGGCCAGACCGGCCCGGCGGCCAAAGTTTTTGCGCCATGCATTTCATCCGTGTACGAACGACGTGAATGCGTTATTGTGCGCAGCCAAATTCATTTCGATTCCCGTCAAGGAAGCTCACACCATGTCGGCTGCCATTGCAGAGACGCCGGAAGGCGTCATGTCAGGAAAGCAGTTTTTCGGCCATCCCATTGGCCTGATGACGCTGTTTTTTACGGAACTGTGGGAGCGTTTCAGCTACTACGGCATGCGGGCGCTCCTCGTTTTGTACATGACCGCCAGCCACGAAAACGGCGGGCTGGGCTATTCCAACGCGCGGGCGGCGCTGGTCTATGGCACGTACACCTCCGCCGTCTATCTGCTGGCCATGCCCGGCGGTTGGGCGGCTGACCGGCTGCTGGGTCTGAAATACGCCGTTTTCATTGGCGGCATCATCATTGCCGCCGGTCACTTTTCCATGGCTTTTGAGTCGGAAAAGGCCTTTTACACCGGTCTCGTGCTGATTATGCTCGGCACGGGTCTTTTGAAGCCCAACATCAGCGCCATTGTCGGGCGGCTCTACCGGCCGGAAGACCAGCGCCGGGATGCCGGTTTCTCGATTTTTTACATGGGCATCAACATCGGAGCCTTTCTCGCCCCGCTGGCCTGCGGCTTTCTGGCCCAATCCGACACGTGGAAACGCACCATTGCCGGCTGGGGCTTTCAACCAAGTTCAAGCTGGCACTGGGGCTTTGCCGCCGCCGGCATCGGGATGACGCTGGGACTGGTGCAGTACATTGTCGGCTTCAAGTACTTGGAAGGCGTCGGCGAACGTCCGGTGCGCGAAGATGGCAACACAACGCCGGTCTGGCAGGGGCTGGCGTCATACCTGGCCGTGGCCTTTGCCCTGTTTGCCGTCGTCGCGGGCCTTCAGCAACTCCACGGGCTGGTTGTGGGCCGTCTGGGCAATGCGGCCGGCTATGCCTACATTGCGCTGGTTTTTGCCGGCATCATTGCCCTGGTCTGGTTTTCCTTCCTCCGTACCCTGGCGGAAGACGAACTCAAACGGATGCTGGCCATTGTGTATTTCTTCCTGGCCTCGATTGTGTTCTGGGCGCTTTTCGAGCAGGCCGGATCGAGCCTCAACCTCTATGCCGACCGGCTGACGGACTGCCGCATCTTCGGTTTTGCGTTTCCTTCGAGTTACTTCCAGTCGCTCAACCCCATCCTCATTATCTTCCTGGCGCCGGTCTTCGCCTGGCTCTGGGTGCAGTGGGGCGACCGGCAGCCGTCCAGCCCGGCCAAGTTTTCCGTCGGCATCCTGCTGGTCGGCGTCGGCTTCGTTGTAGCCGCCGTGGGCGTGGCCTTTCTCAACGGCGGCAAGCTGAGTCCGTGGTGGCTGGTGGCGGTCTATCTCATCCACACGGTGGGCGAACTGTGCCTGAGTCCGGTGGGCCTGAGTACGATGACCAAGCTGGCCCCGGAACGGCTGAGCGGGCTGGTGATGGGGATATGGTTTCTGGGTCCGACCTTCGGCAACTACATTGGTGGTCTCATTGCCGGTCACTTCGACGAAACCCGCCCGGAAAGCGTCGGTTCGCTGTTTTACCAGGTGGCGGCGACCGGGATCGTGGTTTCCGTGGTGGCGTTTGCCCTCACACCGTTCATCCGCCGGCTCATGGGTAACGTGCGCTAGAACAACCGCCATTGAACGGAGTGGTGCAGAAGCGCATGGCAGGACTGAAACCAACAACCTCTCCACAAACTTCCTTTGCCCGGCGCTATCCCTTCGCAGCGCGTCTGCTGCGGGTAGGCCTCGTGCTGTTCACCTTGGGACTGCTCGGCTATGTCGGCGCAGGCGTTTACTTCTACACCCGTCAGCATGCCATGGTGTTCCGTCCTGTCGCCCGTGGGGAACAGGCCCGGCGGCGGGTGGCGGCGCCGCTGGGCGCAAGCTACGTCACGTTTTCAGCGGCGCGGGGCGAGACCATTACGGCGTTGTTCGGCCCGGCGCTCGACGAACACGGCGACCGGGTGCTTCCCGATGCCGCCCGCCGCCCGACCCTGCTTTTCTTCTACGGCGTCGGCGAATACCTCAACTATCCGTTTCTCCGCAATCAGATAGAAGTCTTCCGCCGGGCCGGGTTCAACGTTCTGGTGCCGGAATACATCGGGTTGGGACTCAGCAGCGGAGAGCCAAGCGAACAGGGGCTGTATGACACGGCGCTGGCTGCCTTTGAATATCTCAAACGGCGGCCGGACGTTGACCCGCAGCGGATTTTCATCGTCGGGCATTCACTGGGCGGCGCGCCGGCCGTGGATTTGGCGGCGCGGGTGCAGCCGGCCGGACTGATGACCCTGGCCACCTTCACCTCCCTGCCCGATATTGCCGCCCTGCGCTACCCGATGTTTCCCTGCCACTACCTGACGCGCATCCGCTGCCCGAACGTCGAAAAAATCCGGCAGGTGCGCGCGCCGATTCTCATCCTGCATGCCGAAAACGACACGACTGTGCCGCTCTGGATGGCCGAGGCGCTGACCAAAGCGGCCTTTGAAGGCGGCAATCAGCAGGTGGTGCAGATCACCATCCCCAGCGGGAATCACGACACGACCTTTGCCCTGCCCAAGGGGGAGGCTGTCCGCGCCATGCAGGCGTTTGCCGGGATTGCACCTGTGACCCCAGAGAAGGGCCGCCCGGAGACGCCGCAACCGGCTCAGGCCGCCGGCGGTGTCGGGTCCACACCTTCCGCTGCTGTCCGCAACATTGCTGTCGGGACGACCACCGCTGCCACAATGAACAGGCAGTAGCCGAGCGCCATGAGCACGGTGCCGCGCCCGCCATACTGTCCACGGGACAGGAAAAACGTCCAGAAGGTGGCCGCGCCGACTTCGACCAGCGGCAACAGCAACAGGCGGCGATTGGCGACTGGATCAAGCCCGATGAGGAAGTACGCCGCCGCGACAACACACAGCGCAAGGCCATACTGCTGCGTCATCGCCGGGTCCCTGATCTCCCAGCCGTAGAAGCTGGCCGCCGCATCCTGAAAAAAGAGCGCCATGAGCGCGTTGGCCAACTCAACGCCGGCAAGCAGAAAGAACACCGCTTGCAGCCAGTAGCGGGCATAGGTAGCTGACCTAGAAAGTGGTGCAGGATTCGCGCGTTCCATACCTTTCAAGCTACATTTCACCTGTCCCGCCGACAACCCGCCTTGCCGTCGGGCCGGCCCCCGTCATTTCGCTGAATCTGGAGTCACGCAAGCCATGACTGAATCCTATGCCATCGAGTCTCACCAGCATGAAACCAGACAGTTTCCACCGCCGCCGGACTTTGCCCGGCAGGCCAACGTCACGCCGGAACTCGCCGCCCAACTCTATGCCGAAGCGGAAGCTGACTTCGAGGCTTTCTGGGCCAAACAGGCGGAGGCCCTCGACTGGATGACGCCCTGGACGCACGTTCTGGAGTGGAACCCACCCCACGCCAAGTGGTTCATCGGCGGCAAACTCAACATTTCTGCCAACTGCCTTGACCGTCACCTGAAAACCTGGCGGCGCACGAAAGCGGCCATCGTGTGGGAAGGCGAGCCGGGCGACACCCGGACGCTGACGTACTGGGAATTGCACCGCGAAGTCTGCCGGTTTGCCAATGTTCTGAAGAAGTTTGGCGTCCGGGCCGGCGACCGCGTGGCCATTTACATGCCGATGACGCCGGAAATCGCCATCGCCATGCTGGCCTGCGCCCGCATCGGGGCGACACACTCCGTCGTTTTCGGCGGTTTCTCGGCTGAAGCCCTGCGCGACCGCATCAACGACGCCGGCTGCAAACTTGTCGTCACGGCCGACGGCTGCTGGCGACGCGGGACGGAAGTCCGCCTCAAACCGGCCGTGGATGCGGCCCTTGAGCAAACGCCAACCGTTGAAACCTGTCTCGTGTTGCGACGCACCGGCTCGAAGGTGGACATGCAGCCCGGACGCGATCACTGGTGGCACGAAATGCTCGAAACGGTAGGCGACGACTGTCCGCCGGAAGCGCTCGATGCCGAACATCCGCTGTTCATCCTCTACACCAGCGGCACGACCGGCAAACCCAAGGGCATCCTGCACACGACGGGCGGCTACCTGACACAGGTGGCGGCCACGGCCCGGTGGGTGCTCGACCTCAAGGACGATGATGTGTACTGGTGCACGGCCGATGTCGGCTGGGTGACAGGCCACAGCTACGTCGTCTATGGGCCGCTGGCCAACGGGGCCACGGTGATGATGTACGAAGGTGCGCCCAACCATCCTGAGCCGGACCGCTTCTGGCGCATCGTGGACCGCCACGGCGTGACGATTCTTTACACGGCTCCAACCGCCATCCGGGCGTTTATCCGCTGGGGGGAGCAGTGGGTGCTGAAACATCGCCTCGACAGCCTGCGCCTGCTTGGTACGGTTGGCGAACCCATCAACCCCGAAGCCTGGATGTGGTATCGCCAGGTGGTGGGGAAAGGACGCTGCCCCATCGTGGACACCTGGTGGCAAACCGAAACCGGCGGCATGATGATTGCGCCCCTGCCGGGGGCCACGACGACGACGCCCGGTACGGCCACCCGTCCGCTGCCGGGCATCAGCGCCGATATTCGTCTGAGAGACGGCCGCTCGGTTGATGCCAACGAAGGAGGCTATCTCGTTCTGACGCGGCCCTGGCCCGCGATGCTGCGTACCATCTGGGGCGACGACGAACGCTACCGCCGGCAATACTGGAGCGAGATCGAAGGCGTCTATTTTGCTGGCGACGGCGCACGGCGCGATGAACATGGCAACTACTGGATCATGGGGCGGGTGGATGATGTCATCAACGTCAGCGGCCACCGGCTGGGCACGGCTGAAATCGAAAGCGCGCTGGTGTCGCACGAAGCCGTGGCCGAGGCGGCGGTCGTCGGCCGGCCTGATGAACTCAAAGGCTCAGCGATTGTGGCGTTTGTCACGCTTCAGGGCGGCCGGGCCGGGGATGATGCCCTCCGGGCCGCCCTGCGTGAGCATGTGGCGAAGGAAATCGGCGCGCTGGCCAAGCCGGACGACATCCGCTTTACCGATGCACTGCCCAAGACGCGCTCCGGTAAAATCATGCGCCGCCTGCTGCGCGAAATCGCCGCCAGCGGCAATGTCGTCGGGGATGTCACCACGCTGGAGGATTTTTCGGTACTCGAAAAGCTCCGCGCTGATGAGGATTGAGGTTTGATGATGCAACACAGGTGGAAACACGGCAGGCTGTGGTTGGCGGCCGTTGCTCTGGGACTCTTCTCGATTGGTTGGCCGGGTGGGCTGTGGACCAGCCCGGCAATGGCGGCGCCCGTGGAACAACCACACGTCAAAGCCGAACTGATTGCCGAAACGACGGCCATCCGGCCCGGCGTGCCGTTCTGGGTGGCCATCCGCTTTGAGCTGGAAGAGCACTGGCACACATACTGGCGCAACCCCGGCGATTCCGGGCAGCCCACGTCCATCAAGTGGAAACTGCCGCCCGGTTTCAAAGCCGACGACATCCAGTGGCCGATTCCCAAACGCATCGAGGTCAGCGGCCTGGTTGGCTATGGCTATGAAAAGGAAGTCCTGCACCTGATCCGCATCACGCCGCCAGACAAGCTCCCGGTCGGCAAGCCGGTGACGCTGGCAGGCAAGGTGCGCTGGCTCGTGTGCCGGGAAGAATGTATCCCCGGCGACGCCGAGTTGACCCTGACGTTGCCCGTGACCAACGACGTGCCCCAGCCTTCGCCGTGGACGGAGGCATTTTCCCGCGCCTGCGCGCAGTTGCCGCTGGCGACTTCGGAATGGAAGCTGCGCGCGGCACAGGACGGCGACCATCTGGTGCTGTTGCTGACGCCGCCGCCGGGGGCCGAACCGCTGACGGAAGTGACGTTTTTTCCTTTCGAGGAACTCGTCATCGAAGGCGCTGAACCGCAGCGCCTGCTGCGCGTCAAAGGTGGGTATGCCCTGCGCCTGGCGCGCTCGAAGGTCGCTGAAAAGACGCCGACCCAACTGGCCGGGGTGATTGTCACGCCTACCGGCTGGCGTGGGGCCGGAACAGAACCGGGGTTGACGGTGGAAGTGCCAATTGAACCGCTGACGGCGCTGGGCGATCTGCTGACACCAGTCGCCGGCACCCGGTCTGACCGGTCATCGTCGGGCGGTCAACCGCTGGGCTGGCTGGCGCTGCTCGTCACGCTGGGCGGCGCGTTTCTCGGCGGGCTGATTCTGAACCTGATGCCCTGTGTGCTGCCGGTGCTTTCGATCAAGGTGCTGGGTTTTGTCGAGCAGGCAAAGGCCGGGCGGGGCGAGGCCTGGCAGCACGGGTTGGTGTTTACGGCCGGCGTCGTGCTGTCGTTCTGGGCGCTGGCCGGCATCCTGCTTGCGCTGCGGGCCGGCGGACAACAGCTTGGCTGGGGCTTTCAGTTGCAGGAACCGGCCTTTGTCGCCTTTCTCGTGGCCGTGCTGTTTGTTTTCGGGCTGGTGCTGTTTGGCGTCTTTGAAGTGGGACTGACGCTGACCACGGTTGGCGGTGCGGCCATGAACCGGAGCGGGCTGGCCGGGTCATTTTTCACGGGCGTGCTGGCCACGGTGGTTGCCACGCCGTGCACGGCCCCGTTCATGGGGTCGGCGCTGGGGGTGGCGTTGGCGCAACCGACGGCCGTGGCGCTGCTCATCTTCACGGCGCTGGCGCTGGGGATGTCCGCGCCGTACCTGATTCTGGCCGCCGCGCCGCAGCTTCTCCGCTTCGTCCCCCGACCGGGCCCGTGGATGGAGAGTTTCAAGCAGTTCATGGGCTTTCTGCTCATGGGGTCGGTCGTCTGGCTGCTGTGGGTGCTGGGGCTGGAAGTTGGCGTGGACGGGCTGGCACTGATGCTCGGCATGCTCGTCCTCATCGGGCTGGGCGGCTGGATTTGGGGACGCTGGGGCAGCCTGACACGGACGCCGGTCATCCGGCGCATCGCCATGGCCACGGCTTTGTTGATCATCGTGGGCAGCACGGTCTTCGGAGTGCGGACGATTCACCAGCTTCCGTCAGCCGCCAATGCGGCGACCGGTCCCACGGAAACGAAGTCCGGCGGCATCCGGTGGGAGCCGTTCTCACCGGCCCGGGTCGAAGAACTGCGCCGGGCCGGCAAGCCGGTCTTTGTGGATTTCACGGCTGCCTGGTGCCTGAGCTGCAAGGCCAATGAAAAGGTGGCGCTGGAGACCGAAGCCGTACGGCAGGAAATCGAGCAGCGCGGCATCGTCATGGTTAAGGCTGACTGGACGAACCGCGACGAGGAAATCACCCGCACCCTGGCGGAATTCGGGCGCAGTGGCGTGCCGCTCTACGTGTTTTATCCGGCTAACGGCAGGGAGCCGAAAGTTCTGCCGGAGGTCATCACGCCGGGACTCATCCTGGAAACCTTCCGGGAAAACTCCTGAGCGCAGCACCAGTCAGACACAGGAACGGCCGGGCGGGCGGCAGCACCGGATTACTTTTGCCCGTCCCACCGGCGCCAAAACCCGTCGTCCCGTGACGGCCATCGGGCAGCCACGGGTGATGTGGGAGAAACCATCATGAGCGAACGTGGAACCCCCCGGTTCACACGCCTGCAACTCCGCAACTGGAAGAATTTTACCGACTGCGACGTGGAGATTGGCCGGCGGCTCTTTCTCGTCGGGCCCAATGCTGCGGGCAAGTCCAACTTTCTGGATGCCTTCCGGTTCCTGCGCGATCTGGCCATTCCCGGCGGCGGCCTGCAGGAAGCCGTGCGCCGGCGCGGGGGGGTCAGCGCCCTCCGCTGCCTGGCGGCACGCCGCTTTCCCGATGTTGAGATAACAGCCACGCTCGAATTGGCCGATCACATCCAGTGGACCTACCAGGTGGCTTTCAACCAGAAGCAGGGCCGCCTGCACCTGCGCAAGGAACAGGTCTGGCGCAACGGAGAAGTCATCCTCGACCGCCCCACGGCCGATGATCGGCGCGACCCCGAACGACTGACGCAAACCTACCTGGAGCAGGTCAATGTCAATCAGCCATTCCGCGAAATAGCCACGTTTTTTGTCTCCATACGCTACCTGCACATCGTTCCCCAACTGGTCAGGGAACCCGACCGCTCGGTGGGACGTGCCCATGACCCCTTCGGCGGCGACTTTCTGGAGCAGGTGGCCAAGACACCTGCCAAGACGCAGAAAGCCCGGCTGCAACGCATTCAGGAGGCGCTGCAAGTGGCCGTGCCCCAGATGCAGGCCATAGAACTCTGGCGCGACGCACGGGGCACACCGCACCTGCGCGGGCGCTACCAGCACTGGCGCCCACAGGGGGCATGGCAGACCGAGGAACAGTTGTCGGATGGCACCCTGCGGCTGTTGGGACTGCTGTGGGCGGTGACAGACGGCACAGGGCCGCTTCTGCTGGAGGAGCCGGAACTTTCCCTGCATCCGGGCATCGTCAGTGCCCTGCCGCAGATGCTGGCCCGCGTCCAGCGCCAGAACGGACGGCAGATTTTCCTGAGCACCCATTCGCCCGAACTGCTCCGTGATGAAGGTATTGGCCTGAATGAAGTCCTGCTGCTGCTTCCGGCTCTGGAAGGCACAACCGTCACGCCGGCCAGCTCCATCGAAACCATCCGCCAGCTTCTGGAAGGTGGGCTCTCCCTCGCCGATGCCGTCCTGCCCCACACCGCGCCCAGGCAGGCGGAGCAGCTCATGCTCTTTGGGGAGAGCTAGCGCATGCGGGCGAGGATTTACGCAGCCGTTGAAGGGAAAACCGACAAGGTGGTGGTTGAGCGGCTCATCGCGCATGTCGGGGCTGAAGCGGGGCCGGTGTACGTGGCGGAAGGCAAGCCCAACCTCAAAAAGCGGATTGCCGGCTACAACCAGGCCGCCCAGCATTCCCTGTGGCTGGTTCTGGTGGATTTGGACCGCGACGGCTGTGCGCCGTCGCTGCGGGACGCCTGGCTGCCGGAGCCTTCTTCCGGGCTGTGCTTCCGCGTTGCCGTACACGCCGTCGAAGCGTGGCTGATGGCGGACGCCGAGACACTCGCCGGTTTTCTGGGCGTGGCGCGCAGCAACATTCCGGTCAACCCGGAGTCGGTTCCCGATCCCAAAGCAATGCTGGTCGAACTGGCGGCGGGATCACATCGCCGGGACATCCGCGAAGACATGGCTCCACAACCGGGGAGCGGCCGGCGGGTTGGCCCGGCTTACACGTCACGCATCATCGAGTATGCCGGCAAACACTGGCATCCCGACGCCGCCGCGCTCCAGGCTACAAGCCTGGAGCGCGCCATCCGGTGCCTGCGCCGGCTGGCTGCCGGCGCGTTGTCGCCTACGCCGTAAACCTTCTGCCCGAGGGTAAAGGGCGGCGCTCAGGCTTCGTTGACGACGTACAGGTGAAAACCGCCGTAAATGGCGCAGCGGTCCTGTGTGAACAACTCAGCCGAGCGTTCCCGTTCGTAGCGCACGCGCGCCCGCAGCTCCGGCGGAAGCGCCTGTTCCACCGGCGAAGTTTCCGGGGCCGTACGGAAGATGACCCGCGAACCGGCCGGGGCAACCCGCAGCACTTCGCGCCACAGGGCGGCAATTTCCTCGTCTTTCATCCAGTCCTGGGCATCGAGAAACACAAACCGGTCGTAAGCCCCGGCCGGCTGCCGGCGCAGGTGGTCCGTCAGCGAAGTCACCTCGGTCGTGACCCGCGCAATGTTGGCGCGCAGCGTCCCAAAGTGTTCGGCTCTGAGGTATTCGGGAATCGCCCGGCGGTGTGCGGTATCGTAGCGCCGTGCCAGCGCCTGCCAGGCAAAGTAGTTTTCCTCGATGGGAAAATCGCAGATGAAGCGCCGGACGCGCCGGCGGTACATCGCCAGAATGTTCTCCGGCGTTTCGCGGCGCATGGCTTCGTACTGCCGGGGTGGAATCCCCAAGCCAAAGACGATGAACGGCAGCTTGGAGAGCAGGCGTACCAGCCAGTGGTCGAAGTAACGCCCAATAGTGGCATCAAAGACGCGGGCGCGTTCGTCCGGGTCGGTGATGTGCACCATGCGGTCCGGGTAAATGCCCATCAGGTGGGCAAGTTTTTCAAGGAAGCGCAGATAGAAGCCGTTGCGAGCGTGGTCGTACAGATTGTCGGCGAAAAAGTGGATGCGCCGCTTGCCAAACATCGTCAGCCCTTCCCAGAAATCCCGCGTGGCCTCGTCCAGGTGCGCGCTCAGATAGGTGTCGTACGCCGTGACGTTGCGTGGGTCATTGGCTTCCCCAAACATGCGGAAGAACGTCTCGTGGTCGGGCAGATGGCGCACGGCTGCCAGCTTCAACCGCAGCAGTGCCAGGTGGTAGCGGTTCAGATCAACGGCGGTGATTTGCGCCGGGCCGTGAATCAGGTAGTTGAGAACGTTACAGCCCCCAGAAGAAATCGTCAGGATGCGGCTTTCGGGCGTGAGTTCCAGCGCCGCCAGGTCAACCCGTGGGTCTTCCCAGATTTGGTTATAGACGAACGCATCGAAGTACGCCGTAAAAAGCCGTTCCAGCAGGCCCTGCTTTGAGGTGATGGGGCTTTGGTGAACGGCGGCGCGCAGCAGTTGGGCCGTATCGGTTGCCACGAATGAATGCCTCACAAGGGAAGTCGTTTTCAGGATCAGGAAACCGCTCCGGCTGCGCCGGGAGCGGCCGTCTCAAAGAGCGCGATGAAAGCGTAGCGTCCGCCGACGGATTCGACGGTGAGTTTTCCCTCGCCCCGGTCGCGGCGGGCCGCCAGCACATCGAGAATTTCGGGGCGTGGCGTCACATCGAAGCGCCGTACCCACGCCGTCAGGATTTTTTCAAACCACATTGGCAATTCTTTCTGGTCCCAGAAATCCACCACGGCCAGACAGCCGCCCGGACGGACGCTGGCCAACGCCGTTGCCAGCGCCGCCTGCCAGTCGGGAATCATCGAGAGCGAATAGGAAAAAAAGGCGACATCAAACGGCACTTCAAGACCAAACAATCGGTGGTGGTCCGGCGCTTCGGCCGCGGCCAGCGCCACGGTGACGTTTTCCACGCGACGGCGACGGATGTTGGCACGCGCCGAGCGCAGCATTTCGTTCGAGATGTCAATGCCGTAGAACTGCGCCTGGGGATGCCGACCGGCCAGAATCACCAGATTGCGCGCTGTGCCGCAGCCGATTTCAAGGACGCGGGCGGCCGGGCGCACCGGCAGCCGGGCCAGCAGCCGATCGCGTCCAAACAGGAAGTATTTGCGGGACAGATCGTAGATGTATCGCTGCCGCCGATACATCGCATCCATTTTCGCGGCGTGGGGGTTCGTCATCGGGTTTACGGAGTGTGGCGCGAAACTGTGGCGGCCAGGCCGGATTGAAGCTGGCGTAACTTAGTCGGCCGGACGCGGTTCCGTCAATTGACCGCCAAACGTCGGCCGCAACGGTCAGCCCCCCCCTTGTTTTTCGCCAGCCCGTGATACTGTTTCCGGACAAACATCGCGTCATGAGGTACAAACCACTTCCCCCTGGAAAGGCAGGCTTATCCCTATGTCGGTTGCAAAAGTCTCTGTCAAAGCCGGTTTCTTCATCGCGGCGGCCCTGTCTGCTGGTGGGTTCCTGTTGGCGCAGTCCGGGCCGGGGGGCGATGATCAAGTCCGCGATGCCTTCATCCGCACGCGCCCAACGTCAGTCAAGCAGGCACGCCCGGTTGTGGCCCGCAACAAATCACCGAAACAGCGCCCAACCAATCCCGCCAGCCTGGAGCCACTCGGCCTGGGTTACACGCTCTATGCCAGGAATCCGCAGGGACGCCCGGAGCGGGTTGATCCCGGGCGGGTTTTCAACACGGGCGATGAAATCCGCTTCGTGGTGGAAGCCAACCAGGATGCTTACCTCTACGTTTTCAATGCTGATTCCAAAGGCGCACTGCGGATGATTTATCCGCACGCGCGGCTGCAAAACGGCGACAACTTCATCCAGGCGCACGTGCCTTACCAGATTCCCTCAGCCAAGGAACCTGACCCCGAAGCCCAGTGGTTTGCCTTTCTGACACCGGGCGAAGTACGCGAAAAAATCTTCTTCGTGCTATCGCGGTCACCACTGCCGGATGTGCCAACCAATGAACGGCTCATCCAGGCCGTACGTCAGTCCGGGCAGGAAGTCTGGACGCCTCCGGGCAACGTCTGGGCACGAGTCGAGACAGCCATGGAACAGCCGGTCAAGCGCACGATTGTGCGGCAGGAACTGGGACGCCTCCAGTCTCCCGACGAGGCGCTGGCGATCACCCGCGAAATCGGCCTGCGCCCCAATGTGGCAGCCCCATCGGTCATCCATCTGAGTGAGTCGGCGGCGGATGCCCTGGTCGTGGGACTTGAACTCGTCAAACAGTGAATGCACGTGAAGGGTGCTGGCAGAGGGTGAAAGCCACGGTGAACCCACGCCGACGTGTGACCTGACCGGCAGGTTTGTATGGGGGACATCACGCAACTTCTCAATGCCTGGCAGGCCGGAGATGAAAGCGCCCTGGCGCGCCTGATGCCGGTTGTTTATGCAGAACTGCGGCGCATTGCCGTCCGCGCCATGCGCCGGGAAGCCGTCGGTCATACGCTTCAGCCGACGGCGCTCGTCAATGAAGCGTACCTGCGACTCACCCAGCAGGAACGCACCAACTGGCGTAACCGCACGCACTTTTTTGCGATTGCTGCCCAGCTTATGCGGCGCATCCTGGTGGACCACGTCCGGCGGCGGCAACGGCAACGGCGCGGTCGCGAGCACGTCATCATCACGCTGGATGGGATGCCGGACCTGGTAGCGCCGGAACCATCCGGCGGCGCCGTGGATGTGCTGGCGCTCGACGAAGCGCTGGGCAAGCTCGAAGCCCTTGCGCCCCGGCAGTGCCGCATCGTGGAGCTGCGCTTTTTCAGTGGATTGACCGTCGAGGCCACGGCCGAGGCGCTGGGTATTTCCGCCATTACGGTCAAGCGGGAGTGGGCCATGGTCAAGACGTTTCTGTATCGGGAGCTGCGTCCGGCGCGTGAAGCGGCCTGCGGGGGAGAGCGGCCATGACACCAGAGCAATATCAACGGGTAACGGAAATCTTCAACCAGATCATCGAGTCGCCTTCTGACCAGCACTCCGGCCTGCTATCGGCGCTCTGCGCCGGCGACGACACCCTGCGCCGGGAAGTGGAATCCCTCCTGCGGGTACACCCTTCGGCGCAAAGCTTTATCGAAGAGCCGTTCCGGGCTTCCGGGCTGGAAGACCTGGAGGATTTGCCCACCGAGCAGGCCGTGCTCCAGACGCAATCCTTCTTCCATCTGGACACGGGACAGCAGGCGCGCGGCACGAGTGTCAGCGACCGCTACGTGGTGGAGCGGGAACTGGGGCGCGGTGGCAACGGCATCGTCTATCTGGCCCGTGACCAGCAACTCCATGGGCGGCTGGTCGTCGTCAAGGTCCTTCTCGAAAACCAGCAGAGCGAACCACTCGCTCAACGGCTGTTCGAGAGTGAAAGCGAAGCCCTGGCCCGCATTTCCCATCCGGGGGTGGTGAAGGTTCTGGACTGCGGCCGGCTGCTTTCCGGGCAGTCGTATTTCGTCATGGAATACGTCCGTGGCGAGACGCTCCGGGCCGTGATGCAGCGGCGCAGGCTGTCGGTGTCTGAAGTCGCCGGGGTTGTATCGCAGATTGGCCGGGCGTTGAGCGCCGCCCATCGGGAAGGCGTCTATCACCGCGACCTGAAGCCCGAAAACGTCATGCTCGAAGACCTCGGCGATGAGGCGCTGCACGTCAAGCTGATTGACTTCGGCATCGCCAAGGTGGCGAACTCGGCCGTGAAACAGGACGGCCCGGATGGTCTGGTGGGCACGTTGCCCTACATGGCCCCGGAGCAAATCCTTGCCAGCGGGTGCTCGGCTGCGACGGACATTTACGCCCTGGGCATCATTGCCTATGAACTGCTGGCCGGGGAGCGGCCCTACAAGCCGGCCCAGTCCAACCTGCGCAGTGCCATCCAGTCCATGACCACCCTGCAGCGCGCCGGTTTCGGCCAGCACCTGCGCCAGCGCCGGCCAGACCTCGATGAAGAAGTCGAACAGGTGCTGCGCAAGGCACTGGCTTACGATGCCGGTCAGCGGTACGCCAGCGCCGAAGATTTCGTCCAGGCTTTTCTGCCCGCGCTGGAGCTTTCAGCGAAACAGGAAGCGTCACTGCGCGCGGTGGAAGAGGAACCGACCATTTCGCTTTCCAATCTGCCTCCCGCCGGCGGTGAGGCCGCTACGTTGGCCGAGCCGGCCATCCCCACCTCAACCACGACGGCCGAGCCATCGCCGCCGGACCCTTACCCCACGGGAACGGGCGCTGGAGCGCATGGCCGTGACGGCAGGCGTTCTGGTGCTGCTGATCGCGGCCGGCAGCGCCCTGCTGTGGTGGTGGGAGGCACCGACCAAAGGCAAAGCGACGGCCGCCGCCAGCGCCCCGCCATTGCCGGCGCCGCCGGCAGCCGCCAGCGCGCTGACCTGCAACATCGAACTCGTGACGCCCGGCAGTCCGCAGCAGGGTGCCGGCTTCCTGCGCCCGGAGGAGGTCGTCCCGCCGGGCAAGGACATCGTCTTTCACCTGACGCCGCACCAGTCCGGCTACCTCTACCTTTTCGCACCTTCCAACGGCTAGTTGTCGGCGTTCCGTGTCCCGGATGAACCTTCTGCCGTGGGCTATCCGCTTGTTTTTCCCAAAGATGCCTCGATTGGTCTGGCGCGCACGGCGGCCACACGCTTCACCCTGGTGCTGTCGGGAGCCAGACTGACGGTGTTTGACGGACTGCGTCCGGGACAGGCGCTGTCCGCCGCCCAGCAACGGGAACTGGCCACACTCGTCGAACGCTTCGCGCCAAAGGCCCAGGTCATCATTGAAGACACACAACGCCAGATCAGAGTCCCTCCCGAAACCGACCCGGCAGTGTGTGAAGTCATTGTACGCCACTAAAGCTGCGTCCGATCTGAACTTGTCACCCATCGCACAGGCCGCAATTTCCTGTGGAGGCCCCCCCATGCGCATCCCGTCTGCCCGAACTCTGCTCACCGCCTTCTGGCTGGCGACCGGCCTGCTGAGCGTGGCCGCACCCGCCGCGGCCCAGAAACCCTTCCGACCCCACCGGGCAATCCATTGAAACCCTGGTGCAGAAAGCCGACGCCCTCATTCAGGCCGGGCAGTATGACGCCGCCCTGCGGACGGCACAGGAAGCCGTGACGGCAAGTGAAGCAGCCCGGTCCGGTGGCCGGGAAGGTGTCCCGCCGGCGCTGGTGGCGCGCGCTTACAATGCCCTTGGCGTGGCGCAAGCCTTCAGGCAGATGCCCGAAGCTGAAGTCGCACTGCGGCGCGCCCTGTCGCTGCGCGAACAGCATTTCGGCGCGGAACATCCTGAAGTGGCGCAGAGTCTGGCGAACCTGGCGATGTTCTACCGGCTGCGGGGGAACTACCAGGCGGCCGAGCCGCTGTACCGCCGGGCGCTGGAGATCATCGAGAACGTCCGCGGGCCGGAGCATCCCGAACTGGCGATGGTGCTTAACAACGTGGCGCTTTTTTACAAGACCAAGGGTGATTATGCGGCGGCCGAGCCGCTGTATCGGCGGGCGCTGGAGATTCGGGAAAAGGCGCTCGGTGCCGGGCATCCCGATGTGGCGGCAACGGCCAACAACCTGGCGGAACTCTACCGCACCCAGGGCAAGTACGCGGCGGCCGAGCCGCTGTACCAACGCGCCCGCGCCATCTGGGAAAAAACCCTGGGCAGGGAACACCCTTACGTGGCCACGGTGCTGACCAATCTGGCGTTACTTTACAAGGACCGGGGGGATTACCAGCGCGCGGAACCCTATTTCCAGGAAGCCCTCAGCCTGCGTGAACGCATTTTCGGCCCGGAGCACCCCGAAGTGGCCACGGCGGCCAGCAATCTGGCGGAGCTGTACCGCGTACAGGGAGACTACACGGCAGCCGAGCCGCTGTACCGCCGGGCCATTGCCATCCGCGAGGCCAGGCTGGGGCCGGCGCATTCCGAGCTGGCCATCGGGCTGAACAACGCCGCCGCCATGTACCGGGACCGGGGCGATTACACAACGGCCGAGCCGCTGTACCGGCGCGCTCTGGACATCTGGGAAAAGGCGCTGGGGCCGCAGCATCCGCTCGTTGCCAATGCGCTCAACAATCTGGGCGAGCTGTACCGGATGCAGGACCGCCCGGACCAGGCCAAGCCCCTGCTTGAGCGGGCGCTGGGCATTCGTGAAAAAGCCCTTGGCGCGGGACATCCAGTCGTTGCCTCAACGCTTACGAACCTTGGCGCAGTTGAGCTGGCGCTGGGCAATCTGGCTGCGGCCGGGCAGGATTTCACCCGGGCGTTGTCCATTGCCGAGCAGGCCGTCGGCCCGACGCACCCGCTGGTGGCGAGCATCCTCAACCATCTGGGGCATCTCAGCCGACGACGTGGGGACGACGCCGGGGCGGAATCGTTTTACCAGCGCAGCTTCCGCATTCGGCAGCAGGTGCTTGGGCCGGGACATCCCGACCTGGTGGCCTCGGCGATGCACCTGTCCCTGCTCTATCTGGCGCGCCGTCAGGCGCAGACGGCAGGTGAGTGGCTGGCCCGCGCCACAGACCTTTCGGAAGCCGACGCCCGGCGCAATCTGGTGGTGGGTTCGGAACGGCAGAAAATCCTCTATGCCCAGCGCGCCGGACACCTGGCGGAACTCACCGTTGCCTGGCAGGTCCGGTATTTCCCGGCGGAGGCCACGGCGGCGCGGCTGGCGCTGCTGACCGTCCTGCGCCACAAGGGACGGGTACTGGATGTGTTGGCCAATCAGACGGCGGCGCTCCGTCGCCGTGCGACGGCGGCCGACCGGCAGGTGCTGGATGACCTGCAAGCCGCCCGCAACCGGTTGACCCAGCTTGCCGGAAAACCGGAGGCCCAGGATGAACGCGCCCAACTGGAACGTACCATCGAGCAGTTGGAAAGCCAGCTTGGGGAGCGCTTTGCCCAACTTGGCGCGCAGCTCCGGGCGGTGATGTTCGAGGATGTTCAGGCGGCACTGCCAAAGCAGGCGGCGCTGATTGAGTATGTGATCTACCGCCCGTTCGACCCGTCCCAAACCGACCGGCTGGCCCCGAAGCGCCACCTTGCCGCCTACCTGCTGCGGGCTGGCGACCCTGCGCCCCAGTTCATCGAGTTGGGCGAGCTTGAACCCATTGAAACACGCCTGGCGGCTTTCCGTCGCGCATTGGGCAATCCGCAGTCGAATGTGCGGCCGCTGGCGCGGGCGCTGGATGAGCAACTTCTGGCTCCGGTGCGGTCACGGCTGGGCAAGGTCAGGCATCTGCTCATTGCACCGGATGGCAGCGCCAATCTCATTCCCTTCGAGGCGCTGGTGGACGAACGTGGGCGCTACCTCGTGGAGCGTTACGACATCACCCTGTTGACCAGCGGCCGTGACCTTGTGCGGCTTGAAGCAAAACGCCCTCCTGAGCGTCGGCGTGGACTTGTCATTGCCGACCTACGCTTCGATCTGGGCGAACAGGCCGCACAGCAACCAGCCGGACAACCTGCCAACGGGATGCGCTCGGTGGATTTCCAGACGGTGGTGTATCCGCCGCTGCCGGGAACACGCCGCGAGGCGCAGCTTTTGCAGCGCACTTTCCAGGAATCCGAGGTGGTTCTGGGCGAGGCGGCAACGGAGTCGCGGCTCAAGTCCGTGCACGCCCCGCTGTATCTCCACATTGGCACGCACGGGTTCTTCCTCCCCGAAAACGCAACCGGACAGGGCACGGCGGAATCACGGGAGTTGGGGCTGGTTGTGGAGAGCCGTCCGGCTGTCCGGGAGAATCCGCTGCTGCGGTCCGGTCTGATTCTGGCCGGAGTGCAGCAGGGGCGGAGCGGCGCCGGCGAGGATGGCGTGCTGACGGCGCTCGAAGCCGCCGGACTCGATCTCCGGGGAACGCAACTCGTGGTGCTTTCGGCCTGTGAAACCGGGCTGGGCGAAGTGCGCCAGGGGGAAGGGGTGTACGGGCTGCGGCGGGCGCTGGTGCTGGCCGGAGCGGAGACGCAGGTGATGAGTTTGTGGAAGGTCTCGGATGCAGCGACGGCCGCCCTGATGGGTGAGTTTTACCGGCGGCTGGGCCGGGGTGAAAGCCGGATGGCGGCGCTGCGGGCGGCCCGGTTGGGGCTGTTACGCGGAGCCATACGGCCGCGGTCGGAAGAAACCCAGCGCGCCATCGGGTTGTCGTCCGGCAAGCCGACAACCGGACGCCCGGCCAACTGGCAGCATCCGTACTATTGGGCAGCGTTTATCATCTCTGGTGACTGGTCTTCGATAACTTTCCACCGCCTGCCACATACGCCCTAGTGAACCAAAACCAATATGTTTATGTCTTTTCGATTACCGGCACGCCTAGAAATTCGGCTATCTTGTGGGCAAGCTCAAGTTTCTTTGCATTATCCCAGACTTCTTCTCCTATGATGTAAACGGACTCAGTTACAGAACCTGGATAGAAATCCAGATAGATACGACTGTAATCATCAACAACCACTTTTACATTCTTGACAACTGAAGTGCTGTACTGGGCTTTTGTTTTCAATTTCCCTTTTTTCTCTTTTTCAAATCTAATTATCATTTTCTTTTTGTCTATTATTTTTCTGTCAATAACGTCACTGGCTAACTTTGATGCAAGAGGATAAATCATAATAAATAATAGAGGATAAATCATAATAAGTAATAAATCCGTGAACCAAGCAGGAATTAACAAGAGAAAGAAAAGAAGAAAGGCAAGCCATCCAATCGGCTTGGATTTACTCTCTATAACTATTGTGTTATTATTTGTGCAGACCAAAACATTGTCTATCTTGACAATATCACCCTCTGCGCTGGAACCTGCTGCATTACTGCTTGTTTTTCCATCGCTCATGTTTGGCAGTCTCTGCTGACTCATCACACACCTCGTGCCAATCTTCCCTGCCCTTCGAGTTTTGTCGAAGGGCAGCCTTGATCAGGTAGGCTTTGCAGTGGAAAACGCTGTTGAAGTTAACGGAACCCGAACGAGGCGTAAAATAAAAGTAACATCCACCCGATGAGCCCTGCCTGGCTGTTATCCGGTTCAGCCGGCCAGGCTGGCGCTGCACAGTACACCGGCTCCAAAGAACAAAGCCGTGTGGTTTGACCACACGGCAGGGCAGGCATTGCGGGGTGTGACCGATACCAGCTGGGGCGCAAACGCGTTGTGCACTCACTCGAATGCCTTGGGGCTGTTCAGAAAATGTAGTTTGACGGGCAGAGGCAAACTGGCAGCTTCTCTTGTGTTGGAAGCGCTTGCTACCCACAGTAGCCAGAGTGCTCCAGTTTTTGCGACTTGGAACAATTGATGGAACGCACCTTTCAAACCAGAACCACTTGGTTCATGTCTTTTCAATTACCGGCACCCGCAGAAGCTCTCCTATCCGATGGGCAAGTTTGATCATTCCCTCATTGTCAGGGTCTTTCATGCTATAACTACTTTTTTATCACCTATGTAGACAACTCGTTTTCCTCCAAGTTTCCTAGCATAAGTTATGTTATTTTTATACATCAGGCAATCTCCAGTCAGAATATTCTTCTCACTTGTTTTGCTATTCGGTGGACAATAATTACGTAACCTCCACTAAGCCGAGACTGGCTGGTTTATGTCCTTTCGATCACTGGCACTCCCAGAAACTCTGCTATCCGATGGGCAAGCTTAAGTTTCTCTGTATTGCCGATACTCTCCCTATACCCTATAATACAGAAAGACTCAGTGGTGGAATCCAGATATATGTCCATTCTATCATAATCATCAACATCCACTCTCACATTTTTGATAGATGAGATGCTACACTGTTTCTTAAGTTTGGACTTTTTCCCTCTTTCCCTTTCAAATTTAACGGAGCCTATGTTGTTATCAATTATTACTCTATCTATAGTATTCTTAGGTAAACTTTTCGAGAAAGGTGTAAGAATTACAAATAAAATAACAGACAAAGAAAAAGCAATTATAAAAAAAGCAGTTATGGGAATGATAGAACTGATAGAGCCGAGCAAAAAAAATAATAAAAATGAAATGCAGCCAATTGGCCTAACGAGTGAGTTATACCTACTTTCTATGACTAGTTTGCCCTTATTGATATAGACAAGTACACCATCACTTAACTTAGTAATACCGTTGCCAATGGTCTCAGGGGTTTGTGTACCGAACTGTTCACCAGGGTTCATTGTAGCCTCGCTCGCTTTTACACTGCTCTCACCGGGCAAAGAGAAGCAGTCTCATTTAGCTAGGTTTTGCAACAAAGAACGCCGTTGAAGTTAATGAGACCTGAACAGGACGTAAAATAACGGTAACATTTTCCCGACAAATCTCGACTGGTTGTTATCCAGCCCAGCCAGCCGTGATGGCACCGCAAGGTACAACCGGCTCAAAAGAACAAAGCCGTGTGGTTTGACCACACGGCAGGGCAGGCATTGCGGGGTGTGACGGATACCGGCTGCGACGCAAACGGGATGTGCCCCCCGGACGTTCGGGGCGGTTCAGGCAACGGCGGAAACGCGCACCACTAAATCGAGTAGCCCGGCGAACGGCGCTTGATGTCACCAATGATGGCAAAGATCATTCCCATGATCAGGATGAAATGGCTGACACCGCCCAGCGCATCGGCAAAAGCCACCGTCAGTACCCAGAAAACAAGCAGGGGAACGTAGGTCAGCAGGGCGTAGATGATCGCCATCTTCCAACTGATTTCTTTCCAGTTCATGGCCAACCTTACCGCGACCGGATGACCGGTCGGCGCAAAAGCTTGATATTGGGGACGCACCTGCCAATCTAGTCCTGCCCCGCGCCAGCCTACCGTTTTCCGCCACACAAAGCCCAGACTACCAGCCCTGCACAATCGGCCACCGGGCAACAATGGTTCCGTCATCAACCACCCAGTAGTGAGTATGCTGCGCTGCCGTCAGGCACGAATGGTTGACCACCACGCGCAGGCGCGTCCCGACAGGCAGCCGCTCCAGCAGGGCCGGGTCAGCCACCGGAATCCGGCCGTGTTCCTGCGACACCGCCGCCACCCGCAAGCCCAGCGGCCGTCCGGCAAGGTCGCCAACCAACCCATAACCGCTGTGGGGAAAGAAATCCGCTGCGCCAATGTCTTTCGACAGGGCAATGGCACCGGCATCCACCACGACCTTCCCTTCACTGCGGTGCACGACGGCGGTCAACACCGTCAGGGCACAATCGTCAAAGGCACAGACGCCGCACTGCGCCTGAAAGGCGTCGAAAAAAACGTAGTTGCCCGGCCGCACCTCAAAGTTGGGCGGCAGCGGCTCATCGAGCGCAACCACCGTCGGCGTCGAGCCAATGCTGATACAGGGCACCGCCAATCCCCTTTGTTCCAGCGCTGCCGCCACCTGTGCCATGCGGTCGCGTTCGAGACCGGCCACCGTCCGCCGCTCGGCCGTCGTACGCGCGGCATACGACTGTCCGGCATGGGTCAAAATACCGGCCAGCGTCAGCCGTCCGGCGGACACCACCGCACGCGCCACCTGCTCAATCCGGTCAAGGTGGTCAAAAGGCACGCCGGTGCGTCCGTCGCCGCAGTCAATTTCGACGAAAACATCCAGCGACACCCCGGCGGCTTCTGCCGCGGCCGAAAGCAACGGCGGCAACGTCGGCTCATCGGTCAGAACGGCCAACCGGCGCACCTGCCGGGCAAGCTGGCAGATGCGCCCGAATTTGCCCGGCTCCACCGGCACGGCATAGAGCAGATCGTCAAAGCCGGCTTCGGCAAAGGCAAAGCCTTCGGCGAGCGTCGAGATGGTGATGCCGCCAAACTGCCCGGCAACCTGCTTCCGGGCAATCGGCGGGCACTTGTGCGTCTTGACATGAGGTCGCAATCGCGCGCCCAGCCGGGCGACATGGGCGCTCATCCGCGCCAGGTTGCGCTCCAGGCGGTGCCGGTCGAGCAGCAGCGCCGGTGTCGGGACAGTCAGCAGGTCGGGGAGCGTCACATCAGCCGTCGTCACGGGTCGAGGCGCAGACGCAACTCACGCAACTGCACCGGGTCAACGACATTCGGCGCGTCGCACATCAGGTCGGTCGCGTGTGCCGTCTTCGGAAAGGCAATGACATCGCGGATGGATTCCATCCCGGCCAGCAGCATCACCAGCCGGTCAAGCCCCAGGGCAATCCCGCCGTGCGGGGGCGTGCCGTAGGTGAGCGCGTCAATGAAGAACCCAAAACGTTGCCGCGCCGCTTCCGCGCTGAAACCGAGTGCGTCAAAGACCTGGCGCTGCACGTCCGCCCGGTGAATACGAATCGAGCCACCGCCGACTTCGACGCCGTTGAGCACGAGGTCATAGGCCTGCGCGCGTACCTTTCCCCACTGCTCCGGGCCGGCGGCAAGCAGCGGCAGGTCTTCCTCGCGCGGCGAAGTGAACGGGTGGTGCATGGCGTACCACCGGCGCTCATCAGGGTCGAACTCAAACATCGGAAAGTCTGTCACCCAGAGGAAGGCAAAGTGTTGCGGGTCAAAAAGCCGCTCCCGGCGCGCAATTTCCACCCGCAGCGCCCCCAGACTGGCCGCGACCACCGGCTGGCTTCCTGCGACAATGAACACCATGTCGCCCGTTTCGGCGCCCACCGTACGAACGACCGACCGGGCTACGTCCTCGCCCAGCGACTTGACCAGCGGCGACTGCACGCCGTCGGACAGCACTTTCAGGTACCCCAGGCCGCCGGCGCGGTGGTCCTTGCGCAACCAGTCGGTGAAGTCGTCGAGCGTTTTGCGGCTGTAGTCAGCCTTGCCGCGCGCCACAATGGCTTTGACACACCCGCCGGCCGCCAGCGCAGCCTGGTACGGAGGAAAATCTGCCGGCCGGACGACCTCGGAAATATCCTGCAACTCCATACCAAAGCGGATGTCAGGCTTGTCCGAGCCGAAGCGGCGCATGGCTTCGTCGTAGGTCAGACGCGGCAACGGACGCGCCACCTGGATGCCGCGCAGTTGCGCCAGCTCGACCATCAGCCCCTCGATGATGTCAAACAACACTTCGGTCTGGGGAAAGGACATTTCCACGTCAAGCTGGGTGAACTCCGGCTGGCGGTCGGCGCGCAGGTCTTCATCCCGGAAGCAGCGGGCAATCTGGTAGTAGCGGTCGCAGCCGCCGATCATCAACAACTGCTTGAAAAGCTGTGGGGACTGCGGCAAGGCAAAGAAGTTGCCCGGATGCAGCCGGCTGGGAACAATGAAATCCCGCGCCCCTTCCGGCGTGGAGCGAATGAGAAAGGGCGTCTCCACTTCGAGAAAGCCATGGGCTTCCATCCAGCGCCGGATGGTTGCCGTCACCTGGGCCCGCAGGCGCAGGTTGGCCTGCATCGTTGGCCGCCGCAGGTCGAGGTAGCGATACTTCAGGCGGACATCCTCGCCAGCCAGCGTCGAGGTTTTTTCCTCGTCGAGCGGCAGCGGCGGCGTCTGGGCATCGTTGAGAATGCGCAGTTCGTCCGCATGGACTTCAATTTCGCCGGTCTCCATCTTGGGGTTGACCGCATCGGGCGCACGCCGTACGACGACGCCCCGGACAGCAATGACATATTCGGTACGCAGCGGCCGCGCCTTGGCGTACACCGCCCCGTCGCCCCGGGCGCTGTCAAAAACAACCTGTACGAAACCGCTGTAATCCCGCAGATCAACAAAGGTTGCCGTGGCGTGGTCGCGTCGCCGTCCGACCCACCCCATCAGGGTCACAGTCTGCCCAACATGCTGGACGCGCAACGTCCCGTTGAGGTGCGTGCGCTGCCAGTCCCCAAGATGCTCCAACACAGTCATGGTTTACCCTTCGCCGCTCTGGGCCAGCAGTTTGGCCACCAGTCCCGTCCATCCGGTCTGGTGACTCGCGCCCAGGCCCGCGCCAGTATCGCCGTGAAAGTACTCGTAAAACAACACCAGGTCGCGCCAGTGCGGATCGGTGTCGAAACATTCCATCCCTGGATGCCGATAGACGGGCCGCTTCCCATCGGCGTCACGCAGAAAAATCCGCGACAACCGCCGGGACAACTCAGTAGCCACTTCCCACAGGGTCATCAGCTTGCCCGAACCCGTTGGGCACTCGACCTTGAAGCTGTCACCGTAGAAGTGGTGAAACTTCTGCAGGGACTCAATGATGAGAAAGTTGAGCGGAAACCAGACCGGGCCGCGCCAGTTGGAGTTGCCCCCGAACATCGGGATGGAAGATTCAGCCGGGTCGTAATCCACCCGGTACTCCTGCCCGTTCACGTGCAGCACGTAGGGATGGTCCCGATGGTAACGCGATAGCGACCGGATGCCATAGGGTGAAAGAAACTCGTTTTCATCCAGCATAATGCGCAAAACGCGCCGCAGTTGGGCTGTGTTTGGCAGCGAAAGCAACTGCTGGACGACATTACCCTGCTCATCCACCGAAACGATGCTGTTGACGAGTTCAGGGCGGTTGCGCACAAACCAGTCCATGCGCCGGCGAAAGCCGGGCAACTGCTCCAGCCACCAGCTTTCCATCATCTGTACGGCAAAGAGTGGGATCAGTCCCACCATGGACCGGACGCGCAGTTTCAGCCGCCGCCCGTCGGGAAAGGCAATGGCGTCGTAGTAAAACCCATCCTGCTCGTCCCAGAGCGCATCCCCTTCCACACCCACGCGATGACTCAGGGCATCGGCAATGTAGAGGAAGTGCTCGTAAAACTTGCTCGCCACGTCCTCATACACCCGGTCGTACCGGGCCAGTTCGAGCGCCATGGCCAGCATGTTGAGGCAGTACATCCCCATCCAGCTCGTGGCGTCTGACTGTTGCAGCGTGCCGCCGGTCGGCAGTTTGGCGCTCCGGTCAAACACGCCGATGTTGTCCAGTCCCAGAAAGCCGCCCTCGAAGATATTGCTGCCGTCGGCATCCTTGCGGTTGATCCACCAGGTGAAGTTGAGCAGCAGCTTGTGAAAGACGCGCTCCAGAAAAGCCGTGTCCCCCTGCCCGGTACGCTTCTTTTCGATCTTATAGACGCGCCACGCCGCCCAGGCATGCACCGGCGGGTTGACATCGTCGAACGTCCACTCGTAGGCCGGAAGCTGGCCGTTGGGATGCATGTACCACTCGCGCAGCATAAGAATGAGCTGCTGCTTGGCAAAATCGCTGTCAATCAGCGCCAGTGGGACGCAGTGGAAGGCCAAATCCCAGGCGGCAAACCACGGGTACTCCCACTTGTCCGGCATGGAAATGACATCCTCACAGTGGAGGTGCTTCCAGTTGCGGTTGCGCCCGCGCAGGCGGCTCGGCGGCGGCGGTGGCTGGAGCGGGTCGCCCGTCAGCCACCGGTCAACCTCGTAGGCGTAAAACTGCTTCGTCCAGAGCAGGCCGGCAAAAGCCTGCCGCATGACGTTTCTGGCATCGGCTGAAAGCGTTTCGGGAATGCGGGTGGCATAGAATTCGTCGGCTTCGACCTGGCGCTCGGCCATCACCCGTGCTGCCGGCCCGAACGGCTCCCCGCGCAGTGTGTCCGGGTCGTAGTTGCACAGCCGCAGCCACAGGGTTGTCGCCGCGCCACCTTCCAGCTCGAAGTGATAGTGGGCGGCGGCTTTCGTCCCGGTGCGCGCCGGGTTGACAGCATACGTTCGCCCGTTGACGAGGTATTCGTTGATACCGTCCTTGACGTAAGGTGTGCGGTTCGGAACGCCGTACAACCGCTCCAGGTTGGTTTCATTCTCGGTAAAGAGCAATTCAGGTGCATCAGGGCAGTACAACCAGCGATTGCCCAGCGTGGGATGATCACAGGCCAGGACGCGCGTCCGGTTCAGGTCCGGCGCCTGCCGGATGTAGGGCTTTTCGCCGGACATCGGCTGCCACGACCAGGTGTTCCGAAACCAGAGCGTCGGCAGAATGTGAATCGGTGCGCGCTCCGGCCCCCGGTTGACGACCGTAATGCGGATGACGATGTCATCCACGTCGGCTTTGGCGTATTCGACAAAGACATCGAAGTAGCGCTGTTCGGCAAACACTCCGGTGTCGAGCAGCTCGTATTCCGGCTCGCGCCGGGAACGGGCGCGTCCAAAGTGGAGCAGTTCCTCGTAGGGAAACCGCGCCTGGGGATACTTGTAGAGCCACTTCATGTAGCTGTGGGTCGGCGTCGAGTCGAGGTAGAAGTAATACTCCTTGACATCCTCGCCGTGGTTGCCCTGCGGGCCGGTCAGGCCGAACAGCCGTTCTTTCAGGTGCGGGTCGCGTTCGTTCCACAGTGCCAGCGCAAAGCACAGGATTTGCCGCCGGTCACAAATTCCGGCCAGCCCGTCTTCGCCCCAGCGATAGGCTTTTGAGCGGCTGTGCTCATAAGGAAAGTATTTCCAGGCATCGCCGTGGGGGCTGTAGTCCTCCCGGACGGTGCCCCAGGCCCGTTCGCTGACGTAAGGGCCCCAGCGTTTCCAGTGTTTCGTGCGGGCCGCCGATTCTGCAAGCCGCAACTCTTCAGCAGTAGGCATAGACGTTCAGAGGGTCAACTGCCAGGTGGCATCAGGAACAGGCTCCGTGTGGCGGTGGAAGCTATCACCAACCAGGCCAAAGGAAAATGACTTTCAGGGAAACAGCCTGGCCCGCCGGTTACCCGGCTCGCGCCGCAGGGCAGCCTCAAGAGCTTCAGCAACAACAGCGCGGTGGTGGTCATGGACGAGAAACACCTCGCGCTCCTGGCCGTTCTGCGACAGCCGCACGCCGAGCGGCTCGCCATCGCTATCAAGACGCACGTCACAGACGCGGACGTTAGCCAACTCCGCGGTTGTTGCGCCCGTAGCCTGCTGGAAAAGACTGGCGGGTTCTCCGGGAATCAACTCCGGCTGACCGTCGGCACTCGCCGATGACGGGCTGGACAACGCGCCCGGAATACCGCCGGATGCCGGTTTCATCGGCGGCAGCACAACCTGCGGACGACGGCGACGGCGTCTCCGGCGCCGCTTGCGCCACGGCACCTGGGAAACTCCCACAATCATGCCTCCCAGACCGCCGATCAGCCACAGGAGCGGCAGCATCTCTTCCCCGATGTAGTTTTGCAGTGCGTAGCCCCCTACCACTGCGGCCACAACGCCGAGCGCACCGCCGCCCACGCCGAAGGCAAGGAACTTACCGAGCGTTTGCAGGAGCATACCCAAAGCTCACTTCAGTGAGGTCAGCCGGGTAAACTCCTGCACGGCGCGGAGGGCGCAATCCTCAATCGAGACGCCTTCAAAATAGTTACCGACAAGAAACAGTGGCATGCCGGCAAGGGTCGCGTTCAGGCTTTCGACGAGGGCGGCATGACCGACTTTGGGCGAGGGAAGCACATTCGTCCGAAAAACTGACTCAACGATGTCTGTCGGAGCAATGCCCAGTGTCTCCGCAATGCGCCGCAGCCTGCCTTCTGCGTCAAGTTTGCCCGGCTTGAAATGAAACGCAAAACCACGCCATGTTGCGTCCGGCACAACATCGCGTGATACCGCTGAATAAAACACATCATCCCGCGCAATCAAGCCTGCGATTGGAGGAATGTTGACAGCCGCCCGGGGGACGAGCACCCCCACCGTCTCGATGGTCTCAACCCGAATCCGGGACAGTTTTTCGGACACCGAAGGAAAGGCATGACGCAACAGTTGGGCCGCCACGTGGGGCGGCGTCGCCACGACAAGCAGCTTGGTCTGATAGGTCGCGCCGGTGGCCGTGGTGACTTCAAAGCCAGCGTCGGCACGTTCCACAGCCAACACTTCACAGTTGGTCACCAGATGGATGCCCGGCTGTGCCAGAGCAGCCTTGACGATGCCCTGCAAACCGTCGGGCAGCGTGTAGGTCCGCTGCACATCGGCGCGGCGGGGACGCTTTTTGAACAACATCTCCGCCGGCAGGCCGCCGGCCGCCTGACACATCACGGCATTGAACGCTGGCGCGAGAACATCGGCGTAGTTCTTTGCGCCCAACAGTTGGGTGTAGTAGTCCGCCACGCTGCGGCCGGCCTTGGGCGTCCGCAGGCCGAAGGGGAGATGCCGCAGCGCCTCAAGGAAATGCAGTTGGGAGGGAATGGACTTGACCTGGTTGTTCACCAGGAATTTGAAGCCCACCTTGGCGCGTGGGCGCAGCGCTGGGAGCAACCCGCACTCCTCGATGACGGAAAGCAGCGTACCGTAGCTGTTGTAACAGGTATGCGCACCCAGTTCCGTCCAGAAGCCGTTACCTCTGGCAAAGCGGTGTGACCGCAGCGCCCCGCCCGGTTCGGCGTCCTTTTCCAGAACCAGCACTTCCATGCCAGCGCGGGCGCAGCGGTGAGCAAAGGTTGTGCCGGCAATGCCACTCCCGATGATGATGACCGCTGCCGGTTTCACGGTGCAGACTCAACCGGGTGGTAGTGGAGGCTGAGGTCCTCACCGGCCAGATCAACCACAGCCCGGCCACCTTTGGTCAGCGTGCCAAAGAGTATCTCGTTGGCAAGCGGCTGCTTGATCTTCTCGTGAATGAGCCGGCCCATCGGACGCGCCCCATACTTCGGATCAAAGCCCCGTTTGGCCAGCCATTCGACTGCCGCCGGGCTGACCTCCAGCGTCACCTGCCGGTCGGCCAACTGCCCCTGGACTTCATTGAGAAACTTCCTGACAACCTGCTGGATGTGCTCAAATGAGAGTGGCTCGAACACAATCCACGCATCCAGGCGATTGCGAAACTCCGGCGCGAAGGTACGCTCCACGGCCTGTTTGGTACGCCCTCCGCCGGCTTCCTTCTTGAAACCAATCGCGGCGGCGCTCATTTCCTTTGCGCCAGCGTTGGTCGTCATAATCAGAATGACGTTGCGGAAATCGGCCTTTTTGCCGTTGTTGTCGGTCAGCGTGGCGCTGTCCATGACCTGGAGCAGGATGTTGAACACGTCAGGGTGCGCCTTCTCGATTTCGTCCAGGACGACGACCGAGTAGGGGTGCTTGTTCACAGCATCGGTCAGCAGACCGCCCTGATCGAAGCCCACGTAACCGGGGGGCGCGCCAATGAGCCGCGACACGGTGTGCTTTTCCATGTATTCGCTCATGTCGAAGCGCAGGAACGTCACCCCCAGCGCCAGCGCCAGTTGCTTTGCCAGTTCGGTTTTGCCCACCCCGGTCGGCCCGGAAAACAGAAAGCAGCCAATCGGCTTGGTCGGGCTGCCCAGTCCGGCGCGGGAAATCTTGATGGCATTGACGACCTGCTCGATGGCTTTGTCCTGACCGTAGATGACGGCTTTCAAGTCCGCCTCCAGCGTCTGTATCCGGTCCCGCTCGGCGGCAGAAACGGATTTGGCCGGCACCCGCGCCATCCGGGCGACGACAGTTTCGATCTCATGCGTTCCAACGATCTTGGGACGCTCATCCGGCGGCAGCAGCCGGAGCGCCGCGCCAGCTTCATCCATCACGTCAATGGCCTTGTCGGGCAGGCAGCGGTCAGTGATGTGTTTTGCTGCCAGTTCGGCGGCGGCCCGCAGCGCCTCCCGCGTGTAGGTCACACCATGGTGCTGCTCATAAGCCGACTTGAGACCAAGCAAAATCTGCTCGGCTTCGTCAATGGTCGGCTCGCCGACTTCGATCTTCTGGAAGCGGCGCGCCAGGGCGCGGTCACGCTCAAAGGACTGCTTGTATTCCTGATGCGTTGTGGAACCGATGCACCGCAGTTCGCCGGCGGCCAGCGCCGGTTTCAGAATGTTGGCCGCATCCATCGTGCCGCCGTTGACCGCGCCAGCGCCAACGATGGTGTGGATTTCGTCTATGAACAGGATGGCGTTGGGCCGTTTCTTGAGCGCGGCAATGACCTGCTTGAGGCGCTGCTCAAAGTCCCCCCGGTAGCGTGTCCCGGCCAGCAGCGCCCCCATATCGAGGGCATACACTTCGGCATCCTTGAGCAGGTCCGGCACGTCGCCGGCGTGAATCCTCATCGCCAGCCCTTCAGCAATGGCGGTTTTGCCCACGCCGGGGTCACCGATGTAGATGGGATTGTTTTTGCGCCGCCGGCAGAGCACCTGGATGGTACGTTCGAGTTCCGCCTGCCGGCCAATGAGCGGGTCAATCAACCCCTGGGCGGCCCGTTTGACCAGATTGACCGTGTAAATATCGAGTGGGTTCCGGGCGGGAGCAGCTTCATCCCCTTCCGCGTCGTCGGTTTCCTCTTCCGTCACTTTGGAGATGCCATGCGAGATGTAGTTGAGTACGTCCAGCCGCCCGATGCCTTGGCGCTTGAGAAGATACACGGCGTGGGAGTGTTCCTCGCCATACATCGCCGCCAGAATGTTGCCGCCGTCAATCTTGCGCTGTTCGGAAGCTTGTGCCTGGGCGTAAGCCCGTTCCAGCACGCGCTGAAACGCCGCTGTCTGCTCCGGCGGGTTGGGCAGCTTGCCGGCTGGCGGCTTCACCGGCGTCAGGCGCTCGGCAAAAAACCGCTCCAGGTCGCGGCGGAGCGCGTCGAGGTCGCCGCCGCAGGCGCGCAGGATGTCCGCCGAAGTCGGGTCATCGAGCAGGGCAAACAGCACGTGTTCCAGCGTGAGATACTCATGCCCACGCGCCATGGCCTCATTGACAGCGGCGGTGAGTGCAGTTTGCAGGTCTTTGGTGAACATCGCAGGCATAGGCATAGGCATCCAACAGCAACTTCGTCCGGTACAGATCGTTATTGCGCCAACGTTCAGAACACAAGCATAGAACGTCCCCCGGCCGGGGCAAAAGGCCTCGCCGCTTCCAGGGCAACCCCTCGTACCCCTGGCCGCCAGCGCGGTTTCCCGCTCCCAACCCCCACTGGGGAAGCGTGAAAAAGACAGACAGCAACACAGGCGAAACGTTATATTCAGGCTGACACGCCGGGCTGACCGACTCACCGCAGGACAAACAACCCTGATGACCAGCACACCGCTCACCTACTGGGATTACGTCAAGCTCGACACCATTCAGTCCCTGCAATCCGGGCGCCAGACCGACTGCTACGACGAGGTGATGTTCATCGCTGTCCACCAGCACTTCGAGTTCTGGTTTGCCCAAGTCATCCGCGATCTGCGGGAAATCATCCGCCGCTTCCGCCTCACCCCACCGGAAGTTGCTTCAGGCACAGCCCTGCTGCACCGCTGCAACGTCGAGTTTGCCCTCGCCACCCAGGGCTTCGAGGTGATGAAGACGCTGACCCGCGAGAGCTTCCTGGCGTTCCGGGGTGCGCTTCAGCACACTTCGGGACTGCAAAGCGTTCAGCTTACGGTGATCGAACTGTTGGTGGGACGCACGGCGGAGCAGCTCTACCACCACCTCATCGCCGGCCCGGGCATGCGAGACTTTCTGGCCCAATACGGCGGCCCCGATGGCCTTCTGGCACAGGTCCTGCGCGAAGTCGGGCAAACCGGCAACCTGCGCCAGAACTACGACCGGATTGCACCCACCACTGCGCCCGACCAGTTGCTGGCGCTTGAGCGGGAACTCGTCACCCTTGACCGTCAGTTGCTGGACTGGCGACGGCATCACGCCGAAACTGCCGCCCGCGTACTGGGGCGGGATTTCAGCGAATCAGCCGGCACCGTGGGCAACACGCACTCCTGCCGGGACAACCTCGACATTGGAAAACGTCACACCCGGCGCTACTTTGCTGACCTTGAAGCCAAGCTGGCTTCTTCCTCCACGCCGGAAATGCCTTTCCAGGAGACCACCCGATGATCTGCACACGCATTGCCACCGACCAGGCCCCGGCGGCCATTGGCCCCTATGCCCAGGCGGTACAGGTTGGACCGTTCATCTTCACTTCGGGGCAAATCCCCCTCGACCCCGCCACAATGACCATTGTCGGCGAGGATGTTGCCACCCAAACCCGCCAGGTGCTCACCAACCTGGCCGCCGTCCTGCAGGCCGCTGGCAGCCACCTCTCCCACGTCGTCAAAACGACGGTTTTCCTCAAGGATATGAACGAGTTTCAGGCGATGAACGAAGTCTATGCCACGTTCTTTCCCAGTGCGCCGCCGGCGCGTTCGACCGTTGAAGTGGCCCGGCTGCCAAAGGATGTCCGGGTGGAGATTGAATGTATTGCCATCGTTCCCGACCAGACTACCCGGTAACGCGCTGCGTCAGGGGCTTGTTTCCAGCCAAGGGGCGTCACTATAGTGTGGCTCCGGCAAGCGTCACATCCCGCACCGCGTGAGGGTCGAGTGGAAAAAAAGGTTCTTATTCTGACCTCCGATACCGGCGGAGGTCACACCAGCGCCGCCCGCGCGCTCGAAGCGGGACTGACCAAGGTTGCCGAAGGTGTCAATTTTCTGGTTCATACAGCCCATGCCCTGGAAGAATGCAGTGCGGTGACACGGGCCGCCGGCAACGTCTATAACTTTCTGCTGCGGTCTCACCAGAAATACGTCAAGTACTACCACCGCTTTATCAACCGCTATCACCCGGAGCGGTGGGTCATCATCGAACGCTACGCCAAGCCCTATCTGGAGCGGCTGTTCGACAAGCACTGCCCGAATCTCATCGTGTCGGTGCACCCGATGTTGCAGTACCCCATCGCGCGCATCCTGCACGACCTCAACCTGCGGGGTAAAATTCCCTTCGTCACCGTCGTCACCGATCCCTGCGGCAACTCCTGGCGGGCGTGGAGCGATGCGTATGTGGACCTCTACATCGTCGCCCACGAACGCGCCAAAGCCGAACTGCTCGAATACGGTGTGGAAGAGCATCGGATTCGGGTCATCGGCATGCCGATCCACCCGAAGTTTCAGGAGGTCAACAACCTCGACCCCGGGATGCTGCGGAAGGAACTCGGTCTTGACCCGGAGAAGTTCACCGTCTTCGTCAATGCCGGCTGGATTGGCGGCGGCAACATTCCACGGATTTACCGTTCCCTGGTGGCGGCGGACCTCGACCTGCAGGTGGTGTTTCTGACCGGAAAAAATGCGCGTCTGGCGGACGAGGCGCGCACGTTGGCCCGGCAGGCGCGGTTTCCGGTCAAGGTGCTGGGCTTTTCCAACCACATGGAGCGGCTGATGCGCGCCTCGGATGTCATGGTCTCGAAGCTGGGCGGGCTGACGACCTTCGAGGCGCTCGCCACCCGGCTGCCCATCATTGCCGACGCCGTGACGCCGCCAATGCCGCAGGAAGCCGGCACGGGAGTGCTGCTTGAAGAGCACAATGCCGGCCTGCTGCTGCGCCGGGCCGAGGACATCGTGCCCACGCTGCGGCAACTGCTCGATACGCCGTCCCGGCTCAAGGCCATGCGCGAGGCAGCGGCAGCGCTCGGCGTCCCCGATGCCACTCAGCGCATCGTGAACGAACTTTCAGCACTTGTCCCCGCCAGTTCCTGAAAAACAACAACGGCTTACTCCATGTCAAAACTGCTGGAAGGCAAAGTGGCGCTCGTCACCGGCGGCTCGCGCGGCATCGGACGTGGCATCTGCGAAGTGTTTGCCCGTGAAGGCTGCGATATTGCCCTCAACTACCACACCAACGATGCGGCGGCCGAAGAAGCGGCTGCGGCCATTCGCGCTCTGGGGCGGCGCGTCGTCACCTACCGGGCCTCGGTTGCCGACCGCCCGGCGATGAAACGGGTCGTGCAGGAAGTTCTGGCCGACTTTGAACGGATTGATATTCTCGTCAACAACGCGGCCGTGAACCGGCCCGACATGTTCCTCACCATGAGCGACAAGGCGTGGGATGAGGTCATGGGCGTCAATCTCAACGGCCTGTTCAACGTCACCAAACCGGTCTTCAAGCACATGGCCCGGCGGCGCTACGGACGGATTCTCAACATCAGCTCGATTGCCGGCATTCGCAGCGTGCCGACCAGCGTCCACTACGCCACCTCGAAGGCCGCCGTCATCGGCTTCACGAAGATGCTGGCGCGGGAAGGGGCGGCGTTCGGCGTGTTGGTCAACGCCATTGCCGCCGGTATTTTCGACACGGATTTGGGACACACCCTGCCGGACCGCTTCCGCGAAATCTATGAGATGTGGTGTTCGGTCGGGCGGCTGGGCAACCCGCAGGAAGTCGGCGAACTGGCGGCCTTTCTGGTTTCCGACCGCAACGCCTACATGAACGGCGAAGTCATCATTCTCGACGGCGGCACGGTCACATGAAAGCCACGCCAGTGACCGTACGACGGCGGCTGCTGGAGTGGTTTGACGGCCACCGGCGCGATCTGCCCTGGCGGCAGACGACCGATCCCTACCGGTTGTGGGTGGCCGAAACGCTGGCGCAGCAGACCCAAGCGGCACGCGCGGCCACCTATTACCTCCGCTTCATGGCGCACTTTCCAACTGTCGCCGATCTGGCTGCCGCCGACCTCGACACGGTGCTCAAACTGTGGGAAGGACTGGGCTACTACCAGCGCGCCCGGCGGCTGCACCGCGCGGCCCAAGAGATTTGCACCCTTCGGCAGGGACAGCTTCCGGCAACCTTTGCCGAATGGCGAACGCTGCCCGGCGTCGGGGACTACACAGCGGCCGCCGTGGCCTCGATGGCCTTTGGCGAACCCGTCGCAGCCATTGATGGAAACGTCCGGCGCGTTCTGGCGCGCTTCTGCGCGACGGACATCGGCGACGACCCTGCACGACAGGCAGCGGTGGTGCAGGCGGCAGCCCAGGCGCTCGTCGGCGGCGCGCGTCCGGGTGATGTCAACCAGGCGCTCATGGAGCTAGGCGCAACGGTGTGCCGCCCGCGCACGCCACAGTGTGCCACGTGTCCGCTGGCGGCCGACTGCATGGCGCAACGCTACAAACTGACGGCGCACTATCCGCTCCGACCGCCCCGCCGGATACGTCCGACCCGGATGTTCGCGTGCCTGCTCGTCACCTGGCAGGGGCGCTACCTGGTCGTTCGCCGCCACCAGAAGGGACTGCTGGGCGGGCTGTGGGAGTTTCCCACCTTTCCCTGCCGGGAAGGCGAGTTGCCGGCCGAGACAGCCGCCAGTGGACGGCACAGGCTGGGACTCCCACCCGGCCCTGGCCTGCCGGGACCCGTCCTCACCCACAACTTCACCCATTTTCGCCAGATACTGCACGTGTTTCCGGCGGCGGTTAAAACACCCGGCGCGGCGACAGATGCCGAAGTGCGCTGGGTGACGCCGGATGAACTCGATGCACTTCCGCTGACACGTCTGGCCCGGCGGCTCGCCCAATCGGTGGGAACGAAACCGGCTGGTGTGGAAACAGCTCCGGGCTGATTCCCTTCGCGGCTATCCCTGCCGTTCGTGCTATGTTTCGTGCGACATCCGGCGCATCTGCTGCGCAACTTTCTTTCGACTGAGGCCGCTTCCCGTGAGCAAACACAAAAAAGACGACAAACACGACAAACTCAAGGACAAACGCAAAACCTCCCCACCGACCATCTTCGAGAACGTCGTTGAGCAGGCCACCGAACGCTGGGAGCAACTGGTTCACAATCCGCAGTTTGCCACAGCGCTGGCCACGGCGCTCGAACAGCCCATGAATCTGGCCAACCGCGTACAGGAACTCGTCGGCGCCAGCCTGCGCACGATGAACATTCCGACGCGCGACGATTACAAGCAGCTCAGCCGCCAGCTCGATGCCATTGCTGACCAGCTTGAAGCGCTCCGGGAGCGCCTCGAAGAAATGGCCGAACACCAGCCCGAACCACCGCCACCACCGGCTGCACCGCGCAAAGCTGCCAGCCGGCGGAAAAAACCCGCGCAAGCCGATGATGCCGAGGACTGAACGGACACGCCCCGGCCGGTCTCTGCCATGCATCGCCCCGCTGCCCTGACCTGGAGCCTGTGGCTGCTGGCGGGCGTCGTGAGCGGCAGCGCCTATGGCCTGCGCCGGCTGGCGGAGGCCTGTCCAGACTGGGTGGAAGGATGGTATGCCCGGCGGCTGTATCCCCTCCTGGCCGCCTGGGTAGGGTGGCCGGCCCGGCTCGTGCCTTTCTCGCTGGCCGAAGTCCTCGTGGGGTTTCTGGGGCTGGGGGGGCTTGGTCTGCTGGGCTGGGCGCTGTGGCGCGGGCGGCGCGAGCGCCCACGGCCCGGTATCCTGCTGGGGCGCGGCGTGCCGGTCATCCTGCTCGTCGTCGGGCTGGGAACACACGTTTTTCTGCTTCTGTTCGGCTATCACTACGCGCGGTCGGCCGTGCGGCAGACCTTTGCGCTGACGCCGCCACCGCCCGACCCGGTGGCCCTCGAACAGTTTGCCCGCACCTGCATTGAACGGGCCAATGCCGAGCTGGCGGCTGCAGCGCCGGTGATGGATGCCGAGCAGGGCAGCCGGCTTCCCATGTCACCGGCCCAACTGGCCAGCCTGCTGACCGAAAGTTTCCGCCGCTGCCCGGAGCTTTCCCATCTGGCCGACATCCCCTTTGCGCCGCCCAAGGCTCCCTGGGCGTCGGGCCTGATGGCGCGCGCCGGTATTTCCGGCATTTTCATCCCCTTCACTGGTGAGCCGCACTACGACGCGCACCAGCCGGCCAGCAGCCTGCCGTTCACGCTGGCGCACGAAATGGCGCACCAGCGTGGCTTTGCCTTTGAAAGCGAAGCCAACTTCGTCGCCGCCGTGGTGTGCCTGCGGTCAGATCACCCTTACATCCGGTATAGCGGCTGGGCCGGCGCCGCCCGGTATGCCCTCCGTGACCTGGCACGGACACCCGAGCGCTATGCGGCTGTCATGGCGTTAGCCGGTGACGGCCTGCGCGCGGACTGGCAGGCGCAGCGGCGCTACTGGTCGCGCTACGCTTCCGGTCGGCTGGCGCGCGTCTCGGCCCGGCTCAACCATGCCTACCTTCAGGCCAACGGCGTCTCGTCGGGCATTGCCAACTACGGCGAAGTCACCGGCTGGCTGCTCGCCTGGCAGGCCGCCGGCAGGCTCCCGGAACCGACCGAACGTGGCTCCTAGATGGCTATGGCCCGTGCCGCCCGCAGCGCCCGCTCGCGGGTTTCCACCAGGTCAGCGCCCAGGGCCGTGACATGCCCCATTTTGCGTCCTGGACGGGAAGCCTTTTTGCCGTACAGGTGCACCGTCACGCCCGGCACCTGCAACGCCGTTTCCAGGCCCGTCGGTTGCGCTGGCGCTTCAAAGCCGCTGAGCAGATTGACCATCACGGCCACGGGCGTACGCATGCGCGGCGACCCCAGGGGCAGGTTCAACCCGGACCGGATGTGGTTTTCAAACTGCGAGGTTTCACACGCCTCAATGGTGTAGTGGCCCGAGTTGTGTGGGCGCGGCGCAATTTCATTGATGAGCACTTCGCCGTCGTTGAGCAGAAACAGCTCAATGCCAAAGATGCCCGTCCCGTGGATGGCTTCGAGCACCTGTCGCGCCAGCGCGGTCACGTTCGCCGCCGTCGTTTCGGAAACCGCCGCCGGAGCCAGTACCGTGTGGCACACGTGGGCATGCTGGATGGTTTCCACCACCGGGTAAATCACCTCTTCCCCGCGCTGGTTGCGTACGGCCATCACGGCCAGCTCTTTGGTGAACGGGATGAATTCCTCGACCATCAGGGGGCTGCCGCGCCGGAGCAGTTTCTCAAAGGCCGGGGCAATGTCGGTGGTTCCCCGGATGAGTTCATTCCCGTAGCCGTCATAACCATTTGTCCGGCACTTGAGCACCAACGGCAGGCCGAAGCGGTGGCTGGCGGCCAGCACGTCATCGGGCGTGTCCACGGCCGTAAAGCGGGGCACGGGCAGCCCGGCCTGAGCCAGCGCCGTTTTCTGGAAAAACTTGTCCTGCACAAGGGCAATGGTCTGGGAAGAGGGTACAACCTGACACTTGCCGGTGGCTTCGAGGTAGCGCAGGATGTCGGGCGCAATGAACTCGTTTTCGAGCAGCACGACGTCGGCGTAGGCAGCCACGGCATCGAGCAGCGCCGGGGATGACCAGTCACCCACGAAGCGTTCCGTAGCCAGCCGCAGGGCCGGGCTGTCGTCGCCCGGACGCGCCACGATACCCACTTCACAGCCCAGACGGTAGGCGGCCACAGCCGACATGCGCGCCAGTTGCCCGCCACCCAGAATGGCTATCCGCTGCGTCATGAACAGCTACACTTCCAGGTCAACCACAACCGGGGCATTGACGAGACGGTAACGCAGGTTGCACAGCGCCGCGTTGACAAACTCGGTCGTTCCCTTCCGCATGCGGCCGTAGGCTTCGTGAATATGGCCGAAGACGTGCAGCCGGGGGGCAACCCGCTCCACGGCCGCGCGCAGTTCGTCACAGCCAACCCGCCAGCCAAACTGCGTGCGGTCGAGAATGTCATACGGCGGCGTGTGGGTAATCAGGATGTCAATGCCTTCGGGAATCAAATCCCACTTTTCCCGCAGGGCCGTTTTTTTCCACAGGTTGAAGGCCCCGTTCATAAACCAGGGCTGCCACGGGCTGCCGTAGATTTTGAGACCACAGGCCACAGCCGAGGCGTCCAGCAGGTGGACGGCGTTTTCCAGCAGCGCATGGGGTGCTCCCTGGTTTTCCTGGGCGCAGTGATCGTGGTTGCCGGAGACGACGAACTTGTGCGGATGTGGCTGCCGGCGCAGAAAAGCGTCGAAAAGGCGGAGTTCATCCATGGTGCCACGCCGCGTGAAGTCGCCGGCATGAATGAGAATGTCACCCTCCGGCACGTGAAAGTCGTGGTTGCCGTGGGTATCGCTGATAACGACGATGCGAACGGACATACCGCATTACCTCGGAGCGCGGCGGCCATTCCCGGATGAATGGCCAGCCAGGTGATTTGGGCCACAATAGCGCATCATGTCCACAGATTTTCCGCTTTTTTTCAGCACCGTGCCGCGTCCGACGTACCGATCAGCGCCGGGTGTCATCGGGAAAACAGCCAGGGCCGGCTGGTGCGTCAATCCGAGCCGGATGAACCGGGCAACCGGCCGTACAGGTAGGCCAGCTCGCGCAGGCGTTTGGCCGCTGATGCCGTAAAGTCCTCCCGCCGGCAGCGCCAGGACCAGTTGCCGCGTTCACTGGCTGGCAGGTTCATGCGCCCTTCACTCCCCAGCCCCAGGACATCCTGCATCGGAACAATCGCCGTATGGGCCACGCTGGCGTAAGCCGCCCGGATGAAATCCCAGTGAATCTCAGCGCCATTGGTGTTGAGATACGCCCGACAGAAAGCCCGTTCCCGCTCAATCCCTTCGGCGTCGCGCGTCGAACCGACGCCCGGACGACTGGCATACCAGCCAACCGTCGTGTCGTTGTCGTGCGTTCCGGTATAAACCACGGCATTGGGAACGTAGTTATGCGGCAGGTCCTGATTGTTGGGATCGCCGCCAAAGGCAAACTGCAACACCCGCATGCCGGGAAAACCGAAGGCATCGCGCAGCGCCACGACATCCGGGGTAATCACACCCAGGTCTTCGGCAATGATGGGCAGGACGCCAAACGTGCGTCTCATTGCCGTAAACAGCTTGCGTCCGGGTGTTTTGACCCACCTGCCGGTAGCCGCCGTCGGCGCGTCGGCCGGAATGGTCCAGCAGGCAGCAAAACCACGGAAGTGATCCAGCCGCACGACATCCACGAGCCGGAACAGATGGCGCATCCGGGCCAGCCACCAGCCAAAACCAGTGTCCGCCATGCGCTGCCACCGGTAGAGGGGATTGCCCCAGAGCTGTCCCGTGGCACTGAAGTAGTCCGGCGGTACGCCGGCAACATGCGTGGGCCGCCCCTCGGCATCGAGCTTGAACAGTTCCCGGTTGGCCCAGACATCGGCCGAGTCGTAGGCGACAAAAATTGGCGCGTCGCCGATGATGCGGATGCCACGGCGGTGACAGGCTTCACGGGTGCGCTGCCACTGGCGGAAGAAAAGCCACTGCTGAAACTGGTGCGAGGCCACGGCCGTACTCAGGTTGCGCCGGGCGGCTTCCAGCGCCGCTGGCTTCCGGTCGCGCAACTCTGGCGGCCACGTATGCCACGCGCGGCCGCCGTGGGCATCCTTGAGCGCCCGGAAGAGCGCATAATCGGTCAGCCAGTCGGCTTCAGCCGCGCAAAACGCCTCGAAATCGGCTCGCCAGGCATCCGGGGCGGCAGCCACGAAACGCTCAAAGGCTTCCGCCAGAAGCCTCTGCTTCCAGGTGATGACCGCGCCGTAATCCACACGTTGTTCGGAGAAAGGCGGACGTTCGTGCAGCCGTTGGCGCGGCACGAGACCCAGTTCAACCAGGGTTTCCGATGGAATCAGCAGTGGGTTTCCGGCAAAGGCCGACAGGCCGGCGTAAGGCGAGTCGCCGTAGCCGGTGGGCACCAGCGGCAGGATTTGCCAGTAGGTTTGGCCCGCAGCAGCAAGAAAATCGAGCCATTGTTCGAGATGCCCGTCCAGCGTGCCAATGCCATCCGGCCCGGGCAACGAGGTGGGGTGCAACAACAGGCCGCAGGCGCGCGGCCACCGGTAGGTTGTCACGGACGTGTTATTTTGGGAAGCAAGGTGCTGCCGGAGTCAAAGAAACTCTCGTGCAGCCGCCGGGGATCGGGAGCCTCGACCGGCAACCGGGAGACAGTTTGCTCGATGACCCGCCGCAACTTGCCAAAGAGAAGGTTGACATCAAACAGCAGGGGACGTTCGGGGGAACGGTGGAGTTCGAGGCATCCCGACTGACCATCTTCAAACCGCAGGGGAATCACCAGCTTCACAACGGGACAATCCTCCTCCTCGGTGGCTGTGGCCGCCGTCCAGGTGGCAATGACCAGCGCCCCCCCGGCGGGCAAACCGAAAGCCGGGGTGTTCCTGGACGTGCCAGGCATACTTGAGCGGCAGGTGAATTTCGACCTGGGTGAAATCGGTCGCCTCGAAGCATTTGCTCAGGTGGGTGTAAAACGCCTCGAAGCTCTCTGAACCCAGCAGAGACTCGGTCAGTTCGTGAATGCGGATGTTGTTGGCAATGACGCTCCGCTGGTTGAGCGACCGCTGGATGACCCGCCCGATTTCACCAAACTCGTGGTAGCCGAAGTGCTGCACAGCAATCCAGATGACAATGCCCAGCGTCAGCAGAATCAACCCCAGCAGGCGGTTGGGCGAGTTGTACGCCAGCAGACTCATGAGCGCAAAGAAAGCGGACAGGCCGTACAGAAAGATGGTCGTCGTGCGGTGTGAATAGCCCTGCGCCAGCAACCGATGGTGCATGTGCCGGCGGTCGGCTTCAAAAATGGGCTTGCCGGCCAGGAACCGCCGCCCGATGGAGAGCGCCATTTCCATGATGGGCAGTCCGAAGGCCAGCAGCGGAATGGCCACGGTCACGGTGGTGGCGGATTTCTGCGCATATAGCAGCGCCAGCCCGGCCAGCGTGAAGCCAATGAACAGGCTGCCGCAGTCACCCATAAACACCGTCGCCGGATTGAAGTTGTACTTCAGAAAACCGGCTGTACCGCCGGCCAGCGCGCACAGCAGCAGCGCCAGTGGCACATTGCCGTTGGCCGCCGCCACGTAAGCCAGAGTAAGCGTCGAAAACAGCGCCGCGCCGGCCGACAGCCCATCCACACCGTCAATAAGGTTGAAGGCATTGCTGATGCCGACCAGCCACAGCACCGTGACCGGCAGCCCCCAGATACCAAGTTCGATGGGCGTGCCGGTCAGGGGATTGGGCAGACTCGTAATGCCCTGAACGGTGAAGTGAAACCAGGTGGCAATAAGAACCTCGATGACAAACTTCACACCGGCCCGCAACCGCCAGATGTCATCCACCAGACCCAGGATGAACATTGCCAGCGTGGGCAACAGGAACTTGGCCGACAGAGCCACTGTGCCGCTGAGTTGTCCGCCGGCCTCAAATCCGAACGCTGTGGTCACTCCCACCAGAAAAGCCAGAAAAATGGCAATGCCGCCGACGCGCGGAATGGGCAGGGTGTGGACGTGGCGTGCCGCCGATGGCGTATCCACAAGCGGTTCCCAGTGGCGCGCCCAGTTGCGAATCAGCGGCGTCAGAAGAAAAGCCGCCACCAGGGACGCGCAGAAGACCGCGGCATACGTCAGCATGCGAGCCAGACTCCTCTCTTTCCGGGCTTTGACCTGGTTGGTGCGCTATGCCTTGTCAGAACATTCCAGCCGGATTGTCTATGATGCCCGGTGGAATGTCCAGCCCGGATGTGGTCTGCGGAGCCTGCCGGCAGCCCCAAAATATCTTCAGGAAGAACAACTTATTTTGAGACGCCGCCCCCAGTCCGGCGGTGGTTCGGCATACCGGGCCGCCTCCGGCTGTTCGGCATAGGGCTGCCGCAGGACGGTCAGCAGCCGCTCGATTTCGGAGAAATCACCTTCCTCGGCACGTTCAATGGCGATCTGGGCCAGATAGTTGCGCAGGATGTACTTCGGGTTGACGCTGCGCATGCGCGCCTGGCGCTCCGGCGACGGCACGCCTTCCTGAGCCAGCCGCAGGCCGTATTTTGCCAGCCAGGCAGCCACGGCCTCCCGATCCACAAACAGGTCCTGCAGGCGTGCATTCGCGGGATGCACCGGGTCTTCCGGGACGGTTTCCGCCAGCCGCCGGAACGCAAGGGTGTAATCGGCCCGGTTCTGTGCCAGCAGTTCCAACCAGTCGGCCAGCAGTTCGGCGTCTCCCGGTTGCGGGTGGTGCAACCCCAGTTTGGCGAACATCAGCCGCTCATACTCGTCAAAAAACACGTCCCGAAAAGCGTTGAGGCTGTCCACCAGCCGCTCGCGTGGCACCCAGGGGAGGAAGGTCTGCGCCAGACAGCGCAGATTCCACAGGGCAATCCCCGGCTGCTGGTTGAAGGCATAGCGCCCGGTGACATCCGAATGGTTGCAGATGAAGTGCGGGTCGTAGTCATCCAGAAAACCAAAGGGGCCGTAATCGAGCGTCAGGCCCAAAATGGACATGTTGTCGGTATTGAGTACGCCGTGGGCAAACCCGACAGCCTGCCACTGGGCAACCAGCCGCGCCGTCCGGTTTACGACTTCCTGCAGGAAGGTGGCGAAGCGGTCTTCTTCACTGAGCGCCTGAAGTTCCGGGAAAAACTGCCCGATGACGTAATCGGCCAGACGCGCCACATCCGCCGGGCGACGGCGATGGAAAAACACCTCGAACGAACCAAAGCGCACGTGCGTCGGGGCCAGCCGAACCAGCAGCGCCCCCCGCTCGACCGTCTCCCGGTACACCGGCTCGTCGCTGCCGATGATGCAGAGGGCGCGCGTCGTGGGGATGCCAAGCGCGTGCATGGCTTCGCTACCGAGATACTCCCGAATCGTCGAGCGCAGGACAGCGCGGCCGTCGCCCATGCGGGAATAGGGTGTACGGCCACTGCCCTTGACTTGCAGGTCCCACCTCTCACCGCGCGCATTGCGCACTTCGCCAAGCAGGAGGGCGCGGCCGTCGCCAAGCTGCGGCACATACACGCCGAACTGGTGGCCGGCATAGAGCGCCGCCAGCGGCTCGGCGCCGGGCAGTGCTTTTTCGCCGTTGAAGTACGCCACAAAGTCCGGGCGGGCCGCCTCGGAAGGGTCCAGGTCCAGCAGGGCGGCGGCTTCCGGGTTGAAGGCCACCAGACGGGCGCTACGCAGCGGCGTCGGTGCCACCCGGCTGTAGTAGTCTTCCGGCAAGGTGGTGTATGTATTGTCGAAGACCAGCGTCTCAAGCGTACGTGACAAAGGCGAACGGCTCCTTGCGGCCAAGGCGCAGGAAACAGCCGGGGCTGTTTCCGGCCGGGGTGTGTTCTGCCGGATGACAGACGGGCCGCATTGAAGCGGTTTATCCCACCAAAACCAACCTGCTCTGCCGTATGGAAACCTTCCTTCAACAACTCATCAACGGGCTGGCGCTCGGCAGCATTTACGCGCTCATTGCCTTGGGCTACACGATGGTCTATGGCGTGCTGCGGCTCATCAACTTTGCCCACGGAGACGTGTACATGCTGGGGACGTTTGCCGGCTACTACACGGCGCTGCGGCTGGGTTTTTCCGAAGTCAACCCGTCATGGTTGCAGGCAGCCGTGGTTTTGCTGGTGGCTATGTTGCTGTGCGCCGTGGTTGGGCTGGCCATTGAGCGGCTGGCCTACCGTCCGATTCGCCAGGCTTCCCGCCTGACGGCGCTCATCACGGCGATTGGCGTATCGCTGTTTCTGGAAAACCTGGGGCAGATTGTCTTTGGCGCCAACCCCAAGTTTTTCCCGCAACTGCTTCCACCCGGACAGTTTCCGGTCTATGGCGCGGCCCGGATCACCACTCCCGACCTGGCCATTCTGGGCGCATCGCTGCTGCTGACGGTAGGGCTGCACCAGCTCGTCCACCGGACGGCTTTCGGACGCGCCATGCGCGCTGTGGCCCATGACCTGGACACGGCCAAGCTGATGGGCATTGACACCAACCGCATCATTGCCCTGACCTTTGCCCTTGGCTCGGCGCTGGCGGCGGCGGCCGGCATTCTCGTGGCCCTGCGTTATCCGAAGTTCGACCCGCTGATTGGCATCACAACGGGACTCAAGGCGTTCATTGCGGCGGTTCTGGGCGGCATTGGCAACGTCACCGGCGCGGTGCTGGGCGGCGTCATTATCGGATTGGCGGAAACGATGGCGACCGGCTACCTGCCAGCGGCGCTCAATCCCTACAAGGACGCCGTGGCCTTTGCCATTCTGGTCACGGTGCTGCTCGTACGCCCCACGGGTCTGCTCGGCACGACGGCCCCGGAAAAAGTTTAGGACGAAAACGGAGTCAACGCCTTGCCGTCAACGGTGGCTATCATCCCTGCCCGCTACGACGCCACGCGCCTGCCCGGCAAGCCGCTCATTGACCTCGCTGGGCAGCCGATGATTCAGCGCGTCTATGCCCGGGTTCGGCAGGTACCGGAGATTGAACGGGTTATCGTCGCCACGGACGACCCCCGGATTGCGGATGCCGTTGTGCAGTTTGGCGGTGAAGCCCGGATGACCCGCGCCGATCACCTCAGCGGCACTGACCGCATTGCCGAGGTGGCCGCGACGCTCGATGCCGAAATCATCGTCAACGTCCAGGGCGATGAACCGCTCATCGCACCCGAAACCATTACGGCAGCCCTGCACCCGGTGCAGTCCGAGCCGGACCTGCCCCTGGCAACGACTTGCGAGCCGCTGGAGGCGGCGGATGCTGAAAATCCCCACGTGGTCAAGGTGGTGTGTGATGCCCAGGGTAACGCGCTGTATTTTTCACGCGCCCCGATTCCCTATCCACGCCAGCCGGACATCGCCCGGACCCTGTGGCGGAAGCACACGGGGCTGTACGTTTACCGCCGCCGGGCACTGCTGCACCTGACGGCGCTTCCGCCAGCGCCACTCGAACTGGCCGAAGGACTGGAACAACTCCGCGCGCTGACCCATGGCCTGCGGATTCGCGTCGTGGAGACAAAACACCGCGCCATTGGCGTGGACACCCCCGACGATGTCGTGCGTGTCCGCCAATGGCTGGCCAGGCTGGAAAGCAGCGCGTTGCCGGAGTAAAGCCGGAAACGGCCGGGGCTACCGTGGATCGTACCAATCCGTCGTGGGCCGGCCTGTAATCCGTGGCGTTTTCCGTGGGATGGGCTTGGTGTACTGCTCCGGCTGAAAGGCGGAAGTGCGGCGGCTGGCGTAAAAACCGGCCGGAAGTTTTCGCCCCCGTGGGATTTCACGTCCAAAGCCACCTGCTGGCGCCGGTGGGGTTGTATTCATGACTGGCGGGGAAGTAACCCGGGCTGCATAAAAGTTGCGCGACAACTTGCGTCCTTCGGGAATATCCGATGAACTGCGGTAGGGTGACAGCCGGGAGGGAATTTCTTCAGCCATTAGTGTAAGACCTCACAAACCTGTAGCTTTTGGCCTGTAGCTTTTGGCAGCACAGCATCGGCTTTCGGCCCCAGTCAGGCTAGGGGCAAAGCCGCTGACCAGGCTGTACACATCTATACACGTCCCGGCAACCGACTGACCATGCAACTTCGCAGGAGCCGGACTCTAGCTTGCCGTATAGTACGCGATAGTGTATAATAATGCTCATGGAAAGCACTATAAGCACAGGCAAGGCGGCAAAACTCCTTGGTGTCTCGGTCAAGACGTTGCAGCGTTGGGAACGCGAAGGAAGGCTGATTCCGGTGGCCCGAACGGACAGCAACCGCCGCCTCTACACTGAGACGCAGATCCGTGAGTTCATCGGTTTGCGGCAGGCCAACCATGCGCCAACAAAGCTTGTCGCCTACTGTCGGGTATCGAGTGCGGCGCAGAAGCCGGACCTGGCGAATCAGCGCAAAGTGCTGGAAGAGTTCGTGGTGGCGAAGGGATTGGCGGGGGTCGAGTTTATCGAGGAAGTGGGCAGCGGGCTGAACTTCAGGCGCAAGCGGTTTCTGGCCCTTATGGACGAGATCGGGCGACGGGAAGTCAGGATGCTGATCCTCGCTCACCGGGACCGCCTCACCCGTTTCGGCTTTGAGTGGTTCGAACATGACGCCCAAACCCATGGCTGCGAAGTGCTGGTACTGAACCAGGAACGGCTGTCTCCCGAACAGGAAATGGTGCAGGACTTAATGACCATCGTGCACTGTTTTTCGTCCCGGCTATACGGTTTGAGGAACTATCGAAAGAAGTTGAATGAAGCGCTGAAACAGGATGTACATGACGTCAAAAAGGCCCAACAATGCAACTAACCCACAAGATCGCTCTTTGTCCGACTCCTGAGCAAGTGGACTACTTCAAGCGCGCCTGCGGCACGGCGCGGCGTGTTTGGAACTGGGCGCTCAATGAGTGGAACAGGCAATACGCAGTAGGCGGCAGGCCAAACGCCATGGCGCTCAAAAAACAGTTCAACGCCATCAAGTACACCGACCCGCAGTGGCTCGATGAGAACGGTCGGCCTTGGTTGCAAGACATTCACCGGGATGCCCACGCCCAGCCGTTCAGGAATCTCGCCAAAGCCTGGGAACGGTTCTTCGCCGACCTCAAGGAGGGCAAAGAAGCGCACGAGCCACGGCTCAAGAAAAAGGGCCGTTGCCGCGACAGCTTTTATGTTGCCAACGACAAGTTCACCCTGGAAGGCAGGACGATCCGTCTGCCCAGGATCGGTGAAGTCGCCATGACCGAGGAACTGCGCTTCGCGGGCAGGATTTTGGGCGCAACGGTTTCTCGCACCGCGGATCGTTGGTTTGTGGCAATACAGGTCGAGGTGCCTGATGCGCAATTCTATCGGCGTCGCACGTCGCACGAGGTCAACGGCATCGACCTGGGCATCAAGGCTGCCGCAACGGTCTCCAGCGGTGAAGTCATCGAGGCGCCAAAGCCGCTCAAAGCAGCGCTGCGCCGTCTGGAAATCCGTAGCCGACGTCTCAGCCGCAAGCTGGAAGCCGCCAGGAAGGCAGCCGGATTTGAACGCCATGCCCGCCTGCCTGAAGGAACGCGCCTGCCGGTATCGAACAACCGGCAGAAGTCCGCTGCGATATTGGCAAGGCTCTATGCCCGCATGGCCAATATCCGAGCGGATTTCACCCACAAGCTCACGACTCGACTCTGCCGCGAAAACCAAGCGTTAGTGATCGAGGATTTAAACGTCAAAGGGATGCTGCAGAACGAGAAACTCGCCCGCGCCATCTCTGACGTGGGTTTTGGGATGTTGCGCTCGCAGTTGGAATACAAGGCCCGGCGCTACGGTACTCAGCTTACCATCGCTGATCGCTGGTATCCAAGTAGCCGACTGTGCTCCATCTGTGGCTGGAAGAACGAGGCGCTGACATGGAGAGATCGAACATGGGTGTGTGCTCAATGTGGTGCGCACCATGACCGTGACCTCAATGCGGCGCTGAACCTGAAACGGCTGGCAACCGAAACTGCCCTACCCGTGGCGAGTCCGTCCAGCAATGGCGGCGCTGCGGCGGGGACCGTCCCCGCCGTAGTCGGGAAAGTCACGCCTGTCAGATACGACGGTGGTCAACAGGACACGTCGGGGCAGGAAGAGAACCGTGCGCACTTTTGCGCACATTCTTGATAGCAGGCAGGCAGGTCACATGACCTTGGTGGAACCAACTGCCCGGGCCACGGCCGACAGCAGCACTTCCGGGGTAAAGGGCTTTTGCAAAAACACGGTCGCCTGGGCGGACAACTCGCCGGAGGTGACTTCTTCGCTGTAACCGCTCACGACCAGTACCGGAATCTGTGGCTTGTACTGGCGGATGGACTGAAGGCACCCCAACCCGTCGAGCTTGGGCAGCAGGGCATCGAGGATGACCAACTCGAAGGCGTCAGGCTGTTCGGCGAAGCGGGCGACACCCTGCTGCCCGTCCGTGGCCACAACCACGTCGTAGCCGACTTCGTGCAGGATTTCCGTAAAGAGCTGGGCAATCAGGTTGTCATCCTCGACGACCAGGACAAGCCTTGCGGCTTCCGGCAGGAGAGGGATTCCTCCGGGCGTCCGCCGCAGGTTTTCCGCCACCGGCTGCTCGCCGGTTCTGCCTGACCGCAACGCCGGAAACCGTACCTCGAAGCAACTGCCTTTTCCGGGAACACTCTTGACGCCAACGGTTCCACCGTGCGCCGTGACGATCCCGTGAACGACTGAGAGGCCAAGTCCGGCCCCATCGCCCAAGTCTTTGGTTGTGAAAAACGGGTCGAAGATATGCTGGCGGGTGGTTTCATCCATACCGACGCCGGTATCGGCCACGGTCAGACACACACAGTGTCCGGCAAGCTGGCCGCTGAGGGTACGTCCATCGCGTTGCACAGGAAAGACATCGGCCCGGGTGCCCAGAGTCAGTGTTCCTCCGTCGGGCATGGCATCGCAGGCGTTGCGGCACAGGTTGATAATGACCTGCTGAATCTGGTCGGGATCGCCCTCAAATGGCGGCAAATCCGGCAGCAGGCTCGTCACCAACTCGACGTTGGGCGGCAACAGGCTGCGTACGAAAAACAGGCTGTCTTCAACCACGGCATTCAGGTTCACCGTCTGGCGCGAGGCTTCCTTCTGACGGCCAAAGGCCAGCAGCTTGGATACCAACTGTGCCGCGCGCTCAGCGGAATCTTCGATGGCCCGGAAGTATTCATCGAGGGTCGGGTCATTCATCTGGCTGGACTTGCGGTGGGCCAGCCGCGAAAACCCAAGGATGCTGTTGAGCAGGTTGTTGAAGTCATGGGCAATCCCGCCAGCCAGCCGTCCCACAGCTTCCATTTTGTGGATTTGCTGGAGCGTGGCTTGCAGGCGCTTGCGCTCTTCCACGTCGCGCATGACGGCGATGAGGTACTTTTTGCCGCCGGAAAAAAACTCGGAAACCGAGTTTTCGAGGGTCACTGTCGTTCCGTCAGCACGCTGGGCCGTGAACTCGTAGGTAGCCGGAGCGACTTCTCCCCGCATACGGCGCTGGGTGTAATCCCGCAACCGGCCTTCCTCGTGCGGCGCGCACATAACGGCAAAATCCTGCCCAACAAGGGCCTCTGGCGTTTCCACGCCATAGAGGCGCGCCACGGCCTGATTGGCATAGACGATCCGCTGGTCATCTTCGACGATAATGCCATCCAGGGTCGCGTTGAGAATGGCATGAAACCACTCCTCCCGCTGGCGCAGTCGTTCGTTCAGGTGCTGGGCTTCGGTCACATCCTGCAGAAGTGCCAGTTGGCAGGGCAGGTCTCCGATGACGAGCGTCACGGCCGAGAGCACAGCTTCCCCAATCCGACCATCGCGTGTCCGGTAACTGCCCCGGAAGTCCAGGACCCGGCCATGTGCCTCCAGCTCGTGATAGTAGCGCTCGCGTTCTTCAGGCTTGACCCACAATCCCAGTTCAAGCGCCGTACGGCCAATCAACTCGGCGCGGCTGTAGCCGAACAGCCTGGTGAAGGCAGCATTGACATCGAGATAGCGCCCATCGGGAATGGTTTGAATCGCGGTGGCAATCGGAATCACCTGAAAGACGCGGTAAAAGCGCTCCTCACTCTCCACTGAGCGGAGCTTGGCGGCCTGCTGGTCGGTGATGTCTTCGACATAGATGGATACAGCCTCCGTGACCAGACCCGGCTGACGCAGCGGCTCAAATGTTGCCGAGAACCAGCGGGAAGACTGCAGCGACTGGTGAACGAAGGAAACGGCACGTCCCAACCGCAGGGCTTCGCGGCACCACCGCTGCCAGACGGCCACATCGGCCAACTGGGTTTCTGTCAGCCCCAGTTTTTCCAGCGGCACCCCAACCAATTGCTCCGGGGAGCGACCAAAATCAGCGGCAAATGTGCGGTTGATAAACCGAAAGACAAACCCTGCGCCGACGCTCTCCATCACGGCCAGGCGCAGCGGTGCAGAAACGGAGAGACTGGCCAGAAAAGCAGCCTGCAGCCGGCCTTCGGTTGCCTGACGCCGGGCCTCTACGGCCTGCTGGATACGGTGCAGCACCAGCGGCAAGGGCATCTGCTCATCAAAACAATCCGTCACCCCGGCCGTGAGCCAACCGGCCAGTTCCGGTTCACCCAGACGCCCGGTACAGACCAACAACGGCACCTGCTGTTCGCGGGCTGTTTGCCACCAGTCCGGCAGCGGGCGCGTGGCCGCCGCTGGTGCATCCAGCACAATGGCATCCGTCTGCAACCACCAGTGCGGAGTTTGCACCGGTAGCGGACCTACCAAAAACCCGGACTGGCGCAGGGCCGAAGCCAGGCGACCGAGGAACGGGGTTGATCCAATGGCAGCGATAAAACGTTGACGGGAAGCTGACAAGGAAGTACGTCGAGGACGGCGGACATTCGCAGTCAGTCAAAGCAAAGGGGAATGACTGACGCCCTCAGCGTAGAGGATTCAGATGTGCCACAGCAATGAGAATTCCACACCCGGAAGGCATCAGCCCGGTTGGTGCCGCACCGCCCAAGGGAGCAGTTTGTACAACCTGACGCCCGTCAGTCACCACGCGCATAGCTTTTGGCGCGCGCCAGGGATTCTGTGATGAACCGCCAGGTTTCGACTTGCGCCTGCACCGGCGTCAAATCGAGCGTGAGCACGTAATCGAGGTGTTCCTGTGGCGTGAACTTCTGAACTTTGCTGACATCGAATGTCCGCGAAAAAACCACCCGTGGGTCAATCTCGTCCACGACCTGCCCGGAGTCATCCACCTTGCGCTCGTGCAGGCCATACATGACGTAGCAGGCCAGGTTGCGATGGACAAGCAGGTATAGCTCGACGGCATCGAACTTGCCGATGTAGCGCAGCTCATCAGCCTGACCAATGTCCACCGTCGGGGTCGTCTCGGTCTTGACCGTAGCCACGGTTTTGGTCAGGTGCGTGTTGAGGCGTCCATCAGTGACAACAATCGTCGGCGTCCGGGTATCTTCCGGTTTGGCGCACTGCGCCAGAGAGGTACTGAGTGCGTCAAAGGTGGTTTTGGCGTCGAGGTAGGCCTTCCTGATGTCGAGATAGAGCCGGGAGTTGGGATTGGCCCGATAGATGCGGTTGACCTCTTCATAGTACCCGTTGAGGACACCGTACCGCTCCTGGACTCGGCTGCTCCAGTTGGCATACAGCGCGCTGTATTCGTCGTAACGCAGCGTCCGCCGCCCCACCGGCTGGCTCAGTGGTGAGGCGGCCAGTTGCTTCTGCATCTCTTCAATTTCGGCCCTGAACGCGCGTAACGCCCCCAGCAGTTCGGCTTCGGAAAGCACCCTTGACGACTGGGCATAACCGGTCTGGTGCAGCCAACCCGGAGAGGCCAGGGCCATCGTGAGGAACACCAGACAAAGACAGGGCTTCCAGCCAACTGCGGGAAAACCTGAACACCGTCCACGAGCCAGCCATCTTGCGAACTGCGTCATGACAGCAACCTCAACCACGGGGTGCAAAGCTCTGGGGGCAACCTGAAAAATAAGCCTTTGTCTTGGAAAAAAGACGACTCAGACTGGAATCATTGATGGGTAAGTAGTGAAACATGAAAGCTGTCACTTTGTAAACAGCCTTTTTCCGAGGGACTGACGCACAGGAATCCGTGCGTCAAAAACGTTGACGGGGCAGCTCACGCACTGAACTGCCCCGTCCAAGCGCCTTCCAGGCTTGTATCCAATGCATCAATTCATGCGGCTGTAGGACTTTGCGCGGGCAAAGAACTCACTCAGATCACTGAGCACCTCACCCTGAGCATCCACGGCAGCGATTTTGAGCTTGAGTGCGTTTTCCAGGTGTTGGGCCGGCGACAAGGCGCGCACCGCTGGGGTGAACGGAAACATCTCTGAGCGCACGACAGAAAGATGAAACTGCTCGCTGGACTTGCCGGTATCGTCCGTGGTGACTTCTTTCCAGCCAAACATGACGTAGCAGGCCATATCGCCCTTGACGAGCAGGAACATCTCCACCGAATCGAAATTGCCGATGAAGCGTGAGTCATCCGATTCGATAATGTCCTTGGCCGCTTCAGCCGGGGCCGGTGGCAGTGTGGCCGTCCGGGCTGAGGTGGCAATCCGCTCGTTCAGCCGCCGGTCGGCAACGGCAACCGCTTCCGTGCGGAGGGTGTCCGGCGGCTCGATGGTGTTGAAGGTGGACTTGAGGTTGTCGAAGACCGCCTTGGCATCCAGGTAGGCCTGGGTCATGGGCTTATACAACGGCGAGTTGGGATTGGTGCGATAAACCCGGTCAATCTGGGCGTAGCAAGCCGACAGGCGACGGTAGCAGTCATCAATCTTGGCGCTGTACGCCTCAAAGGTCCGGCGGTAGGCTTCATAATCCATCGTCCGACGGCTTGGCCGTCCGGCAGCGGCCCCCTTGCCGGCCACCTGCGAAAGCAGGTCAAACATCTCGCTGCGCAGTGCTTTCAGGTTTCCGATGATTTCGCTATCGCTCATCACCTGCCCCTGGGTCTTGGCCAGGCACGAGGCCGAATCCGTGCCGCCAGACACCCAGCCCAGGCCCAACAGGAGACAGACGGCCAAGGACCGCAAGGTGAACCGATCCCGAAACTGACGAAGTGGAGGTCGCATTCTTCTAACCCTTCCAATCGATGAATTAACTTGGCGTGACGCAACACGGGAGAGAACGGGAACCAGGTATCACCGCGCCTGCACCCTAAAAATTCAGCACCCGGTTGAACTTATGTCACTATCAAACCGCACTTCCCTGAATTGAAGCAAGATTAATGTAACCCGGCTTGTTACCTACTTCACACAGCCAGCCTTTTCTCTCCGCGTCTTCCGGGTGACAAGGCTGCCGGGACAGAAGGACGGGCAAGGTCCCACCCAGGGTTCAGTTGGTCCGGGCATACGATTTCGTGCGGGCAAAAAACTGTTTGAGGTCGGTCATCATCTCGCCCTGCGCCTCGACCATGGCAATCTTGAGCTTCAAAGCATGTTCCAGGTGCTGCTCCGGGGTCAGAGTGCGTATTTCCGGTGTCATCGGAAACGACTCCGACCGGGCAACGGCCAGGTGGTATTCCTCCAGCGACTTGCCGTTTTCATCTTCCACGACATCCTTCCAACCGAACAGCACGTAGCAGGCACTGTCACCACGCACGAGCAGAAACATCTCAACGGCGTCAAACGTGCCGATGAAGCGGGAGTCATCTGCATCCACGATTTCCTTGGCGGCCTGTGGCGGTGCTGTCGGAACAGCGGCCGTGCGCACAGAGGTCGCAATCCGTTCGTTGAGGCGTTGGTCATTGGAAACCACGGCTTCTGTCACCACTTTTTCAGGCGGTTCGAGCGTGCTGAAGGTGGATTTCAAATTGTCGAAAACCCCCTTGGTGTCCAGGTAGGTCTGCACCATCTGCTTGTACAGCGGCGTGCTGGAACCCGTCCGATAGACCCGGTCAATCTGACTGTAATACGCAGCCAGACGACGGTAGCAGTCATCAATCTTGGCGCTGTAGGACTCAAAGGTTCGGCGGTACGACTCATAATCCATGGTGCGCCGGCTGGGGCGGGTCATCGCCGCCCCCTTTCCGGCCACCTGCGACAACAAATCGAGCATCTCACTGCGCAACGCACGTAATGACGCCACAATTTCGCTATCGGTCAGCGCCCGCTCCTGCGCTGGCGCCGAACCGGAACCGAACAGAAAAGGCATTACCAGGAAATTCACACAAACAAACAGCCGCAGCAGACGGCCACCTGACACACTTCTGACATCTTTTACGGCCATGTTGGTCTTTACCCAGTCCCTACAAACAAATCACGATGCCGGGAAGCCGGGCTTCCGCTACACCCGGTCATCTTTGAGTCATCCAAGACGTATGACAGGGCCGGGTTACAAAACTGTGAAAATACGGTAGCAGGCCGGATTTTTTTCCACCCGAAACCCGATTTTTCTCCAGAAAAAACGTACTAAAACTCACCCACCAAGTGCCCCCTGGTGCAGGCGGCCCGGTATGCCAGACAGACCTCATCGAGAACGGCATCCCATGAGGCGCGCTGCGCACGCGCCCGTGCAGCTTCCCCCATGGACTGGCGGCGTTCGGCGGAACGCACCAGTTCAGCGACAGCCGCCACGAAGGCGGCATCATCGTGGGCCACGACGCCTGACTCGTCGGGATCAACAAGAAACTTCGGCCCGCCTTCCCCTGTCACCACACAGGGAACGCCGGACGCCGCCGCTTCCAGAACGACATTGCCGTAAGTGTCCGTCCGGGACGGGAACACAAAGATGTCAAAGTCGGCGTACTCCTGCGCCAGCCGCTCCCCCTGCTGCACACCGGCAAAGGTGGCCGTCTTCATCGTCTGGGCCAGCCAGTCGCGTTCGCTCCCGGCGCCAACGATCCGAAATTCGATGTTTGTCAGCCCTTGCGCCAACAACTGCCGCTCCAGTTCGGCCAGAAAACGGACGTTTTTCTCGGTGCTCAACCGCCCGACAAACCCCAGACGGACGACGGCAGGCAGCCGGGGCCGCGTGCGATGACGGGGATGAAACTGCTCAGCGTCTATGCCCCGCTGCATCAGGTAGGTGGGTTTGCCTGTCTTTTGCGCCACCAGGGCGACGAGTTCCGGGTTTGGCGCCAGACACACATCGGCGTATTCATAGAACTTCATCGTCGCCCACAGGGATTGGGCTTCCGCCCACAGGCTGGTCTGCTCCCGCACCAGTGGCGAGATAAAGGCGTAGTCCAGCAGACGCAACCACCGCCGTCCGGCATACTCGTGCAGATTCGTGTGCCAGGACATCACCAACGGCAGGCGGAGCGACTTGGCAACATAGACGCCGAGCTGTCCGATGTCGCTGGGGCCGGTGACATGAATGACCTGCGGGCCGAAAGCACGCACCTGTTCGCGGACTTCGCGGGCGTAGCGCCACAGCCAAAGGTCAAAACTCAGGTCAGTATCCAGGGGAAATGACCAGCCCCCCCGCTGGAGTTCGATGGTGGTGACGGAGCCATCGGTCTGGGGTTGGTGGCTGCTGGAAGATGCGGCACAGCGCACGAGCAACAGCGGTAGCCCCCGGCGACGAGCCACGCCTTCCAGCGTCCGAAAGGTACGGGCCACGCCATTGGCTTCATGGTAGGCATCGGGGAACAAGGCAACGCGCAGGAAGTTGGTCATGGTGACTCCGGGTGAGAACCATCAGTCAGCCAGCTTACCGGCCGGGCCCTGAAGCGTCCACGCAGCGCAGATGCCAATGGCTTTCATTGGTGTTGGTTTACAGTTCCCCCAGCTCGAACTGCGGTTTGGGGAGAACCCTTTCCAGTGCCGGGCGCCAATGCCGGCGTCCGAGTTGCCGGAAGACCCACGTAGCCACCCGTGCCCACAGCGGGCTGTGATCAGACCAGCACTGGCGCAGCGACTGGGGCTGCCCATGCTCATCGAGAAAAAACAGGCGCTCGGTCCAGTGGCGCTGTCCTTCGGGATAGTCCGGGTAATCGTCCAGAATTTGCGCGGCGGCCTCGAACACGCGCAACACCATGTTTTCCTGATACGTCGGCAGCACGACCACATGACTGCGGCGCATCACCCGTAGTTCCTCAACCATGGCCTCGAAGGTCTCAGCATCGGTCAGGTTCACCACCGTGTTCGGGGAAAGCCCGTGGCGGTCGCCGCCGGAAACCAATGGCAGCTCCAGCTCACGTGCCAGACGCGCCACGCTAAGGTTTTCGCGCCACGAGCGGAAGCCGTTGATTTCCAGGGCGTGCAGCCAGCGTTTGTAGCGGTCGAGAAAATCCTTGAGGGCGGTCATGTGCTGCGCCTGGCCAATGTTTTCAATGTCCCAGAGCGGATGGTTCAACACCACCAGCACGCCCGGAAGCGCGTTGAGCATCGCGAACAGTTCTTCCAGAACATCGGGCCTGGCGCGTGCTTCCGGGTCTTTGGTAAAGGCAAACAGTTCTTCGGCAATGGCGCGGGCATGGTCAGGCGGGAGGTTGTGCACACCGACGTGAAAGTAGGCCACGCCAAACGGCACCGTCCATTCGGTCGAAATCGGCACATCTTCCCCCATGGCGCGCAGGCCGCAGCAGGCTTCGATTTCATCATGGTCGGTGATGGAGACGATGCACCGCACGCCGAGGGTCGCTTCCATGTGCCGCACTTCGGCATCGTGCAGCACGCGGGGCGTCACTGGCGGCGTCCACCACGCCTGAGTGAAATCCAGCGGACGCCCATGCCGCGCTTCATAGCGTTGGCACAGGCGGGCAAAGCGTCCGGCCACAAGGGGAATCTTTGCGGCATAGTGCGGAATGAAATCCAGGACTTCGCGGGAGAATTTGGTGTGACAGTGAAGTGACACGCCGGTGCGCAACCCATGGCGGAAGACGCTCCCCGGCTTGACGATGCTCAGCGTTGTATTGTGCGACATACGTCCCTTTCGGTTGCGGAAGCTGTCAGCAACACGCCGTCCGGGACGCGGCAATACCCCGGACGGCAGGCGGAATCACACGGACAAACCTTGACGGTTCAAGGCATAAGGCGTGATTCCCTGCGTCGGGACTTTCGTATAGGCGAGCTATGTGACGGAGATATGTCCAGAAACTGAAATCGGTAGGATGGTTGCGGTTTCTGTCCGGGGTCAGAAATCCTGGTCCAGTTCTGGCAGATTCAGCATCGGATTGGTTCGGCGCTGGAGACCGGCGTTGATGGACTTGATGAGCAGTGTCCAGCGCGCCGACTGCCCCTGCGCCGTGGCCATCAACCGTTGCACGGGTTCAGGCGACGTGCGGCGGGCAAGGTCAACGACCTGTGGCGTCAGGGCAAAACGCCCGGACGGGAACGGCCCCGGCAGCGAACTGGGCGTCATCATCAGCAGATGCCGGCGGTTGAGGCCCAGCTTGACCAGCCCGACGGTGTGCCGCCAGGCGTTGCGTGAATCAAAACGGATGATGTCCGCCACAGCGGAGGCGACCGGCAGCGGCACACTCTGATCCAGCCGTAGCCGCGCTATCTCGACGATGTTGGCCTCGAGACTGTAGGACACCAAACTGACGGTCGGCGACTTGAGCGTGTAGGTCATCTCGGCAATATTGCCCTGGGCGCCAACCGGCACCAGCGTAATGGCTCCCTGACGCTCACAGTCGAGAAAGGCCGCAGCCCAGATGGCCTGGGCCAGAATCGCGGCGCTTACCCGCGTCGGCACGTGCAGCAGCCTGGCCCATGGGTCCGCCCCCACCGCCGGCGGCGCAAAGTAATCTCCAAACAGCAGGATGATTTCACTGGCGGCCAGCCCGCCCACCGAAGGTGGTCCAGAAGGAAATTGGGAGGGAGCCATGCCAGCCACCGGCGAGGCGGCCGGGACGCGCGGCGGCACTGAAGGCCCGGCCGGAAGCGAGCCGGGCAGGGGCAGGCCGGAAGGCGGCGGCCCTGACGATGGCAGGGCGGACGGTGGCACTGGCGGCGGCGCTGGCGGCGCGAAACCCGGATTGGGCCGCCCGCACTTCATACAGAACTTCGCCGAGGCTGCCAGCGGTGCCCCACAGGCCACACAGAAACGACTCGGTGTTGCCGGGGGAACTTGACTTGGCGCAGCCGACGGCGGAACGGACAGTTGGGGTGGGGCACTGGCCTGTACGACAGTGGCATCAAGGTCATCGGTCACGACCCGCGCAGCTTTGAACGCCGCCCGGAGCTGCCGCCGCACCTCTTTGGCGGAAGCCAGCCGCTCGTCACGCGAAACCGTCATCGCCTGTCGTACAACTTCAGCGACCGCCCGTGGCACCTGGGGATTGACATCACTGGCCAGCGGCAGCGGGTCAGGCTTGCCTGCCAGCAAAGCATCGGCCCGCGCCAGGGCATCCACCGGAGGCCGCCCGGTGAGCAGGCAGTAAATCGTGGCCGCCGCCGAGTAGAGGTCACTGCGCGGATCTGTGGAAAGGCCGCGCATCTGCTCCAAAGAGGCAAACACCGGCGTAAACCCCACCAGGCTGCGCTGCTGGACGGCATCCCCGGATAAATCCCCCTTGGCCAGACCAAAGTCGAGCAGCACAAGGCTGTCTTCCGGCGTCAGCTTGATGTTCTGTGGCTTGATGTCCCGGTGAATGATGGGTGGTGTCCGTCCGTGCAGATACTCCAGCGCATCAAGGAGTTGATCAGCCCACTTGGCCACCTGCGTCAGCGGAAAGGGACCACCGCGCTCCGTGAGCAGTTCGGCCAAATCCTTGCCGGGAATGAACTGCATCACCAGAAACTGCCCGCCTGCCTCGGCAAAGTGATCGAAGACGACCGGCAGGGCGGCATGCCGCAGACCATTGAGCAGGATGGCCTCGCGCTCGAAGGCAGAAACCAAGGCCTCGCCGGTCACGATCATCTGCTTGAGGGCGACCGTGCTCCCGAACTTTTTGTCCGTCGCCTGATAGACCGCGCCCATACCGCCCTTGCCGAGCAGTTTCACGATGGTATAGCGCTGCTGAAGGACTGTCCCCGGACTCAGCGGATTCATAGACGCGGATTGGATGGTGGCGGCTCCCCCGGCTGCACGGGCAAACCGGACGCGGGAATTTCAGAAAAGGGAATGTCCTGGACGCGGTATTGTCGCCAGTCCTTGTGATCAAAGTGCCACCACTCGTAGCGGTACACCTTGAAGTCATGAAGCTCCATGGCGGTGCGCAGCAGGTCGCGCAAACGGCGTTGTTCTTCCGTTCCGCCAGTGTAATCCGGGTGGGCGCGCTCGCTCATTTCGTCATAGTCGCTCGGCATGGTCACGAGTTCGCCGGTGTTCAGATCGTACAGGGACACATCCACCGCGCAGCCACGATTGTGCAGCGACCCTTTGGACGGATCAGCCACGTAGTCGCGCTTGTCGGGCGGTGTCAGTTCCCAAAACAGCTTTGTCACCCGCCACGGCCGGTAGCCGTCAAAGACCACAATACCGTAGCCGTGCGCCTTCAGCCACCGATGCGCCTTGACCAAGGCTTCCGCTGCCGGACGCTGCAAAAAGGCGCGCGGTTCGTCATACACCGGACGCCCGACGAAGTTGTTGGCCGTGGCATAGCGGATGTCGAGCTTGATGCTCGGATCGAGCTGGACAATCTCCACGAGTTCACTGGGCCGAAAGCTGCCGGTTTCGACCGGCATCGTCACCGGCGCGTCTTTTACGGACGCATCCTTCACGGATGCGTCTTTCACGGGCGCGCCTTTGACAGGCGCTTCTTTCACGGGCGCGCCTTTGACAGGCGCTTCTTGGGGGGCCGAAGCCTGGACGGACTGGCCGTTGCCCCAACCACCGGCGAACAGCAGCCACCCGGCGACAACCCATGGTCTCCACATCATCACAGCATCTCCAGAAAGGCGTCGGCTACGCGGGCTTGAGCGTACACCACGGAACATGAAAGATGTGCGGCGCACATGACAAGCAAGGCGCGGCGGAAGGGTCGTTCAATGCCATTTCGCCGATGCCATGTCGTGGCATGGAGGGTTTCCTTGATGAAAACGTTTCCCGTTCAGAAAAACGAAGCCGAGTGGCAGGCGCAATTGACACCCGAACAGTACTACGTCACCCGCCTGAAAGGCACGGAGCGGGCCTTTAGCGGCAAGCTGTACCGCGAAAAGCGTACCGGGACGTACCACTGCGTGGCTTGTGGCGCGCCACTTTTTTCTTCTGAAACCAAATATGACTCCGGCTCAGGCTGGCCGAGCTTCTGGGCGCCGATCAGTCCAGAGGCCATTGTGACCGAACTCGATCTCAGCCACGGCATGCGCCGGATCGAAGTGATGTGCGCCCAGTGCGGCTCGCATCTGGGCCATGTGTTTGATGACGGCCCACGCGACAAAACCGGCCTGCGCTACTGCATCAACTCCATTTCCATGGACTTCAAACCGGCTGAAAAGTGATGTCAGCCATTGCGGACGCGGTGTGTGCCGTGGACGCCCTGGCCATCGGTGCACATCCCGACGACATCGAGCTGGCGATGGCCGGCACACTGCTGAAGTTGGTCGCCGAGGGCTATCGCACGGGTCTCGTGGATGCCAGCCGCGCCGAACTGGCCACCCGTGGGACGCCGGAGCAGCGTGCCACCGAAGCTGCCGAAGCGGCTGCGCAACTGGGCGCGAGCTTTCGCGTCAATCTGGGCTGGCCCGATGGCCACTTCACCGACCATGACGCTGCCCGCCGCGCGCTGGTGCGCGTCATCCGCCAGGCGCGGCCGACGCTCGTGTTTACACACCATCCGGCGGAAGAACATCCCGACCACCAGTGTCTGGCCCGGCTCGTCGCAGCAGCCGTTCACCACGCCCGGCTCGCCAACTATGACGCCGAAAGCGGCCTGCCGCGCTGGCGGACGCGCGCGCTGATTCACTTTTTGCCACCGCTCAACCCGGCGGTCGTGCCGACCTTTCTCGTGGACATCAGCGCCCAGTTCACGGCCAAGTATGAGGTCATCAGCGCCTACGCTTCGCAACTGCACCAGCCGGGCAGCCGGGAGCCGCAGACGTACCTTTCGGCGCCGGATTTTCTCCGCCAGCGGCGCGCAGCAGACATCCACCGTGGCAGCCTGATTGGCGTTGCGGCGGCGGAAGGTTTCGTCACCGCCGCGCCACTGCCGGTGGCCGACCCCATCCGCCTGTTTCTGAACCAGTAGCCGCGCATGGATAATGCCTGATTCAGGATGGCATTCGGAGACATGCAAAAAACCCTCTTCCGAATGGATTGAAGGAGGCGGGATGGTCAAGCCCGACCGGATCGAACCGATCATCCGGGAGTACCGGGATCAACTGACCAGGATTCTGGGTGAAGCGTTGGAAGCCGTTGTGCTCTACGGCTCCCATGCGCGTGAAGACGCACAGGAAGGTTCTGACATTGACATCCTGTGCGTGATGCGTCTCCCTTTTGACTACGGCACACTGATCAGGAACACGGCCGAAGCTGCCGCACGGATCAGCCTGAAGTACGATGTGGCCATTTCTACCGCGTTCGTGCTTTCCGAAGAGTATCAGACACGAAACACCCCGTTTCTCATGAATGTTCGCCGTGAGGGTATGAACGGGACCGGGGCGCTGTTGGGAAAGGTGAAGGAAAGCCCCGACGAAGCTCACCGCCGCCCTCGCAGACAGTCCCGAAGGGAAAGGAGTGGGCGATGACACCTGAAGAAGTCTTGAGAACCAGGCGGGAAGAGATTTTACAGACGTGCGCCAGGTACGGCGCCCACAACGTGCGTGTCTTTGGCTCAGTCGCTCGCGGAGAAGCCGATGAACAGAGCGATATTGACCTGCTTGTGGACTTCGAGCCGAACCGGAGCCTTCTCGACCACGCCGGCCTCTGGCTTGAGCTTCAGGAACGGCTGGGAGTCAAAGTGGACGTGGTGAGCAGTCGCGGACTCAAAGCCCGTATCCGTGAGCGGGTGTTGCACGAGGCTGTCCCGCTATGAGAGTCCCTGAAGAACGCCTGAAGGACATTCTGGAAGCCATTACCAACATCGAGCGCTACACCGTTCGGGGACAAGAAGCGTTTGAGCAGGATGAACTGATTCAGACTTGGGTTTTGTACCACTTTCAACTTATCGGGGAGGCGGCTGCACGACTCGGCAGAATCTTTCACGAGGCTCACCCTGAGATACCCTGGTCGCGGATTGTGGCCATGCGCAACCTGCTCATTCATGAGTACTTTGCGATTGATCTGCATGAGGTCTGGAAGACAGTGTAAAATGACCTTCCCAACCTCAAACAACAGATTGCCATGCTACTGAAGGCGCTGGGCGGTGACGCCCTGGAGTAAACCTGGAGTCAATACGCAGAACTCCCGGACAGCCAAGCACACGCGCATCCGCCCGGCATCAGGCCGGGCATCAGGTACGCGCTGCCACGGCAACTGGTCATGTGTTTTGATGCCCGCCACCCCGCAGCTTTATGCGACGGCAGGATGCCCTTCACCACCCGCAAGCTTCTGACGGAGGCCCCCTATGCACCCCGGCTCGATTGTCCGCTGCCGAAACCGCGAATGGGTCGTGATGCCCGCCGACACGGACGAAGTCATCGTCCTGCGGCCCCTCACCGGCACGCCGGACGACGTGGTTCACATTCACCGGAAACTTATGAACCTCGTGGGTGGGGCCCTGCCGTTTGAGCGCATTACGCCCGCGTCCTTCCCGCTGCCCACCACCGACGACATTTCCGACGCCACCAGCGCCCATCTGCTCTGGCAGGCGGCACGGCTTACCCTGCGCGAAGGCGCGACGCCGTTTCGCTCGCTCGGCCGCATCTCCATCCGGCCGCGGACGTACCAGTTCGTACCCCTGCTGATGGCCCTGCGCCTCGACCCCGTGCGGCTGTTCATTGCCGACGACGTGGGTGTGGGCAAAACCATCGAAGCCCTGCTCGTCGCCCGCGAACTCCTCGACCGTGGCGAAATCCGGCGCTTCTGTGTCCTCTGCCCGCCCTACCTGTGCGAACAATGGGCGCAGGAACTCACCGAAAAGTTCAACCTTGAACCGGTCATCATCCGGTCGGGAACCGTCGGGCAGCTTGACCGCCAGACGCCGGCCGGACGCAGCCTCTACGAACACTTCCCCATCCAGGTGGCCAGCCTTGATTTCGTCAAAACGGAGCGCAACCGCAGCCAGTTTTTGCAGTTCTGCCCCGAACTGGTCATTGCCGATGAAGTCCACGGCGCGGCCGCCGCTCCGGGCACCAACCAGCAGGAACGGCACGAACTCCTGCGCGCCGTCGCCCGAAAAGCCGACCGGCATCTGATCCTGCTGACGGCCACGCCGCACAGCGGCATCGAAGACGCCTTCCGTTCGCTGCTCGGCCTGCTGCACCCGAAGTTCGGAACGTGGAATCTCCAGACGCTCACCGAAACCCAGCGCACCGAACTCGCCCGGCATTTCGTCCAGCGCACCCGGCGCGACATCGCGCAGACATGGCAGGAAACCGCCTGTTTCCCCACGCGGGAATCCACGGATGAAACCTACGCCCTTTCCGACCGGCACCGTGAGCTGTTTGAGCGCACCTATGCGTTCTGCTCAGAAATCGTGCGTACCGGCGCGCATCTGGAAAAGCGCCAGCGGCGGGTGCGCTACTGGGGCGCGCTGGCACTGCTGCGCTGTGTGATGTCCAGCCCGGCGGCCGCCCGCACGGCGCTGACCAACCGCGCCGGCGTGCCGCCCGAAGAAGAAGCCGAAGCGGAAGCCTTTGGCCGGCTCGTGTTCGAGTCGGCGGAAGACCGCACCGACGACGAATCCCCTGCCCCAGCCGTTGAGGCCGCCAACACGACCCTGCCGGAGACCGACCGCCGCCGGCTGCGCGAACTCGCCCGGCTGGCCGAACAACTCCACGGCCCGGACGACGACACCAAGCTGGCGCGGGTCATCGCCATCGTGCGCCGGCTGCTGCAGGAAGGCTTCCATCCCATCCTCTGGTGCCGATACGTCGCCACGGCCGACTACCTTGCCGACCACCTGCGCCAGGCGTTGGAAACCGCCGCCCAGGTCGTGTGCGTCACCGGCCGCATGGGCGATGACGAGCGCCAGGCCAGAATCGCCGACCTCGACGCGGAACGCCCACGGGTACTCGTCGCCACCGACTGCCTCTCCGAAGGCGTCAACCTCCAGGAATTGTTCACGGCCGTCATCCACTACGACCTGCCGTGGAACCCCAACCGGCTGGAGCAGCGCGAGGGGCGCGTGGACCGCTACGGCCAAAGGGCCAGGCGGGTCAGGGTCATCCGGTTCTTCGGGCAGGACAACCCCATAGACGGCGTGGTGCTGGAGGTGCTGCTCGACAAGGCGCGGGAAATCCATCGTACGCTCGGCACGCACGTGCCCGTGCCCGAAGAAAGCGAAAGCGTCACCCAGGCCGTTCTCCAGGCCCTCTTCCTGCGCCAGGGGCCGCGGGCGCTGAAGCGCCAGCTTGCACTCAATCTTGGCGTACCGGAAGTGGAGGCGTTTCATCAGCGGTGGCAGCAGGATGCCGAACGCGAGCGGCTCAACCGCACCCGGTTTGCGCAGCGGGCGCTCAAGCCCGAAGAAGTCCAGCGCGAAGTCGAGGCCACGGATGCCGTCCTGGGCGACCCCACTGCCGTGCGTCATTTCTTTCTTGCGGCGGCGCAGCGCCTCGGGCTGGCCGTTGCCCAGGAAAAACAGCCGGGCGTTTTCCGGGTGAGTGTCAGCCGGCAGGCAACCGCGACGCTGCCCGAACCGATCAGGCTGGCCCTGCCGTCCCCCAAGGGCGAACGGTGGCTCATCAGCTTCGACTCGCCCACGCCCGAAGGGGCCGAATACATCGGCCGCAACCACCGCTTTGTGGCCACACTTGCCCGGTATCTTTTCGAGGCGGCGCTGAACCAGCCCGGCAACGCAACGGTCTCCCGCTGCGGGGCCATCCGTACCCGTGCCGTGACGGCACTGACGACCATCCTCCTGCTGCGCGTACGCTATCTGGTCGAGCAACTTCAGGCCCCAGCGCTGCTCTCCGAGGAAGTTCTGGTCCTGGCCTACGCCGGACTGGAAGCCGGTACTACCCGCTGGCTGGACACCAGTGATGCCCTCCGGCTGCTGGCGGAAGCCCAACCCGACGCCAACCTCTCTCTGGCGGAGAAACGGGAGCTGGTGACGCACATCCTTGACAATCTGGGCGCATGGCAGGCGGAGTCGGCTGAACGCTGGGGCGCCGCGCACCCGCTGCAAAGCGCTATCCGGGAGCACGTTGCCCGCCGCGCCAATGAACTGACTGAATCCCACAAGCGCATCCGGCAGGCCGTGGCGCTGCGCATACGCGGGCTTGCGGTCAAGCCACAGTTTCCCCCTGATCTTCTGGGAATTCTTGTTCTGCAACCCATGGTGTCACGATGAGCCAGCTCTCCGCCGTACGCATTGAAGGGGGGCTTCTGGGCCCCGATACGCTGGAAAAGCTCCTTGCCGGCGAGCTTCCCGGACAGAAGCTGCAAGACTTCGGGCTGGACGGCCGGCGCAGCCTGACGGATGAAATAGCCAGCGTCTTTGCTGATGCCCGCACCCAGTGGGAGGTCTTCCAACGCCGGCTGGAGCGTCTGCCGAAGGACGACCCGGCCACATCCGTCACCCGTGATGCCTGGTTGATCCCGTTTCTGAGCCTGCTGGGCTATGAACTGCGCTACAACGCGCGCGCCCATGACATAGACGGCGCGACGTTCGCCATCTCGCACCGGGCCGGCGAAGCGGAGGATGCTCCGCCGGTCCACCTCGTGGGCGTACGGCAGGAACTGGGGCGGCTGGCCCCGGGCAGCCGGTCACGCCTTGCGCCGCATTCGCTGGTGCAGGAATACCTGAACCGGACCGATCACGTCTGGGGACTTGTCACCAACGGTCTCGTGGTGCGCCTGTTGCGCAACAGCACCTTTGTGCGCCGGCAGGCCTATGTCGAGTTCGACCTGCGCCAGATTCTTGAAGAGCAGCGGTTCGGAGACTTTGCTGTTCTCTACCGGCTGCTGCACCGCACCCGCCTGCCGCGCACGGCCGAAGATGCCCCGGACTGCCTGCTGGAGCAGTACTACCGGGACGCCATAGAACAGGGCGGGCGCGTCCGGGAGGGACTGCGCGCCGGCGTGGAAGCCTGTATCAAACACCTCGCCAACGGCTTTCTCGCGCATCCGGCCAACGCGGGGTTGAGAGGGGAGGAAGAAGCGAGTAGCGAATGGCGAGTAGCGAGTGGAAGTGAAGCGAGTAGCGAATGGCGAGTAGCGAGTAGTGATCAACCACTCGCCACTCACCACTCACCACTCGCCCCTGAACCACTCGCCACTCACCACTCACCACTCGCCCCCCACGACTTTTACCGGCAACTCTTACGTCTGGTCTATCGCCTGCTCTTCCTGCTGGTTTCCGAAGACCGGGGGTTGCTGGTACGGGCGGATGGCCGTCCGTCCCTACTACAGGAACACTACGGCGTAGGGCGGCTGCGGCGGCTGCTCGACCGGCACAGCGCCTACACCGACCATGAAGACATCTGGTGCAGCCTCAAGGTGCTGTGGAAGGTACTTTCCGACGACAACCTTGCCGCGTGCCTGGGCATGTCCCCCCTCAACGGGGCGCTTTTCGAGCCTCTCGACCTCGACCAGTGCAGCATCAGCAACCGCGACTTCCTCGAAGCCTTCTGGCATCTGGCGTATTACCGGGAAGAGCTTTCGGCGCCGCCCCGGCGCGTGAACTATGCCGCGCTGGATGTCGAAGAACTCGGTTCGGTCTATGAGAGCCTGCTCGACTACCACCCGCAGATTGACATGTCGGGAAGGGTGCCCCGCTTTGAGTTGGCGTCCGGGTCAGAACGCAAGAGTACGGGTTCCTACTACACCCCGCCGGAACTCGTGGCGGAACTCATCCGTTCGGCGCTCGAACCGGTACTGGAAGAACGGCTGGCCGAGGCCAGGCGAATGGCGGATGAGCTACAGCGAGTGGCGAATGGCGAATGGCGAGTGGTGCGTCAGATGATTATCGAACGCTTTGGAGAACGCCATGGCAATTCAATCCTATCAAGACTTGGAAGTCTGGCAGAAAGCGATGCACCTGGCAGAACAGGTGTATCAGCTCACCGCGAGCTTCCCGCGAGAGGAACTGTTCGGGCTGACGAGCCAGATGCGGCGGGCAGCAGCCTCGGTTCCAGCGAACATCGCGGAGGGGTGGGCCCGGCGGGGAACGAAGGAGTTTCTTCATTTTCTCAACATCGCGGCGGGCAGCCTGAGAGAGCTGGAAACTTACACTTTGCTGGCACAGCGGGTGGGACTGGCGGCTCCGGTGACAACCCAGCCGATACTGGACTGGATTCATGTACTCAGCAAACAGATGGTGAATCTTCAGCGCAGTCTCAGGAGGAGTTAGTTCCCCACTCGCCACCCGCCCCTGAACCACTCGCCACTCGCCACTCACCACTCGCCTCATCCCCACTCGCCACTCGCTACTCACCACTCGCCACTCGCTACTCGCCACTCGCCACTCGCCACTCACCACTCGCCCAAGCCCTCGCCGAACACACCCTGCTCTCCCTCCGCGTCCTTGACCCCGCCTGCGGTTCGGGACATTTCCTGCTGGCGGCGGCGCGGCGGCTGGGCAAGGAACTGGCCAGAATCCGTACCGGCAAAGACGAGCCTGATCCCGATCACGTCCGCGAGGCGATCCGCGACGTGGTGGCCCGCTGCCTCTACGGCGTGGACAAAAACCCGTTGGCCGTGGAGCTGTGCCGCGTGGCCCTGTGGCTGGAAGCGCACTGTGTGGGTAAGCCTCTCACCTTTCTGGACCACCACATCAAGTGCGGCGACTCGCTGGTTGGTGTCCTTGATCTGGCGGTTCTGGAAAGGGGCATCCCCGATGAAGCCTTCGCTCCGGTCAGCGCCGATGACAAATCGGCGGCTGCCGCTCTCAAAAAGCAGAACAAAAAGGAACGTCACGATCTGGAGACCAGGCAGGGGCAACTTCCGTTCGACCCGACCGACATGCTGGCCGGGCTGCGGGAGCAGCGCCAGCAGATCGAAGCCATCGCCGATGACTCGCCCGCCGACGTACGCCGCAAGAAAAGCCTCTACGATGACTATGACCGGGACCCGCAGCGCCGGAAGCTGGCTGAAGCGTGCCACCTGTGGACCGCCGCCTTCTTTCAACGCCTGAAGCCGGGAGCCGCCCCGTCCGCCATCACCACCCAGGTCATCACGGACCATCTCGCCGACCGGCGGCATCCCCAGGCGGTGGCCATCGCGGAAGCCCTCGCCGTGCAGCAGCACTTCTTTCACTGGCCGCTGGAGTTCCCGGAGGTGTTTGGCGGGGAAGCGAGTGGCGAATGGCGAGTGGCGAGTGGTGGGGAGGCGAGTGGTTCAGAAGCGAGTGGTGAGTGGCGAGTGGCGAGTGGTAGGGGCGACTCGCGGGTCGCCCGTACTAGCGGGCAGCGAGTCGTAGGGGTAGTTCCGGGAACTGCCCGTACTAGCGAGCAGCGAGTAGCAGGGGAAGCGAGTAGCGAGCAGCGAGTAGCGAGTAGTGATCAACCACTCGCCACTCGCCACTCACCACTCGCTCCCTCCGCCACTCGCCACTCACCACTCGCATCTTCCACCGGCTTCGATGTGGTGCTCTCCAATCCGCCATGGGAGCGCATCAAGCTGCAGGAAGAGGAATTCTTTGCCGGGCGCGACGCCCGGATTGCCCAGGCGCCGAACGCGGCCGCCCGCAAACGACTGATTGCCGGGCTGCCCACGACCAACCCGGACCTCTGGCACGCCTACCAGCGCGCCCTGCACATGGCGGAAAGCGCCAGCCGCTTCCTGCGCGGGAGCAGACAGTACCCTCTGACCGGCCGCGGCGACATCAACACCTATTCCGTGTTTGCCGAGCGCATCCGGTGTCTGCTGTCATCTGCCGGGCGGGCCGGCATCATCCTGCCGACCGGCATTGCCACCGACGACACCAACAAATCCTTCTTCGCCGACCTTGTGGAAAAAGGTCATCTTGTCAGTCTGTTTGATTTTGAAAACCGGGAAGCCATCTTCCCGGCCGTGCACCGCAGTTACAAGTTCTGCCTGCTTACCCTGACCGGCGGGAGTGAGGAAGTGGGTAGCGAACAGGGAGCGAGTAGCGAGCGGCGAGTAGCGAGTAGCGAGCAAGGAGCGAGCAGCGAGCAGCGAGTAGCGAGTGAAGCGAGTAGCGAGCAGCGAGTAGCGAGTAGCGATCAACCACTCGCCACTCGCCATTCGCCACTCGCCAATTCCGCCACTCGCCACTCACTACTCGCTTTTTTCGCCACCCGCGCCGAACATCTCCGCGACCCGCGCCGCGTCTTCAGCCTGACCGCGGCCGACATCGCCCGCATCAACCCCAACACGCGCACCCTGCCGGTCTTCCGTACCCGGCAGGATGCCGACCTGACCCGGGCTATCTACGAGCGGGTCCCGGTGCTGATCAATGAGCGTGAGGTGAGTGGCGAAGTGGTGAATGGCGAAATAGCGAATAGCGAAAAGGGCGAAGTAGCGAATAGCGAAGTAGCGAATAGCGAAACAGCCATTCGCCATTCGCCATCTGCTATTCGCCCATCTCGCCATTCGCCATCTGCCATTCGCCCAGCCGCCCAGCCGAATCCCTGGGGCGTGCGTTTTCTGCGCATGTTTGACATGTCCAACGACTCGCACCTCTTCCGCACCCGCACGGAACTGGAAAAAGAGGGCTACCGGCTGGTTGGGAACCGGTTTGTGAAGGAAGCGAGTGGCGAGCAGCGAGTAGCGAGTAGTGAGAAAGCGAGTCGCGAGCAGCGAGTAGCGAGTTGTAAGGAAGCGAGTGGCGAGCGGCGAGTGGCGAGTAGTAATTCACCACTCGCTACTCGCGACTCACTACTCGCCAATTCCGCCACTCGCCACTCCTCACTCGCCAACACCTATCTTCCCCTCTACGAAGCCAAGATGATCTGGCACTACGACCATCGCTACGGCACGTATGAAGGGGTAAGTTCACGTTCCGGCACGCAATTACCAACTCCAAGTGATGCTCAACATGCCGACCCGCAGTTTGTGGTGCAGCCGTGGTACTGGGTGCCGGCGGAAGAAGTCGCGGCCCGTCTGGGCGACTGGCAGCGCGGCTGGCTGCTTGGCTTCCGCGATGTGACCAACGCCACCAACGAACGCACCGCCATCTTCAGCCTGCTGCCCAGAGTTGGGGTAGGGAACAATCTGCCAATACTCCTGTGCCAAGAGAGCAACCACGTGCTGGTCTGTTGTCTATTATGCAATCTTAATACTCAGGTATTCGATTACGTAACACGGCAGAAAATTGCCGGGGTACACATGAACTTTTTCCTTGTGAGCCAACTTCCTGTCCTGCCGCCTGCGGCCTACACCCCGGAAGACCTGCGTTTTATCGTCCCGCGCGTACTGGAACTGACGTACACCGCCTGGGACATGCAGCCCTTTGCCGACGATGTGTGGCAGGAAGCCGATGATACGCTGCGTGCCGCCATCCGTACCCAATGGGAAGCCAACCGCAGGGAAGCGAATGGCGAGTGGCGAGTAGCGAGTGGGAGAGAAGCGAGTAGCGAGCAGCGAGTGGCGAGTAGTAATTCACCACTCGCTACTCGCGACTCACTACTCGCCAATTCCGCCACTCGCCATTCGCCACTCGCCAATTCCGCCACTCGCCACTCACCACTCGCCTCTGAACCACTCGCCCCCTTCATCTGGAACGCTGCCCGCCGGGCGCAGATTCGCGCCGAACTCGATGCGTATTACGCCCGGCTGTACGGCCTGACACGCAAGCAACTGCGGTACATCCTCGATCCGGCTGACCTGACGGAACGCGAACTGGAAGACATCCTCGACCCGTGGGAAGAGAGAGGGGCGGATAGCGAAGTAGCGAGTAGCGAGCAGCCACTCGCCACTCGCCACTCACCACTCGCTCCTGAACCACTCGCCACTCGCCATTCGCCACTCGCTCCTTCCGCCACTCGCCATTCGCCAACTTCCCATTCGCCATCCGCCCACACCTTCCCCGGCGAAACCTTCCGGGTGCTGAAGGAAAAGGAAATCCGGCAGTTTGGCGAGTATCGCACCCGGCGGCTGGTGTTGGAAGCATGGGCAAGACTCACCGGCAGCGGGAATGGCTGACGATGTTCCGTATCGCCGATGCGCATGCGCGGCTGGTGCATCGCACTGACACCTGGATTTCCTGCCGATGCCCGACGCGCCCTTTCACGACACCGGCTACAAGGCGCTGTTCAGCCTGCCGGAACTGGTTCAGCAACTCATTGAAGGGTTTGTCACGCCGGACATTGCCCAACTGCTGGACTTCTCCACACTGGAACTGGTGGCGGGCAGTTTTGTCACTCCGGCAATGCAGTCATGTGAAGAGGATGTCGTCTGGCGGGTGAAGATGGCCGACACGACGCTGTACCTGTATCTGCTGCTGGAGTTTCAGTCCACGCCCGACGCGGCGATGCCGGTGCGGATGGTGCAGTACGTGGCGGCGCTGTACGACTCACTCATCAAGGAGAAGCGGGTTGACCCGCGTCGGCTGCCGCCGGTGCTGCCGGTGGTGCTGTACAACGGGGAGCGGCGGTGGCGGGTGGCGACGGATGTTGGGGAGGTGATTGAGTGTCCGCCGGTGTTGCGTCCGTACCAGCCACGGCTGCGGTACTATCTGCTGGACGAGGGGGCGTACAGCGACCGCGAACTGGCCGGGGTACGGAACGTGGTGGCGGGGATATTTGCGCTGGAGAATGCGGAGGGCAAGGAAGAGGCGCTGGCGGTGGTGGGGCGCATCAGCGAGGCGCTGAAGGCGTTGCCGAACCGGGAGCGGATCGACCGGGTGTTGACGCAGTGGGTGAAGCGGTACTTGCAGCGGCTGCATCCTGGGGCGATGATGGCGGTGGAGGAGACTTTGGAGACGGGAGAAGGGACGATGCTGGCGACGAACGTACAGAAGTGGGCGGAAGAGCTGCTGCGGGAAGGCAGACAGCAGGGCATGCAGCAGGGGATACAGGAAGGCATGCAGCAGGGGCTGCAGCAGGGCATCCACAGAGGTCAGCACGAGGGCAAGCTGTGGGCGTTGCAGCAACTGCTCCGGGTACGGTTTCCAGAAGCCGACCTGACGCCCTACCAGTCCCGCCTGGACGCTGCCACCGACGCCGAACTGGAACGTCTGCTGACCAAAGCCGCCACCGCCGCCACCCCCGATGCGGTCTTTGCGACGGAATAACCGCACGCGGCTGCCCGCCGATGACCGACGCCCCCTTTCACGACACCGGCTACAAGGCGCTGTTCAGCCTGCCGGAGCTTGTCCAGCAACTGATTGAAGGCTTTGTCACCCCGGACATCGCCCAACTCCTCGACTTCTCCACGCTGGAACTGGTGGCGGGCAGTTTTGTCACCCCGGCGATGCAGTCGCGGGAAGAGGATGTCGTCTGGCGGGTGAAGATGGCCGACACGATGCTGTACCTGTACCTGCTGCTGGAGTTTCAGTCCACGCCCGACGCGGCGATGCCGGTGCGGATGGTGCAGTACGTGGCGGCGCTGTACGACTCACTCATCAAGGAGAAGCGGGTTGACCCGCGTCGGCTGCCGCCGGTGTTGCCGGTGGTGTTGTACAACGGGGAGCGGCGGTGGCGGGTGGCGACGGACATTGGGGAGGTGATTGAGTGTCCGCCGGTGTTGCGTGTGTATCAGCCGCGGCTGCGGTACTACCTGCTGGACGAGGGGGCGTACAGCGACCACGAACTGGCAGCGGTACGGAACGTGGTGGCGGGGATATTTGCGTTGGAGAATGCGGAGGGGAAGGAAGAGGCGCTGGCGGTGGTGAGGCGGATAGGGGAGGCGTTGCAGGCGTTGCCGAACCGGGAGCGGATTGACCGGGTGCTGACGCAGTGGGTGAAGCGGTACTTGCAGCGGGTGCATCCTGGGGCGATGATGGCGGTGGAGGAGACTTTGGAGACGGGAGAAGGGACGATGCTGGCGACGAACGTACAGAAGTGGGCGGAAGCGTTGTTGCGGGAAGGTGTGCAGCAGGGCTTGCAGCAGGGGCTACAACAGGGCATGCAGCAGGGCGTCCATCGTGGTCAGCACGAGGGCAAGCTGTGGGCGTTGCGGCAACTGCTCCGGGTACGGTTTCCAGAAGCCGACCTGACGCCCTACCAGTCCCGCCTGGACGCTGCCACTGACGCCGAACTGGAACGTCTGCTGACCAAAGCCGCCACGGCCGCTACACTCGAAGAAGTCTTTGCGACACCATAGCGCGGCGGACCCATCCCAAGGCCATGGGCGTCGCTGTAGAAAAGGCTTCGCAGGGTAGTGCCGATGTCCACCATCTTTGACCTCCACTCCGCCGTTCTGGACGACTACCAAAACTTCGTCCGCTCGTTTTTCCTCATTGCCGATGACCGGGCGCGGGCATTCGTGGACCGGTCAATGGAAGAAGAGGGCTATCTCTGGCCCGAACCGCTGGTGCAGTTGAGCCCCGCCTACGCTTCCGGGCCGACCGTTGATGAACTGGCCAGCACCGGTCACATCACGCGGGAGACAGCACGTATCTTCCGCCTTGAGGACGGACACCCTTTTCGCCTTCACCGCCACCAGGAAGAAGCGATTGACAAAGCCGCACGGGGCGAAAGCTTTGTCGTCACCAGCGGCACCGGTTCGGGAAAGAGTCTCTGCTACTTTCTGCCCATCATTGACAGCCTGATCCGCCATCCCGACACCGGCGGGCGAGCCGCGGCGCTGGTCATCTACCCGATGAATGCGCTGGTCAATTCCCAGTTCCAGGCCCTGGACGCGCTCAAGGAGCGTTATGAACGCACCTCCGGCCGCCCCTTTCCGGTGCACTTTGCCAAATACACGGGAGAAACTTCTGAAGCCGCGCGCGAGAAGATACGGCTCAACCCGCCACAGATTCTGCTCACCAACTACGTCATGGCGGAACTGCTGCTGGTACGGCCCGAAGATCAGCGGTTTCTGGAGCAGATCGCGAATGGCGAACGGCAGAGCAAGGTAGAAGCCACACTGCCACCGGCGATTCGCCACGCACCATTCGCCGACCGGGGTTTACGCTTTCTGGTCTTCGACGAACTGCACACCTACCGGGGCCGGCAGGGGGCGGACGTGGCCATGCTCGTTCGCCGGCTCAAAGAACGTTGTGCCGGGGACGGCCTGTTACACATCGGCACCAGCGCCACCATGATCTCGCGGCCGGATGCCACCGCCGAAGAGCGTCGGCAAAGCGTCGCCGATTTTGCCAAGCGCTTCTTCGGTCATCATTTCGGGCCGGAGCATGTCATCGAAGAAACCCTTGCGCCTTTCACCGAAGGCGGCCCGCCGACCGCGGAAGAACTGAAAGCTGCCGTCGGGACGCCCCTGCCCGGCGACATGTCCGCGCTGCGCGGCCACCCCCTCATGCGCTGGCTGGAATATGAACTCGGCATCGAACAAAGCCCCGATGGCACACTCAAGCGCCGTACGCCACGCGAGCTTTCCAAAGTAGCCGAACAACTTGCCGCGCTGACCGGCGGCGATGTCCAGCGTTGCACCGACGCCCTGCGCAAACTGCTGGCGCACGCCAGCCGCCTCCAACGGGAGGGCCGCACCCGGGCGCCAGCGTTCAAGCTCCATCAGTTCATCGCTCAGGGTCGGACGCTCTATGCCACCGTGGAAACACACGAAGCACGGCGGTTTTCACTTGAAGGGCAGGTCCAGGCCGGCGAAGACAAGCTGTTTTTTCCAGTCAAATTCTGCCGCCAGTGCGGGCAGGACTATTACCATGCCGTGCAGCAGGAAGAGCGATTTTTGCCCCATCCGGTAGGGACAGAACCGGATGGGGACGACGCGCAGGCTGGGTATCTGATGCTGGCCCCCGGCGAGGGTGACTGGTCACGGGAACAGCTTCCCGAAGACTGGTTCAAGGCTGACGGCAAACTGAGTCCGACTTGGAAGGAGCGGGTGCCGCAGGCGGTCTGGGTCCGGCCGGACGGAGCGTATTCCCCCTTCCCGCAGGATGGAGCGCAGAAGATGTGGTGGCAGCCACACCCGTTTTCCCTGTGCCTTGGCTGTGGTGAGTACTACACCGGGCGGGAGCGCGATTTTGTCAAGTTTGCCTCACTCTCAAGCGAAGGACGCTCCAGCGCCACGACGATCCTTGCCAACTCCCTGCTGCGGCATGCGGCGCGCACCGGAGCGGCACGCGACAAACTGCTCACGTTTACGGACAACCGCCAGGACGCCTCACTGCAGGCCGGACACTTCAATGATTTCGTCCACGTGGCGCTTCTCCGGGCGGCGCTGTATGCGGCACTACGCCAATCCCCCGAACTTGCCTTTGACCGGGTGGCGGAAGCCGTCGTCCGTGCATCGGGGCTTGGTCTGGCCGACATCGCCCAGAATCCGGGCCTTGACCCGGAAACCCCGGCGGCCAGGGAAGTCTGGCAGACGTTTACCGACCTGACGGAATATCGGCTCTATGATGACCTGCGGCGGGGCTGGCGGGTGACACACCCCAACCTCGAACAGGTCGGGTTGCTCAGCATCGAGTACTACGGGCTGGAGACGCTCTGCCAAAGCCAAAAGCTGGTTGACCTTCATCCGTGGTTCAGGCAGGCCGCTGGTGAGGAACGGAAAACTCTTCTCCGGGCGGTGCTGGACCAATTCCGGCGCAAACTGGCCATCCGGGTTCGCGCACTGGAGGAAGATTTCCAGAAAAGCCTGCGCCGGCGTGCCGGGCAATACCTCAACGAGTTCTGGGGACTTGACCCGGAGGATGACGAACTGCGCCCGGCCAACCGCTTTGTCCGGCACCGTCCGTCAAGCCGTCAGGGACCAGGCTTTGGACTGAGCGCGCGCAGTCTCATTGGCCGCTTTCTCATCAAGCGCCTTGGGCTGAACGCCGAGGCGTACGACGAGTTTCTCGGCGCACTTCTTGCGCTTCTGGTCAGCCACGGACTGCTCGCCATCGAAACGGCAGGCAGCCAGCCGTGCTACCGACTCGATGCCTCATGTCTTCGCTGGTGTCTGGGACAGGGGACGCCGCCAGCTCCCGATCCCCTCTACTCACGACGCGCAGAAGCGGCGGGCTACGCGGTCCCTTCCCGTCCTGTCAACGCCTTCTTCCAGCATTTTTACCAGTCGGCGGCCGCCAGCCTGGCGGCGCTCGAAGCCAGAGAACACACGGCGCAGGTGGTCAGGCCCGGCGAGCGGGAGCGCCGCGAACGGCGCTTCCGTTGGGAGGGGCAGGACCAGACAAAAGAGGCGGAGACGGGTCGCCGACTGCCCTACCTCGTCTGCTCCCCGACCATGGAACTGGGCGTGGATATTGCCGATCTGGAGCTGGTGCATCTGCGTAACGTTCCGCCGACACCGGCCAACTACGCACAGCGCAGCGGACGTGCCGGACGGCAGGGACAACCCGGGCTGATCGTGACCTACTGCGGCGCGCTCAACAGCCATGACCAGTACTTTTTCCGCCGCCGTGCCGAAATGGTAGCCGGGCGAGTGCGACCGCCACGGCTGGATTTGGCCAACGAGTCGCTGCTGCGCGCGCACATCCATGCGGTCTGGCTGGCGCACGTACGCCTGCCCCTGAAGAACTCGATTGAAACCGTCATTGATACCGAACAGATCACAGACCTGCCTCTGCACGAAGAGGTAAAAGCCCAGATTCAGCTTTCTGAACCGATCCGCCAGCACATCGGGCAGCGCGTGCGCGCCCTGCTCGCGGCCGACCGTGAAGTTCTCGCCAGAAGCGGCTGGTTCAGCGACCGCTGGGTGCGGCATGTCATCGAAGAGGCCCCCCGCGAATTTGACCGGGCGTTTGACCGCTGGCGGGAACTCTACCGGGCGGCCACCCGCCAGTTGCAGGCGGCCCAGGCTGCCCTGGAGCGCGCCCGCAGCAACGATGACCAGCAGGAAGCCAATCGCCGCCAGCAGGAAGCCGTACGCCAGCGCAACCTGCTCCTGCAGATCGGAACCAGGTATGAAGAAGGGGACTTTTATCCCTACCGGTATCTGGCCAGTGAAGGTTTTTTGCCCGGCTACAACTTTCCGGCGCTGCCGGTGCGCGCCTGGGTGCCACGCAGCAGTGAAGGTGAATTCATTGCCCGGCCGCGGTCGCTGGCGATCCGGGAGTTTGCGCCCCACAACTTTCTCTATCACGAGGGACGCCAGTGGGAATCAGTGGCCTTCCAGACGCCTCCGGGCGGACTGGATGAACGCCGGTACAGCCAGAAACTATGTCTGACCTGTGGCGCTTTTGCCGACCCGCACGACGATGGCTGTCCCGTCTGCCACACCCGGTTCGACGGTTCCAACAGTCTGGTTGCCCCTTTGCTGGATATGCCCAACGTGCGGATGAAACGCCGCGCGCGCATTACGGCCGATGAGGAGGAACGCCGCCGGCGGGGGTACGAGCTGCAAACGTTTTTCCAGTTTGCCCCGGAAGGTTCCGGCCACCGTGTCCAGGAAGCCGATGTGGTCAGCGGACAAACGCCGCTGCTGCGCCTGGTCTATGCCCCGTCGGCGACGCTGCTCCGCGTCAATCACGGCTGGCGCGGCTCAGAAGTCAAAGGCTTCCTGGTTGACTTTGAAAGTGGCGAGGTCATTTCGTCGGCTGACAAGCCGAGTCATCCTTCCCGTCCGCACCGTCTGGAACGCATCCGATTGGCGGTACGCATGACGCAGAACGTCCTGATCGTACGCCCGGCCCAACCCGAACAGTGCGCGGATCAGACGCTGGAAGCCACCCTGCGCTACGCCCTCAAGCGGGGCATTGAAGAGACCTTCGAGCTGGAAGAGACGGAACTGGCGGCCGAGCCCATCGGCGACGGGGAGCACCGGGCCATGCTGCTGTACGAAACAGCCGAAGGCGGAGCAGGTGTCCTGCGGAGATTTGTGGAAGAGGCAACCACGCTGGCTGAGGTGGCGCGTGCCGCGCTTGAGATTTGTCACTTTGAACTCCGGGAGGACGGCCTGAGCGACACCCGACCGGATTGCCGCGCGGCGTGCTACGAGTGCCTGTTGAGCTTCGCCAACCAGCATGAAGCGCTCAAACTCAACCGGCACCACATCCGGGAGTTGCTGTTCAACCTGGCCGCCGGCCGTACGGAGCCGCGGGTGAGAGGCAAAACGCGCAACGAACACCTGGCGTGGCTGCGGTCCCTCACCGATTCCCGCTCCGAACTTGAACGGCGGTTGCTTGACGCGCTTGCCGAAGGCGGCTACCGGCTACCTGACGATGCGCAGAAGCGGATTGCCGAGCCGGCCTGTGTGGCAGACTTTTTCTATGAACCCAATGTCTGTGTGTTCTGCGATGGCTCAGTGCACGACGAGCCAGCCCAGGCTGCGTGGGACCGTGAGATACGCGCGGAACTCGTGCGCTGTGGCTACCGCGTGCTCGTCGTGCGCTATGATTGCGACATCCGGGAAGCACTGGCCGGTTATCCCGATGTGTTCGGCCGCGCCGGGCAAGGCTGAGCAGAGTTCTTCGAGCCTGACAAACACCCGGCAGGCAGCGTGCGGCATTCAGGAATATTGCACAAAACCACGCTTCCGAATGGATTGAAGAAGGCAAGATGGTCAAGCCCAATCGGACGCATCAATCATTTAGGAGTAGCGGGATCACCAGCCAAGCTTCCGGGTGAAGCATCGAAAGCTGTTGTGGTCTATGGCTTCCCGATGCGTGCCGAGATGCCCAGGAAGGTCCGAATTGACATCCCTGTGCGCACCGCGTCTCCTTTTTGACTACGGCGCACTGATTGGGAAAACCGCGAAGCTGCCGCACGGATCAGTCTCAATTACGATGTGGCTATTTCTACCGCGCTCGTGCTTTCCCAGGAGTATCAGACACGAAATACCCGTTTCTGATGAATATTCGCCATGAGAGTGTAACCGTATGAACGAGGCCGAAGCGTTGTTGGGAAAGGCGAAGGAAAGTCTTGACACAGCATGAATTTTCCTGCACAAAGTTACCCTGATTTTTTGGCTTCCGTGCCTAATACACTATGTTCCATGCTGCTGCGGACTTGCTTGTCATTGCAAGCCAACCAATCGTACCGAAAGCATTCAGCCATTACAGTGTGTTTGAACGGGAATATACCAAGCTAGAACCGTTCGATCTCAGGCTTTACCTGGCTTGTTAGCTGCGCATAATCGCCGCAGTATTGGCGACTGAGTATTGAAATGCAGTATTCTCATTGCAGAAACCCTGCTGGTCAGGTAGGTATGTAGCAAAGAAAAAAGATAAGTCAGATAATTTGAAGCCCTAAGAACAGGCAGGAAACAAGAGCGACAAACAAGTACACATTGCAGGTTTGCCTGAACGAGTCATACAGGCTTGTCTATACAGCGCTAGCCGAATTAGCTCAAGGAAAAAATCCATGCAAAACACAAACGAAAACAAGTTCTTTGAGAAGCTGAGAGAAGTATTCATAGGTGTGCCGGTAGAAGGCGAATCAGGCTATATCAACCTGATGCGCATCAAGGCGCGCTACTTCGAAAAAGTGATGGAGCCACGCCTGCGAAAAGAGATAGACAACGCCCTCAAACCCTTCCCCGACTTCCGCGAAGAGCTGTTCGACAAACTCTACACCTTCTTCCGACGCTACTTCACCGAAAGCGGCTCCATCGGCTTCTTCTTCACCCCCTACCACCAAAGCGTCTACGAGCAGGTCTACACCAACGAGCAGGATGTGGTGCTGTTCTGGAAGACCGCCCGCCTCTACTATGTCAAAACCGACCGCCTGTTCCAGAGCATGACGGTGGAAGTGGACGGCTTCCGCTTCCACTTCGATGTCTCGCAACTGGAGCATAAACGCGCCAACGAGAAGCGCGAACTCATCTACGCCTATAAGGAGCGCCAGCAAGATGGCGCCATCGTCTTCACGGTTCACTACTCCGAGAAGGGACGGAAGACCAAGATCGACGACATCCGCCGCGCCATTCGCGACGCGCTGGGCTTGGAACACTATACCGACGCCGTGCCCACCGAAGAGACCCTGCAGAGGGCGTTCCGAATCTTCGAGCGTCAAAGCGAGGTGGACTACTTTCTGTGCAAGGACGCCAAAAGCTTCCTGCGCGAGCAGTTCGACCTGTGGATGTGGCAGTACCTGCTGGGTAAGCCTGGCGAAGAGCCACAAACCAAGTGGACAGAGAGCCGTCTTGCGCAGCTGCAAGCCCTCAAGCGCATCGCTTACCGCGTGATTGACTACATCGCCGCCTTTGAGGACGAGCTGGTCAAAATCTGGAACAAGCCGAAGTTCGTGCTGAACAGCCACTATGTGATTACGCTGGATCGGATAGCGGCACAACCTGGTGGGATGACGATGCTGGAGCGGCTGTGGGCGCACCCGAATATGGAGACGCAACTTCAAGAGTGGCGCGAGCTGGGGATGGTGGACGACAAATTCCAGAAGGAGCATGTCTGGGAGCATAATCTGGTGGACGGAAAACACCTGCACCCCCGCTACCGCTACCTGCCGATTGACACCAAGCACTTCCCCGACCTGGAGCTGCCGATTGTCGCCCTCTTTGATAATCTCGACGAGGCACTCGACGGCTGGCTCATCAAGGGCGAAAACTATCAGGCGTTGAATACAATCCTGCCGAAGTTTCGGGGGAAGGTACAGACGATTTACATAGACCCGCCGTACAATACAGGCATTTCAGAGATAGATTATATTAACAGGTTCAAAAGTTCTTCTTGGCTTTCGATGATTGAAAACAGAATTACAATAGGTAGGCAATTCTTAACCAATAACGGGTTACTGTGCATGACAATAGACCATGTTGAGCTGCACAATGCTCGCTGTCTCATAAGCGCAATATTTGGGGAGGACAATGTACTTGGGCTGGTATCAATCGTAAATAATCCATCGGGTCGTTCAACGGTCAAGGGATTTTCTGTTGCAAACGAATACGCTATCTTCGTTGGTGACTCAGAGCATAGTATGATTGGAATGCTTCCAAGAACTGAAGAACAGAAATCACAATATAAGTTGGAAGATAAAAAAGGACCATATCAGTGGCGTAATTTTATGCGTGCTGGTGGGGCAAATGATTTTCGCGCTGCACGTCCAAAATTGTTTTATCCATTAGTAGTTGATAAAAACAAAAAAACAATTCGCATACCTAATTTGGAATGGAATCATCAAAATTCTTCATGGGTCATGAAAGATAGTCTAGCACCAGATGAACAAGTTGTTTATCCCAATGCCGGTGGTGTTGAATACACATGGAGACTAGGCATCGAAACCCTGAGAGAGAAGCTCTCCGATCTACGAGTTCGCCAACCGAGCAAAGATAGGAGTGTAATAATTGAGATAAAGTTTCGTCCCGATAGTGATGGTGTTTTACCGAAAACCATCTGGGACAACAAACTTTATAATGCAACCGCTTATGGGACTTCTTTACTGCGTGAAATTATGGGTAAACCACAAGCATTTAGTTTCCCGAAATCTGTTTATGCTGTGAGCGACTGTATCCGTGTCTGTACCTCTGACAAAAATGCCCATGTCCTTGATTTCTTCGCAGGCTCAGGCACGACTGCCCACGCCGTTATCAATCTGAATCGTGAAGACGGTGGTAGGCGGAAGTATATTCTGGTGGAGATGGCGGATTACTTCTACACAGTGCTTCTACCGCGTGTCAAAAAGGTGGTCTTTTCGGACAAGTGGAAAGACGGCAAGGCGCAGCCCGACGGTAAGGGAATTAGCCACTTCGTGAAATACTACGAACTCGAACAGTTCGAAGACGCGCTGCGCCGCACGCGCTATGCGGAGGACGACCTCTTTACCCCACCTGCAAACGAAGATCCCTGCCAGTACATCTTCCTGCGCGACCTGAAGATGCTGGAGGCGTTGGAAGTAAATCTGGAACAGGGCACGGTGCAGCTGGACTTGAGCAAGCTGTACGAGAACATCGACCTGCCGGAAACCCTCTCAAATCTCACAGGCAAGTGGATACGGCGCATCGAGCCTGACCCGAACGACCCGCGCGTGCCTGTCGCGGTCGAGTTCGCTGACGGCGAGCGGGTAGAATTGCGCTCGCTGGACTGGCGTCGGATTAAGCCGCTGATTTGGTGGTGACTATGATGCGTATCTATCTCCAACAGATGGTAGAGGACATTCCTGACGACCTTCTGCCCGAAGCATGGGCGGACCACGACCTTGCGTTTTTCTCCCACACGAAACGCCTGTATGACTACCAGCAGCAAGCCCTGTGCAACGCGCTCAAAGCGCTGTGGAAGTATTACTGGGGCGTTGAATCCTCCCTCACCCCAGCCCTCTCCCCCCTTACTAAGGGGGGAGAGGGTGCAGGGAGTGGGGGGATTCACACAACGCGCCCACTCAACCAGAAATTTTGGCAATGGTATCTCGACAACGGGCTTTCGGAAGACCTTTCCATAGAGCCGAAATCCACCTTCGCTGACTTGCTCCGAGAGTATTACGCCGGTTATATCGACGCGCAGACGGGCAAAATCGCCAAAATCGCCTACGAAGAGTTTATCAACCGCATGGGCTTCTGGATGGCGACGGGCAGCGGCAAAACGCTGGTCATCGTGAAGCTTATCGAGCTGCTGGGGCGATTGCGGCGTCTTGGCGAAGTGCCGCCGTGCGATATTCTGTTTCTCACCCACCGCAACGACCTCATCGAACAGCTCAGGCGCCATGTGGCGGAGTTCAATACAAGCCACAGTGACACGCCGATTGTGCTGCATGAGCTGAAAGACTACGCCGCGGTCAAGCGCGAGCAATCTTCCCTGTTCCAGGAACAGGGGATCACCGTCTTTTACTACCGTTCTGACAACCTCAGCGCCCAGCAGAAGGAAAAGATTTTAGACTTCTGCAACTACGACAATGACGGAAAATGGTTTGTGTTGCTGGACGAGGCCCACAAAGGCGACCGCGAAGACTCCAAGCGCCAACACATCTACTCGATCCTCTCGCGCAATGGCTTTCTGTTCAACTTCTCGGCCACCTTTACCGACCCACGCGATATTGCCACTACGGTCTATAACTTCAATCTTTCGGAGTACATCCGCAGGGGCTACGGCAAGCATCTGTTGGTGCTGCAACAAGAGCTACGCGCCTTCAAAGACAAATCAGAAGATTACACAGGCGACGAGAAACGCAAGTTGGTACTGAAGATGCTGATGTTGCTGGCGTACGCGCGGAAGATGCGTGAAGAGAAGGTTGTGCCTGCTGGCAACGGACTTTACCACCGCCCCCTCATGCTGGTATTGGTCAACTCCGTCAACACACAAGACGCTGATTTGGAGCTGTTCTTCCGCGAACTGGAACAAATTGCCCGCCAGAGAGTAGATAAAACCACCTGGCAGTCAGCTAAGGATGAGCTTGGGCAAGAACTCAAACAATCGCCTGCGTTCCTTTTTGAGGACGAGCGCGTGAAAGTTGACCGTAGCGTGTGGGATGGGCTCTCGCCTGAAGACATCCGTTGCTATGTGTTCAACGCTGGCGGCGGGGGGGAGATTGAGGTTCTTCTGCGTCCCTCCAACCGTCAAGAAATGGCGTTCAAGCTCAAGGCGGCTGACCGTCCCTTCGCCCTCATCAAGATTGGCGACATCTCCGCATGGCTCAAGCAGAAACTCTCCGGTTACGAGATTGCCGAGCGATTTGATGATGAAAGCCTCTTTGCACGCCTGAACGAAGACGACTCGGACATCAACATCCTGATGGGCTCGCGCTCTTTCTATGAAGGCTGGGACTCTAACCGCCCGAATGTGCTTTGCTACATCAACATCGGCACAGGCGCGGACGCCCAGAAGTTCATTCTGCAGTCGGTAGGGCGCGGGGTGCGGATTGAGCCAATCAAAAACAAGCGCAAGCGACTGCTCCCCCTCTACAACGCAGGGGAAGTAGAGCAGAATCTGTTCCAAAGGCTCAAGGACGCTGTGCAGCCGTTGGAGACGCTGTTCATCTTCGGCACGAACCGCACTGCGCTGCAGACCGTTCTGGAAAACCTGCAGAAGGAGCGCCCCAAAGAGCAGTGGCGGACGCTGGATGTCTTCAAGGTGAACCCAGAAGCGGAAAAGGCGTGCCTGCTCATTCCCGTCTACAAGCCCGCCAGCGCGCCGCGGGCACAGCAGAACCTTATCGCCAAGTTCGAGATCGCGCGGGATGAGCTTGATGCACTTCGAGCGTTTGTGCAGGGCGCGGATGACCGTGTGCTGCTGGCACTTACGGACGCTGAGCCGAAACAGGTGAAGGTCTTGCGCGGCGCACTGCAGCAAAACAGCCTATTCACCAACAACGGGCGACAGTATGGCGACCTACGGCGATTACTGCGCCGTGTGGTGGACTATCTCGGCATCACCCCCGAAGAGGTAGACAGGCTCAAGTTACTGGAAGACGAAATCCGCCACTTCAAGCACATCACCGTGAGCTTGGAGGACATTAGCAAAGAAGACATTAGCGAACTGGAAACGAAGGTGAAGCGGGTAAAGGACTACCCCACCCAAGTAAAGGAGGTTCGGGAACTGTACGGGAAAGTCTCCCCAGAGGAGTATGAGCAGCGGTCTCGAGAAATCAGTCGTGTGGAGGAGTTTACACGTGACGGCAAGCGCATCACGATCAAGCACATCGCCCGACACTACTACCTCCCCATCGTGTTGAGTGAAGATGGCAAGGCGGACTACATCCGACACATCATCAAGACCGAAAGCGAGGTGAAGTTTATCAAGGATTTAGAGGCGTACCTCAGCCAACCCAACAATGAGTTCCAGCAGTTTGACTGGTGGTTTTTCAGCAAGTTGGACGAGAGTCTGGACGAAGTGTACATTCCCTACTATGACCCGAAGACGAACCGCATAGCGCGCTTCAAGCCCGACTTTATCTTCTGGCTGTGCAAAGATAAACGCTACCGGATTGCCTTTGTCGATCCTAAAGGCACAGAGCATGTGGACTACCGGCGGAAAATTGACGGCTATAGCGGTGTCTTTCTGCAGAAAGGACAACTGCACCCGTTGATGTGGAACGGCAAAACTGTGACGGTACATTTGTTTTTTTACACTGATAACATAGCAAAAGTCCCAACCTTAGATCAGCAGTTTTGGTGCGATTATGTAGGGGCATTACCAGAAAGACTGCTCGGTCAGAGCTAAAGCCGTTGCTTGCGTGGGGCAACACTACTTCAGCCGCACGTGAGGCCTCACGCTACGATCCAAACGTTACCTATGTCTCTATCTTTCTGAAGAGTTCCAGCCCGGAATAGGAGAACTATAGGAAAAAGCCGCACGGTGGCTCATTTTTCACCGTGCGGCTCAAATAGTGCGGCCTAGCCAATCACCGAACTAACGCCCCTTCTCGCGCAGCGCCGCCTGCACTTCTGGCGGCAGGTTCGTGAAGAACCGCATGTTGGTGGCACGCTCAATGTCAGCCACCGACACCCGGTAGTTTTCCCAGTTGTCGTTACGGATGCCCTGGCGGTTGGGCATGTCCACCGCGATGACCTGCGTATCCCGGTTGATGCGCTCCAAGTCATTGTCGCCCCGTGGGATGAGCACCACCACTTTCCAGACCCGTTCGGGAATGGCGATGTTGGCATCACCTCCCTGCCCCGGAATCCGGCCAATCTCACCGTAGCTGCCCATGATGGTGTAGGCTTCCATGTCGTTCTGGCGAATCTGATCGCGGACGTACCGCTCCATCCGCTCCCAAGGCCCCTGGTTGTTGTCCGGCGCCTGGGGAAGGACATTCGTCATCAGAAATGTGCCGTTGTTGGCCGCGCGCGAAGCTGTACGGTCGGCGCTCGGCAGGTGGTGCCCGCGGTCATAGCCGCTGCCGGTGTAGTCAAACGTCGTAACGCGCCGCCAGCCTTCGGGAAGCTGGTTGTCGGTGCTGTTTTCATCGAACTTGCCGCGCCCTTCGCGTCCGAGGTGTGACCGGTCGGTGTGCCAGGCCACCCAGTTCGGTTTGGCATCGGCCCGGTTGTACGAAGCCGTGAACTGATCGCGGACGATGAGGTAGTTGTTTTCCTGGCGCACATCCGGGACGGCATTCGAGGGATTGCCCAGCAGCAGCGGGCTGTTGTCCGGTGGCGGCGTCGGGCGCGGGGGCGCCGGCGGCGGCGTGCGGTCCGTGCCCGTGACCGACAGCGACCAGCTCCGCAGCGTTCCCACATCGGCCCGCTCGCGGTCTTCCACGATGAGCGTCCATTCGCCCTTGGCGTCCGTTCCGTTGAAATCGGAGGGGTTGGCCGTGAAGCTGACCGTACCGTTGCCCCGCCCGCCTTCACGGTTGCGCAGTGTCACTTCCTGTCCCTGAGGCGAACGCAGCCTGACTACCAGATCGCTGGCGTAGGTGTGGGCAATGTTGACATCCACGCGCACGCCGGTTGTCTTCAGGTCGTCATTGATGGCAATCGTCGAGGTTGTTGTCTGAAAGTCACGGATGGACGCATTCGGCGTGGCCGTTTGCATCACGGTACGGCCGCCGGTTGCCGGTGGCGGCTCCGGCGCGGGACGGATGCCGGTCAGTGCCAGCGACCAGTTACGCAGTGTGCCGACATCGCCGCCAGCGCGGTCTTCGACCACCAGCGTCCAGTTGCCTTTGGTTGAAACCCCGTTGAAATCGGTGGGGTTGGCTGTGAAGCTGACCGTACCGGTGCCGCGTCCGCCCTCACGATTGCGCAGCAGCACTTCGCGCCCTTCGGGCGAGCGCAGCTTGACCACCAGATCGCTGGCATAGCTGTGCGCGATGTTGACATCCACGCGCACGCCGGTTGTTTTCAAATCCTCGGTGATGGCAATCGTGGAAGTTGTTGTCTGGAAGTCACGGATGGCGGCGTTGGGGGCGGCTGAGGCCGTTACCGTCTGGGTATTGCCGGCTGTGGCAGCCGCAGACGTGGCAGCCGTGGGCGCGGCCGTAGGCGCAGCAGCCGGACGGAACATCGAGAAGAGGTTGGCACGCAGTCGGTCAGCCTGGTTGAAACCTACCCGTGCTGTGTGGGCCGCATCGAGCGAAGTCGGGCTGAACGTTGTCGGGCGTGCCGGCGTTGTTTCGGAGGGGGTTGGCGCCGGTTGGGAGCGCGTCCGGGGAGCAATGGACTGGTCTTCCACCCGCGCACGTTGCAGACGGGAGACAAGGGCAGCGAAGGGATTACCGATGCGCGACATGACAAACCTTTCAAAAAGACCACAGGGGCGAATAAAAAATTCAGGTAACGGCTCCGGCGCCGGGTGGCCCCACACAGGGGCGTTCCACATGGGGTTATCGCCCCGGCCAGGCGCGTGTTGCGTCTGGCTAAGTCTTTTCTGGAAAAATAGTTAGGCACCCAACAGGAAAGTAAACCAGAGGTTACAGAAAGGGCTTTTACAGCAGCTCACGATACAAAAATGAAACACCCCTGAGAGCCTCACACCTGACCTGACATACCTGGTGCTTACTGCCAGCAGCGCTGATATGAAGTCAGGACAGCCCCGAAGGCCAACGGCAAGGAACTGCCAAAATATGCTACATGCTACCCGCCCTGGGACTGTCCTTGAGGGCCAGAATTTTTGATGTACCGGGAAACGAGGAAACAAACGGATGTCGCGCCGTTCGTGGTTTGCCAGGCTGTTCCTCAAGGATGAGGAACTCTACTTCTTCGGCGTCCAGCTCGTCATTCGCGCCTTCGGCGAAGACACCCTCCGCCGGCGGCTGGCCACGGTCGTGGCCGACCCGGATGGCGATCTTCAGGATGTTGCCGCCAAGCAGCGTTACTTCAAGCGCATTGTGGCCCTGCTGCTCGAACAGGAACCCTACTGGACGCACGCCTACTGGGAATATGTTACCGGCGAGGAAGGACAGACCATGTTCGAGGAATGGTCGGCAGAACTGGCGGCTTCCTCGGCAACCGAAGATGAAGAAGTCGGCGACGACGTGGACCAGATGCGCCGTCTCTCCAACCGCAAGGACTACGTCGCGGCAACCATTCTGCTGCTGCTGAGCGTCCCATACCCGCCCGGTGAGGCCGTCACCGATGAGCGGCGCTACTGGCAGCGTGAAACCCTGCGCTCGCTCGTCAACGGCATTCTGTACGTCAACCCGGAGACGATTCTGGCCGACGCCGTGTTCGTCATGCCGGGCAGTCCCGAAGACGGCCTCTCCGAAGAAGACCTCCTGACGGGCGGGTGGAGTCACCTGCGCGTCATCATGTGAGTTGCCCCCTATGTCCCTACGCTGGCCTGGCTTTTTTCCGGCGCTTCTGGTCACGTTGCTGTTTCCCTTGCTCAATCCGGCCCAGGACGGCGGACGCCCACGCCCGGCCACACCGCCGCTGCCCGACCCCGGCGATGAAATCGCCCTCGTTGCTGACTCGCGGGGTGTTGTGTTCAGTGTCGTGGACGAGCGCGGGCGCATCGTCTCCAACCTGCAAGCCTCTGACTTCGAGCTTTATGAAGACGGACAGCGACAGACCATTGACCTTTTTCGCACAAGCAACGAACTGCCGCTGATGCTGGCCGTCCTGCTGGACACCAGCGACAGCCAGGCGTCGCTTTTGCCGGCCGAAAAACGCGCTGTGGATGTGTTCTTCGATGCGTTTTTCCGCCCCGGCAAAGACTACGGCGCGCTGGCGACCTTTGGCGGCGAAGTCCATCTCGTCAACGGACTGACCAGCCACCTCAAATCACTCAAAACCGCCCTCGGACGCATCGAACGCGAACAGCTTTTCCGCGATGAAGCCAACGGCACACCGCCCCTCGGCACGGCGCTCTATGACGCCCTCGACATCACCGGGCGCGAAATCCTTGAAGGACGCACCGCCCGGCGGGTCATCGGCAGCGGCGGCGCGCGCCGCGCCATTCGCCGGGCCATTTGCGTTCTGACCGACGGCCGCGACACCGCCAGCCAGCTTTCGCCGGGGCGCGTGGCGGCCAGTCTGCGCCGGCGCGGGATTGTCGTCTATGCGCTCGGTCTCGGCGACCGCTTCCGGTTCGGCGACGTGGACCGCGACGCCCTCGAACAGCTCTGCACCGCCACCGGGGGCAAGGCATTCTTCCCGACTGACGAAGCCGATCTGGAACGGAGCTTCAAACGCATCGTGGACGATCTCAGCGGGCAGTACATTGCCGTCTATCGCCCGACGGGGCCGCCCGGCGCAGCCGCCCGGCGGACGGTGGAGGTTCGTCCCCGCGACCGGCGGCTGCGGGTCTTTTCCCAAACCGAATACACTTCCGAGTACGACACCCCATGACAGAACCGACCATGCACCACAGGATAGGCCGGCTGTTCCTGGCCGCGGCCCTTAGCCTCGCTGCCCTGTGCCCGGCTGCGGCGCAGCAGCTTCCGCCCGTGCCGCGCAGCGATGTCACCTTTCGCACCGTCACCATCCGCTATCCGTTCGACCGCGAAGTGCGCATCCCAATGGTGGGCACCGAACGGTTCGGGGCAAATGTCAGCGGCGAGGCCGTCGTCGAACGGCGCAGCAGCATTACGAAAATCTCCCTGACGCTCAAACGGCTGCCCCGCCCGGCCACGGTCGGGCCGATGGCCGCCACATACGTCATGTGGGCCGTGACGCCCGAAGGCATCTGCGACAACCTAGGCGAATACCGCAAGCGGCAGAGCGACACACTCGACGGCTGGTTCGGCTCGGAAATCAGCACCACGACCCGTCACCGCAACTTCAGCCTGATCGTCACGGCCGAACCGCACTATCTGGTCACGTCGCCCTCGCGCCTCGTTGTGGCAGCCAATGCCGAAGTCCGTACCGGACAGGTTTTCGTTGCCGACAACGAAATTGACTTCTCCGGCGATGCCGACGTGGAAAACCGCATCGTCAGCCCGGAGCCACCAGCGGCTGGGCGCGATCCGCGCTATCCGCCGGAGCTGCTTCAGGCGCAGCGCGCCCGCGACATTGCCCGCTACTACGAGGCCGATCAGCTTGCCCCCCAACTGATGGCCGCCGCCGGCGATGCCTTTGCAGCCGCCGAAGACCTCTACCGCCGCGGCCGCCGCGATGAAGCCGCCGAAACGGCCGATACGGCCATCCGGCTGGCCGAGCGGGCGCGTCGCATTGCCACGGCGCGCCGCGCTGCCGAACGCCGCCGTCAGGAACTGGCAGCCAAGGATGATGTCATTGCCGAACTTCAGGATCGGGTCGGGCAGATTCCCACCCTGCAGGCGCAGCTCGACAACGAACGGCGGCTGCGGCGCGAAGTCGAGGCCGACCGGGAGCGCCTGCGCGATGCTTACAACCGGCTGGCGGCCGACAAAACGCAGGGGGATGCCAATACAGCCAGTTTGCGCGAGGAAATCCGCCGCCTGCGCAGCGAACTCGACCGCGCCCAGGCCGCAACCCGCGAAGCGCGCATCAAAGCCCTGCGGGAAGAACTGGCCCGTCTCTTTGGCGATGCCCGGTTTGAAGCGCGCGGCTCGGTGCTCGTACTGCCGGACAGCGATTTCATCACTACGCCCCGCCAGCCTATGGCTCTGACGCCAGCGGCAATGGCCAAACTCGACCGGCTGGTGGAGTTTCTGCGCCTGACGGAAGCCGCTGTCCGCATCGAAGCCTACAGCGACAACACCGGAACGGAACAAAGCCGCCAGGACTTCTGCCGTGAGCGCGGGCAACTCGTGCTGGGCTACCTGACGGCGCGCGGCATTCCAACCGAGCGCGTCCAGGCGTTTGCCATGGGCAACACCAATCCGCGCCAGCCAAACACCACGCCCCGCGGCCGGACCGCCAACCGGCGCGTCGAGCTGATTCTGCCGCCACCTTCCGAACTCGAAAGCGCCACGGCTACGCCATGATGGCCGACACGTAACCGGAACCCTTCCTGCCCTGTCCCAACGAGAGACAAGGCAGGAAGGCTCCCACAGAGCTTGATGTCCATCACTGCGCCGTGGCCCGGGGTGCGATGCGCGGCAGGTTCAACGCCTGAAACTTCGCGTTGAACTCTGCCAGATCGCGCGACATGACCTCGCGCAGCTTTTGCAGTTCGGCGTCTGTCTTTGCGCTCAAATCGGCAAAGACTTCCCGCGCCTGCGCGGTCGGAGCCGCGTCCGCGCTGTCCACGACACCGATCAACGCCGCCAGCTTGTTGTTGAGCCGGATGGGATAGTTGAGTGGGTCCTGGCTGCTCTGAATCTTCGTCTGTACCAGCGTTTCCTCAACGGCGGTGAGCTTTTCCTTGAGGGCCTTTGCCAGTTCGAGCAGTGGCTTGGCTTCTTCCCGTCCGCGCAACTGGCTTTCGACCTCTTCCACCTGCCGCCGGGTATCCCGGATGTTCAGAATGGCCTGATGCGTTTCTGAAACCTTGTCCCGGATGGCCACCAGCAGGTCAAACTGCGCCTGGAGGTCTTCCGGCGGCACGGCCACACGCGGGTCGGCGACGAGATCAAAGGTCTGGGTCTGTCGTACGTCATCGGCCCGAAGTGTGACGCGATAGGTTCCCGGCAGCACCCGTGGGCCGCGCAAGTCAGCCGCCCACAGCACCATGCCCGGTACGCGCGTCGGCCCCGGCAAACGCAAGTCCCACACGAAGCGGTTGAGGCCTGGTTCATACGTGAAGGTGTCGGTCGGCCCTTCGTCGCGGCCGGGCCTGGCCGGAGTCGTTTCGGCGGTTGCCTTGGCGCGTCCGGTGAACGTGCGCAAGGGCTTGCCGGCGGCGTCTTCAAAGGTGAGCGTCACCTGTTTGAAGGGCTTGTCGGGCAGCTCGAAAAAGACTACCGCCCCCACCGGCGGGTTGGCCCCGACGGTTGCCGTAGGCGGCGGCGCAAAGCCCCCAAACCCGCGCAACCGGTAGGTTTTTTCAGGCGCGTACAGCCTGACGCCCGCAGCCGTTGGCTGGGAGGTTGGCTGGGCGGCGTACTGCTGCAATACGGTCAGATCGTCGAGCGCCCAGAAGGAACGTCCCTGGGTGGCCACCACAAGCACGTTGTCGCGCGGCTGAATGGCCAGATCGGTAATCGGCACGGCCGGCAGGTTGAGTTGCAGTGACCGCCAGTTCGCACCGTCGTCAAAGGAAACGTACATGCCGGTTTCCGTCCCGGCGTAGAGCAGTCCCCGCCGCCGGGGGTCTTCCCGGATGACGCGGGTGAAGGCATCGGCCGGAATGCCGTTGACGATTTTCGTCCAGGTTTTGCCGTAGTCGGTCGTCTTGTAGAGGTAGGGCGCAAAGTCGTTGTGCTTGTACATCGTCGCCGCCAGGTACGCCGCGCCCGGCTCGTGCGGTGAGGCTTCGATGGCGTTGATCTGAATCCAGTCGGGCAGTCCCTTGGGCGTGACATTTTCCCAGGTTGTTCCGCCATCACGGGTCAGGTGCACCAGACCGTCATCCGTTCCCGCCCAGATGAGGCCGGCCGCTTTCGGGGATTCAGCCAGGGCGAAAATCGTGCAGTAATACTCGACGCTGGTGTTGTCCCTGGTGATGGGGCCGCCCGATGGCCCCAGCTTCGTCGGATCGTTGCGCGTCAGGTCGGGTGAGATGGGCTTCCAGCTTGCACCTTCGTCATCACTGCGGAACAACCGGTTGCCAGCGGCATACAGCGGATGCGGTGGATGCTGGGAAAAGATGACGGGAAAGTTCCACTGAAAGCGGTACTTCATACTTTCCGCGCCAGCACCCATCGGATTTTCAGGATACACGGTGATGTCGCGCACCTGTCCGGTACGCCGGTCGTAACGGGTCAGCAGGCCGCCGTAGCTGCCGGCAACAATGATGTCCGGGTTGGCCGGGTGTGGCGCAATCCAGCCGGACTCGCCGCCGCCGACATCTTCCCAGTCGCGCAGGCCGATACCGAAGCCACGGATTGTGCGGCTGGCAATGCCGACCGTGGTGTTGTCCTGCTGTGCGCCGTAGATGAAAAATGGAAACCGGCTGTCGAGGGCGACCCGGTAGAACTGGGCCGTGGGCTGATCGGTTTCCGTCCAACTGCGGCCGCCATCGGTGGAGACGGCCGCGCCGCCGTCATTGCCCAGAATCATGCGGTTTGGCTCATCGGGCGCAATCCACAGGTCGTGATGATCCGCGTGGGTCGTGGGCATGGGGGAAAACGTCCGCCCGCCGTCGCTCGAACGATGCCACTGCACGTTGAGCACATAGACGACGTTGGCATCCTTTGGATCGGCCTGAAGGCGGGAAAAATACCAGGCGCGCTGGCGCAGGTTGCGGTCGCCCGTGGTGCGCGTCCAGGTGGCGCCGCCGTCGTCGCTGCGAAAGATACCGCCTTCTTCAGCTTCAACGCTGGCCCACAGCCGGTCGGGGTTGGCCGGCGAAACGGTGACACAGATTTTTCCCAGCACTCCCGTGGGCAGCCCCGGCTTGCGGGTCAGTTCCTGCCAGGTCTCGCCGCCGTCGGTGCTTTTCCACAGGCCGCTTCCAGGACCGCCGCTGCTGAAAAAGTACGGCCCGCGCTGTGCCTCCCACATCCCGGCGTAGAGAATGCGCGGGTTCGTCGGGTCCATGGCCAGATCGGCGCAACCGGCGCGGTCGCTGACAAAGAGCACGCGCTGCCAGGTTTTGCCGCCGTCGGTCGAACGATAGACGCCACGTTCAGGATTCGGCCCAAAACAGTGTCCCATGGCAGCCGCATAGACGACCTCCGGGTTGGTCGGATGGATGCGAATCCGGGCAATGTGGCGCGTGTTTTCCAGCCCCACGCGCCGCCACGTCCGGCCGGCGTCCGTGGATTTGTAAACGCCGTCGCCGTGCGAGACATTGCCGCGCCAGGTGTGTTCGCCCATGCCGACGTAGATGACATTCGGATCACTGGGGGCAACGGCAATGGCACCGACCGAGCCGGTACGGAACGAGCCATCTCCAAGCGGCTGCCAGTTGACGCCACCATCGGTCGTTTTCCACACACCGCCGCCGGTAGCGCCAAAGTAGTACAGGTTGGGCTGTCCGGGGACGCCGGTCACAGCATCCACCCGTCCCCCGCGAAAGGGGCCGATCAGGCGGTACTTGAGTTGGGTATAAGCCTCGGCTTTGGCTTCCGGTTTGTCACCGGCGGACGGTTTGGCCGCCGTCTGCTGCGCCCGCACCAGCGGTGTTGCGGTCAACAGAGCGGCAATCCACAGGGCGAGCCACCACCGGACGCGCGCCGGTGAACTGGCATGAGAACTTGGTTTCATGGTCAGTCGTGTTCTGTACAGAAAGTGTCAGAGGTTGTCGTGGGGGGAGTCAGGGTTCACGGTTGGCGAACGCCGTAGCGGTCGAAATACACCATTTCGGTCAGGTCACGCGCATGTTCCCAGCCTTTGGTTTCAAGTTCGGGTTGGGCGGGAAATTCGCTGACATACCCGACGCACAGGTAGGCCACCAGCGTCAGGTGCGCCGGAATGTCGAGCCGGGTTTTGACCGTTTCCGGCTCAAGGATGCTGACCCAGCCGACGCCGATGTTTTCGGCGCGCGCTGCCAGCCAGACGTTCTGCACGGCGCAGACCGTCGAGAAGACGGCCGTTTCGGGCATGGTCTGGCGTCCCAGACCGCGCCCGCGCTGGGTCGTCGTGTCGCAGGTGAAGCACAGGTTGAGCGGTGTCTCGATAATGGCCGCCAGCTTGAGGGCATCATAGGCGCGGCGGTCGGCGTCCGTATAAACTTCAGCCGCAGCCCGGTTGACGCTTTCAAAGTGCGCGTGAATCTGCCGCCGTACTTCCGCATCCCGAATGACGATGATCTCTGTCGGCTGCATGAAGCCCACGGATGGCGCCGCAGCGGCCGCGCCGAGCAGCCGCCACAGGATGGCATCGGGGATGGGTTGTGGCAGAAAGGTGGAGCGAATGTCCCGCCGGGTGTGGATGGCCCGATAGACGGCCGCCCGTTCGGCTTCTGAAAACGTCCAGTCGTTCATCAGCCGCCTTCACGAAACTCCGGGTAGAGCGTCATGCCGCCGTCCACGTAGAGTGTCGCGCCGGTGATGTAGTCCGAAGCATCCGACGCCAGCCAGACAACGGCGCGTGCAATATCTTCCGGCTCGCCCACCCGGCCATAGGGAATGAGTTTGAGCAGCGCTGCCTCGGCTTCGGGCGTCTCCCATGCGGCGCGGTTGATGGGCGTCCGAATGGCGCCGGGCGAGACGGCATTGACGCGAATCTTTTTCTCGGCCACTTCCTGCGCCAGCGATTTTACGAGCAGCGACAGACCGCCTTTCGAGGCAGCGTAGTTGACATGCCCGGCCCAGGGAATGACATCGTGAACGCTGGATATGCAGATGATTTTGCCCAGAGCGGACGACACCTCCGGGCGCGCTTCCTGGGCGAGAAACTGCCGGACGGCTGCGCGGGTGCACAGGAACTGCCCTGTCAGGTTGACAGCCATGACGCGCTCCCAGGCTTCAAGCGTCATCTCCACAAAAGGCGCATCGCGTTGCAGGCCGGCGTTGCCAACGAGGATGTCAAGTCGTCCAAAGGCGTCGAGCACGGCGGAAAACATGGTGGTCACTTCGGCTTCGACGCTGACATCAGCCCGGACGATGATGGCCCGACCGCCAGCCGCCGTAATGGCGTCGGCCACCGACTGCGCGCCGGCCGGGTTTCCGGCGTAGTTGACGGCCACGGCCGCGCCGGCCCGGGCCAGTTCACGCGCCACGGCCGCGCCAATACCGGAACTGGCGCCGGTCACAAGCGCCACTTGTCCCTGCAACACTTCACCGATGTCCACCTTGGGGGGCATGTGATTCTCCTTGTGGGTGGGGAGGGGTTCAGTTTTGCATTTCGGCCTGAAGCGCCAGGCGAACCTGCTGAAGCTCGGTTTCGATGGCGGCCACCGAGCCAGCCACATCCGGGACGTGCTCTGCACGGGCGGACGTTTCCAAGGCTTCGCACATGGCCATGAGATTCTGCGCTCCAATGGTGCTGGCGGCACCGCGTAACTTGTGCGCCGCCCGCTCCAGAGCGCGGATGTCATTGGCGGCTTGGGCAGCGTAGAGCTGCTCGAAGGTCACTTTGGCGTTGTCGAGAAACGTGTTCACCATCTCAGCGAAAAAGCCGTCGCCGTCATCGAGGGCCTTGAGCGCCGCGATGGTTTCCGGGTTGAGCGAACTCATAAGCCAGACTCCAGGTTGAGGAAGCTCAGCCAGTTTCCAGGAGCGTCAGCGACGAGACGGCGAAGGTTGGTGCGCCACCAGACAGCATAGCTTGCCATGTCCGGCTCAGTGAAGCGATGCTCAATGAAATCAGAAGCTCCGGCGCGCAGGACAGCCACATCCAGCGGATAGCTCACATCACTGGCGCTCGTCAACGTACAGTCGAACGCCAGCAGCGCCGCCTTGAGGGCCGCTTCAAGAGAACAGCCGTAATCCAGCATCCGGTCGAGAATGGGCTTGCCGTAGAAGGCATTGCCGATAATGGCGTAGGGCGATGACTCGCCGATTTCGACCCAGTTGGCCTGGGGATAGACCAGAAACAGCCGGTGTTCACCGTCGTCGGGCAGCCGTCCGCCAATAATCGAAAAGAGGTCAAAGCGCAGGCCGTCGCGCTCCAGCATAGCATGGTCTTCGCGCACGACCCGCCGTACCTGCTCGCCATAGGCATTGACGAGTTCATACAGCCGGCGGTGGATGACGGTTTCGCCCCGGAGCCACTCGTCAAAATACGTCACCACCTTGTCGCGTGCGGAACGCAGGCCCGAAGTCATGACGAAGACCGGCGCGGCAGCCGCGCGGTGGATGGTCAGCTTGCGCGAGGTACGGCACTCGGTCCCGGAAGTAATGCGGGTGTCGGCGACGGCAACCAGCCCTTCCACCGTCTTGATACCGAGGCAAAAGGTCATAGGCACAATCCTTCAGTTGGGAAAAAATGTCGCGGCAATGGCATCGCCGGCGGCATAGAGGTCACGCCGGAAGCGGTTCAGAAACGGACGGGCGTCGCGGGGTGACTCCGGCGGAAGAATATCCTCGACGCCGGCGTAGTCGAGCTGCGCCGCCAGCCGTCCCAGCCGTTGTTCGGGCAGGTTGGTGTAGGTGCCGGGCAATGTGCCGGAAATGGCATGGACGGATTCCACGCAGCGCAGCAGGCAGTAGTGCGCCGCCCGTGGAAACTCCCGGCTCAGCAACAGGAATTCAAAAACCCGGCGTGGTTCGATGCGGCCGAAGCGTTTGCGATACATCTCAAGGGCGCTGGCAGCGCGCAGCAGGCCCGACCAGTGCAGATCGTCTATGAGGGAGCTGCCGGCGAGGGTCGTGGCGTTGAAGCGCTCAACCCCCAGAATGCAGGCCGTTTTGTCGGCGCGTTCGAGCAGCCGTCCGATCCGGTTGAAGTGCCAGGCTTCGCCGTGGGACATCGTTGAATCCGTCACGCCAACAAACAGGTGGCTGGACATTTTCACCTGGGTGAAAAAGGCATGCGGCATGGCACCGAACCGCCCCTGGGTGGCGGCGCTTTTGACATCGAGGTAGAACCGGTTGGCCTGCTCCCACATTTCCGAGGAAATGGTGTCGCGCACACAGCGGGCATTTTCCCGCGCCCGCGCCAGCGTGGTCAGAATGGAGTTGGGGTTTTGTTCATCGAAGGTCAGGTAGCGCAGTACGGCCGCCGGGGTGGGCGTGCCGTAGCGGGCGGCGAAGTCAACGGGGTCGCCCACACTGGCGACGAGTTCGACCCAGGCGGCCGTGTCATCGGCCGGCAGGTCGAGCGTCAGCGTCATGGTGGCATCCACGAAGCGGGCAATGTTTTCCGCCCGTTCGATGTAGCGGCTCATCCAGAAGATCGAATCGGCAACCCGGCTCAGCATGGACGTGGCAAAATACGGCGGACAGGCTCAACACCACCGCCAGAAATCCATCTCAGAGATACAATAAACGGCATGGAATATCATCCGTGGCAGGGGGATGACCTGCCATAGTTCACTGGTCGGGCAGGATGGTTGTCAGAAGCCAAATCTACAGGCATGAAGCTGTGATGCAAAGGGCCAGCGCGACACTTTGGAAACCAGACGAACAGCAGGTGGACGAGCGTCTCCTGGAGACGGTGAAGCCGGACTCTGGCTTGCCGTATAGTATGCGATAGTGTATAATAATGCTTGTGGAAAGCACTATAAGCACAGGCAAGGCGGCAAAACTCCTTGGTGTCTCAGTCAAGACGTTGCAGCAAAAAGGCCCAACAATGCAACTAACCCACAAGATCGCTCTTTGTCCGACTCCTGAGCAAGTGGACTACTTCAAGTGCGCCTGCGGCACGGCGCGGCGTGTTTGGAACTGGGCGCTCAATGAGTGGAACAGGCAATACGCAGCAGGCGGCAGGCAAAACGCCATGGCGCTCAAAAAACAGTTCAACGCCATCAAGTACACCGACCCGCAGTGGCTCGATGAGAACGGTCGGCCTTGGTTGCAAGACATTCACCGGGATGCTCACGCCCAGCCGTTCAGGAATCTCGCCAAAGCATGGGAACGGTTCTTCGCCAAGGAGGGCAAAGAAGCGCACAAGCCACGGCTCAAGAAAAAGGGCCGTTGCCGCGACAGCTTTTATGTTGCCAACGACAAGTTCCGTCTGGTCGGTAAGACGATCCGCCTACCCAAGATCGGCGAAGTCGCCATGACCAAGGAGCTGCGCTTCGCGGGCAAGATTTTGGGCGCAACGGTTTCTCGCACCGCGGATCGTTGGTTTGTGGCAATACAGGTCAAGGTGCCTGATGCGCAATTTTATCGGCGTCGCACGTCGCACGAGGTCAACGGCATCGACCTGGGCATCAAGGCTGCCGCAACGGTCTCCAGCGGTGAAGTCATCGAGGCGCCAAAGCCGCTCAAAGCAGCGCTGCGCCGTCTGGAAATCCGTAGCCGACGTCTCAGCCGCAAGCTGGAAGCCGCCAGGAAGGCAGCAGGATTTGAACGCCCTGCCCGCCTGCCTGAAGGAACGCGCCTGCCGGTATCGAACAACCGGCAGAAGTCCGCTGCGATATTGGCAAGGCTCCATGCCCGCATGGCCAATATCCGGGCGGATTTCACCCACAAGCTCACGACTCGACTCTGCCGCGAAAACCAAGCGTTAGTGATCGAGGATTTAAACGTCAAAGGGATGCTGCAGAACGAGAAACCCGCCCGCGCCATCTCTGACGTGGGTTTTGGGATGTTGCGCTCGCAGTTGGAATACAAGGCCCGGCGCTACGGTACTCAGCTTACCATCGCTGATCGCTGGTATCCAGGCAGCCGACTGTGCTCCATCTGTGGCTGGAAGAACGAGGCGCTGACATTGAGAGAGCGAACATGGGTGTGTGCTCAATGTGGTGCGCACCATGACCGTGACCTCAATGCGGCGCTGAACCTGAAACGGCTGGCAACCGAAACTGCCCTACCCGTGGCGAGTCCGTCCAGCAATGGCGGCGCTGCGGCGGGGACCGTCCCCGCCGCAGTCGGGAAAGTCACGCCTGTCAGATACGACGGTGGTCAACAAGACACGTCGGGGCAGGAAGAGAACCGTGCGCACTTTTGCGCACATTCTTGATAGCAGCACCGTCCGCAGGCCATCTCCATTACAGCCTTTGAGATCGATCCCAGGCTGATTCCCTATCTCCGTCTTCCTCCAGCAGAACAGGTCGCCTTCGAGAACCATCTGAACTTCTACCACGTACGAGGCGCTGGTTTGCCGGTGAACCTGGCCAGGGGGCTTGCCGCGTTTCTCAATTCGACCCTCGTGGATACTTACTTTCGCCAGTTCAGCGGTCATACCCAGGTCAACGCCACTGACCTCCGCTCACTGCGCTATCCGGCAAGAGACAAATTGGTGCGGATTGGCCAGCACATCGGCACAACCTTTCCTGACCAGGCGGAGGTTGACCGCCTGGTGAGGGAGGTGGTGAACCGTGGCTGAGCAGGCTGACACCAGGGAGAGCGGTGCTTGATGAGCATGGCAAAATGCCAGACGTTATCGTTCATTTGCCGAAGAAGCATTGGCTTGTTCTCATCGAGGCCGTCACCAGTCATGGTCCCATCAACGTCAAGCGTCAGCACGAACTCAGGGAGCTGTTCAAAAAGGTCCCGGCTGGCCTGGTTTCCGTCACCGCCTTCCCTACCCGTCGGGCGATGGCCAGGTATCTCTCCGAAATCGCATGGGAGACGGAGGTTTGGGTCGCAGAAGCGCCAGGTCACATTATCCATTTCAACGGCGAACGCTTTCCTGGTCCGTATGAATGACAGGTCTGGCTGACAACCGGCTGGAGCGGACAGGATTCCACGGCTGAATTGACCGGTAACGGGGTCGGTTCGACCCGGAGCTTGTATGTCGCCAACACTTCAAAAAGCCCTTCGCTTTACAAGCCGTCGCCTGATGGCCGGGTTTACCCTTGTGGTGCTCATCATCGGCGGGCTGGCCGTGGCCTGCTCCAACCTCGTGCGACAGTTGCGCGCAGCCGAGGCCCGGGTGGCACGAAGTCTGGAAGTACTGCACCTGACGGCAGATGCCCGTGAAGCCGCGTTGCGTACGCGCCTTCACGTCCGCGGCTATGTCATCACCGGCAAAGAAACCTACGTCGCGGAAGCCACCCAGCAGATTTTTCAGATTCAGCACATCCTGCTCCAACTTCAGGCCAAGGTTGGGGATCATCCCTCCCAACGGGAATACATCCGGCAACTCGAACAGGTCATACTTGAAGGCAAGGACTACCTGGATTGGGTCATTGCCCTGCGGCGGACCAACCGTGAAGCAGCGTTCGAGGCGGTGCCCGGCCCTACCGGCAACGCCCTGGCCGAGCGCATGGATCAACCGCTGGAAGCTATTGTGCAGATCGAGCAAAAACAGTTGGGGGAAGCATTGGCGCTGGCGCGCAGCAGTGCCGAAGCCCTGGAGTGGCTCATCCTGGCGAGCGTGGGCATCATCGCAGCCCTGCTCGTTGTGGCCTACTTCATCGTGGCGCGTGAACTCAACAAGCGCCGCACACTTCTTTCCCAACTCGAATACGCCCGTGATGCCGCCCTGACCCTGGCACGCCGGCAATCCGATTTCCTGGCCAACATGAGCCACGAAATCCGTACGCCGATGAACGGCATCATGGGCACGAGCGAACTGCTCCTGCGTACGCCCCTGGCTCCCAACCAGAAAGACCTGGCTGAAACCATCCGCTACAGCGCCGAGTCGCTTCTGGTCATCATCAACGACATTCTCGATTTCTCGAAGATTGAAGCCGGCAAGCTCGATTTCCAGGTGAGCGACTTCGACCTGCGGGCCACTGTGGAGCAGGCCGTGGAGACTGTGGCCGCCACGGCCCGCAAGAAATCCCTTGAACTCGTCACGCTGGTGTACCGCGATGTGCCCGAACAGCTTCGTGGCGACGCCGGCCGGCTGCGGCAGGTGTTGCTCAATCTCGTGGGCAATGCTGTGAAGTTCACCGACCGGGGCGAAGTCGTCGTGCGGGTGACAAAGCAGGCTGAAACCGCAACCCACGTCACCCTGAAGTTTTCCGTAACCGACACCGGGATTGGCATCCCCAAAGAGTTTCAGGAAGACATTTTTGAGGCATTTGCCCAGGTGGATGCCTCGCGGTCACGCCGTTTCGGCGGGACGGGTCTGGGACTGGCTATTTCCAAACGGCTCGTCCAGATGATGGGCGGCGAGATAGGCGTGGAAAGCGAAGTGGGCAAGGGTTCAACGTTCTGGTTTACCGCCACGCTCGAAAAAGCCGAGGCGGGGCAGCCGCTCTCCACTTACGAAATGTGGTTTGGGTTGCGGGCGCTGGTTGTGGACGACAACACCACCAACCGCACAGTGCTGGCGCAACTGCTGACCGACTTTGGCATGTTTTGCGAAGTCGTGGCCAGCCCAGAGGAAGCTCTCGCCGCTCTACAGGAAGCTGTGACGCAGGGCGAGCCATTCCGGGTGGCGCTGCTGGATGCCTACCTGCCGGCGATAGATGGGTTGTCGCTGCTACAGCGTATTCGGGCGGAAAAGGCCTTTGACACCTTGGACTGCATTTTGCTCACACCGCCGCCATTGCCCGACCCGGCCGAACTCCAGCGGCTGGGGGCAGCGGCCTGCCTTGCCAAGCCGGTACGGATGACGGCACTCAAGGAAGCGCTTCGGACGGCGTTGGGCCGAACCCGCCTGCCTGCCACGAAGACCAACTCGCAGGAAACCCCACGCCCCACCATCACGACACCCACGAGCATACCCCGGCCCGATGTCGCCCAACCCAGGGGCGCCCCCCCCCAGGGCGGCCAGCCGAAAACCGTCCTGCTGGTTGAAGACAATGTCATCAACCAGCAGGTGGTGCGCCGCATGCTGGAAATCCTCGGCTACCAGGTTTGTGTGGCGGTCAATGGATTTGAAGCCCTCGAACGGCTCCAGACCCAGCCACCGGACGCCATTCTTATGGACTGTCAGCTACCTGAAATGGACGGCTACACCGCCACGCAGCACATTCGGGAGCAGGAACGCACACTGGGACGCCACGTGCCCATCATTGCACTGACGGCCAATGCCTTGGCCGGCGAACGCGACCGCTGCCTGGCCGCCGGGATGGATGACTACCTGGCCAAACCCTTCAGGATGAAAGACCTCGAAGAGGTGATGCAGCGGGTACTGGGCGCGGCTTCACAGCCGACACCAGCCGCACAGTTGGAACACCGCACCGGAGAAATCCCGACTGAAAACGCGGAAAGTGAGGCCGCCCTGCTGGATGCGGATGCGTTCTGGATTGGCACCGGCATCACCCCCGGAAGCCACGGCGCCCAGCAACTGGCACAGCAGATTATCGCTACGTTTCAGGCCGATGCCGCAGCTCAGATGCAGCAATTGCGCGCCGCTATTGAACGGCAGGAGGCCAAAGAGGTGCGCGCCATTGCCCACCGTCTCTACGGCAGTGCCGCCCAGCTTGGCGCACGCCAACTGGCACAGGTGCTCAAACGCCTCGAAAAAACACCGGACACCAGCACGTGGCCCGAGCAATTCCGGGCTGTGGAAGAAGTGCTTGCGGCTACCAAGTGTGCCTTTGATGAAACGCTGCAGCCGGATGCCGCTGCCCCTCCGCCGCGTGGCTAGCGCTGCGTCTGCCAGTGCAGTGTGGCTTTCTGATCACAACCGACCTGCTGAAACAGACTTGACGTTGGCAAGCAGCATTAACAAATATCGTCCGTGGTAGGGGAAAGAGCCGGTCAACGGTTTGGCCGCAAGCTCTCCTGACTGGCCCCACGGTTCCTTATCGCTGATTAAGGCGGCAGGTTGCATCGTGTCATCTTCATCGCTCCAGCTTTCCCCTGGCGCCCCTTCCCTTGAAGCGGCTTATGCCTATTGCCAGCGCGTCGCTCTTGGCCATTACGAAAACTTCCCTGTCGGTTCACTGATCCTGCCCAAGAACGTGCGTCCGCACGTCTATGCCATTTACGCTTTCGCCCGCGCTGCTGATGACTTTGCCGACGAGGGGACAACGCCGGCCGCCCAGCGGCTCGCCAACCTGACCGACTGGCGCTGCCAGCTCGAAGCCTGCACCGTGGGCCGCCCCACGCACCCCGTGTTTCTGGCCCTGGGCCATACCATTCAAACGCACAACCTGCCACAACAGCTTTTCCACGACCTGCTTGACGCCTTTGAACTCGATGTCCGCCGCGCGCGGCATGCGACGTTCGAGGACCTGCTGGACTACAGCCGGTGTTCAGCCAATCCGGTCGGGCGGCTCATGCTTTTGCTGTTCGGCCACCGCGATCCGGTGTGGCACGAGATGTCGGATGCCATCTGCACGGCGCTCCAGCTCACCAACTTCTGGCAGGATGTGGCCGTGGACCTGCGTCAGAACCGGGTGTATCTCCCGTTGGAGGAGATGACACGGCATGGCTACTGCGAAGCCGATTTGCAGGCACAGCGCTACACACCGGCCTTTGTGAACCTGATGTCCAGCCTGGCGGCGCGCACCGAGGCGCTGTTTGAGCGCGGCCGCCCCTTATGCGGACTCGTCCCTGGGCGCTTCGGGTTTGAACTGCGCCTTATCTGGCTGGGTGGTATGCACATTCTGCAGGCGCTGCGCCGCATAGAGTTCAACGTTTTTGAGCGGCGACCGACGCTTGACCTGCGCGCCAAGGCGTCCCTGGCCCTGGGCGCCTTTCGCCGGGCAACGTTTTCGGCCACCACCCCACCGACGACGCTTCAGATACCAACCTGATTGATGTTCACCAATGGACCATACACTCCAGCCTTCGGTCACGGCTGTTGCGGAAGGCATCACCCACCGTTCACGTACTAACTTCCTCTACTCGTTTCTCATCCTGCCCCGGGCGCAACGGCGTGCCATTGAAACTGTCTATGCGTTTTGCCGCATCGTGGACGACATCGTGGATGGCGACAGTGTGGACACCACCAACCCCCAAAGGGAACTCGACCGCTGGCGCGGCGAAATCCATGCCTGCTTCAACGGACAAACCCCCCGCCATCCGGTAGCCCGCGAACTCAAAGCCATCCTGCAGACCTTTCCCATCCCCGAAGAGCACTTTCTGGCGCTCATCCGTGGCATGGAAATGGACCTGGTGCGCCGCCGCTACGCGACATTTGCGGAACTGGATGAGTATTGCTATCACGTCGCCTCGGTCATTGGGCTGATGTGCATTGAAATCTTCGGCTACCGGCACGCCAGCGCCCGCGACTATGCTATCCATCTGGGCAAGGCACTCCAGCTTATCAACATCGTCCGGGACGTACCGGAAGATGCGGCCCGGGGGCGGGTCTATCTGCCGCTCGATGAAATGGCCCGGTTTGGCGTGACGGAAGAAGCTTTGCGGGCCGGGGTTTACGACGAATCCTTCATCCAGTTGGCGGCACAGCAGGCGGCGCGGGCGCGCCGTTTTCGCTTTCAGGCCCTGGCAGCGCTGCGCCGTGAAGACCGGCCCGCCATGGTGGCGGCTGAAATCATGGCGACGATTTACTTCAAACTGCTCGACCAGATGGAGGCGATGCGGTTTAATGTTTTTCACCATCGCCCACGTCTGTCCAAGCTTCAGAAAGCGCTGATTGCGGCAACGCTTTTGCTCAAGTCGCGCCTGTTGCCCTTTGGAAAGGAGTAGCCCCGTGCCGCCCATCCTGCTTCAGGTTTCCGGTCGTTGTTTCCAGCCAGCGGCGACATGGCTGGTTGGTGCCGGGATGGTCTGCCTGTTGTACGCTACGGACCTTGCGCAGCAGGAAACCCGGCCGCGCCGGGTGCGTCCGCCGGTCTCTTCCAGCCAGCCAGTCCCAGTCTCCCAGCCGGACTTCACTTCACCTGCCGCCAGTCCGTCCGCACTCAGCCGTGACCAGCGCGAAAAGAGGCTCATCGCCGCCCGTGAATTCGTTGTTGCAACGGGATTGCCGACCATCTGTGTCCGAAAGATCCTGGATGCCTTTGAGGAGTACCTCCGTAAAAAACCGCCCAAGTACCAGGCGCAAGCCGACATTTTTATGGACTTCATCGAACAGTGTGCGGGAGATGAAGCGCTCTCCGAAGAAATCGCTGCTTACCTGGCGCGAAACTTCGAAGAACAGGAATTACTCCAGCTCAAAGCCATTGCGAAGACCAGTGCCGGGCGGAAGCTATTTTATCGCTTTGATAACCTTCCCCAGGCAGAGCGACTCAACGACCCGGATTACCTGCGTCTCTTTGATGAACAGGAACTCAAACAGTTTGAGATGTTCCTGCGGATGCCCGCTTTTCAGAAGTTTTCTGCCCGGTCTGCCATGTTGCTTGGTATCAGCGCAGAAATCGTCACGGGAAAGCTTGAGTCGAACCGCGATGAACTGTTCCGCCAGATGCTCGACGAGATGTACCGTTACCAAAAGGAACAACCTTTGCCCCGAGACTGAAGCCATGGTGTCCCTACATACCCCGGCAAAGCCTGTCCTCGGTCTGGTTTTCCTTGGTCTGTTCTGGCCGTCCCTGCCGGTTGCAGCCCAACAGGAAAGCCGCCAGCCGTCAAGAACACGTTCCGTGACCACCTCCAGTCAACCAACCGGCTCGCCAGCGCCAGTCTCCAGCCTTCCCGCCGATAGTCGGGCGACGCCAAACCGGACCCAAGGTGAAATCAACTTTATGGCCGCACAGGAACTGCTTGAACTGACCGGATTCCCTTCCCTTGTCAAGCAGACCTCTATCAGGATCCTGCGGAAGGAAATACGTAAACGTCCCGAAATGCGTGAAGCGGGAAACATCATTCGTGACTTTCTCGAAGATCGCATCTCGACACAAATCATTTCAGAAGAAATGGCCAAGTATCTGGCTGACAGATTCGACGAGCAGGAACTACGCCAACTCAAAGCTATCCTGGATACCAGCACCGGACGCAAAATGTTTACCAGCTTTGAGACCCTGCCGACAGATGATCGGGTCCGGAAAGCCAGTTACCTTGACCTTTTTGATGAACAGGAGAAAAAAGAGTTTCAAACGTTCTACCGGCTCACCGTCTTTCAGAGATTTTCTGACTACACCTCAATGTTGCTTCGGATTGGAATGCAGAGCTTTCAGGAGCAGTTCAAGCTTCAGGAAAAAGATTTTGTCAAGGAGCTTGTCCTCCAGCCTCGGGAACAACAGCCAAAACCATAGACATTTCCCTTTTGGGAGTGTTCAGCCCGGCAACGAATGTTCTTCCGGCGGCTCCCCCTGATGACTGCCAGATACATCCTTACCAACCCGCTCGACCTCTGAAAGGAGCGTCCCATGTCAGCTTCTACGCTTCCGTCTTCCGGTTGTCGTTTCAGGGCATCTGTGACGTGGCTCGCAAGCTTTGGGCTGGTCTGGCTGTTGTACGCCACAATCCCTGCGCAGCAGGAAGTCCGGCCGCGCCGGGTGCGTCCGCCGGTCTCCTCTGTTCAGCCGGACGCACCTCCCCGTCCGACCTCCCCGGCGGAGCCTGCCCCGGAACAACGTGCCAGGAATCTTCCGCTTGCGCAGGAACTGCTCGCCCTGACAAAGCTACCCACCATCTGCGAACGCAAAATGATGAGCGTTTTACTCAAAGAAATACGTACCACACCTGAAATGCGTGGTTATACCGATATCTTCCGCGACTTCTTCCAGCAGCATGTTTCAGCATCGCTTATGTCCGAAGAGATGGCACGGTATCTGGTTGAAAATTTTTCAGAACGCGAGTTGCTTCAGCTCAAGGCCATTGTGAACACCAGCGCCGGACAGAAGATGTTCAGTACTCTTGAAAATCTGCCTGACGTAGAGCGACTCAACGATGCCAACTACCTTCAGCTCTTTGATGAGGAGGAAACCAGACAGTACAAGGTTTTCTCCCGCCTTCCGGCTTTTCAGAAATTTTCCGACTGCGTTCCGACACTGATAGACCTCGGCGGCGAAGTGACCACAAAGCGTGTCAATGCCCATTTCCCTGACCTGATGGACGATCTCATGCGTCGTATGCAGGAGCGACCACCGCTGAACTGAGCGGACAGCCCACCGTGGCAGCTCCGTTCGCTGACTGGACGACAAAGCAGCGGGTTCGCTATGGTTGTCCGGCAACCCTTGGCAGAGAGATCGTCCAGCCCCAAGTCGGCGCAGAATCCGGCCCCGACCCAGGGGACGCCCTGTTCCGCGCCTGGACGGCGCGCCCGGCACGATCAGGTCACGGTCATGTTCGAGGACTACGATGTTGGTGACTTCTATGATGAAATGTTCCTGATGCCGGGTGTGCCGCGCCCGGAAGCGGCCTTCCTCATGCAAACGCTGTCCCTGCTACGCGATGAGGAAATCCTCCGGCGGCAGGCCACGGCCGAGCAGTCCCTGCTGCACCTGGGCATCACCTTCAACGTCTATGGCAGCCCGGACGGCGTCGAGAAAATCTTTCCCTTCGACCTCATTCCCCGTGTCATTGCTGCCCGTGAATGGGCCTGGATTGAAGCCGGTCTCCAGCAGCGGATTCGGGCGCTCAATGCCTTCATTGCCGATGTGTACGGCGAACAGCGGATTCTGCGCGATGGCGTCATCCCCTCTGACCTTGTCCTCACCAATCCGGCGTATCTCGAGGCCTGCCGTGGCTTGCGTCCGCCGCACGACATCTGGTGCCACATCACGGGCACCGATCTGGTCCGCGACCGCGACGGGCAAATCTACGTCCTGGAAGACAACCTGCGCTGTCCGTCGGGTGTGTCGTATGTGCTCGGCAACCGCTCGGTGATGAAGTACACCCTGCCGCAGCTCTTTGAAGCGGCCACGATTCGCCCGGTTTCAACCTACCCCAGCAAGCTGCTTGAAACGCTCAAGCGGCTGGCACCGGAGCACATCCTTGACCCAACTGTGGTCGTACTGACGCCGGGTGTGGCGAACTCTGCCTACTTCGAGCATTCCTTCCTGGCGCAGCAAATGGGTGTCGAACTGGTGGAAGGACGCGATCTTGTGGTGGACGGCGGGCTGGTCAAGATGCGGACGACCCGCGGCCTCAAGCCGGTGGATGTCATTTACCGCCGGATTGACGATACGTTTCTCGATCCCGAAACCTTCCGCCCGGATTCCCTGCTGGGCGTCCCGGGCCTGATGCAGGTCTATCGGTCCGGCCGGGTCGCACTGGCGAATGCCCCCGGTACGGGCGTCGCCGACGACAAAGCCATCTACGCCTACGTTCCCGACATCATCCGCTATTACCTGTCCGAAACGCCGATCCTGCCAAACGTGCCGACCTACCTGTGCCGCGACCCGGAAGCGCGGGCTTACGTTCTCGATCATCTGGAGCAGCTTGTGGTCAAAACGACCGGCGGCTCAGGCGGGTACGGCATGCTGGTCGGCCCGACTTCGACGGCGCTGGAACGCGATGCCTTCCGGGAACGCATCCTGGCGCGGCCGGAGGAGTACATTGCCCAGCCGGCGCTGCGCCTGTCGCGCGTCCCAACGATTGTCGGCGACCGCATCGAGGGGTGCCATGTGGACCTGCGCCCGTACATCCTCTATGGCGAAGACATCTTCGTGCTGCCCGGCGGACTGACGCGCGTGGCGCTGCGCCGTGGCTCGCTGGTGGTCAACTCCTCACAGGGCGGCGGCAGCAAAGACACCTGGGTGCTGGCCGATGACCACGACCTGACCCGGCCGTAGGTGGTTGTCCGCTGAACCGGCTCCAGCCCCAGCGCAGCAATGGTTGCAGCCAGGCGTTCGGCCGGGACGTATGCGCCAAACCGCGATCCGGCGCGGTTGGAAATTTCCTCTTCAAGCAACGTGCCGCCCAAGTCATCTGCGCCACAGAGCAGGCTGCGCTGGGCCAGCGCCAGCCCCCGTTTGACCCATCCGAGTTGCAGATGCATGAGATCGCATCCGAAGAACAGCCGGGCCACTGCCAACACAAGCAGCACTTCTTCGTCGTCAATTTCACGGCGACCCACGGCGCGCCCCAGGGGTGATTTGGCGGCAATGAACGGCAGCGGGATGAACTCCGTCAAACCGCCGGTCTCGCGCTGCAACCGGCGCAGGGTATCCAAGTGCGCCACCCGGTCGTCCAGCGACTCGATGTGCCCAAACAGCATGGTGGATGTCGTGCGTGTGCCGGCCCGGTGCGCCGCCCGGACGATTTCCAGCCAGCGCGCCCCGCTGATTTTCTCCGGGCAGATTCTATGGCGCGTCGGTTCGACGAGGATTTCGGCGGCCGTCCCGCAGAGCGTGCCCTGCCCGGCCTCGCGCAGGGCATCAAAAATCCGGCCCAGCGTCCAGCCGCTCCGCTGCTGGATGAAGTCAATTTCCTGCGGCGAATAGGCGTGCAGGTGCACGTCCGGGCACGTCTGTTTGAGCGCACGCAGCAGGTCAAAGTAGTAGCTGACCGGAAGGGCCGGGTTGAGTCCACCCTGAATCGTCACTTCAGTAATGGAGTACTCCCGGCGATACCACACAACCTTCTCCACGGCGGCGTCAATGCTGTGGGCATAGGCTTCGCGGGCGTCAGCTTCGCGGCGAAAGGCGCAGAAGGTGCAGTGCAGGGCGCAGATGTTGGTGAAGTTGAGGTTCAGATTGACAACGTATGTCGCACGCGGCCCCACAAGCGCCTGCTTGCACGCCTGCGCGGCCGCAAAAATGTCCTGCCGCGCCGCCGAATCCGTCGTCCCCAGCAACAACCGGGCTTCCGCCGGCATCAGTGGCTCAAAGCGGAGTGCTTTTTCCAGAACAGCCGTCACCTTTGCCATAGCGGTCGTGGAGTCTGCCACGTTGCCCCGGGGGTCACAAGCGCGGCTGTATTTCGTATCTTTCCTGTTTCTGTGACTTCCCATCCAGAAACATCGGCTTTATAGTGGGCAGCCGGCGAATGACAACCAACATACGTCTCTGGTGAGGTCTTTGTCCCATGCATCACTTCCTGCATCGTGTACTGACATCGGTCATTCTCATCGGGCTGCCGGCAATGGCCGCCACGGCACAGGAAAAACCCCGTTCCCCCAAAGCTGCCGCTGCAAAAGCGGCTTCGGAACAGAAAACGGCGCCAACGTCATCCACGGAAGACATGCTCTACTGGATTCGGGAAGACGGCAAATTTGGCTACATTGACAACACCGGCAAGGTCGTCATTCCCGTCCAGTACGAAAACACCTTTGGCTTCCGGGAAGGGCTGGCCGGAGTACGCATCAACGGCAAGCACGGCTACATTGACCGCACGGGCAGGCTCGTCATTCCAGCCATCTTTGACAGCACCTATGCCTTCCGGGAAGGGATGGCGTGGGTCAAACAGGACGGCAAGTACGGTTACATTGACAAAACCGGCAAGATGGTCATTCCACCGCAGTTTGACGATGCCGAAGACTTTTCCGAGGGACTGGCCGCGGTCAAAGTCGGCAATCTCTACGGCTACATTGACCGCACCGGCAAGATGGTCATTCCGCCCCAGTTTTCCCACACGCACCGCTTCATGGGCGGGGTGGCGCAGGTCGTGGTGGACAAGCGGACGGCCTACATTGACCGCACCGGGCGCGTGCTCTGGGTTCAGAAGGACAGTCCCAAAGAAAGCTCCAGGGAAGGCCACGAAGGCGGAAAGCCGCACAAACACTGACCCGGCCTCGCCCGCTGGTTCTGCCCCATGCTCATGAACCGTTCCGACCACTTTCCGCACCGCACTTGGCTATGCGTAGCGCTGGCACTGCTGCTGGCGTCGTTCGGCGCGTGGCCAGCCCCCAGCACGGCCCGCGCTCAGGAACATCAACAGGGCTTTCAGGCCCAATCCCGCACCCAAGAAGCGGCCGCGTGGGCCGACTGTTTTTCGCTGGACGGCCTGCTGCCGGAACAACGCGCCCGCGCCGAGGCTTTGTTTCTGGCCATGCTGGATTCCGAAGCCCTGTACACCATTGCCGCCGATCTCAAGCCGATGAGCAGTGGCTACGTACGCTTTCAGTTCGAGGTTGCCAAGCCGGAACTGGCCGACATCGAGACAACGCGCGCCCTGCTGGCCCGTTTCCGGTGCGGCGACCGCTTTTATGCCGATGTGCTCACCTTTGCGGCCGTGTATGACGGGAAGCGCTATGCTGAAGGTGTGGTCTTCAACCGCGCGGCTCTGGAGCGGGCCATCCGGGCCCATCCGACCTATTTTGCCTCTTTCGGGTTGACGCCCAACGCGCACCCGATGGCCGTTGTACACACCGTTGAGCAGGCGGAGCCGGCCGCCCGCTGGCGGGGCTACGGCTATCTTTTCGGCTATCCCGACGCCGCCGTGGATTTCTTCGTCACGGCCGGAATCTCTCAGGCGGAAACCGGCAAGTTCGTCGAACGGGATTTCCGGCACATCCCGACCCAGACGCGGGCTACCGGCGGATTTACCTGGGCGGTTCCCAGAGGAAGCGCGGAAACCGACGAGGAAAAACACCTGCGCACCCGGGCGTTGGCGGTACTGGAAGACTACCGCGCGCGCCGCGCCCGACTCATCGGCGAAGGTAAACCCGGTGTTGTGGCCCTGCTGCGGGAGTTGACGGCCCAGCCGGCGCGGAAAGCCGCCGCCGCCCCGTAGAGCCGGCAGCCACTAGCGGCCGCCGGCAGCGCGGATGGCGTTGACGATTTCGATGTCGCCGTTGCGCACGGCCAGCGTGTAGGCCGTCATCCCGGTGCGACTGCGCACATTGATGTTGGGACGCCGGGCCAGAATCGCCCGTACGGCCGCCCGGTGGCCCCGGTCAGCGGCGTGCATCAGCGCCGTCATCCCTTCTTCATCCTGCGCATCAACCCCGATGCCACCCCGACTGAGCAGCGCCGTCACACACTCGATGTTGCCGGTGCGCGCGGCATACATGAGCGCCGTTCGTCCTTGGCTGTCCACCGCGCTGACATCGGCCTGCGCCTGCAACAATGCCTGGACAATCCGCCCGTAGCCACTATCGGCCGCGATCATCAGTGCCGTCATGCCGTTGGCTGCCACCACGTTGGGCGACATCCCCTGCTGAAGCATCTGCCGCACGCGCGCTTCGTTGCCGTCCCGAATCGCCCGCAGAAAAGCCAATGCCTGAGTGTTCCCGATGCTTGATACCATGCCGGCAGATGAGCCACCGGTGGTCATCCCGCCGCCCGGCAGCGGGTCCGGATCGGTTGGGGCGGGGTTCGGGCGCGGCGTGGAACGCCCCGGCGAAGCCGGACGCGCCGGCTGGTCATCCGGCAGCGGCTCGGTATCCTGGCCGGGAGGCATCCCGGTTACAACCCGCCGTGGACGCCCACGCCGCCCGGCAGAGTCGTCCGGCGGTTCGGCACGGTCATCCGGCGGCTGGCGGCGGGGTGGGTCGGGCGGTGGGGTGGCCGCCTCAAGCTGTGTGGCCACATCCTCAGCAGCCTTGCCGTACACAGTTTTCTGCCCGACATCGAGCGTGAAGCACTGCCTGAAATCAGCATCGGCGGCTTCAAGTTGCCCCATCTCACGGTGCGTCATGGCGCGGTAGCAAAAGACCTTGCCCGTGTTGGGGTCAAGTTCCAGCGCGCGGTCAAAATCCGCTTTCGCCAGTGCATAGTCCTTGACTTGGTAGCGCGCAAAACCGCGTCCGACGTAGCCGCGCGCGTTGTTGGGATCGAGCCGTACGAGTTCATCGAAGTCCTTTACCGCCCGGTCGAAGCGTTTGAGTTCAATGTGGGCCTGGCCGCGGTAGGCCAGCAGGTCCTGATTGTTCGGTTCGGCGCGCAGGGCCACATCGAAATCAGCGATGGCACGTTCGTACTGCCCCTGCACATAGAGCGCCACACCCCGCGCCGTCCGCGCCCGGACGTTGTTCGGATCGAGAAGCAACGCCTGCTCATAATCCGACAGGGCGCGCTTGCTGTCGCGTTTGGCCTCGTAAGCCCGGCCCCGATAGACAAACCAGAGCGCTTCACGGGGGCTGGCCTTGATGGCGGCATCAAAGTCACGGATGGCCTCGTCGTACTGCTCCAGCCCGAAATAGCACAGGCCGCGGTAGCCGATATTGGACTGGGACTTGGGATCGAGCTTGAACGCCTCGGTGTAGTCCTTGACGGCATCGGCGTACTGGCCGAGTTCATAGAGCGTCAGGGCGCGCAGCTCATAGGCTTTGGCGTAGTTGGGGCGTAACTGGATGGCGCGGTCGAAATCCCGGCGCGCTTCTTCGCGCCGTCCGGTGGCACGGTAGGCGAATCCGCGCCAGTTGTAGGCTTCCGGGAAGTCTGCCTTCCGCTCGATGGCCTGGGTGTACAACTGGATGGCTTCTTCGTACTTTCCGGCCGACAGCGCCTGGGTGGCCTGGTTGTAGGCCGCAAGGGCATCCGGTGCGGCCGCCCCCTGAGCGCCGGGGAGGGACGGGAAGGCAACGGCCGGAGCGCCGAGCCACAGGGTCATGCAAAGCAGGATCAGGGCACGCATGGGATGGTTTCCTCGTCGCTTGTCGCCGCTTTTCTTTGTCGCCGCTTTCGAGACTGTCGTTCGGTGAAGGTCGGTGACACACAGGTACGTGGACGTGCCTGCGCGGGCAGACGTTGCCTTCAATCCTACTTGAAAAACAGAATGGCAACGAGGGGTTGCTATGGGCACCCCCCAACGACACCGCGCAGGAAGCCACCCACCACGGGCCATGCACCAAAGCGACCGTTATGTTCCCGCCTCCGGTTGGAGAACAGCGACTTTGGAAGGCAACCGTCCAGTCTGCCAGGCGGCGCCGGTCATACTGCACGTTCTGACATCTTCCTCTGACAGACTCCTTCCGAAGGGCCTGGAACTATGAACATTCTCGTTCTCAACTGCGGCAGTTCGTCGGTCAAGTTTCAAATCATCGCCACCGACGTGGACGCCATCGAGCACAACGCCGACCGCCGGCTGGCCTCCGGCATCATCGAACGCATCGGCGGCGAGGCCGTGCTGACCTTCCGCGTGGACGGCAAGGTTTCACGCCAAACCGCCCCGGTCCGCGACCATCGCCAGGCTGTCGAACAAATCCTGCGCTGGGCCTGTTCCGGCGAATCAGGGATTGCGGAAGTCCAGAGCGTTGCGGACATCCACGCCATCGGCCACCGGGTGGTTCACGGCGGCGAATGCTTTACCCACTCGACGCTCATCACGGATGAGGTCATCCGTGGCATCGAGGCCTGCATTGATCTGGCGCCACTGCACAACCCGGCCAATCTGAAGGGCATTCGGGCCGGGGCGGAAGTGTTCGGTCCTGGTTTTCCCCAGGTGGCCGTCTTTGACACAGCCTTTCATCAAACCCTGAACGAAGTGGCCTATCTCTATGCCCTGCCCTACCAGCTTTATCGGCGGCACAGGCTGCGGCGGTATGGTTTCCATGGAACTTCCTTTCGCTATGTGGCCTATCGTTACCGCCAACTGACTGGGAAATCACGAGAAGAAACCAACATTGTCGCGCTCCATCTGGGCAATGGGTGTTCTGCCTGTGCCATCAAGGCCGGGGCGTCAGTGGACACCTCCATGGGCTACACGCCGCTTGAAGGGCTGATGATGGGCACCCGTGCCGGCGACATTGACCCCTCGATTGTGGATTTCCTTGAAATGAAAGAAGGTTTCACGGCGCGGGAAATCGAGGCGCTGCTCAACAAACAGTCGGGGTTGCTGGGTGTTTCCGGGCTGACCAACGACATGCGCGACCTGCTCGATGAAATCCACGAGCATGACGACCGCCGCGCCAAACTGGCGGTGGCAATGTTCTGCTACCGGGCCAGGAAGTACATCGGAGCCTACCTGGCTGCAATGGGCGGCGCAGATGCCGTCGTTTTTACCGGTGGCATCGGGGAAAATGCGGCTGAAGTCCGCACACGCATCTGTGAGGGGCTGGAGTGGTTTGGTCTCGAACTCGACCCGGCGCAAAACCAGGCGCTCGTGAACCGCAGGGAAGGCGTCATCAGCCGCGAAGGCAGCCGTCTGGCGGCCTATGTCATCCCGACCGATGAAGAGTTGCTCATTGCCCGCGACACGGCGCGCTGTGTGGCGGGCGTCCCGAATCCCTACTGAACCACAGTCATGACACGCCATCCGCTCCGCCAGACTGACTTCCTCATGCGGAGCCGTGGAGAATCACCTCTCCGAAGCTCCGCGTGAGGAGGTAAGGGTTGGGAAGGCGAATGGGGCGGACTTTGATGAGTTTTTGGTTCCGACCTGAGTGGCTTCCATACAGCAAACCCAAGAAGATTGAGCCCCTCTCTCCTCATACCATTCCCTACCTTCTCTCCCCGGCGCTAGGCAAAGTCTGACAGCCATGCTAGCGTGCGCCCGCTTTACCTCATCACTGCCTCAGGAGCCAGCAGAACCCATGCTTATTCGTCGCCATTCAGGACTGGCAACCGCCACACTCGGGCTGGTTGTTGCCGCCGGATTGGTGCTGTCCAGCGGTTGCTCTTCCGAAGAGAAGAAACCGGAAGCACCACCACCGACGCAACAAAAGGCCCCGGAACCGCCACCCCCTGCACCAGAACCGCCAAAACCATCTCCCGAAGACATCCAGCTCCAAAGCGCCATTGAGGCTGCCCTGCAAAAGGCAAAAATTACGGGCGTGACCGTCACCGTCATGAATGGTGAGGCGACGGTCAAGGGCACCGTACCAAAGGGCAAAAAGGCACAGGCGTTGGCCGCCGTCGGTTCGGCCAAGCCAAAAAAAGTCATTTCCGACGAGCTGACTGAACAATAAGGGATCAAGGAGGGCACATCATGTCTGCAACGGAAAAATACCGCGCGCTGATTGATATGGCGTACCGGCACGGCGTCGCCAATTTCTCGGCTTCGGAGGAAAATGGCGTCCTGACGCTTTCCGGCTCAACAACTGACGCCGTCCAGCAGGAAATGCTCAAGGCCTGGCAGATCATTGACCCCTCCCTGAGTGCAGGCGATCTGGTGTTTGCCATCACGGCCGACGGTCAGGGCAGCGGACAGACCTACACGGTCAAGCCCGGCGACACGCTGAGCAGGATTGCCGCACAGTACGGGACGACCTGGCAAAACATTTATGAGCACAACCGCGATACCATCAAAAATCCCGATCTGATCTATCCCGGACAGGTCATTCGGATTCCCTGAGCAGAGACGTTTACCGCTTGAACGTGGGCAGGGCGCGCTCCGCAATGTGGCGCGCCTTTTTCCTGCAACATGGTGATGCGACCATTTCACTGCATTGTCATTGGCGGGGGTTTTGCCGGTTTGAGCGCCGCGACGGCGCTGGCCGAACGGGGCGTGCGCGTCACGGTACTGGAGCGCCGCCCACGACTGGGCGGCCGCGCCTATTCGTTCCGGGATGAAGTGACCGGCGACACCGTGGACAACGGGCAGCACCTGATGATGGGCTGCTACCACGAAACGCTGCGCTTTCTGGAACGCATCGGCAGCCGCCACCTGGTACGCACCTTTGACGCCCCACGGGTGGACTTCCTTGCGCCGGAAGGCGCGGCGTCGTTCCGGTGCCCGCCGCTTCCGGCGCCGCTGCACCTGTTGGGCGGGTTGCTCGGACTGGGCGGGCTGTCGCTGCGTGACAAGCTCGGACTGCTGCGGCTGGGGTGGAACCTGTACCGCCACAAACACCACTACCGGACGCGCCTGGCCGATCTCACCGCAGCCGAGTGGCTGGACGACTGCGGACAGTCGGCGCGCATGCGAAGACGCTTCTGGGACCCGCTCATCATGGCCACACTCAATGAAACCCCGGAACGGGCGGCCGCCGTCCTGCTGATGCGGGTGCTCCAGCAGGGCTTCGGAGGCAGCTTTGAGGATGCCAGGCTGGCCGTCTCGACGGTGGGTTTGAGTGAACTCTACACGGGGCAGGCGCAGCGTTTTATCGAGGCGCGGGGCGGCAGCGTACGCTGCCAGGCCACCGTCAAAGCCCTTGCCGTCGAGCAGGGGCGCTTCCGGGGCGTCATTCTGGCCAACGGTGAAATGTTGCCCGGCGATGCCTGCATCAGTACGGCCCCCTACCACGATGTCGCCCGGTACGCCGGGACACTCATTCCGGCCGCCGCGCAGTTGACCAGTTCACCCATCGTTTCGGTCAACCTGTGGTTTGACCGTCCGGTGCTGGAAGCGCCATTCGTCGGACTGCTGGGCACAACCATGCAGTGGGCTTTCGACAAACGCGCGCTGACGACGCCGGTTTCACCTTACTATCACGTTTCGCTCGTCATCAGCGCCGCCCGCGAAACGGCGCAATTGCCATCTAAAGCCTTGATTGATTTGGCTTTATCTGATCTCAACCGGGTTATGTCAAAGGTCAATAAAGCGCATCTGGTGCACGCGCGGGTCATCAAGGAACAGCACGCCACCTTTGCAGCGACCCCGGCGGCCGAAAGGCTCCGCCCGGCGCACGAAACCGGTATCGCCGGGCTGTACCTGGCCGGTGACTGGACGGATACCGGGCTGCCGGCCACCATCGAGAGCGCCGTCGTCAGCGGCCACACCTGTGCCGGGCGGGTCTGGGCCGCGTGTTCTGTTCCTGCTTCCGGAGAGTCCAGTCTGCCGGTGCACTGGTCAGCCGTTTCTGCCAGCTGAACCGGACGGGCGACGCGGGGCAGAGGCGCGCCCCGCTACGGCGCGTCCTGTACCAGCGCCCGTGTGATTTCTGCGTACGTCTGGCAGTAACGGTTGGCTCCGGCTTCATCTCCAACCTGTTCCAGGGCCTTGATGAACAAGGGCTGGATGCTTTCTTTCCCTAGTGCGTCAGATGCTGCCAGAGTGCGCAGCAGCGTCAGCGCCCGGTGGGGATTGGTCAGCCCCAGCGACGTATCGAGATACAGATCAGCCGCCGTTCCAAGGACCGCGGGCGATGCCCCTTCGGTCCCGGACTGCGCCAGCCATTGCGCCAACCGGGCTTTGGCCGCCAGGGACGCGCCGGGATTGCCGAGGCGTCGGTAGGCTTCCACGAGCGTGCGCCAATACCGCACCCGCTGGAGGTCATCCGGCAGGTTGGGGATGATGGCTTCCAGCCGTTGGACCGCCTGCCAGCCGACAGCCAACGCATCGCACTGCACGGCCAATCTTGCCAGGTTGAGGGGCACTTCCGCCTGAAGCCCCTGAGCTTCCGTTGCCACAGAACCGACTTCCTGCAATTTTTGCCGATAGGCTTCGATACGCTGCCACTGCGCGAGAGCTTCCGCCGGATGGTCTGCGTCTTCTCCCATATTGGCAAAGTCGAGCCGGGCAGCCGCTCGATGGCATCGTGCAGCTCGAAGATGTTCGAGCGCACCAGCGACCACGTTTCCTGAAACTGCCGTTTGGCCTGCTCCTCGGCCAGCACGGCCAGATGGGCCTGCCGGAGTGAAATGACGGTGGTGACGGCCAGCGCGGTGATGAACACCAGCGTGAGTCCGGCTGTGACCCGGTGGCGATGCAGGAATTTCCGCAGCCGGTAGCGCGCTGACGCACCGCGCGCCAGCACGGGCCATCCCTGCAGATAGTGCTCGATGTCGGCGGCCAACTGTTCCGCTGAGGCGTACCGCGCCGGTGGGTCCTTGTGCATGGCCCGCATAACGATGGCATCCAGGTCGCCGGCCAGTTCCCGGCTGGACGCTGGCCGGACCTCGGCTGGTGAACTGGACGGTTTCAGCATCTTCTCCGGCTGCCGCACCGCCACGCTGGGCGGCGGCGGCTCGACCTGTTGAATGAGGTACTCCAACGATGGCTTTCCTTCGCTGACCTTCTCGACATGAAAGGGCAGGCAGCCGGTGAGCAGCTCATACAGCAGGACGCCCAGCGCATAGACATCCGTCGCCGTGGTCACGGCTTCCCCGCGCACCTGTTCGGGGCTTGCGTAGGGTACGGTCAT